>CAWHPT010000028.1:0-122398 GCA_963831225.1 uncultured Alphaproteobacteria bacterium
GCCAGTCGGGCCGCCCTTAACCGCGATCGGCCGCGCCAGCTTCTCGGACCAGCCCCGTCTTGTCTTTGCCATCAGCTTTTCATCGAGGTGCGAACCACACAAATGTGATGGGCATCACAGCCCCCGAGTTTGCCCCGACTTAAGGTTCGCGATGCCTCTATGTTGAGGCCAACCAACGAGGGAACGAAAATGAGGTTCTCGACGAATTCCCGACTGTGTTGGCGGTTGCATTCAGCACGATGGCACTCGCGCCGCCACCCGACCGTGCCGCCACCGAAGCAAGATGTGGAGCGAGATGCCGGATCGAGCTCGCGAGCAAATCGCCTTGTTTCCGCGCAATTGCGGCGGTTGCTAGCGACCAGACGGCTGCGATCTCGGACGCACCTTGTTGGTATGCGGTCGCCAATCCGGCCGCACGTCGGCGCCGAACAGGCCGCACCGCGTGCAGACCATGCGCCGGCAGAGCGGACCGGATCACTATCTCGTCGGGCAGCGAGTCCGCGTTCATGGTGACGCTGTGATTACACTGGATCGACTTGCAGAACACGAGCAGCGTCCCGGCAACCATGTCCGCGGAGGTGCGCAGGGTGATCGGCGGGAACGACTGCGCGGTTGCATGTCATTCGGCCACCGATCACTCGATCACCTCGTCGGCGCGCGCGAGCAGCATCGGCGGAACGTCGAGGCCGAGCGCCTTGGCGGTCTTGAGGTTGATCACCAGCTCGAACTTGGTCGGCTGCATGACCGGAAGGTCGGCGGGCTTGGCGCCCTTGAGAATCTTCCCGGTATAGATGCCGACTTGGCGATAGCCGTCCGCCAGACTCGTCCCGTAGCTCATCAGCCCGCCGGCCGCGGCGAACTCGCGAACTGGATAGATCGCGGGCACCCCGTGCCGCGCCGCCAGCGCCACAATCTGTTCGCGACTGGTCCAAGCAAGAACGGATCGAGGCCGACCAGCAGCGCGTCCGCTGCGCTGTTCCGCCAGGGTCGCAAAGCGGCGTCGAGCTCGACGGTCGTTGCGGCGTTCGAGGAAATGCAGTTCACGCCCGAGCGCGCGCCTGCCTCCTGCACATCGCTGCATCTGGCTTCGCGCATCGGACGTAGTCGGGTTGCACAGAGTAAGGCGACACGCGCAGCTCGGGGACCAGCTCGCGCACGAACTCCGAGCCGCTTTGCCGTCGAGCTCGGCCTAATCAGGCTCACGCCGGTCACGTTGCCGCCCGGCCGGTTGAGGCTGGCGACCAGGCCGAGCTTCACCGGGTCGACACCGGCGACGAAAACGATCGGAATCGTCGAAGTGGCAGACTTCGCCGCTAGGCGGCAAGCTGCGCCGCGACAATCACAGCCACCTGACGGCGGACTAGATCGTCGGCCATTGCCCGCAATTGCTCAAACTGACCCTCCGCCCAGCGGAATTCGATCGCGACGTTGCGGCCTTCCGTGTACCCAGTGTCAGCGAGGCCCTGTCGAAGCCCAACCACGTGGCGAGTACTGCCTCGGGCGATCCGAGCTGAGAAACCCGACCACCGGCATCGCCTGCTGTTGTGCTCGTGCCGCGAGCGGCCACGCTGCCGCGGTGCCGCCGAGCAGCGTGATGAATTCGCGCCGCCTCATGGGGCTCCCTCCATCCAGCTTGCCACCCCGGAGACTAGACCATCTGTCCGCCCGTGTCGTCGCGTCTGCAGTGGCGGTGAAGCGGGAGGGCCGAGGAGGAGTGGGGGCGGTAGTGCCTCGCGCCGGTGCCGCACGCAGCTTATACTGTACCATGCCAGTCCGTGAGCGCTTTCCGACATTTGAGGACATCGTAGCCTCTCGCCCAGATGATCTCGGGGCCGAGATCGTGTTGGACTTGCAGGTGCGGCCGAAGCAATTTTTCTCCCCTTCAAATTTTCCGGGCGATCTCGCTCGCCACTATAAGGGGGAGGCAGCCACCGAGAAATTTGCCAGCGCCGTTTGGGAAGCAATTGAGTGGGCGAGTCGTGAGCTATTGCTTGTTCAGCGATTTGGCTCGATGCCGCCTTCGGATGCGTTGATGCTGTCTCGCCGTGGTCTGGAATTCACCCGAGACGACATTGAGCGACTGCGACTTTGAACGGATTTTGCCTGATTTCCTGCTACACGACCGCATTCGAAAGGCGTGTATCGATATCTTCAATACAGGGCACCACCAAGCTGCGGTGTTCGAAGCCTTCCGTGAGCTGGAAGTCGCAATCCGGGAGGCTGCAGGGTACACAGCAGAGCACCATGGCAGGCAGATGATCATGGACGCGTTCAATGAAAAAAGTGCAGGACCGCTCGTAGACGAAGCTGCGCCGCCCTCCGAGCAAGAGGCAATTCGATTTCTCATGGCCGGATCGGTTGGCTGGTTCAAAAATCCCCGCAGCCATCGTAGTCTCGAACTCGAAGATCCCAAAGAATTTGGCAGAAATGTTGATCGTCGCAAGTTATCTCATGCGCACGGTGGAAACGCGCGCGGCCCTCCGGAAGCAGGGCTCTTGAGAGCTTCGTCCCTAAGCAGGTGCGATTCGCATCGTGTCACTCGTCTGCTTCCCCGGCGCTTCCCCGCACAGAATTGGGGAAGCGTGGCCGTGCATAACCGGCTGATCTAGCGGCACAAATACTGCCGACGGCGCTTAGATGCCGCTGCCCACCGAGAAGCAGAACACGGTGTTGGGCGGGTAGGACGTGGCTGTGGGCGGCGGCGCACAGACGTGATTGCGGCCGTCGGGATTGTCCCGGTTGCGCTCAACCTTGTTCCAGGGAACGGGGATGAACGTTCCATCCTCTCTTCGGCGTGCGTACCACTGCCCGCCGTGGAATTTCACTTCCGTCGGGTAGCAGTCGGCCTTGTTGCAGCACGATTTGGTCGGCTCGTCGGGCATATACCACGTCGAGTAGAACTTCTCGTGCAATTGGGTTTCAAGACCTGCGGGATGGTGGTGGTGGTCTTGAGCCGACGGCGTATTGCGCAAAGGGCTGCGGCGCGCCAACGAGGATAATTGCATAGAACAGCAAGCGAACTGGTTGCATGGCCTTCCTCCACAATAAACACGGGGAACTCCACGCTCTCAACTGTTCGGCTTGTTCTCTCGGTCAGCGGCAGGTGTGCGAGCCGATGTACGACCTGCGCTCGAGCCTTTGGTTAAACGCCTCCTACAACGAACATCTTGTTACAGCAGTCCCCCGAGTTGTCCAGAGATGATGCACTATACCATCGAATCACATCGATGGTTGTAGCGACTCGGCCACAGCAAGGAGAAACAGCAAGGAGAAATTGTGGCGCGTTGTCGCCGTAACCGCCGCAATGCACGACAAACCGCGAGGCCGCCTCGGGTCGACGGCGCCGTTTTTTCCCGGCATTGCATCATTGACGGTACTTCTTCGCCGCCGCGAGCAATGCCTCGTAATCCTCCTTGACCCTTGCATTGGCAGACAGGAGCGAGGTGGCGACCGGCGTGACGAGGTCGATATAGCGCTTGGCCTCGGCCGGCGGCAACGTGACGATCTCGCCGCCGTTCTTGCGCCAGACTTCCTCGGCGCGCTTGATGTCGGCGATGTTCCAATCCGAGAACAGCACCTCGGCCTTGCTGGATTCCTCGCGCACGATCGCTTCGAGCTCCGGTCCCAGCGACTTGAGGAAGCGGCGGTTTGCAAGCACGGGCGCGGCAAAGATGGTGGCTGGAAGATAGGTCATCGGCTTGGCGATGTCGTAATACTTGAAGGCGACGAACGGCGCCGCCGCGGCGACCATCCCATCGATCGTGCGGTTCTGCATGGCGGGCAGCGCCTCGCCGAGCGGCAGCGACACCGGCAACACCCCGACCTTCTTCAGCGGCTCGACCTGGATCGGCGCGCCGCCCTGGGTGCGGATTTTCTGCCCCTGGAAATCGGCGACCGAGCGCACCCCCTTGTGGGTCAGCAGCATCAATGGGCTGTAGATGCCGGGAGTGAGAATCTCCACGCCCTTGTCGGCGCCGAACGTCGCCAGCCGGCTGCGGATGGAGGGATCGTTGAGCATGCGGTAGCCGTGCAGGACGTCGTCGAACAATCCCGGCGCATCGAGAATGCCGAAGCGCGGCTCCAGGCTGACCCAAAAGCCATTGGCGGCACTGCCGGCTTCGATGGTGCCGAGCGCCACGCCTTCCACCACCGCCGGAAGCTGCCCGAGCTGATTTGTGGGATAAATCTCGAGCTTGATCCGGCCGCCGGCTCGCGCTTCGACGCCCGCCTTGAGCGTCTTGTAATATTCATGCACGACGTCGTTGATCGTCGGCGACGACAGCTTCATGGTGAATTGCTGCGCGCTCGCGGACGTGACGACGAGCACGCTTGCCGCCACGATTGCAACCAGAGCGGCGGAACCACGCCGGATCATCGCATGCATGTGATGAGCTCTCCCTGATATCTCGGTCATTCGCACGCTCAGCCCCTGGCGAGCAGGTACCGGACTCCGACCAGAGACAGCTCCGGTATGAAGGTGATCAGCGCCAGGGCAATGAGATAGATTACCACGAACGGAATGATGCCGCGATAGATCGTCTCCAGCTTGAGACCGAGCACGGACTGCGCGACGAAGATGTTGATGCCGAACGGCGGGTGGAACAGGCCGATCGCCAGGTTGACGGTCACGACGATGCCGAAATGGATCGGGTCGACGCCGGCGGCTTTCACGATCGGCACCAGCAGCGGGCTGAGCAGCAGGATCGCCGAAAGCGGATCGAGAAAGCATCCCACCAGCAGCAGCAGCACGTTGATGGCGAGCAGCAGCATCCAGGTCGATATGTCGAACGACTGCAGCCATGCGGTCATTGCTGCCGGGACCTGATTCACGGTGAGGAGCCACGCGAACACGCCCGCGCAGGCGATGATGATGAGGATTTGGCCGGTGAACAGCACGGTCGAGGCGGCGGCTTCGAGAATGTCGCGCCAGCCCAGCTCGCGGAACACGACCGCCGTGACGAAGGCGGCGTAGACGCAAGCCACCGCAGCAGCCTCGGTCGGCGAGAATACCCCGCCGTAGATGCCGCCGAGGATGATGACCGGAGCCCCCAGCGCCCACAGGCTGCGGCCGGTGGCGCGCAGGAAGCGCCGGAGATCGAACGGCTCGCCGGCCCCGAAATTCCCCCGCTTCGCGCGCCAGACGACATAGATCGCGAGCATGGCCGCGATCATCAGCCCCGGAATCACGCCGGCGGCATAGAGGCGCGCCACCGATTGTTCCGCCGCAGCCCCGTACACGATCATGGGAATGCTCGGCGGAATGATGACGTCGATCGCGCCGACCGCGGTGATGAGGCCTGCGGTGAAGGTCTCGGGATAGCCGGCGCGCCGCATCGCCGGCACCATCACCCGGCCGATGGTCGCGACGGTTGCGGCGCTGGCGCCGGAAATCGCGCCGAAGATCGCCGAGGTGCCGACGGTGGTGACGCCGAGGCTGCCGCGCACCGAGCCGACGCCGCCCTGCACGAAATCGACCAGACGCTGGGCGACGCTGCCGCGGCCCATCAGCTCGCCGGCATAGATGAAGAACGGCACCGCGAGCAGCGCAAAGGCATTGACCGAACCGAACAGGGTCTGATGCAGGACGACCAGCGGGACATTCATGAAGAACAACAGCGCGACCGTCACGCCGGTGAGCAGGACCATGAAGATCGGGAAGCCGAGCAGCAGCAGCACGATCGGCACGACGGCCAGTGCAAACGTCATTGCTTCGCCTCGAAGGGCATATCCGGCCGCCGGCTCTTGCCGTGCCGGGCGCAGCAGGGCCCGGATGACGACGACGAGGACCAGTGCGAATCCCAGCGCCACCGTGCCGTGCGGAATCCACATCGGCACGCCGGCCATGTCGCTGGTGCGGCCGATCCACAGCATGCGCTGCGCGTAGAGGAACGACTGCGTCATGACGAAACCGGCCAGCGCGGCCAGCAGCAGCAGCTCTGTCATCCGCAGCAGCGACTGGACGGGCGCCGGCAGGAAGCGGACCAGCACGTCCATCCGCAGGTGCAGGTTGCGCCGGGTTACCACGGCGGCGCCGATGAACGTCATCCCGACCATGATGAAGATCTGCACCTCGTCCGAGCCCAGGAGCGAGATGCCGAGCAGATAGCGCCCGACCACATTGGCGAAGTTGAGCAGCACAGCAAGGATAAAGGCGATCGCCAGCATCACCTCGATGACACGAGCGATCAGGTCGAAAGCCCTGTCGATCACCGGCTGGCTACCCCCGAGGCTCAATGCCGACGCTGGAAACGAGTGTTGTTGCTTTGGGACGAGCTTATGCGGGCCGTCGTGCGCGGGCAACCGCTGGCTGGTGCCCCACGCCCCAGTACGAGCGTTCTCAGAACACCGTGCCGTCGGCTGCAATCAATAACGGCGGCGGTCCTTCCGGCGGGCGCAAGGCACGGGCGATCTCGCGTCCCGCGCTCCACGTTCCGCCTTGCAGCAGGTGCGGCATGGCGAAGGCGGCGTCGAGCCCAAGCTCCTTGCGGACCAGTTCGAGCAAGGCATCCAACAGCGTCACGGTTAGCGCGCGCCACTCGACCACGAGCTCCGAGGATACTTCGTGGCGCAGTTTCGGATCGAGCGGCTCGCGGCGGGCGATGACGCCGAGATCGATGAGAAGACCGCCGTTGCGATATTCCGGAAGCGCGGTGAGCTGGTCGAGCCGCTCCACGGTGAGCCCGGCCGTTTCGAGCGGCTCGATCAGCGAATAGGTCAGCCACTGCGAAAGCTTGTGGAACGGCACGATCCCTTCGCTCGCATCACCGGTGACGACGGCGGGATGACAACCGGCATCGCCAATGGGAAAGCCGTTGCGCGTCAGCCCGGAGGGCCAGATCGAGGAAAGGCCGTCGAGCAGGCTGGACAGCACGACCGAAGCGCCGATGCGTCCGTTGCCGGCGGCGGATCGCAGGTGATCCACCAGATTGCCGGGACGGGCGGGCGCTGCTCCGAACAGATCCGGTCGATCGGACAGCGCGGAGCCCAAAGCGCGCAGCAGCGCGCTGCGCTGCTCCAGCCCGACCAGAGGATTTCCGGCGTCGGCCTGGAAGTGGCGCGCCAGCGCCGCCGCATCGAGGTTCTCGAGTGCAATGTGGTCGACGCGCAATGGCTGGCCCGGGTCGGAGGAAAAGCCGCCCGCGGCGAACATGCGGATGCTGGCGACGGCAAGGCCTTCCGAGCGCGCATGGATGACGCCAGTTTGCGGCTCGCGATAGCGCCAAGCGTCGCCCGCGCCGGCATCGAGCAGCACGCTCACCGTCGCCAGGTCGACCGCCATTCGCGCCCGCTCGGTCGCATCGGCATCGATCGTCCCGCAAGCTCTTGCCAGCGGTCGACGCCGCCGACCGAAAAGTGGCGCCAGCGGCTGTGGCAGGGAATTCGAAGGTCGGGATAGTTCGCACGGGTGACGCCGGCGACATAGCCGGTCACCGCATCGAGGCGGTTGCGATCGAGCGTAAATGCGGTGAGCGGCCTTGCGCAACCCAGTCGTGCACGATGCGGCATCGTTCGCGCACGGTCGCGACATCGCGCAGCGCCATTAGCTCGGAGGCCGGTCCGCTTGCGGATGCCGGACGCTGACGGAGCATGCCTCGGCCCCGCGACCGCCACCCGCGTCACTCGTCGAGGCCGCGCCCGACCGTCGCCTTCGAATCGCCGCGCAGGCGGTCGCCGGCGAAATAGCCGGCGGCGATCTTCGCCTCGATCTCCACGCGTGCATCGGGAGGGATCATCTCATCGGGCAGTGCGACGCGCTCGTCGATGGCGATGCCTTGGCGCAGCAGCGCATCGCACTTCATGTCGCTCATGGAAGCAAATCGATGGATGCGGGTGATCCCGAGCCAATGCAGGACGTCGGGCATGAGCTCCTGGAAGCGCATGTCCTGGACGCCGGCAATGCATTCCGTACGCTTGAAATAGGCGTCCGGCCGGTCGCCGCCTTTCTGACGCTTGCGCGCGTTATAGACCAGGAACTTGGTGACCTCGCCGAGCGCGCGACCTTCCTTGCGATTATAGACGACGAGACCGACGCCGCCCGCCTGCGCCATCTGGATGGCGATCTCGATGCCATGGGCCAGATATGGCCGGCAGGTGCAGATATCGGACCCGAACACGTCGGAGCCGTTACATTCATCGTGAACGCGGCAGGCGAGGGGAGTGATGCCGTCGCCGAGCGTGGCCGGATCTCCGAAGCAGTAGATGGTCGAGCCGCCGATCGGGGGCAGAAACACCTTGAGATCGGGGCGGCTCACGAGCTCGGGATACATGCCGCCGGTCTGCTCGTGCAGGCCGCGCCGCAGGTCGGCTTCGTCGAGGCCGAAACGTTCTGCGATCCCCGGCAGATACCAGACCGGATCGATCGCCGCCTTCATCACCCGCACGCTGCCGCGCCCGGACACGATGTCTCCGTCGGCACGAATGCGCCGTGCGGCAAGCGCCTCGCGGATTTCGGGCATGTCGATATGGGCGCGGGTGACGGCGATGGTCGGCCGGATGTCGTAGCCGCGCGCGAGGTGGTCGCGGAAGGCCTCGCCGACGAGATGGCCCCAGGGATCCAGCGATACGATCTTGCTGGCGTCGCACCATTGCGGGTTTGGGCCGATGCGTTCGACCGGCGCGGTGTCGGTCAGATCGGCGACGTGATCGGCTGCCAGCGTTCTCGCCGTGACTGCCAGGGCCCGATAAACCGAATAACCGCCGGCGTGTGTCCCAACCGCGTTGCGGTGGTGGAGATTGCTCAGGGTCGCGATCACGGGCCCGCGCTCGGCCGCGGTGGCGGCGCCCCACGCCAAATAGGGCCGCCCAAGGAAGGCTTCGACAGGCGACCCGTTTGCAATACCGATGACACGCGAATTCATTGCCATATCTCTCTAATGCCACACACTTATTTCACCATCATGACTCGACGATCGAGGCCTCAATCTTGCACCGCGAAAAAACAAACAGAATAATCGAAGAGCGAGGTCAACGCAAGCAGTTTGTTTTGGTGGTTTTTTGGTGGTGGAACCCGTCAATGCGTCATCCGGGATTGACCGATACGGCCCAACAGGGCGGCGAAATGAACGACGACCAGCCCAATGCCATGGGCGCGCGCTAATGCTGCTCGCTACCCGCCGCCACCCGCTTGCGCACGCTCTCGATCAAGGAGGCGCGCAGCAGATAGGCGCGGTGCGCGGCGGGATCGGCCGCCGTCTTGCGCAGCGCCTCGTTGCTTCTGGCGCGCGCGGCCGGATCCTTCTCCTCCAGCCGCTTCTTGTTCGCGATCGTCTGCTGCTGCACGTATTCAACGTTCAACGGCCGGCGGAAACGGTCGTACTGGTCGAGCACGTGCGGCGGCTGCCTCGCCGCGCAGCACGCGGCCAAGCAGGTGTGACAACTCGACGGCGTCGTGGATGCCGAAATTGAGGCCGAGCCCGCCGAGCGGATTGTTCACATGCGCGGAATCGCCGGCGAGAAAGACGCGGCCGCTGCCGAATGAAGCCGCGACCCGCTGGTGCACGCTATAGAGGTTGCGGTGCACGACCGGATATGAGCCCTCCTTGGGGAAGAATTTCTGCAGTCGGCGCTGCACCGCCACCTCGTCGAGCGCCTGCTCGTCGCTTTCCTCGAGGCGGGTGGGAAACAGCGCTCGCCAAAGCCCGCTGCCGTCGTCGCCGGTGACCTTGAACAGCGCGCACCATTCGTCGGGATCGGAGAAATAGTTGCGCGAGCACTGCGCGTATTGGGCGTCGAATGAAAACGGCGTCGTCAGCACCAGAAACCGCTCGGGATGCGTATAGCCTTCGAACGCGATGCCGAGCGCCTTGCGCACGGTGGAGCGCCCGCCGTCGGCGCCGATGAGATATGAGCCGCTGATCCTGCGGGAACCGGCTGCGCCTTCGACCGCGACTTCGACGCGGTCCTCGAACTGTTGCAGCGCAGAAACTCGCGCGGAGAAATCCACGTTCGCGTGCGGCAAACGCGCGCAGGCGCTCGATCGCCAGGTTGGCGAGCTTGTGCTGCTCGCACTGGACGACATAGGGAAAGCGGGTGTCGTTGCGCAGGACGCCGAAATCGAACTCGACGATCACCTCGCGGCTCGCCCGGTCCCAGATGCGGAACTTCGGCTCGATCAGGCCGCGAGCGATCACGTCGTCGACTAGCCCAAGCTCGGCCAGCATCTCCAAGGTCGCGGCATGGGTGGTGGCGGCGCGCGGACTGTCATTGACGCGCGCCGTCGGCCTCGAACACGTGCACCGGGATGCCCTGGCGCGCCAGCGCGAGCGCCGTGACGACGCCGACCGGTCCGCCGCCCGCGATCAATATCGTTGATTGCGCAGGCATGAACGGCGTGTCGCGCCTGCGACGAGCATCGCGAAGCCTGCCAACCATAATCTGCGCGCAAGCATCGCCCTGCATTCCTTTCTGGAAAGCCGCTGGTCCGGTGACCGCGGGCTCTCGTCTTCGCGAATGTCCCGGTGGAGATTAGCCCGCGCCCGCACGGGCGCGAAGGTCGATACCGGGAGGAATTATATGCCCGGCAAACCGATCCGGATCACCGGCTGCCGCCACGTTCCGCGATTTCGTGCGCCGCGAGTTGCTGCGTGAATAGACGTGCACAGTTGCGCGGACGGTCGCTGTACAGAAAACCGTTTGCATCATCCTGTTGGGAGGCTCATTTTCCAGATCGTTTCCGATCTTTGCTGTCACGAGGGAGTGTCATGCCCGACATTGTACTTCGGTTGCCCGCATTGGTGACGGGTTGTTGCTTTGCCGCCACTGTGGCGCTCGTCGACGTGTCCGCCGCGCGCGCCGCCAAGCTCAAGATGGTGTTCCCGGGGCCGGTCACGACCTTTTCGCTGCCTTATCTGGTGGCGCAGAAAAAGGGCTGGATGAGCGGGCTCGACGTCGAGGACGTGCATGTCACCGGTGACGCCAATGCCATGCGCGTGCTGCTGTCCGGCAACGCCGATATCGGGCTGATCGGAACGCTCAACGTGCTGGCCTCGATCCATGCCGGCGCGAGCATTCGTGCCATTCATTCCTGGCAGCCGATCGGCGATTACAGTCTCGTGCTGGCGAAGGGAAGGGCGACAAGCTCGCCGATCTCGCGGGCAAGATCTTCGCCTCGTCGGGACCCGGCGGGCTGCCGGATCAGCTGCCGCGGCTGGTCATGCGCAAGCACGGCATCGACGAGGCGACCGCGCGCTTCGTCCAGGTCGGCGGCCATGCCGCCCGTCTGCAGGCGGTGATCGGCGGCCGCGCCGACGCCACGCTGGTCAACACCGTCACCGCGCTCAAGGGGGTGCAGGACGGCAAGGTCACGATCCTGACCAAGCTGTCCAAGGAATTTCCCGGGCTCGGTTATGTCTGGAACGTGGTCCGCGCCGACGCGATCAACAAACCGGAGCTCGCCGCGGCGTTTCAGACCATGACCGACATCGGCATTCGCGGCTCGCGCCACAGTCATGGAGAATCCGGACGAGGCGGCCGCCATCCTGCACGAGCGGCTGCCCGACCTCGACCTTGCATTTCTCAAGGCGGTGGTGCGCGATCTCAACAGCGAGAACCTCTGGGGCGTCGATGGCGGCCTCGATCCGGCGATCGAGGAGTTCACCGCCGAGCTCAACATGAAGCTCGGCAATCTGCCGGTGGCGGCGCCGGCCAAGGATGTGCTCGATCCGCGCTTCGTCGATGCTGCCATGCAAGAAGCTCGGCACTTACCGGAAGAACGAGCGCCAATGGCAGGCACGATCGGGGTGGCGCCGGCGGCAGCCGGACGGCATGGTCGTCTATGTGAACGTCAGCAAGTTCTTTCCCGTCCGGGTCCGGCCCGGGTCAGAAGGATCGCCCGGAATTGATGGTGGCGCTCGACCGCATCAATGCCAGCCGTGCGCAAGGGCGAGCTGGTCACGCTGCTTGGCCCGAGCGGCTGCGGCAAGACCACCCTGCTGCGATTGACCGCGGGCCTTATCGCCGCCGACGAAGGCAGCATCACCATCGAAGGCACGCCGGTGACCGGGCCGCGCAAGGATGCGTGCATGGTATTCCAGAATTTCGGCCTGCTGCCGTGGCGGACCGTGCTCGGCAATGTCGAGTTTCCGCTCGAGATCGACGGCGTGGGCGCCGCCGAGCGCCGCGAGCTCGCCGATCATTTCATCGATCTCGTGGGGCTCGGCGCCTTTGCCGAGCATTATCCGCATGAGCTTTCGGGCGGCATGCAGCAGCGCGTCGGCATCGCCCGCGCGTTGATGCGCAAGCCCATTCTCATCTTCATGGACGAGCCGTTCGGCGCGCTCGATGCCCAGACCCGCGAGCAGCTGCAGGAGGACTTCCTCGAGATCTGGTCGCGCACCGGAGCTACGGTGGTCTTCGTCACCCACAGCATCGACGAAGCGCTCCTCCTTTCCGACCGGATCTTCGTCTTCAACACCGCGCCGGGCCGCATCCGCGCCATCGTCGAATTCGCCGCTTGCCGGCGAGCGCCTCGAGCGGCGACGTGCGCACCCATCCCGAGTTCGGCAAGTATCGTGGCGAGCTCCGGGACATGCTGAGGAGCGAGACATGAGCGCAATCCGAATCGCCGCCGCCGCGCAAGTCGGTCCCGGCGGTGCAACCCACCTTGGCGCACCGCGTGCGCGAGGTCCTGCTCAGCCCGAATGCCATCCGCACGGCATCGGTCGCGATCTTCTTCGTGATCTGGGAATATTACGGCCGCCGGATGGATCCGATCTTCATGGCGCCGCCGAGCGCGATCTTCGACGCCGCCGTGGCAGCTCATTCAGAGCGGCGCCCTGCGCAAGGCATTGATCCAGACCTTATGGCCGTTCTCGGTCGGCATGGTGCTCACCGTCGTCGTGGGCATCCTGCTCGGCATTCTCATCGCGCAGTGGCGCACGATGGAATACATTCTCGACCCCTTCATCAATGCGCTCTATGCCATTCCGCGCATCGCGCTGGTGCCGCTGATCATCCTGTGGGCGGGCCTCGAATTCGTCGGCAAGGTCACCATCCTCGTCTCGGTCGCGATCTTTCCGATCACGGTCAACACCTATGCCGGCATCCGCGACGTGCGCGGCTCGATGCTGGAGATCGGTCGCGCCTACGGCGCGACCGAATGGCAGATCTTCTCCAAGATCATCATGCCGGCGGCGGTGCCGTTCATCATGGCCGGGGTGCGGCTGGCGGTCGGGCTCGCGATCATCGGCATCATCGTCGCCGAGTTCTTCACCGCCATCAGCGGTCTCGGCGGCATGATCGTGGAATACGCCAACGTGTTCGCGACCGCGAAGCTGTTCGTGCCGATCATCGTCATTGCGCTGGTCGGCGTCGTGTTGACCGAGCTCGTGATGTGGCTGGAGCGGCGGATGTCGCGCTGGCGGCAGCTCGAGCGCGAACGGTTTTGAGCCCCGACCCGTGTTTTGCGTGCCCGCGTAAAGTCTGGGCGGTGCGATCTTGTCCTGGGCGAGTGGAACGAGGGCACTTGCCCGAGCGGGACCCAGCGGCAAAACTCGCGAAGCGCAATCTGGCTTTGTTCAGCATGCCGCGCACGTCGTGTGGCCACTGGGTCCCGGCTCTGCGCGCGCGAAGCCGCGCGCTTGGCCGGGACACGAGTGCGGGTCGGCCGTTAGTCTGATTTGCGCTTGAGCAATGCAAACAGCCGCGCCGGCGTCATCGGATATTCCTCGATCCGCACGCCGAACGGCGCGAGCGCATTCTCGACCGCGGAGATGATCGCTGCCGGCCGCCGGCACGCAGCCGGATTCGCCGACGCCCTTGACGCCGAGCGGATTGAGCGGGGAGGGGAACTCGACGAGCTCGACCTCGATCCTGCGGCACCTCGGTCGCGGCCGGCATGACGATAGTCGGCGAAGGTGGTGGTGATCGGCTGGGCCTCATCGTCGTAGCCCATCCACTCGAACAGCGCGTTGCCGATCCCGTGCGCGGCGCCGCCGACGATCTGGCCTTCGACGATCATCGGGATTGATGATCCGGCCGCTGTCGTTGACCACGACATAGCGCAGGATGCGCACGCCGCAGGTCTCGATATCGACCTCGACCTCGACCGCATGGCAGCCGCCGCCATAGGTGAGCGCGTCCGGCAGGAAGCTCTGCATGCTTTCGAGCCCCGGCTCGAACTTGCCGGGCATGGCATAGCCCGGCACGCCCGACACGGCTTCCGCGACTTCGCGCAGCGCAAGGCCGCTGCCCGGCGCGCCGGCGATCTCGATCCGTCCGTCGCGCAATTCGAGGTCACCGACGCTTGCTTCCAGCAGGTGGGCGGCGACCCTGAGCGCCTTCTCGCGCACCGCGACGGCTGCCAGATGGACCGCCGAGCCGGCGGTCACCGTCTGCCGGCTGGCGAAGCCGCCCTGGCCATAGGGGATGACGGCGGTGTCGCCGGCCACGACGGTGACATGGTCCGGCGCGCACGCCGAACTGCTCGGCGCAGATTTGCGCCAGCGCGGTCCTGATCCCTTGCCCCATCGGCATGGCGCCGGTGTAGACCGAGATGCGTCCCGAGCGGCCGATGCGCACGATGCCGGATTCGAACGGGCCGCGCCCGGTTCCCTTCACGCCGTTGCCGATGCCGATGCCGAGATGGCGCCCCTGCGCCAGCGCTCGGCGCTGGCGTTGCGGCGAAACCGGCATAGTCGATCGCTTCGAGCGCGATGCGCTGGCAGGCGAGAAAGTCGCCGCTGTCGAGCGTCGACCGGCGAGCCGGCGCGGGTCTTGAGCGGCGTCACATAGGGCATCTTTTCCGGCGGCACGAGATTGCGGCGACGCACCTCCGCACGGTCGAGGCCGACCGCATCGGCGATGCGGTCGAGCAGGCGTTCCATGGCGAACGCGCCTTCCGGATAGCCGGCGCCGCGCACCGGCATGGTGGCGACCTTGTTGGTCTCCACGATGCGGCACGTCGAGTTCGATAGGCCGGCAGCATGTAGGGCCCGGGCAGCGCGGTCGAGGCGTTGTAGGGAAGGTTGATGCCTTGCGGCGTATAGGCGCCCTGGTCGTGGATCATGCTGCCGCGCACGCCGAGCAGGCGTGCCGTCATCGTCGAAGGCGACCTCGAGGTCCCAATACTGGTCGCGCTCCTGGACGGCGGCGAGAAAATGCTCGCGGCGGTCCTCGATCCATTTGATCGGCCGCCGCAGCAGCAGGCAGGCGGCGGCAAGCGTCACCTCCTCCGGATACATCACGAACTTGGCGCCGAAGCCGCCGCCGACATCCGGCGCCACCACGCGGATTTGGTTCTCGTCGAGTCCGAGCAGCAGCATCAGGAACGCGCGCACCTCGTGCGCCAGCTGGGTCGACGACCACAGCGTGAGCCGGTCCTCGTTGGCGTCGTAGGCGGCGAGCGCGCCGCGGCCCTCGATCGAGTGGGCGCCGCCGCGATGCTGCTTGAGATCGACACGCGACGCGATGGGCGGCGCGCGCGAACGCGTCCGCGACATCGCCATAGGACTGCCGGAACTCGAGCAGGAGATTGCTCGCTCGGCCGCGATGGGCGCGTGGCGCTCCGGGCGCGAGCGCCTGCCGGCAGTCCGACACCGCCGGCAGCGGCTCGTAGTCGACCGCGACCAGCGCGGCGGCGTCCTCGGCGACGTAGCGGCTCTCCGCGATCACCACCGCCACCGCCTCGCCGACGAAAGCGACCTCGTCCTTGGCGAGAACGAGCGGCGTGATGTCGGGCGGCAGCTGCGCAGTGCGAAACTGCAGCGGGAGGCGTTCCTGCGCCAGGAGCGGTGCAAGATCGGCGAGCGTGAGCACCGCATGGACGCCGGCGCGACGGCGCGCGCTCAGTGCTATCGATGCCGCGGATCGCGGCATGGGCGTGCGGGCTGCGCACGAATGCCGCTTCGAGCATGCCGGGAAAGCGCAGGTCGGCGACGAAGCGGCCATTGCCGGTGAGCAGCGGGCGGTCCTCGATCCGCGCGATCGAGGTGCCGATGCATCGAGTTTCCGTCACGCCTTTGCCCCCGCTGCTGCGATCGTGATGGAAACGCCGAACGGCTGCAAAAATCAACCCGTGGAATTGTCGTGGAATGTGTAGGATGGGTTGAGCGCAAGCGAAACCCATCACCTCCGGCGAAGCCCGCTCAATCGCGATGGGTTTCGCTTGCGCCCAACCCATCCTGCATGGGCTGATCAAACGGCCCGAGGTGACGAGATGTCGGTTGTTCTGGAAAAGCGACCAAACGGGGTGGCGGTCGTCACGCTCAACCGCCCGCAAGCGCTCAATGCGCTCGATGTGCCGGCCAAGGAACGGCTCGCCGCGATCTGGCAGGAAATATCCGACGATGCTTCGGTTCGCGTCGCCGTCCTCACCGGTGCCGGCGAGAAGGCTTTCTGTGCGGGCTCCGACATCAAGGAGATCGACCGGACCGGGCGCATGGTTCCGACCGAGACGTTGTTGCGGGCCATCCCCGGCGTCGGCGTGCCGCTGGTCAAGCCTGTCATCGCGGCGCTGCATGGCTATTGCATCGGCATGGGCATGACGCTCGCGCTTCATTGCGATCTGCGCGTCGCGGCGCGCAACACCGTGCTCGGCTATCCGGAGGTGCGGCACGGAATGATCTCGGCGGCGAGCGCGCTTCGCCTGCCTTCCGTCATCCCCAGCGCGCTTGCGCTCGAAATGCTGCTGCTGGCGCGCAACATCAGCGCGGACGACGCCTGGCGATGGGGCCTCGTCAACGCGGTCGTCGACGATGTTGCGGCGCAAGCGGAGCAATGGGCGGAAACCATTGCCGGCCATTCGCCCGCTGCCGTGCAGGCGACCAAACGCCTGGCGATGTTTTCACGCCGGGTTTCGGGTCCGGAGCGAGCCGAGATCGAGGAGATGCGTGGCCTGGTCGAGACCCATGACGACTACAAGGAAGGCGCTGCGGGCTTTGCCGGCCGCCGGACGGAATGGCGCTCATGAGGGCCGTGACGTTCCGCGACTTCGGCGGTCCGGAAATGCTGCAGCCCACGCAAGTCGATCGTCCCGAACCGGGCGCGGATGATGTCCTCGTTCGCATTGATGCCGCGGGCATCTGCCATCACGACGTTCTCTCGCGCGGCGGCAAAATTCCGGGCGGAAAGCCGGGCCGGATACTCGGTCACGAGATCGCCGGCGAGATCGTCGCGCTCGGGACGAAGGTGCAGCCGGAGCGTCTGGGCGAGCGGGTGGTGATTTATCAGCGGCTGTTCTGCGGCGCCTGCCTGCATTGCCTGAGCGGCCGCCAAGACCTCTGTCGCAACAGTCGCGTGCTGGGCGAGCAGGGCGGGGGAGGCTATGCCGAGTTTGCCTGCGTGCCTTCGCGCAACGCGATTCGCATTCCCGATGCGGTCGAGATGACCGCAGCCGCGCTTGCGGTCTGTCCGATCGGCACCAGCGTGCGCGCGGCACTCGGGGTGGCTCGTCTCGCGCCGGGGCAAGCCGTCCTGATCACAGGCGCGGGAGGCGGTCTCGGGCTGCATCAGATCCAGGTTGCAAAGAGCGTGCAGGCGCGCGTGCTCGCGGTCACCAGCTCCGGGGACAAAGCCGAGATCTTGCGCGAGGCCGGCGCCGACGAGGTCATCGTCAGCCCCGGGCTGAAATTCAGCGGCGAGGTGTGGCGATTGACGGCGAAGCAGGGGGTCGACGTAGTGCTCGAGAACGTCGTCACCGGAACCTTCGGCGAAAGCCTGCGCTCGGCGGCACAGCATGCAACGGTGGTCGTGCTCGGCAATATCGGCGCGCGGCCGGTGGAGATCGATCCCGGGCTCGTCATCATGCGCCGCATCCGGATCGCCGGTTCCGGAAATGCCACCTTCAACGACGTGCATGTGGCGTTGCATCTGCTCGCCACCAAGGCGGTCAAGCCGTTCATCGGCAAAGTCCTGCCGTTTCCCAAGGCCTCGGAAGGCCACGCGCTGATGGAGCGTCGCGCCGTTTCCGGCCGCGTCGTCCTGCGGGGGTGGTGAGGCTGCATATCGGCGCCAGATGGCGCGACCTCGCGCTGCGCCATTGCGATCGTACTGCGATCATCGACCAGGCGGGACGGGCATGGTCGTACCGGCAATTGCAATCCCGCATCGCCCGGATCGGAAATGCGCTGCGCGGCCTCGGGCTGCGCGCGGGCGATCGGGTCGCGCTGCTCATCCCCGATATCCGCGAATATCTCGAAGCCGATTACGGCGTCATGTCGGCCGGCCTGGTGCGGGTTCCGCTCGACCCGCGGCTCGGCGCGGGCGGAGCTCGCGGCCCTGCTGCGCTACGCCGGCGCGAGCGCGCTCGTCACCCACGTTTCATTCGAGCACAAGGTCGCCGGGCTTGCTGGCGAGGTGGCGAGACTTGCGCCATCGTCATCATCATCGGCGGCGGCGACGGTCTTGACTTACGAAGCATTGCTGGAGCGCGCATCCGACCGCGCGCTTCCCGACGGCGACGCCGATGATCTCGCCACGCTGAATTTCAGCGGCGGTACCACCGGCGCACCCAAAGCCGCCATGTTGCGGCATCGAAACCTCGTCGACGGTCGCGCGCAACACGATTTACGGCTTCGAGATCGGCGAGCGACGACGTTTTTCTCAATGTGCGGCCGCTATGGCCGATCGCGCAGGTGATCCTGATGTCGCACCTGTTCGCCGGAGCGACAGTGGTCCTGGCCAGGTTCGAACCCGGCGAGCTCGCCACGCTGGTGCAACGAAGCGGAGCGACGCGGACGTCACTGGTGCCGACGCAGCTGGTGCGCTGCCTCGATCACTTGCCGCCGCAGCGACGCGCGGCTCGATCGGCTGCAAGCCATCCATGTCGGCGGCTCGCGCATCCCGCCCCATATGTTCGAGCGCGCGCTGGAGACGCTCGGGCCCAAGATCGGCGTGCTCTATGGCCTGACGGAAGCGCCGGTCACCTGCTATCTGCCGCCGCGCAGCCTCCGAGCGGAAGCTGGAGACCGCACGCGGCTGATCGGTTGCGTCGGACGCGTGCTGCCGGAATACCGAGGTGCGCATTGCCGGCATGGACGAGCAAACTGCAAGCGGGCGATCGGGCGAGGTGTTGATCCAGGGCGGCAACGTCATGGCCGGCTACTGGCAGGACGACGAAGCCACTCGCGCCGCGCTGCGCGACGGCTGGCTGCATACCGGCGACATCGGCGAGTCTCGACGATGCCGGCAATCTCACGATCGTCGGCCGGCTCAAGGAGGTCATCCGGTCCGGCAGCAGCACCATCGTCCCGAAGGAAGTCGAGGACGTGCATGGCGCTGCATCCGGCAGTCGCCGAAGTGGCGGTGATCGGCCTGCCGGATGACGAATGGGGCGAGGCGGTGACCGCGTTCGTGGTGGAGAAGGCCCGGGATGCCGGTCACGCGAGCACGAGCTGGTGGAGCATTGCCGCGCGCGGCTCGCAAGCTACAAGAAGCCGCGCGCGGTGCGGTTCGTCGCGAGCCTGCCGCGCTCGCACTACGGCAAGGTGCTGCGCGCCCAGTTGATCGCGGATGCTACGGGATGAAGCATATAGCGATCGTGTCCCCGGCCCGATGGCGCTGGCGCGCTCGTGCTGCAATCGCGTCGCGGTCCCGCATGCTGTCAGACCAACTCCAGGCGCAGCGTACGGCCGACGATTTTGGCGGCACGCTGGAGCGTGGCTATGGTCACGTTTCCATCCTTGGGATCAAGCAAGCGGCTGATCTGGCTCCGGCTGGTCTTCATGCGCTCGGCAAGGCGCTTGCGCGAGAGTTTCTGTGCCTTCATCGCCTCGGCGATCTGCCACGCCAGTACTTCCTTGATCGCGGTGGCCTCGAACTCTTCGAGCTTTCCTTCCTCTTTGAGGACGGCCTCGAGAGTCGTCAGATCGTCTGTTGATCGGCCTTTTTTCTTTTTCACAGCCATTTCCCTAAGTTTTGAATTCACGCTTACGTTTGCGGGCCAACGCCAGGTCCTCCTGCGGCGTCTTCCGGGTCTTTTTGATAAACCCATGAAGGATCAGAATTCTGCCCTGGTGGATGCTAAACAGCACGCGAGCGACGCGTTGGCTGGGGAGATCGCTTCGCACTTCCCAAAGGCCGTCTCCCATGGCCCGGCACAGCGGCATCCCGATCGGCCAGCGGTACTGAACCCGCATGAGATCCTGCCCGATAGCATTGCGATCCCCCTCGTCCAGACCGCGTAGCCAATTCCGCACCGCCTCAATGCCTGCTGGCGTGCGGTAGAAGACCGCCGGCATCTTGCGGGGTCGGTCAGCTGTCAAGGTGACCTATATATTGTTCATGTATCACGAAATGTCCATGTGCCGTGATGGAATTCTTTGCTGCAGCTGAAGGCGCTGTTCCATGGGCGCCTTGCAACTTGCCCGCTGACGCCTCTACCGATCGACGCCGAAGCCTTCCAGATCGATCTCTGGCGCGCGGCCGGAGACGAGGTCGGAAACGACCCGGCCGCAGCCGCAGGCCTGCGTCCACCCGTTCGACCCCTGGCCGACATTGACGAACAGATTTCCGATCCCGGTGGCGCCAAGATAGGGCGGTCCATCCGGCGTCATCGGGCGCAGCCCCGCCCACGGACGTGCATCCGCAGGCGCAGCGACCTGGGGAAAAAGGTCGTGCAAGCTCTGGCGCACCGTTGCCGCCCCCGATGCGCGGACCGAAACATCATGACCGCCGATCTCGGCGATGCCGGCGGCGCGCACGCGCGTCCCCAGCCGGGTGATCATGACCTTGTAGTGCTCATCCATCACGCAGGATCGCGGCGCCGGCACGTTGTCGCCGATCTCGACCGTGAACGAGTATCCCTTCACGGGGTAGATCGGCAGATCGATTCCGAGCGGGCGGAGCACGCGCGTTGCGGCGCTGCCGAGCGCAACGACATAGGCATCGGCGCTGAGCGTGCCGGCGTCGGTGACAATGCCCTTTATGCGGCTCCCGTTGTGCAGCAGACGTTGCACGCTGGTGCCGAAGCGGAACATCACCCCGCGTTGCCCCAATAGCTGCGCCAGCGCTGACGTGAACTTGTGACAGTCGCCGGTCTCATCATCGGGCAGATGCAGGCCGCCGGCCAGCTTGGCCGCCGAGCCGTGCAGCGCCGGCTCGATTGCAATCACGCCGCCGGCATCGACGAGCCGATGCGCGATGCCGAAATCCTCCAATACTCGGGTCGATCTTTCCGCTCCGGCAAGCTCCTCATTGCTGCGGAAAACTTGCAGCACGCCCCCGAAGCCGTGATCGAAGGCGATGCCGGTCTCCTCTCGCAGGTGCCGCAGGCATGCCTTGCTGTAATGGGCGATGCGCTGCATGTGCGCCTTGTTGCGCGCAAAGCGCTCGGGGCTGCAGTTGCGCACGAAACGCGCGAGCCAGCGCCATTGATCGAGATCGAGCGTCGGCCGCAAAGCGAGCGGCGCATGCCGGGTGAACAGCCAGCGCACGACCTCGAGCGGTATCCCGGGCGCCGCCCAGGGGCCGGCAAAGCCGGGACAGATGCCGCCGGCATTGGCGAAGCTCGTCTCCAATGCCGGCCCCGGCTGGCGGTCGACCACGATGACCTCGTGGCCGGCCTTGGCGAGGTAATAGGCGCAACTCGTACCGATCACGCCCGCGCCGAGCACCAGTACCCGCATGGCGCGACGCTGGCGCCTTCACTCGACCTTGATCCTGGCGTCCTTGATGATCTTCTCGTACTTCGCCATCTCGTCGCGAATATACGTTGCGAACGCTTCGCCGCCGGTGCCGATGGCGTCGAACCCGATCGTGCTCAAGCGCTGCTTGACTTCCGGCAGCGCCAGGACCTTGGCCACGTCCGCCTGCAACTTGCTGGAGACGTTGGCCGGCAGGTTTCTGGGTCCCCACAATCCGTACCAGGACACGAATTCGAATCCCTTCATTCCACCGGACTCCTCGACCGTCGGAATGTCGGGAGCCGCCACCGCACGCTTGCGGCTGGTGAGGCCGAGCGCCTTGATCTTGCCGCCTTGCGCCAGCGGCAGCGACGACAGCATGGGATCGGCGAGCAGGTGGATCTGCCCGCTCATCAGGTCAGTCAGCGCAGGCGCAGTGCCTTTATAAGGCACGACCAGCGTATCGAGACCGGCATCGCGCTTGAGCAACTCGATGGCGAGATGGCTGGCGGAGCCGATGCTGGTCGTTCCGAAGGTGTATTTCTGCGGGTCCTTGCGCACCAGCGCGAACAGATCCTTGAGATTGCTCGCCGGCACGCTCGGCGTGGTGCTGACCAGCAGCGGTCCGTCCGCGAGCAGCGTCACCGGGGTGAAGTCATTCACCACGTCGTAAGGCACGCTCTTGTACAGGAACGGATTGATCACATGGACCGAGGCCGACAGCAGCAAGGTGTAGCCGTCGGGCGCCGCCTTTGCGACTGCATTGGCGCCGACCGTTCCGGACGCCCCGCCAGCCCGGTTCTCGACGACGAAATGCTGGCCCACTGTCTCGTTGAGCTTCTGCACCAGGATGCGCGCGACCCCGTCGACCGACCCGCCGGCCGGGAACGGCACCACGACCGTGACGGTACGCGAAGGATAGCTCTGCGCCGTCGCGGATGACGGCAACAGTCCAAGCAAGGCGACGGCGAACGCCGCAATGGCTCCGACTTTCATTGGACGATCCTTTCCATCAGCACGCTCAATATGTCCCGGGATAGCTGCCCCCATCGATCAGCAGGTTCTGACCGCTGATGAAGCCGGCATGCTCCGAGCAGAGAAACGCACAGTAGGCTCCGAGCTCCGGCGGACGGCCGTAGCGTCTGGCCGGATTGGCCTCGGCGCGCGCGCGCCAAATCTCGTCGAAGCTCTTGCCGGTCGCATCCAGCATACCGCGAATATGTGCCCGCTGGGCATCGCTGTCGAAGATTCCCGGCAGCAGATTGTTGATGGTGACGTTGCGGGCGATGGTCTGGCGGGCGAGCCCGCCGACGAACCCGACCAGCCCCGAGCGCGCGCCATTGGAAAGGCCGAGCTCGGCCTGCGGTATCTTCACGCTGCGGGAAACGATGTTGATGATGCGGCCGAAACCGCGCGCCATCATGCCGTCGACGGTGAGCCGCATCATCTCGATCGGTGACAGCATCATGGCGTCGAGTGCCGCGATCCACTGATCGCGTGACCAGTCGCGGAAATCGCCGGGCGCCGGTCCGTCGGCGTTGTTGAGCAGGATATCGGGCTGCGGACAGGCCGCTAGTGCGGCAGAGCGTCCCGCGCTGGTGGTGATATCGCCGGCTACCGTGCGCACCTCGACGCCGGTTGCAGCGGCGATCTCCGCGCCGGCGTTTTCGAGCACGTCGCGCGTGCGCGCCACGATGGTGACGTCGACGCCTTCATGGGCGAGCGCGAGCGCACAGGCCTTTCCGAGGCCGCGACTCGCGCCGCTCAGCAGCGCCTGTCGTCCGCGAAGTCCGAGGTCCACTCTTCAGGCCGCAACCGCCGCGACCGGACCGACCTTGTAGCCGTATTTCTTGTCGAGCCCGAGCTCCTGGATTGCGCGCAGGCCCTTGGCGAGCGCTTCGCCATCGAGGGGTCGCAGCGGCTTGCGCAGATCGCCCGCCGGCAGGCCGAGCGCCTTCATCAAGGATTTCACCGCCACCGGATTGATCGCGGAATAGGTGAAATGCAGAAGCGGCAGGAGCGTGAGGTAGGTGGTCTTGAAATTCTGCGCCTCGGCATAGCTCGTCCAAGGCGTCGAGATCGTCGCCATTTCGGCCGGCGCAATGTTGCCGGTCATGTTGGCGGTGCCATGGCCGCCGAGGCTCATGGTCGGCACCACCAGCCCGAGATTGGGGCTGTCGCAGCACATCACCGATACGCCGGGCTTGCCGGCGAGAACCTGGGCCACCTGTCCGACGCGCGCGGTGGATTCCTTGTGCACGACGTAGTTCGGATGCCTGAAGATTCGCAGCAGGTGATCCCAATGCAGGTCACTCTTCACGCGCGGCGGGTTGTTGTAGATGCCGAGCGGCAGGTCGGTGGCATCGGCAACGTCGAGAAAGAAGCGCTCGATGTCGCTTTCCGGCGCGCAGATATAGGCGGGAGCTGCCAGTATCGCGCCGTCGGCGCCGTTGTCCTTGGCGAAGCGGACAGTGTCGATGGTCGCCTGGGTGTTGTTGCCGGTGCAGCCGAAGAAGATCGGCAGGCGCGGCGTCTTCATCTTGGCGGTCTCGACGATGATGGTCTTCTTTTCCTCCGGCGAGAGCATCGAGGTCTCGCCGGTCGAGCCCATGATCAGCACCGCGGACGTGCCGTGATCCTCCTGGAATTGCAACAGCGTGCGAAACGCGGCGAAATCCACCGAGCCATCCTTGTTGAACGGCGTGATGAGCGCCACGAACGAGCCCGCGAGCATTTTTTTGGACATTGCTGTCTCCGATATTTCGCAGTGTCATTCCGGTCGAGCGACCCCGGCCTTCCAGGGGAGCGAGAGCCGGAATCCAGTACACACCGAACCCTTACTGGGAAGACGATGCGCATATCGCCCGCTCGGTGGTTACTGGGTCCCCGCTTTGCGCGGGGACGACAGCAAAACACGTCTCATTCACCATACCACGCCTTGCCGGCTAGCCAGCGGCGGCGAGGACCGGCGGAGCGAAGGCGCGCACCTGCGGCGCCGGCGCGTCCCAGCGCTCGATCTCGACCAGCGCGGTGAGCGCGCTCGTGCCCTGCGCCAGCGGCGATGTGCCGATGTCGAGGGTGAGCACGTTGGGATTGCCGTGCCGCTCGGGCTCGCCTGCCGCGGACGGACGGATCGAACCAGGCTCCGGTCGCGATCACCACGACCCCCGGCATGACGTCGGCGTCCAGCACCGCGCCGGCAAGGCAGGCGCCGCGGGCATTGAACACGCGGACGATGTCGCCGTCGGCGATGCCGCGAGCGGCAGCGTCGGCAGGATTGATGCGGACGGGCTCGCGCCCGGCAACCTTCTGGGCGCGCGATACCGGCCCCGGGTCCATCTGGCTGTGCAGTCGGCTGGCGGGCTGGTGCGTCACCAGATGGATCGGCCAGCGTTCGGCACTGGCGCCGCCGAGCCATTCCGCCGGCGGGATCCAGGCCGGATGCGGCGGGACAGTCGGCATAGTCGAAGCCGGCCACTGCGTCGGAGACGATCTCGATCCGCCCCGACGGCGTCTTGAGCGGATGCGCGCTCGGGATCGCGGCGGAAATCCTCGAACAGCACGTAGTCGCGCTCCGGCGGCGGCAGCTCGACGAAGCCTTCCGCCCAGAACTGCTGGAAGCCCGGCAGCGCAATGCCCTTGGCGGTCGGCGCTGGCGCGCACCTGGTCATAGACCCACTGGCACCAGCCCATCTCGTCGCGGTCTTCGGTGAACGCGAGCTCGTAGCCGAGACGCTGCGGCGAGCGCGCGGAAGATGTCGAAGTCGTTCCTGGCCTCGCCGACGGGATCGATGGCGCGGTGCATGGCCAGAATGAAGTGAGTCGCGCGACGAGCCGCCGACGTCGTTGCGCTCGAGCGTGGTGGTCGCGGGCAGCACGATATCGGCGTGGCGCGCGGTCGGCGTCCACCAGCTCTCGTGCACGATCACGGTCTCCGGCTTCTGCCAGGCGCGCTGCAGCCGGTTGAGATCCTGATGGTGATGGAACGGATTGCCGCCGGCCCAATAGACCAGCCGGATGTCGGGATAGGTATAGCGCCGGCCGTTGAAGGCGTAGCTCGCGCCGGGATCGAGCAGCATGTCGGCGATGCGCGCGACCGGGATCATGGAGCGCGCCGGGTTGAGCGGCAGCGGCACCTCGGGCCCGGCGATATCGACGCGCGGCGCGCCGATGCCGTTGGTCGAGCCATGACCGAAGGCGAAGCCGCCGCCGGGCAGGCCGATGCCGCCCAGCATCGCCGCCAGCACGATCGCCGCCCAGTACGGCTGCTCGCCGTGATGTGCGCGCTGCAGCGACCACGCGCAGGTGATCATGCTGCGGGTCGCGGCGGCGCGGCGCGCGAGATCGCGCATCGTGTCGGCGGCGACGCCGGTGATCGCGCGCCGCCCAGTCCGCGCTTTTCGCGCACGCCGTCATCGAGCCCCAGCAGATAGCGGCGGAAGGCCTCGAAGCCGGCGCAGTGGCGCGACACGAATTGCGCGTCGTAGCGCTCCTCGGCCAGCAGCGTGTGCGCCATCGCCAGCATCATCGCGGTGTCGGTGTTGGGTCGGATCGGGACCCATTGCGCGCCGAGAAAGTCGGGCGCGTCGGATCGAAGCGGGCTCACCGAAACGAACTCGATGCCGGCGTCTTTCGCGCGGCGCAGCCACGATCTCCATGGTGTGAGCGCCGGCGCCGCCTGAGGTGACCTGGCCGTTCTTGGTGGCGAGGCCGCCGAAGGCGATGATCAGGCGCGTGTGCTTGACGATCGACGACCAGTCCGTGACCTGGCCCACCACCGGCTGGAAGGTGCCGATCACCCGCGGCAGCAGGATAATGCGCGGCGCCGAAGCTGTAGTTGCCGACCTGGTCGACGCAGCCGCCGCCGAGGAACAGGAATCGCCGCAGCAGGGTGCGGGCGTGGTGCACGCGCCCGGCCGACGACCAGCCGTAGGAGCCGCCCAGGATCGCGGTGTGGCCGAACGTCTCGCGCACGCGCGCAAGCTCGCCGGCGACCGGCTCGAGCGCCTCGTCCCAGGACACTTCGTGGAAGCTGTCGGCGCCGGTGCGCGGCTTGCCCTCGCGCCAGCCGTCGCGAATCGCCGGCCGCGCGATGCGCAGCGGCGAGTGCACCATCTCCGGCATGGCGTCGAGCATGTTCGACGGCGCGGGATCGCGCGCGAACGGCTCGCAGCCGACCAGCCGGCCGTTCTCGACCAGGGCGGTGAAGGCGCCCCAATGGGCGAGCGAGGGAAAGCGGGCGAGGGTCATGGCGTTCGTTGCCGGAGCGTGAGTGGCGATCGTGTCGATCGAGACATCCTACACGACATGCCGGAGAAAGTCTCAGCCCGGATGAATTGTCCGGCGAAATTGCGCTCGCGCCGCAAGCGCGAGAGGTGCATTGCGCTTCGGTCCGCGCGCGCTACGCTGGCCAACGACGCGAAGGTGCGCGAATGGACGCTGCGACAAGCCCGCTGCTGACCGATCTCTATCAGCTCAACATGATCCAGGCTTACCTGGACCATGGCGAGACCAAGACGGCGGTGTTCGAATTCTTCGTGCGCAAGCTGCCGCATCGCGCGCGGTTTTCTGGTCGCTGCCGGGCTGGAGCAGGCGCTCGACTTCCTCGAAGACTTTGCGCTTCTCGCCCGAGGACATCGAGTGGCTTGCGCGCGAGCGGACGATTCGGCAAGGGCCTGCTCGATCACCTTGCGAACTTTCGCTTCACCGGCGACGTCCACGCCATGCCGGAGGGCACGGTGTTCTTTGCCAACGAGCCGATCCTGCGCGTGACGGCGCCGCTGCCGGAGGCGCAGCTCGTCGAGACGCGGCTCATCAACATCCTGCATTTCCAGTCGCTGATCGCTTCCAAGGCGGCGCGCATGGTGCTCGCCGCGCCCGGCAAGCTGCTGGTCGATTTCGGCCTGCGCCGGGCGCACGGCGCCGAGGCCGGACTGATGGCGGCCCGCGCGAGCTACATCGCCGGCTTTGCCGGCACCGCCACCGTGCTGGCCGAGAAGCTGTTCGATATCCCGATCTTCGGCACGATGGCGCATTCCTTCATCCAGATGCACGACGATGAGGCCGCCGCGTTCGAGAACTTCGCGCGCTCGCGGCCCGAAAACCTGACCTTGCTGATCGATACCTATGACACCGAGGCCGCGGCCCGAAAGGTGGTCGCGCTCGCGCCGCGGCTGGCGGCCCTCGGCATCAAGATCCGCGCCGTGCGGCTGGACAGCGGCGATCTGATCGCATTGTCCAAGCGCGTGCGCTGCATCCTCGATGCCGGGGGCTTGGCCGAGATCCGCATCTTCGCCAGCGGCGGCCTCGACGAAGACAGCATCGGCGACATGCTTCGTGCCGGCGCTCCGATCGACGGCTTCGGCATCGGCACCAGCCTCACGACGTCGTCGGATGCGCCGGCGCTCGACTGCGTCTACAAGCTGCAGGAATATGCCGGAGTGGCACGGCGCAAGCGATCGGCCGGCAAGGCGACCTGGCCGGGACGCAAGCAGGTCTGGCGCCGCTACGGGACGGACGGCCGCATGGCCGGGGACGTGCTGTCGCTCGAGAACGACGATCAGCGCGGCGAGCCTCTGCTGCACCCGGTGATGCAAGGCGGCCGGCGGGTCGGTCCATCGCCGAGCCTCGCCGAGTGCCGGGCGCGCGCCGCGCGCGATCTCGAGCGCCTGCCCGAGCCGTTGCGGCGCCTGCAGCCGGGCGCATCCTATCCGGTGCAGGTGGCAGACGCCCTGGTGCGACTCGCCGCCGAGGTCGACAGGCGCCTGGCACAGGCCTGATCAGGCCGAGGTCTGCTCGTGCAGCGCCGACCAGATGCGTTGCGGCGTCATCGGCAGATCGAGATGGGAGACGCCGCGGCACGCCAAGGCATCGAGCACGGCGTTGACGGCCGACGGCAGGGAGCCCGCGACGCCGGATTCGCCCGCACCCTTGACGCCGAGCGGATTGGTCGTGCACGGAACGACATGGTGATGCACGGACAGCGCCGGAACGTCGGCCGCGCGCGGCATGAAGTAGTCCATGAACGACGCGGTCAGCAGCTGACCGTCCGTCGCCGTAGATCACCTGCTCGCCCAGCACCTGCCCGAGGCCCTGGGCCACGCCGCCGTGGATCTGTCCCTCCACGATGGTCTCGTGCAGCATGTTCCCGACATCATCGACCGCCGTGTAGCCGACCACGGCGACGACACCGGTCTCGGGATCGATCTCGACTTCGCAGACATGACAGCCGTTCGGAAAGCTCATCTGCGGCGAGACGAACTTGGCGACGTTGTCGAGCCCGCCCGACAGCTCGTCCGGCATTGCCGTCGCGCGCATGCGCTGCGCCAGTTCGAGGATCGGGATGGCGCGGTCGGTGCCGACAACCCGGAACATGCCGTCGGCGAACTCGACGTCGCCGGCGTCGGCCTCGAACAGGTGCGCCGTCGCCGCGCCGGCCCTTCTCGATCGCCTGGTCGCAGGCGAGCGCGGTGGCGCTGCCCGCCATCATGATCGAGCGCGAGGCGACGCTCGGCGTGCCGGCCGGCACCTCGTCGCTGTCGCCTTCCACGAGCCGACACCGCGCGGGATCGATGCCGAGCCGCTTCGCCACCAGCGGCACGAACGTGGACAGATGGCCCTGCCCCATCGCCTGCGCGCCGGTGCGCAGCGCCACCTTGCCGTCCGGCTCGAACCGCAGATCGACGGTCTCGTCGAGAATGCCGCCGGCGACTTCGAGGAAGCAGCCGATGCCGATGCCGCGCAGCTTCTCCGCCTTCTCGGACGCCGTGCGCCGCGCCGTGAAGCCGTTCCAGTCCGCGAGCGCCAGCGCCCGGTCGAGAAGCGTGCGCGAAATCGCCGCTGTCGTAGATCGGGCCGTTCGGGCGTCTGGTACGGCATGGCCGATGGCGGGATCATGTTGCGCCGCCGCAGCTCCGCGCGATCGATGTTCATCGCGCGCGCCGCCGCATCGATCAGCCGCTCGATCAGATAGATCGCCTCCGGCCGCCCGGCGCCGCGATACGGGCCCGAGCGGCGCGGCATCGGTGAGCACCATCTTCACGCCGATGTGGATCGCCGGAATGACATAGACGCTCGACAGGCAGTTCTTGGTGTTCGCGGTCGCGAAGATGGCGGCGAAGGTCGACGTGTAGGCGCCGATCCCGACGCAGGTGCGCACGCGCAGGCCGAGAAACCGGCCGTCGGCATCGAGCGCAAGCTCGCCCTCGAGCACGCCGTCGCGGCCGTGCGTGTCGGTGAGAAAGCTCTCCAGCCGGCGTCGCGCACCATTTCACCGGCCGCCCGACCCGGCGCGCCGCGAACATCAGGGCGGCATATTCGGAGTAGGTCTGCACCTTCATGCCGAAGCCGCCGCCCACGTCGTGGGTGACGATCCGGATCTGGTTCGCCGGGATGTTGAACACGCCTTCGGCCAGCAGCTTGCGCACGACGGCGACGCCCTGGGTCGGCGCGATCAGCGTGTAGCGCTGCGACTGCGCGTCGAAGCTCGCGATGGCGGCGCGCGGCTCCATCGCGCTCGGCGCGAGGCGCGTATCGATCAGCCGCACGCGCTCGACATGCGCCGCGCGGGCGAAGGCCGCATCGACCGCCGCGCGGCATCGCCGTCCTCCCAGTCGAGCGCGATGTTGCCTGGCGCCTCCGGCCAGATCGGCGGCGCGTCCGGCGCCATCGAGCGCTCCACGTCGGAGGCGGCGGGAAGCTGATCGAGCTCGAACGTCCACCGCTTCGGCCGCGTCCAGCGCCTGGTGCGACCGTCTCCGCGACCACGATCGCGATCGCTTCGCCGACATAGCGGACGCGGTCCGCCGCGAGCACCGGCATGCTGGCCTGGTACATCGGCTTGCCGTCGCGGCCGTTGAACGAGGCGACCGGAGGAATGGCGCCGATGTCCTCGCGCCGCCAGATCGCGGCCCGTGATCACGGCGAGAACGCCCGGCATCGCCGGCGGCCGCTGCAACATCCACCGCGACGGATCGTCGCGTGCGCAACCGAGCGCGCGCACGAACGCGGCATGGGCCTGCCCGGGCAGGTTGATGTCGTCGGTGAATCTTCCGGCGCCGGTGACGAGCGGAGCATCCTCGCTGCGGATCGCGCTGCGGCCGCTGCCGAACCGAAGGCCGGACGTCGCGCCGGTCGGCGTTTCCGATGGGCTGCGTCGCGCGTTCATGCCAGCCTCTCCGATCTCACGGCTCCACCGACGACGGCCGCTCCGACTGCAGCGCCACCATCGATGCAAGCCCCGCGGCATTCGGCTCGGGACGCTATGTATGAAAGCCTGAACTCGTGCTAGCATCAATCCAACCCTGCATCGCCACGGCCATGGCGAATGCCGGAGGCGACCAAGAGATGGCCTTTGGGAGGATTCATGATCACGGCAACTCTGCGTCGGAATTTCGATCGCGCGGCCGGCGCATCGCTGCTCGCCGCGGCTCTCGGAACGGCATCGGCCCACGCGCAAAGCGGGCCGATCAAGATCGGCCTGCTGGTGCCGCTCACCGGCCCACTGGCGACGCCGGGCATCGACATGGTCGACGGCTTCAAGCTGTTCTGGGAGCAGGTCGAACAACCAGGCCGGCGGCCGCAAGGTCGAGTACGTGATCGCCGACACGACCTGCAATCCCGACCAGGCGATCACGCAGGCGCGCCGCCTCGTCCATCAGGAAAAGGTGCATCTCATGATCGGTCCGCTTTGCGGACACGAGGGCCCCGCGGTCGCGCAGGTCAGCAAGGAGACCGGCGTTCCGCTGGTCATGGATACCGCGGGCGCGGACAACGTGACGAAGTGGGATCGCACGCCGACCGTCGTGCGAACCGCGGTGTCGGCGAGCCAGATCGGCCATCCGTTCGGCGACTACCTCTACAAGGAGCTCGGCGCCCGCAACGTCACCTTCATCGGCCAGGACTACACCTGGGGCCACGAAGTGACGCTCGGCGCGGTGGAGACCTTCAAGCAGGCCGGCGGCAAGGTCGCGAAGATCATCTGGAACCCGATCGGCACCAAGGACTACGGGCCGACCGTCGCGTCGATCGCGCCGGGCTCCGACGCCGTGGTCGCGGTCGTCGTCGGCGCCGACCGCATCCGGCTGTTCGAAGCCTGGTTCAGCTTCGGCATGGACAAGAAGTTCAAGATCTACGGCGGCTACTGGATGCACCAGGACGTGCTGCCGCAGATGGACGACCGCGCCATCGGCATGATCGGCAACTCGCTGCACTATGCCGCCGGGCTCGACACGCCGGAGAACAAGGCGTTCGTCGACGCATTCGCCAAGAAGTACAAGCGGCTGCCGTCCTGGTTCTCCGAGTTCGGCCTACACGGCGAGCCTGTGGACGCGCACGGCGATCGAGCAGATCAAGGGCAACGTCGAGGACCGCGCCGCGTTCCTCGAGGCGATGCGCAGCTCGACCGTCAAGGCGCCGCGCGGGACGCTCAAGCTCGACGAATACGACAACCCGATCCAGAACGTGTACATCACGCGAATCCAGAAGATCAATCATCCGGCGGTCGGGCCAGGTGCTGACCAACGTCCCGATCAAGACCTACGAGAACGTCTCGCAGTTCTGGACCTGGACGCCGGAGGAGTTCCTCAAGCGCGGGCCCTACAAGCGGTAAGCGCTGCACCTCCGAAGTCCCGGCGGCGCCGATGGCGCCGCCGGCCGCACAGGCGCGGCCGGTCGCGCTGGCCGCCAACGCGATCCCCGGCGTTTCCCATGGACAGCGCCATCCTTCAGGCGATCAACGGCGTCTCGTTCGCCGCGCTGCTGTTCCTGCTCGCCAGCGGCTTCACGCTGAGCTTCGGGCTGATGCGCGTCGTGAACATGGCGCACGGCGCCTATTACCTCCTCGGCGGCTACATCGGCCTCTCGATCACCCGCTACACCGGAAGCTTCGCGCTCGGCGTCCTCGGCGGCGGGCTTGGCGATCATCCCGATCGGCTACCTGATCGACCGCTTCCTCATCCGCCGGACCGGCGAGAACCATCTGGCGCAGGTGCTGCTCACCGTCGGCATCGCCTTCGTCATGGGCGATATCGCGCTCAAGATCTGGGGCGGCGACAACCTCAAGGTGCCGACGCCGATCGAGCTGCGCGGAGCGATCGAGCTGCCCGGCGGCATCATCTATCCGACCTACCGCTTCGTCCTGATCCTGTTCGGCATCGTCGTCGGCCTCTCGCTCTGGCTGCTCTATCGCAAGACCCAGATCGGCGCGGTGGTGCGCGCCGGCGTCGACGACCGCGAGATCGTCAGCGCGATCGGCATCAACATCGACCGGCTGTTCGTGCTGGTCTCGGCGCTCGCCTCGTTCCTCGCCGGCATGGCGGGCGTCGTCGGCGGCGCGTTCCTCACGCTCTATCCGGGCGCGGAATGGGAGATCCTGATCTACGCGCTCGTGGTCGTCATCTTCGGCGGGCTCGGCAGCCTGGAGGGCGCCATGATCGGCGCGCTGATCGTCGGCCTGCTCGACGCCTACGGCCGCTGGCTGCTGCCGGAGTTCTCCTATTTCGTGCTGTTCGGACCCATGGCGATCCTGCTGCTGTTCCGGCCGCAAGGCATCTTCGGCAGGGAAGGCTGAGCGTGGGCTCGTACCGCGATCATCTTCGGGCTCGTCGCGCTTGCTGCGGCGCTGCTGGCGCCGCTCGCTGGTCGGCCCGTTCTGGATGACGCTGCTCACGCAGATCTACATCTACGGCCTGCTCGCGCTCTCGGTCGACCTGCTGCTCGGGCACGCCGGCCTCTACTCGCTCTGCCACGCGTCGTTCTTCGCGGTCGCCGCCTATACCACCGCCATCCTGCAGGTCCGCTATGGGCAGCCGACGCTGATCGCCGCGCCCGCCGGCATCATCGCCGGAACGCTGCTCGCCGTGCTCTACGGCGCCTCGGTGCGCACCCGCGGCGTCTATTTCATCCTGATCACGATCGCGCTCGGCTACATCATCTGGGGCGCCGTGTATCGCTGGGCGTCGTTCACCGGCGGCGACAACGGCATCACCAACGTGCCGCCGCCCTCCGTCGCCGGCGTCGCGGTCAGCTCGCAGACCGCGTACTACTATTTCGTGCTCGCCGTCGTGATCCTGTGCGCGCTCGGCTACCGCATCCTCATCAGATCGCCGTTCGGGCTGTCGCTGCGCGGCATCAAGGCGAGCGAAAGCCGCATGCGCAGCCTCGGCTACCGCACGACCCTGCACCTCTATGCGGCTTTCGTGATCTCGGGCGCGATGGCGAGCCTCGCCGGCGTGCTCTACGTCTACTACAATCGCTTCATCAACCCGGTCGCGGCCTCGTTCCAGATTTCGGTCGAGGTTTCGCTGATGGCGATCGTCGGCGGCTCGGGCACGATCATCGGGCCGTTTCTCGGCTCCGGCATCGTGCTCGGCCTGCGCAACTGGGTCAGCAGCTTCTTCGAGTTGCACGCCGCGATCATGGGCATCGTGTTCATCGCCACCATCCTGTGGGCGCCCGACGGCATCGTCGGATTCGTCAACCGCCTGCGCGCCGGCGCGCGCGAAGACGAAAGGCAAGTCGCCATGACTGCCGCGGTCGAGGTCGAGAATCTCGCCAAGGTATTCGGCGGCTTGCGCGCCGTCGACGGCGTCACGCTGCGCGTCGCGCCCGGCGAGCGGCGCGCGCTGATCGGGCCCAACGGCGCCGGCAAGACCACCCTGTTCCACTGCGTCACCGGCACGCTGCGGGCGTCCTCCGGTCACGTGCGGCTGTTCGGCCACGACGTGACGCAGCTGCCGGAATACCGGCGCACCGAGCTCGGCATGGGGCGCACGTTCCAGATCACCAACGTGTTCACCGACCTCTCGCTGGCCGAGAACCTGGCGCTGGCGATCATCGGCACCGACCGGCGCAAGTGGATATTCCATCGCTCGCTGCGCGGCTTTCCCCGCCATTCGCGAGCAGGCGCTCGCCGGGCTCGCAGGCGGTCGGCCTCGAGCGACCGCGCCGACCATCCGGTCAAGCTGCTCTCCTACGGCGAACGCCGCCAGCTCGAGCTGGCGCTGGCGCTCAACACCGGCCCCAAGGTGCTGTTCCTCGACGAGCCCTGCGCCGGGCTGTCGCCCAGCGAGCGCGCGCGGATCTTCAACATGGTCCGCGCGCTGCCGCGCGACATCACGGTCGTGCTGATCGAGCACGACATGGACGTCGCGCTCGGCCTTGCCGACCGCGTGACCGTGATGAACCGCGGGCGGGTGATGGCGGAAGGAACGCCCGAGGACGTGCAGGCCAACCCGAAGTCCGCGACGTGTATTTCGGCCATGTCTGAGCCCCTGCTCACGGTCTCGCGAGATCCACACCTACTACGGGGACAGCTACGTCCTGCAGGGCGTCAGCCTGACGCTGCGCAAGGGGCGGATCGCCGCCATCCTCGGCCGCAACGGCATGGGCAAGACGACGCTGATCCGCTCGGTGGCCGGCCTCACGCCGCCGCGCACGGGCGAGATCGTCTATCGGGGCCGCTCGCTGCGCGGCAAGCCGCCCTACGCCATCGCCCAGGACGGCATCGCGATCGTGCCGCAGGGCCGGCGCATCTTCCGCTCGCTGAGCGTGCGCGAGAACCTGCTGCTGCCGACCAGCGTGCTCGCCCGCTCGCGGCGGCCGCCGCACGGACGCCAGAGCCGGACAGCGCTGGGATTTCGACGAGGTGCTCAAGGAATTCCCGCAGCTCGCCGAGCGCATCGACCATCCCGGCGGCGCGCTCAGCGGCGGCGAGCAGCAGATGCTGGCGATCGGCCGCGCGCTGATGGCCAATCCGGAGCTGATCCTGATGGACGAGCCGTCCGAGGGACTGTCGCCGCGCCTGGTGCTGCAGGTGCAGGAGATCATGCGGCGGCTGCGCGCGCGCGGCCACGCGATCCTGCTGGTCGAGCAGAACCTGGAGCTGGCGCATGTCGGTGGCCGACGAGGTCTACGTGCTGTCGTCCGGGCGCTTCGTGTTCCAGGGCACGCCGGCGGCGCTGGCGAAGGAGACGCAGGTGCTCGATCAGCATCTCGGCGTATCGGGAACAAAGCTGATGTAGACGCGCGAGGCTCGACGACCGGTTTGCTGCAGAGGGCCGCGCAGGCGGCAATGCGGATTATGCAGGAGAGCGAATGCCGACGCATCACACGCTCGACCCCGACACCCGCCACCGTGCACTGGGGCTACCTCGACGCGAAAATCCCCCCGCGCCTCACCGATCGATTCCGGCGACACGGTCACGATCGAAACCGTTTCCGGCGGCCTGGCCGATGTCGGCGACACCTCGATCATGCTGCCGCACCATCGCGAGATCTGCGAGCAGCTCAAGCCCTCGCCAGGCCCGCATATCCTCACCGGACCGATCGCCGTGCGCGGCGCCGAGCCGGGCGACACGCTGGAAGTGCGCATCAAGGCGATCGAGCTCACCGTCGACTGGGGCTGGAACCTGATCCGCCCGCTGCGCGGCACGCTGCCCGAGGACTATCCCGAGTTCCGCTGCCGCATCATTCCCATCGACCGCCAGGCGATGACCGCGAAGCTGCCGTGGGGACGCGACCATTCCGCTGCGCCCGTTCTTCGGCATCCTGGCCGTGGCGCCGCCGCCCGAATACGGGCTGTGCTCGTCGGTCGAGCCGCGCGAGTTCGGCGGCAACATGGACAACAAGGAATTTCTCGTCGGCACGTCGGTCTATTTTCCGGTGTTCGTGCCGGGCGCGAACTTCTCGGCCGGCGACGGGCATGCCGTGCAGGGCGACGGCGAGGTCTGCCTGACCGCGCTGGAGACCTGCCTGACGGGCACGTTCGAGCTCGTGCTGCACAAGGGCAGAAGCTCGACATGCCCCGCGCCGTCACCCCGACGCACTACATCACCATGGGCCTCGATCCCGACCTCGACGACGCCGCCAAGCAGGCGCTGCGCGAGATGATCCGCTGGCTGGTCGAGATGAAGGGCTGGAGCTCGGAGGAGGCCTATGTCTTCTGCAGCCTCGCCTGCGACCTGCGCGTGACGCAGCTGGTCGACGGCAACAAGGGCATCCACGCCATGGTCGATCGCGGCCTGGTGCAATAGCTTGCGGGTTGCGAGGCGGGAGGAGCGAATGGACAACTATGACGGCGTCGTCATCGGAGCCGGTCACAACGGGCTGACGCTTGCGGCCTATCTCGCGCGCGCCGGCCTGAAGATCGCGGTGGTCGAGCGCAACGCGCGCGTCGGCGGCGGCTGCACGCACCGACGAGCCGGCCCTGCCCGGCTATCGCTTCAACCTGCATTCCAACTTCTTCATGGGATTCCGCCATTCGCCGCTGATCCGCGACCTCGAGCTCTATCGCTTCGGCTTCTCCTATATCGAGCCGCTCGATCCAGCAGGGTGCCGCGTTCCGCGACGGCACCTGCGTCGTCATCCACAAGGATCTCGACAAGACCTGCGCGTCGCTCGCCCGCTTCTCGCAGCGCGACGCCGAGACGTTCCGCGAGCTTCATCATCTCTATGCCGGCGAAGATGCGCCCGCTGTTCACGTCGCTCGCGTTCAACGCGCCGCTTCCGATCGAGCAGCTGAAGGACCGGCTGTCGGGACCGCAGGCCAAGGAGTTCCTCTCGCATGCGCAGCACGACCTGTTCAGCGTCGTGCGCAAGCATTTCGACGACGACCGCATCCGCACGCTGTTCACGTCCTACATGCACGTCATCACGACCGAGAGCGTGCCCGGCGCCGGCATCGTGTTTCCGCTGATCTTCGCCAACGTGATGGAGTTCACGCTGCCGGTCGGCGGCGCCGCGAGCTTCACGGACGCGCTGACGCGCGTGATCGAGGCGTGCGGCGGCTCGGTCATCACCGGCGCCGACGTCCAGGAGATCGTGGTGCGCAACGGCCGCGCCGCCGGCGGTGCGCCTCGCCGACGGCGACACGGTCGAAGGCAGCCGTTTCATCGCCAGCGCGATCGACGCGCCGACCACCATGCGGATGGCCGGCGAGGAACTGTTCCCGGAGGACGTCCGCAAGAAGCTCGATGCCTGGCACTGGGGCAACCACAGCCTGGTCACGCTCCATCTCGCGCTGCGCGACCGGCCGGCCTATCGCTCGGCGGAGTTCGATCCCGACATCGACCGCGCGTTCAACATCTTCTTCGGGATGGACGACATCGACCAGGTTCGCAGCTGCTTCGAGGATTGCGCCGCCGAGAAATTTCCGCAGGTTCTCATGGGCAACGGCGCCTGCAACAGCGTCGTCGACCCGACCTATGCTCCCGCCGACGGGCATTCCGCCTTCTGGTGGCCGTTCGCGCCGTATGCGGTCGGTGGCGACGCGCAGAACTGGGACCGCCGACAAGGACGACTACACCGAGCGCGTGCTCGGCGTGTGGCGGGAGTATGCATCCAATCTCGACAACGAAAACGTGCGCGCGAAATTCCTGTTCACGCCGCTCGACGTCGAGCGCCTCAACGCCAACATGGTGCGCGGCGCGGTGCGCATGGGCGCCTACATCCCCTCCCAGCTCGGCATCAATCGTCCGCATCCGCATGCTGTCGGGAACGCGCACGCCGATCGAGGCGCTCTATCTGTGCGGATCATCAACCGGCAACGGCGGCGGCATCAACGGTGCGCCGGGCTACATCGCTGCGAACACGATCGCGGATGACCTCCAGCTCGAGCGTCCGTGGACGCGTGTGCCCGCCCCGGAATGGCGGCACTGAAGGTGGACACGATGTCGATGAAACTCTTCGACTTGCATGGACGGGTTGCGGTTGTCACCGGCGGCAACGCGCGGAATCGGATTTGGCATCGCGACGGGGTTGGCCCAAGCCGGTGCGGCGATCGTCATTGCCGGCCGGCGCACTGAAAAGAACAGAGATGCCTGCAGGTCGATCGAGGAGTTCAACGTGCAGGCAGCGGCCATCGATGTCGACGTCTGCGACGAAGGATCGTGCCGGTCGATGATCCAAAGCAGCGTGGAACGGTTCGGCCGCATCGATATCCTGATCAACAATGCCGGCACCGCGATCCGCAAGCAGCCCGAGGACTACACGCTCGCGCGAATGGAACAAGGTAATCGAGACGAATCTGACCGGCGCTTTCCTGTGTGCCCACGCAGCCTATCCGCACATGGCGAAAAGCGGCGGCGGCAAGATCATCAATATCGGTTCCATGCTTTCGATTTTCGGGGCATCTTTTGCGGTCGCCTATGCCGCGAGCAAGGGCGGCATCGTTCAGATGACCAAGGCGCTGGCGTGCGCCTGGGCGAAGGACAACATCCAGGCCAACGCGATATTGCCGGGCTGGATCGACACGCCATTCACGCAAACGGCACGCAAGGAGGTTGCGGGCCTCAATGAGCGCGTCCTGGCGCGCACGCCGGCCGGACGCTGGGGAGATCCTTCGGATTTTGCCGGCATCGCCGTGTTCCTGGCCAGCTCTGCTTCCGATTTCATCACAGGAGCTGCGATCCCCGTCGACGGAGGATATTCCTCGCAAGTGTGAGCGTGACGTGGTCGTCGCAGTTGCGGTAACGGCGACTTCGCCGGATCAGTGCCCAGCGCGTCGAGCGCCCGGCCGGGCGTGGGCAAAGGCGCAGGGCGCGTGCCGTGGAGAGCGGCACATGTGGGGGTTTGCGTTCCGTGAATATTGCGCCGCATCTCCGAGGCTCCCGGGTCACGTTGCGCTCGGCTCAAAGCTGGCTGCACGACGCCCGGGACCCGACGGATCAGCCCAATTCCCTCGCGCGGCGCAAGCTCGCGATCATGGAAACCCGCAGCAGGTATTGGTAGGCGCGGTCCTTGTCGGCTGCGATCTCGGTGAGTGAGCGCCGGAGCTCGAGGCCGTCGGATTCGAGATTGCGCTTGTTCTGGATCGACTGCTTCTCGATGTATTCCAGCGTCACCAGCCGCCGCTGCCGGTCATAGCGCTCGAGCTCGGACTCCGGTTTTTCGCCGCGCCAGACCTGCACCATGCGCGAGGTCAGATTGACGGCGTCGTGGATGCCGCCGTTCATGCCCATGCCTCCGAGCGGATTGTTGATGTGCGCAGCATCTCCGACCAGGAACGCGCGTCCGTGCTGAAACGTTTGCGCCACCCGCTGATGGACCTTGTAGAGCGTCACATGCGCGATCTCGTAGCGCGAAATCCCCGGCACCACCGTTGCCATCAGCGACTGCGCGAAGTCCGGGCTCAGGGCCAGCTCGTCGCTTTCATCCGTCGTGACCGGGAACATCGCCCGGCACAAGCCCGGGATTTGCAGCAGGAAGTACCAGCGCTCGGGATCGGTGACGTAGCTCACGGCCGCGAGGTCGGGAATGACCGCGCGGAAGTCGAATGGCGTGCTCACGACCAGGAAGCGCTCCGGCCAGGTGAAGCCGTCGAATGCTATGCCGAGCGAGCGGCGGACATCGCTGCGGGCGCCGTCGGCGCCGATCAGCCAGCGGCCGGAGCGCGTCTCGGTCCGTCCCGCGCGTTCGACCGCAATTGCCACGCCGGAGGAATGCTGCGTCACCCGCTCGACCCGGCTGCCGAATTGCAGCTCGAAGTCCGGCCGGCCGCGCAACTGCTCGAACAAGATGCGCGTGAGCTTCGACTGCTCGCATTGCACCCGATAGGGATGCCCGGTGACATCGGCGATGGCGCCGAAGTCGAACTGGGCCAGCACTCCGAGCTTCTTGGTTCGATACTGGAACTGCGGTGCCACCAGGCCTTGCGCGATCAGGGGCTGCGCGGCGCCGAGCTGATCCAGCATGTCGAGGGTCGGCGGATGAAAGGTCGAGGCGCGGGACTCTTCGCTCAGCTCGGCGCCGGCCTCGAAGACTGTTACCGGGACGCCGCTGCCAACGAGACTGGCGGCGGCCGCTAGGCCGACCGGACCGGCGCCCGCGATCATTACGCGTCCGGACATCAAGTCCTGACGAGGTGGATGGGCATTACTGGATCTGCGGAATTCCCGCTTTGGCGATGATGTCACGCCATTTGTCGGTTTCGGCAGCGATGAACTTCGTGAGGTCCTCGGGCGACATGACCACGGGCACCGCGCCTTGCTCGGTGAACCTGTCCCGCACCGAGGGATCGCCGAGCGCGGCATTCACTTCCTGGTTGAGCTTGGTGACGATCGGCTTCGGCGTTCCTTTGGGCGCCAGCAGAATGAACCATCCGGACGCCTGATAATTCGGCATTCCTGCCTCGGCGGTGGTCGGGACGTCGGGCAGCGCGGCCATTCGTTTGTCGGTCGCGACCGCGAGCGCCTTGGCGCCTCCCGCCCCGAGCGGCGCCAGCACGTTCGGCAGCCACTGGAACCCGAGCGGCACCGTGCCGGCCATCAGGTCGGGGGCATATTGCGCGATGTTGCGGTAAGGCACATGGGTGAGCTTGACGCCGGCAACCTGCGTCGAACAAGGCGCCGGCCAGGTGCTGCGAGCTGCCGATTCCGACCGAGCCGTAATTGAGCTCCCCCGGTCGCTCCTTGGCGTAGGCGACCATTTCCGCGAGCGACTTCACCGGCAGCTTGGTGCTCGCCACGATCACGATCGGGAAGATGCCGACCAGCGAGACGGGCTCGAAATCCTTCGCGCCATCGAATCCGAGCTCTCGATAGAGCGACTTGTTGACCGCGACCGGTCCGGAGCCGGTGGCCACCAATGTGTAGCCGTCCGGGGCGGCTTTGGCGGCGGCGAGGGTGCCGGTGTTGCCGCCCGCACCCGGGCGATTGTCGATGACGAAGGGCTGCCCGATCGACTTGCCCACACGGTCGAGCAGGATGCGCGTGACGACGTCGCTCGCGCTGCCGCCGGCGAACGGGATGATGACCGTGATCGGCCGGGTGGGATAGGTCTGGGCGTCGGCGGACGTGCCGGCGAGGACCGTCGCAAGAACGCAGATCGCGCCCAGCGCAATTCGGCTTTGCCTATTTCGGTTCATGCTTGTTCCTTTCCATTGCAATCCGTCGAGCTGTTTCGAGCATTGCTGCGTTATCGTCCGATACGCATTCGGTCGCAATACCCCAGTCGAGGCACTGCTTTTTCCGGAATATGCCGCGAGGTCTGCGTGGCGAGGATCGGCGAGGCTCGAGCTCATATCGCCGTCCCTTGCTGGACGGCTGCTGTTGTCACGGCAGCCTGGCTGCGCTCGGGCTCGTACTCGCCGGCGATGAGCATGCGGCGCAAGAGCTTGCCGACCGGCGATTTCGGGATCGCTTCCACGAAGACGTAGCGGCGCGGCCGCTTGTAGTTGGCAAGCCCGGCCTTCGCGGCAGAAGCGATCGAGGTCGTCGGGCTCGACCTGCTCCCGGCGCTTGACGAAGGCCGTCACGATCTTGCCCCAGCGTTCGTCGGCGAGCCCAACGACCGCCACCTCCGAAACGCCGGGATGCAGCGACAGGCAGCTCTCGATCTCGACCGGCGAGACGTTCTCGCCGCCGGTGATGATCATGTCGTCGACGCGGCCGGTCACGAACAGATCGCCACCGCCATCGAAATAGCCGGTGTCCCCGGTGAAGTACCAGCCGTGCCGCAGCGCCTTGGCATCGGCATCCGGCCGTCGCCAGTAACCCTCGAAAGATTCATCGCCGGCGAGCAGCGCGATGATCTCGCCCTCCTCGCCGGGTGCGGCGGTCTCGGAGGGCGAGGCAGCGCCAAGTCGCACGACCCGGATCATCTGGTTGATGCCGGCGCGTCCGGCCGAGCCCGGCTTGGCCGGCGCGTCCTGGTCGATGGTGAAGGTGTAGATTTCGGACGAGCCATAATGGTTGACGAACAGGTCCGGCTTGAACGCGGAGCGAAGCGCCCGCAGCAAGCCGTCGGTCATCGGCGCTCCGGCGAATCCGAGCTTGCGCACCGAGCTTACGTCGGTCCTCTCGAACTGCGGATGATGCAGCAGGTCATGGTAGAGCGTCGGCACGAGATAGAGGTTGCTGATGCGCTCCGCGGTGATCAGGTCGAGCGCACCGCCGGGATCGAAGCGCGGCAGGCAGACGAAGGCGCCGCCGATCAGCGACATCGCCATGCAGCGAGCGCACACCCATGGTGTGATAGAGCGGCATGGCGCCGAGCGTACGCTCGCCGTGACGGTAGAGATTCTGCGCGACATGGGCGAGCGCGGCGGCGCGTTCCGCGTGCTGGCGTCGTGGGACGCCCTTCGGGCGCGCGGTCGTGCCGGAGGTATAGAGCATCACCGACCAGGCCTCGGCACCGACGCGCGGCTCGATCTCCTGCGCTCTCCTTGCGGCGACCGTCTCGAATGCAGGATCGCGCGCGTGCGGCAGCGCGATTGCGATGCGCGCGCGCGCCTGCGCCTTGCGCGAAGAACCGACCGCGGCGGCCGAGACCTGCTCGTAGACGATCGCCTTGGCGTCGGCATCGTCGATGCAGAAATCGAGCTCGTCGGCTGTCGAGCGCCAATTGAGCGGCGTGACGACGATGCCGGCGAATTGGCAGGCCCAATGGATGGTCGCCGCCTCCCAGCGGTTCTGCAGCACGGTGACGAGATGATCGCCGGAGCGAATTCCAAGCTCGTCGAAGCCCGCGACCAGCGCAGAAATCTTCTCGTGCCATGCGCGGTATGTCAGGCGCACGTCGCCGTCGACGATCGCCAGCGCGTGCGGGTCGCGGGCGACGGTGGCGACGAAGCTGGTGCCGAGATCGAGCATGTTCGAGCCGCTGTTCCCTCCCCACAAGGTCCCACAGCGTGAAGCGGGGAGGGGAGCCGCGATTGCGATAGTATGTTACATCTCTGCAAGACCGCAGGCATCGAGACAAGTGGGCCATGAGCCAGTTCCGCAAAGCGATGCAAGCCGGTGACGAGCCCCGGCCCGCGCGAACCATGGGCGACAACGCGCCGCAGCCGGTCCGCTCGCTGCGTGACTGGCTCGATCATCTCGCGGCACGCGAGCGGCTGGCGATCGTCAAGCCCGGCATCGGCCTTCGCTTCGAGCTGGCGGCGGTTGCCAAGCGGCTCGATGGGGTGCGTGCCACCTTGTTTCCCCGTCCGGGCGGGCATCCGATTCCGGTGGTCTCCGGCCTCGTGTCCGACCGCGGCTGGATGGCCGAGGCGATGGGGGTGGAGCCGGGCGATTTGCTGGCACGTTTTCAGGATGCCGCGCTGCATCCGATTCCATGGCGGGAAACGACCTCAGCGCCGGTGCAGGAACGGGTCCACCGCGAGGTGGACCTCGCGCGGCTGCTTCCGCTCCCCACTCATAACGAGCACGACAGCGGGCCTTATGTCACCGCCGGCCTGATGATCACTCGCAATCCGCGCACCGGAAAGCAGAACGTCTCGATCCATCGCTGTCAGTTGAGCGGGCCGAACCGGCTCGGCGTGCTGCTGCTTCCGCGCCACGCCCACATGTTCTTCGAGATGGCGGAGGCGGACGGGCGGCCGCTCCAAGCGGCGCTCGTGGTCGGCGTCGATCCGCTCACCTTGCTGGCCTCGCAGGCGATCGCGCCGATCGACCTCGACGAGCTGGAGATCGCCGGCGCGCTGCACCGTCGACCGTTGTCGGTGGTCAAGTGCCTGACCAATGATTTGCGGGTGCCGGCCGATGCGGAAATCGTGATCGAAGGCCGCTTCCTCCCACGCGTGCGCGAGGCAGAAGGACCGTTCGGCGAATTCCCGCAATACTATGGCGAGCGCGCAGAGCGCCACGTGATGGAGATCGACGCCGTCACCCACCGCGAGGACGCCATCTTTCACACCATCGTCGGCGGCGGTCTCGAGCATCTGCTGCTGGGAGCAATCCCGCGCGAGGCGACCTTGCTCGCGCACCTCCAGCGCAGCTTTCCCAATGTGCGCGACGTGCATCTGCCCAAAGGCGGCGTATGCCGCTATCACCTTTATGTGCAAATCAAGAAGCGCCAGGAGGGCGAGGCCAAGAACGTCATGCTCGGCGCCTTTGCCGGCCACTACGATGTCAAGCAGGTGATCGTCGTCGACGAGGACGTCGACATACACGATCCAGACGAGGTCGAATGGGCGGTGGCTACGCGCTTCCAGGCCGACCGCGATCTCGTGGTGGTGACGCACAGCCAGGGCTCCAAGCTCGATCCCTCGACGTGCGACGGGGTTGGCGCCAAGATGGGGCTCGACGCCACCAAGCCGCTCCACGCCGACGAGATGGTGTTCAAGCGCATTCGCGTTCCCGGCGAAGAAAACGTCGATGCCGAGGCGGTGCTGGCAGGTTCCCGCCGCGGCAACTGGCGCGACGCACTCGCGTGATCGGGCGGTTGATGTAGGTGGGCACAGCTGAGGCACACTCGTCGCGTTGGCAAGACCGGGGGGACCTGGGCCGATCATCGGGCGTTTTGGCTCGAACAAAGTTAACGGCAAAAAGCTCAAGTATTGTCGAATGTTGCTTCAGGTCGCTCACAGCTCAGCCGAAGCAAAACGCCGAAGCCTTGGCTGATGCTCGACATTGGTGTCATTGAAAATGGCTAAGCCAACGAATCGAGCGGAAACCGGGCGACATCGCGCAGCAGCGCGATGAAGGCGTCCGCCTGATGCTCCGCGGTCAGGCGTCCTTTCTCCGCGGTTGCCAGCGAGGCATCGCCGAGGGCGCCGTCGGGATTGAGGTCCTGCGCGATCCAACCGAAGCCATGCTGGCCGGTCGGACGCAGGTGCTCGTAACCGGTCTCCATCTCTGCGGCCCTGGATGGAAACAGCTTGGCCTTGCCCATGTCGACGAGGTCGGGCCGGAAATGCAGCATCAGCGAGGTCTCGATATCGCCGGCGTGGATGCCATGAGCCGCGTCGAATGACTCGAACAGTCCGGCCGGCAGCCCGAAGCGGCGCCACTGCGTCGTGGCAGCGAGCATGCCGAGACGCACGCGCAGCTCGCGGGCGACGATGCTGATCACATCGGCATTGCCGCCGTGCGAGTTGACGATAACCAGCTTGCGCAAGCCGGCGCGGTGCACGCCTTCGCCGATTTCGAACCATGTGCGGATCAGATTCTCGGCCGCAAGAGTGATGGTCCCGGGCGAACGCAGATGCTCGTTCGATTTTCCGATCATCTGGATCGGCAGAAACAGCACGCGGAGATCGTCGGGCAGACGAGGCAGCACGGTCTTGATCATGCCTTCTGCGATGGCGGTGTCGGTCATGACCGGCAGGTGCGGCCCATGCTGCTCGATGGCGGCGACCGGCAAAACCGTGATCGTGGAATGGGGATCGAGGCTTGCGAACTCGCTCGATCGGAGCTCTGCCCAGAAGCGCTTGGCGGCCATGAATGCCTTCACGCGATCGCGCGCATGTCCGGCGCCTGCCAATCCGCGAGCTTGCCCGGGTTCATCAGTCCATGCGGGTCGGCCATGCGCTTGAACTCCGCCTGTGGCGCGTCGACCCGCTTCCAGCCGGCATTGTCGAGGATGAAGGTATGCGGATTGGAGACCGCTACTCCTTTGGCGTCGAGTTCGGCCATGATTGCGCTGAGGCGCTCGGGCGTCGTGTAGCGCACCAGCGGCAAGCTGGAGCATGTCACCTTCCCGACACGGCGCTGAAACTCGAGATGGAGAAGCACTTCGTCGTGGAAGTGCTCCGCGACCCAGTCCACCAATTCGAGATTGTTGGCTGGGGGAAACCGAAGCTGCAGATAAGTGATGGAAGGATCGATCCGGATGGCATGCAGCGTCGTGTGATTCCAGGTGAACTCGTAGAGCGGCTGCAGCCCGGAAGCTTCCAGGAATGCGACTTTGCGTGCGTCCTCGGCGGAGCGGCGGAAGGTGACCTTGCCGGCGTGGTCCGCCACCAGGAGCTCGAAGGCGTCGGCCTGCGGTTCCGAGACCATCACGATCACCATGGCACGGCCGGGCTCGGCATAGGGCGCAAGCCGCCGCAGATACGGCACCACCTGCGGGTCGTGCACGGTGACGAGCTTCTTGGCAATGCCGTCGCATTCGGTGAAGGCGTGGGCGAAACGCGCCGCTGCCGCCAGCGAGGAGAAGATGGCGATGCGCTCGCACCAGGGATGGCTGGGAGCGAGCGGCACCTCGACTTCCGTGATGATGCCGTTGACCCCGTAGGCGTGCATGACCTTGAGCACGTCGCGCCCGCGCAGCTCGACCACGCGCGGCTCGATCTCGACGGTGACGACCTCGACCCCGAGCACGGCGCCGGGATCGGCGATCTGTCCCCAGGTGCAGGAGCCGGCGCCGGCCGCGCCGCCGGCGACGAACCCGCCGATGCTCGCGTGCTGGCGCGTGGAGGGATAGAAGCGCAGCTCATGCGCCGCATGCGCAAGCGCACGGTCGATATCGAGCATGCGAGCGCCGGCGCAAAAGCGCCCGGTGCCCGGCCGCTGCCAGATCACCTGATCGAGCCTCGCCATGTCGAGCACCACCCCGCCGGCGAGCGGCACCGCCTGTCCGTAATTCCCGGTACCGCCGCCACGCACGGTCAAGGGAACGCGATGCCTGGCGCAGGCCGCGGCGACCCGCACCACGTCGGATTTGTTGCGCGGCACAGCGACGATCTCGGCGCGTTTGTCGTCCAGCATTTCCTTCAGAATCGGCGAAAACCAGAAGAAATCACGGCTTCGCATCCGCAGCGAGCCCGCATCCTCCAGGAGCGGAATGTCGGCAAGGTCTTGGCGTAATGCGGCGGGGATTGCCATCGATGGACTCACATCATAATGCCGGGGCATGGTATAGCAAACACCCCGCTGATCATAAGCTCCGCCGAGATTGCGGCCGCCGCCTTCCGTGTAGATCTGAAGCATGCGCGCAATGCGACACATCACTCCGAAAGCGATCCGGCCGCCGTTCGCGCGCTACAGCTATGGCGTGGAGATCCCGTCGGGCTACCGCATCCTGGTGTGCTCCGGCCAACTCGGGGTGTCTCCGGACGATCAGGTGCCGGAGGCCATCGAGGAGCAGACGCATCTTTGCTTTCGCAATATCGGTGCCGTGCTGGAGGAGGCGGGACTGACCTTTGCCGACATCGTGCGCATCAACTCTTTCGTGGTCTCACGCGAGCACCTCAAGGGGTATATGAGCGTGCGCGACCGCTATATCAGCGATCCGGCGCCGGCCTCTACGCTGATGATCGTTTCGGGATTTTCCCGGCCCGAGTTTCTGGTCGAGGTCGAGGTCATCGCGGCCGCGCCGTGACTTGCGAGTTGCCTCACCATGGACGTGACTACACGAATTCATGAGCAGCTGATCCGGTGCGGCATCAAGCTGGCCGCCTCGCTTCCTGACGACTGGGTCGCTCCGCTGATCCAGCGCATTGCAGCCGCCAACCAGATCCGTCATGTCCGGGTGGCGCGCGAAGCCGAGGCGGTCGCGATCTGCAGCGGGGCGTTCTTCGGCGGCGTACGCGCGGTCGCGCTGATGGGCGACAACCGGGCTGCTGACCTGCACCGGCGAGCTCGCTACGCTCAATCTGCGCCACCAGATCCCGGTGTTCCTGATCGTGAGCCAGCGAGGCTCGATCGACGACCACCGGATCTACCAGGAGGTGCAGGGCCGGCGCACGATTCCGCTGCTGCAGAGCCTACGATTTCCCGTATCACGTGGTCGATCGGCCGGAGGAGGTGAGTTGCATCCCCGACGCCTTCGAAACCTGCCGTATGCAAAAGCGGCCGTTCGTGCTCTTTCTCACGCGGCGGCTGGTGAAAGGCGAGGGGCCGGCATGAGGGCGCGCGAGGCCATCGGCATACTCGCCCGGCATCGCGGCGACGCGGTTGCGGTCTGTGCGCTCGGAATGGCGGCCAACGAATGGTGGGCCGCGACCAAGAGCGAGGACAGCTTCTACATGCACGGCGCCATGGGCTTTGCCTCAAGCTTCGCGCTCGGGCTTGCGCTCTCGCTGCCGAAGGTTCCGGTCTGGCTGCATCAACGCCGACGGCTCGCTCTGCATGAATCTCGGCTGCCTGCTCACGGAGGCCTCTCAGGCGGCACCGAACCTCAAGCATTTCGTCGTCGACAACGGCGTCTACCAGACCGTCGGTGCGCTGCCGATGGTCAATGACGGACGAACCGATTATGCGGCCATCGCGCGCGCGGCGGGCTTTGCGCGCGCGCGCGCAATCCAAACCATGGCCGAGCTCGAGCAGCAGATGCCCGGCATCGGCGGGGAAGAGGGGCCATCATTCACGGTGCTGCGCGTCGAGCCGGAATCCGGCTTCCTGCGCACGCCACCGATGACCTATGAGGGACCGGAGATGAAATATCGCTTCGGCCGCGCGCTCGAACGCCGGTTCGGGATCGAGGTTTTTGGGCCACAAGGCTACTGATTTCAAGGAGCAGTTTCGCGGACATGGCGTCGCCGGGCGAATTGACAATCGACGCCGTCGCGTTCCCGGACCGTGATGGTGCCTGCACCCTCAGCCTGTGCGACGGGCTGGTTGCCGGGATCGTGCCGGCGCCGACCTGCACGGTGCGCTGGCTCGCACTCCCCGGGCTTGCCAATCTGCATGCCCATGCCGATCGCGCATTTACGGTGGATTCATACAGGCCGCGATCTCTGTCGGATGCGGTCATGGCCGCGGCCAAGGCCCGGGCGGCGTTCACGGCGGCCGATGTGAGAGGCCGGGCGAAGCGGCTGTTCGAACGCTCGATCAGCCATGGCGTCACCCGACTTCGGACCCATACCGACGTGGACCCGATCGTGGACCTGCGCTCGATGCAGGGCGTGCTGGCCGCCAAAAAGGACGTAGCCCGACGTCTCGACGTCGACGTCATCGCGTTCTCAACTTCGCGCAACGACCTGGCCGAGCCGGAAGCGGCCGCGCGCCTCCAACGCGCAACCGAGCTCGGGGCGGATTTCCTAGGTGCGAGCCTCAACTCCAGCGCAGATCCGGCGCGTGCTCTCGAGGTGCTGCTCGATCTGTCGGAGCGCACAGGGCTGCCGGTCGATCTTCACCTCGACGAGCATCTCGACCCGCGCACGATGCTCGCGGGCGTGGTTGCCGATGCGGTGATTGCGCGCGGGCTGCAAGGCCGCGTCACCATCAGCCATCTCTGCGCACTTTCCGTGCTGGAGTGCAAACCAGCGTGGGCGCTGATCGATCGCATCGCACGAGCTCGGATCGCCGTCATCGCCTTGCCCGAAACCAATCTGCTGTTGCAGGACCGCGCCGCTGCGACGCCGCTGCGACGCGGGGTGACCCTGGTCCGCGAGCTCCTGGCCGCCGGCGTCGAGGTGCGCCTGGGCACCGACAATGTCCGCGATTGGTTCTTCCCGTTCGGCGATGGCGACATGCTCGACACTGCATTGTTCGCTGCGATCGCCATCCATCTGGACGATCCCATCGCCTTGCTCCGGGCTCTCTGTGACGGGCGCACTGCGATCGAGCAAGGCTCGCCGGCCGACCTGGTGCTGCTGCCGGCGTCCTCGCTCGACGATGCGTTGGCACGGCGCCCGGCGGAGCGCCTCGTGTTCAAAGCCGGCCGGCGCCTAGCGGGGCAATTGTTGTAGTAACAGATCCGCGGTAGCGCGCATGAAGCATAGCGCAATGCGGGGGGTTGCGGCATGCGGGACGATGCCGGATTCGGCTGCCGTAACCCGGACGCAATTGCGTCGTCAATATGATTGCCTCGACACTTGGGAGACATCGCAATGCGGGACCTACGCTTCCTTTCCATCATTATCGTCGCGGCCGCGTTTGCGACAATCGGCGCGCTCGATCCGGCATTGGCGCAAGCGCCGGCGCGGCCACAGGCGCCCGCTCAGCCGCCGGCAGCGGTGAAGCCCGGTCCGTACAAGACGGTCGCGATCAAGCTGCCAACTCCGATAAGCGATGCAAGCTTCGATGCGTTCCGCAAACAGCTTGCCGGTATCGCTCAGAAGAAGGATCGGGCCGCGCTCGCGCGGCTCGTCGCCGCGAACTTCTTCTGGATCCCGGAAGATGCCGACAAGGCCGATAAGGGCAAGCCTGGCATCGACAACCTGGCCAAGGCGATCGGCCTCGGCGGCACCGACGCAGTCGGCTGGGAGGTGATTGCCGATCACGCCAACGAGCCCAGCGCCATGCCCGATCCACAGCGTCCGGGGGTCATCTGCGCGCCCGCCATGCCGGCCTACGACGAGAAGGCCGCCGAGGAGCTTGCCGATGCAACCCAGACCGATCTGACCGAGTGGGTCTATCCGGTCCGTGACGGCCTCGAGGTGCGCTCGGGGCCGCAGCAGAACGCGGCCTTGGTCGAGAAGCTCGGGCTGCATCTGGTGCGCCTGCTCGACGAGGACACGGCCAGCGAGAGCTTCTTGAAGGTCGTCACGCCCTCCGGCAAGACCGGCTACGTGGCAGCGGAGGCAGTCCGCGACATCGTCGAGCCGCAGATGTGTTTCGCCAAAGAGGCAGGCGGTTGGAGGATCGCCGGCTATATCGGCGGTGATTCCGGCAACTGATGTATGCGGGAGATAAAGGCAACTCGGGCTCGGCGCGGGGACGCTCCATGATCTGCTCTTGTGTTCAAAGTCCCGGTTGCGTCAGCAGCGTCCGGATAGACCGGCCACGAATGTCGTACACCCGGGCAAAGGTGACTCCGCTGCGCACGACTTCGGCCAGCAGCGGAGCGTCGAGCTTGTTGCAATAGAATTCGCCGAGCGTCATTGCGAAGTCAGCTCCTTGCGGATCCCAACTGGTCTCGAAATGCGGGCCGAGCTCGACCTGAGGGGAGCGATGCGGCCCGCAGACTGCGACCTTCCAGCGTCGGTTGCCGGGCTTGGATTCATGACGCTCGGTGATCTTCGCCAGCAAGGCTTGCGAAGCCTGCTTCAAGGCCAAACCCCAGTAATCGAGCATGTAACGCTCCCGCGCCACACGCACACCGCCGGCGAGCGCATTGAAGTGCGCATACTCGTATGGGTGCAGACGCGCCATTTCGACGACGGGAACCGCAAGGCCGATGAGCAGGACCAGAACAGCTGCTGTCGTCGCAAGCCGGGACCAGCGCGAGATCACATCGAGGACGAAACTCCCCGCAAGCCCTCCGAGCGCCGCGAGCGGCGGCAGCACGAAAAGGAAATGCCGGATGCCGTTGTACATCGCCGGGCGCAGCGCGATCGTCAGTGCGAGCGGCAGCAGTGCTGCCAGCGCCAGAACCAGAAGGGCGGCGCGGTGGCGCACGTCGACGTCACGTCGCAATGCCGCTGCAAGGGCGCCCGCGGCGCCGCCGAAGCCGAGCACGATGAAAAGTTCCGGCAGCTTGAGCGCCAGCAACGCCGGTACATAGCTGCGCGGCATGTCGGGAACCGATATCAGCGCTCCGTCAAACAGCTCCTGCCAAGGAGCTTCGAAGAAATGCGAGAAATAGCTGGTTGCGCGGAATGGATTGAGCGGGTGTAGGACGGACCAGGGCCACACCAGCGCCATGATGCCATAGGCCAGCAACATGGCCGGCACCAGCGCCAGGATGAATTTACCCAGCTCCATCGCCGCCGGGCGGATGCCGTTCGCGCGCGATTCGACGGCGAAGATGAATACGGTCGATGCGAGCGCTGCAATCGCGACGAAGGCGCCCATGATGCGCGATCCAAACGCCAAGCCAAAACCCGCCCCGACCAGTGCAATTGCCGACATCGACGGGCGTGGATATTCTTCGAGCGCGCGCACCAGTCCGAGCAAGCACAGCGCCATCGCCACCGCGAAGGGTGAATCCTTCGGGTTCATGAACATGTGACCGTAATAGAGCGGACATGCTGCGAGGAGGACGAGCGCCAGCAGACCGGCCTGCGGGCCACCGATGCGCCGGCCCGTGCGCCACGTGATGATCAGCCCTAGAGCTCCGACCGCCGCGCCCATCAGCCTCCGTGATTCGTAAACCGTCAGCGGCAGCGCCTTGGCAGCCAACGCTGCAAGGAGGTCGAAGCCGCCGCCGTAGTAGTAGAGGTTGACGAAATTCAGCGCACGCAGGTCGCGCAAGCCCGAGGCATAGTACGCAAGCAGGAGGTCGCCGTATTCGGCATGAGCATAGTCGTCCCAGCTCAGCCCGTAGTCCCGGAAGGTCATGAGCGCGATGATGCTCACGACGCACACCACCCCTATGGCGAGCCCGTCGGACGCGCGGCTTTGATTCAATAGCTCCGATAAGGGAACGGGGATGGGCGCTGCGATCGACACCGCTTATTCAGTGCATCTTTCCAGCCAGGAGGGCGGGCCGCCACGGTGATGCTGCGTGGCCTACTTCATTGCAGCATCGTACATCTTGGCCACGTATTCCCAGTTCACCAGATGGTCCATGAACGCTTTGAGGTAGTCCGGCCGGCGGTTGCGGTAGTCGATGTAGTAGGAATGCTCCCAGACGTCGCAGCCCAGAATCGGCTTGCCGCCGTGCACAAGCGGGTTCTCGCCATTGGGTGTCTTGGTGACAGCGACCTTCCCGTCTTTCACTGTAAGCCAGCACCACCCGGAGCCGAACTGCGTGACGCCGGCCTGAACGAAATCCTCCTTCATCTTCGCTACCGAGCCTAGGTCGGCGATGATCTTTTTTTCCAAATTGCCGGGAAGCTTGTCGCCGCCGCCGTTGGGTTTCATCCATTGCCAGAAATGCAGGTGGTTGTAGTGCTGGCCGGCATTGTTGAACAAGCCGGCATTTTTTCCGAACGAGCCCTTGACCACCTCTTCGAGAGATTTTCCCTCCCACTCGGTGTCCTTGATCAGGTTGTTGCCGTTGTTGACGTATGCGAGGTGGTGTTTGTCGTGATGATATTCGAGCGTCTCGCGCGACATGTAAGGAGCGAGCGCCTCGTGCGGATAGGGAAGGTCGGGCAGCGTGAACGACATCGACTTACCTCCTCGAGTGTTCAGGACGGGATTGAGCGCGGTGGGTTCAAGTTAACCGGTCGATGCCGGTGTGGTTCCGTCACTCCAATATGCCGGCCCGACGGCCGGGGCAACCGGTGCGCCTGATTTGGGCCGGGGCTCCATCAACGATCTCGCCCGCGCGTTATCGGCGCCTCGGCGCTTTCTGTTGCGTGCAGTCAGCTCGATTTGTCCTGACCGTGGCAGATATGTCATTGCGGATGGTGCCGAACGGGGTCAGAATTCTTTTGGTAACCATATTAGCGGTACGGCTGCGAGTGCAGCGGTGGGGCGTGCGTTATGGCCGTTGTTTTGTTGATGTTGGGTATCGTGGTTGCCGCGGGGGGCGTCGCGGCGATCGGATTCGGCATACCAATCAATGAGTTCACTCTCGGCAACACGCTCATTGTGGCCGGCACGACGGCGCTGACCGGGGGCTTGATCCTGATCGGGCTTTCGGCGGCCGTCACGGAACTGGGGCGCCTGGCGGAAGCCTTGCGGACCCGCGCCACCGGCCGACCCGTTGCCCGTGCCGCTGAAGCCTCCGAGTCGATACCGCCGGCAGCAACCGCTATTGCTCCGTCCCCGCCTGCGATTGCAATCGCCCCCGCTACCCGACCCCCGCAATCGAACATTCCGGTGCCGCCGAGGCCGCGGGCGGAAGCCCCTGCGCGCGAGGCCGCCCGCCCGTCCGAAGCCTATACGGCGGGATCGTCGGCGGTTGAGGTATCGGCGGCCGCCATCGAGCGGCTGCGTTCGAGCATTCCGCGGGCCGAGCGTAGCCGAAACCAGCCCTCCGAAGTTGCGAATATCGAAGGGGTGTCTTTGTCTCCGAACGGAGCGGCTCACGTAGCGGCTGCCAAGCATCAAATGCAGCATCCAACTGCCGGCGCCGCCGAGCCGGCGCCCAACGAAACGAAGGTCGCCGAGCAAGACCGTCCGGCCGGTGCGGCTGTCGAGGCCCTCAAGGCGTCACGGCTCGATTTTCTGTTTCGTTCGAAGCCCGCCCGTCCAGCACCGCAGCCCGAAAATTTCGAGACGGTCTGGCCTGCCGATGCCCGGCCTGGGAACAATGCTCCGGCGCAATCCGAGCCGCAAGCAGGCATCGACCAGATCGAGAGGAGGATGGATGTGCCGGGCCCGAATCGCCGTGCGGAGCCGGCTGCTTCCGATACGCCGCGCACGGCGGCGATCCTAAAGTCCGGAGTCGTCGATGGGATGGCTTACACGCTCTATGCGGACGGATCGATCGAAGCGAAGCTCCCGCACGGCACAGTCAGGTTCGGTTCGATCGGCGAGCTGCGAACGCATATCGAGAGTAACTCCTGACCGACGGGAGAGTTGATAGCATTTCCTCTATCCGTTCCAGCATCAGTTCCTATTTCTCTCCTGTGTCATTGGGCGTGAAGTCAACGCGACACCATTCATGCAATAGCGGGCGCCGGTCGGCTTTGGTCCGTCCGGAAAGACCGCGGCGCTTTTCATGATTGAACGGATTCGAAAAGGCCCGCTCCGTGCCCAGGACCGCCAAGAAGCCAATAAGTCGTCGACAACCAAGCGGTTGCAAGGGGCTTGATGTGTATCCATAAGAAGAATCCGAGCAATTACAATGAAGATTCAGCTCGAGAGTGCAAACACTGTTGCTTCCGTAAATGATCCGAATAATAATACAGACCAAAGTGAAGGTTGCGATTGCATTTCACGGGTTGCCAAGCTGTCAAACCGTGAATGCACTGAGTTGAATACGCAAGTCACGCTGATTGCAAGGCCGGCATGAAGTCGAATTCGGCAGGAATAGCGTATATGAGTGATAATGCATCGATCGGCACCTTGATAGAGCTGACGGCGTCGATCGTTTCGTCGTATGTCAGCAACAATTCGGTTGCGTCGGCGGATTTACCTGCGCTGATCGGACAGGTGCATTCAGCATTGATGAGAGTAACGAGCGGCGACGGCGAGGTACCGAGCGAGCCTCCCAAGCCCGCAGTGCCTGTCAAGCGATCGATCACGGCGGACTTCATCGTCTGTCTCGAAGATGGCAAGAAATTCAAATCACTCAAACGGCATTTACGCACCCAGTACAAAATGACTCCGGAGCAATACCGGGAAAAATGGGGACTTGCGCCGGACTACCCGATGGTAGCACCGAATTATGCGGCGGCGCGCTCGAATCTCGCCAAACAGATGGGCCTTGGGCAGCAGCGGCGCCGCCGCAAGTAGCGCATGCATTCCCCATCGCGCACCAAATCGTGCGCCGGTGGAATATGGTGCGAAGGTCGGAAGTTTAAATCATTCCGAGCTTGCCAGCGCCGAACTTGCGTCCGAGCGAATGCGCTCGACCATGGCGCGGAACCCGTTGGAACGCTGCGGCGTGAGATGCTCGCGCAGACCCAGACGCTCGAACAGTGCGATCGCATCGGCTGCAAGGATTTCTTGGGCGCGTTTTCCGGAGAACGTCGCGAAAAGGATCGCGATCAGCCCACGCACTATATAGGCATCGCTGTCGCCGTGAAAGGTCAGCCTGGGCCCATGCGCACCGTTACGAGCAACCGTCGTCGACAGCCAGACCTGACTCGCGCAGCCCTGCACCTTGTTCGCCTCGGTACGTTCACGTTCGCCCAGCGGAACGAGCGCGCGGCCGAGCTCGATCACGTAGCGATAGCGGTCGTCCCACTCCTCGAGCAGGGAAAAGTTTTCGATGATCTCGTCGAGCGACATGGACCCAGCTGCTTCGGGGTGACCGCTTACATATAGGAGGCGAGCGCCATATAGGAAGCGAGCGCCCAGGACGGAAGCGAGCCGCCGAGCTGAGCGTTGGCCTTCGTTTAACCGGGGCGGATCGAAGTCAGGCCGGAGGGTCGCCGCGCGGGTCCTTGCGCGGCTGCAGGCCGCGCCAGGCCGGAACCAGATCGGCCGGCGAGAGCGTGTGCTGCGAACGTCGGGCCGTAGGCATTGGCACGGCTTTCCCGGTTTGCGTATCCGTGCTGGTGTCGCCTTCGGTGGTTCCAAGGTGGTCGTTGAGGTACTCGTACAGCATCTTGGCGCCGGCCTGCGCGCGATGTCCGATCGCAACGGCCGCCTGCGAGCCGGTCGCACAGGCGTCAGGCTGCCGCTCACAAAAAGACCCCATGTCGGTCATGGTGGCTCTTGCCGCTGACATTGCATCAATTGCGCTCACATTGCCCGTCGGGGTGGTCTGGGATCCGCCGCTCGGCAGCAAGACCAAGATGACCGTGAGCCAGAATGCCACTCGCAACAGGAACCGCATGACCCCTTCCCCTCTGGTCCCCCACGGAGGTGACCGCCGCACCGGATTGAACCGTAGCACCAATTCCTGAAATGACGGTTGGCCGAGCTTCGGACTTTTTCTCCATATTCGACGCGAATTAATCGCGATTTTTCAGAAAATTCGAATGATTTCCTCCTTGATTGGAATTCAATGCACTAGCGCTGAATGTGCCCGGGGAAGCCCAGTCGCTCCAGATCGAGCACCGCTGCGGGCGGCACCGGATGGGCAAGGGAAACAGACCGGCAACCGGCCGTTCACCATCCTGCACGAATGCGCGTGCCCATCGGATGGGACAAAGGCTAATTAGGGGCGCGGCGCCTTGTGCGCCCCTCCCTTAGCGTTCGCTTAAGCGCCCTCTGACACCATCCCGCGAGTCCATAAGGGGAGCGCGTCCCAGAACCTCGGGCGTGCACTGATCAGCCGGTGAGCATGCTGGTGAAGAAAAGTGCGTAGTCACGCTCGGGCGAGCCGCGGGAAGAGTGTTCGGACGGAGCAGGGCGGCATCCTTCGCGGCTGGATCTTTTTTCAAGTCCCGGGATGGAGCCGCAGAGATGCCGTCGGCTTTATGGTTGGGGCCTTCGCCACCGGCGCGATCCTGATCAACGTGCTGTTGATGCAATCAGGCTCGCATCCGGCGCCGATGTTCAGGAACGCGCATGGTGCGTCCAAGCCGGTGATCGTGACGAACAGTCTGGCACCGGTGGTTCCGCGCCCGCGTCCTGCCGAATCGGGATCCGCCCTGGCGCCACCCAGCAAGCTCACCCCTCCGTCGACGCGTCCACCTGGGGAGATCATCAATGATATCCAGCGTGAATTGGGGCGACGTGGCTACTATGATGGCGTGATCGACGGCCTCTATGGCCCGAAAACGGACAGTGCCATCCGAGACTTCGAGCAGGCTGCTGGTCTCAAGCCCGGCACGGAGCCGACAGAGGCGCTGCTGCAGGCGATCATTCGATCGCCCGCGAAGGGTGCCAAGCCGACTTCACCAGCGCGTCCGCCGGCTGTTCGCAACGAAATTGCCGTCAACGCTCCGGCGCCATCGCGACGGGTGCTCGCGTTGCAGCGTGCGCTCGCGGAATACGGTTATGGCCAGATCAAGCCGACCGGAATCATCGATGCCGACACGCAGTCCGCGATCGAGAAATTCGAACGCGAGCGCAAGCTTCCGATCACTGGCCAGGCGTCAGAGCGCGTGGCGCGAGAGCTTGCAGCATTGACCGGACGGCCGCTGGAATAGTCGCACCAATTGCGCACCGCACCTCTCGGCACAATTTCCGGTTCAGGTGCGCTGTTTGGGATAAGAATGCGGTTGCTCGAGAGAGAGCCGGCGATCTCTGATCCGGGGAGACGCATCGATAAGCCGCAAAAAGTCGAGCCAATGCGCCTGAAATCTGCGATCTGGGTCGCGGCCTACATCCGCCGCTGCAATCTCGAAGGTGCGCCCGCGGTCGTGCGGCGGCGCGGCGCGGAAGAGGCCGGGGCCATTTTCGTCAAGCTGAATCGGCTGGACGGTACCGCAGAGTTGTTCGGCCCCGCGCCGCAAAGTCTGTTCGATGATGCTCGTCCAATTGATCGGCTGTTCTGCCGCTGCCTAGCCGTGCAGCCGGTGGCGGAAGAAAAGATCGAGGAGCGCCTCGCGCGCGAGCTGCGCTTCGATTCTGACGCCTGGATCGTCGAGGTAGAAGATCGCTCAGGGCGCCATTTTCTGGAGAACATCGCAGACTGAACCGCGTTCACGCATGCCGCTGCGCAGGCGTGGATCGTGTTGCAGCTCGGAGCGACGCGAAACCTCGGCTAGGGCGTGCCGGGCGGTTTCAGCCGCGACGCGCCAGGTCATCGTCTCGTGCACTTCTGTCGGGTCGTCGGTTGGCGCAGCGGCGCGCCAGATCGCCATCAATCGGCGGGCTGCGTTACAGGTGACTTCCCTGAACAACTCGGCAAGCCCATAGATACGATCGACCGACTGTCCGAGGCACGGATTCATGAACAGCAGCATCCGCTGCAGCACATCGCCGGGGATATTCATCGCCCTGGCCACGACCACAATCGGTTCGCCCAGATCATCGTTGACGATCCGGCGCGCCTGCTGCCGGGTTATTCCAAACGTTCGCTCGAGCTCCCGCACGACGCCCTCGGTGTTGTGCCGTAGGGCAGCCAATTCCAGCCGCCAAACATCCGTTCGCCGGATCGCAACCAAGGGCGGTGATGGCGTGATCATCGCATAGTCGAGGCTGATCAGTATCAACCGCCGCTCGGCGGGGGACGCCGCATAGAACGCTTCGGACAATTCCGAAGCCTCGACCCTGGCACCCGTAGCTGGGTCGCTGTTGCACGGCGAGGGCGTCGTCCGGAACTGAGCGAGGCGGCCGGAGACGATTTTCGCATGAGCGCCGCCGCAGGCTTTCGCGATCGCTTCCAGATCGTGGGGGTCGAGACATGGGGAGTGCTCGAGGATCGGAGCTGCGACCTCGATGTTGTCGCGCGCCAAGCGCTCGATCACCAGCCGTGGTGCCGACGGATAGCGGGCGAGACGTGTTGCGAGGGCTGCGCGCTGAGCAGTATCGATGGCGTCGATGAGCCGCAGCGCCAGCTCGGTGTAGTATCGTTCGTCTTCGGTCGTGTGTGTCGGCCGCTGCAGGTAGAGGTCGGTGAGCACCCGCAACAGTGTCGGTCGCATGTCGATCCCATCCGCGTGACTGGGCAGAACCTCCAGGCCTGCAGATGCCGGCAATAGCTTGCTCATGATCACTGCGCTTTCATTGCAACATCCTTGATTTGAAATAACCTATGCTGTTCCTGTTAGCGGACCGTTAACCTTGCGCACCTCACATTCAGGCAAGGCCAGCGGCGGGCGCACGTCCGTCGGCGGCGGGGGGAAGTGATATGGGTAAGGTCATCAGTTTTCATGCGCCGGAGCGTCCTGCGCGACGATCAGTGGGCGCGAGGTCCGGCTCGGCAACCGTCATCATCCTGCCGGTCATACGGATCGAAAGATATGCTGACGAGCCAATGGGAGGCTTGGAGCCGGAGGCGATCAGCAGCCCGCGCCGGCGGCGCCGCCGACGTGCGACGCGCTCGTAGAGCGAAAATCGCTCTACATTGGATCGCGGTCTCGGCCGCGCATCGCTATGCGGCGAGGCGTGTCCCGCTGCGTCTGACACTATTTCGAATCGAAGTTACTGCGCCCGGCACTGTGCCGTCGCCAATGCGCTACGTGCGGCCGGAATCCAACCCGCTTCCGGCGCCAGCGCCCTGATCACGATCAAGCCGGTGGTCGAGGGCGATGCCACGATCAATCGGTCCGCCCTGGTGATGTCTTCGTTCTCCGGCAATTCAGCGCGTTGCGCCGCCGTCATGAGATCGAGCTCGATCACCCGGCGGCCGGCGGCTCGATCATTGATGGCATAGTAGGCGACGTCGGAACGGGAATAGAAGGACACCGACGTATAGGCCTGACTGATCGGTACTGAGAACTTCAGCGGCGCACGCGATAGATCGTAACGGCAAACCGACATCGCGAAAGCGGGATCCATGAACGGCATCACCGCCTTCTCCGGGGTCGGAGCCGGCACGGGAATAACGGCATTGACGGGAGCAATGGCGGAGACGCGGGCATAAGCATCCTGGGTTGCCATGCTGGGGAGAAGCAGAATCGTTGCGAGATGCACAATTCCACCCAGCAGAAAAGCCCCCAGGAGCCACAGTCCGAAGCGGATCATAGGCATGCCTTCCTGATGATGGCGGGCATCGGCGCATCGCGCCCCGTGCGCGTTGCCATGCCGACGGGGGTATCGTAGAGCCGCAGCACGAGCAGATATTTTTCCACGCCGCCGGTCGGGAGCCAATTGCCCGGACGCGCGCGCGGACCCACCGTAACGTCGAAGCTTCCGTCCGCCTTGCGGATGATTTCCTGGCTGGTGAACCCCTGCCGCTGCACCGAATTGGCCACGAGCCCGCCCACGGGATCGTACAGCGTCATGGTCCAATAGCGGGCCTGCGGAGTGATCCCGCTCAAGAGCACGTCGCAGCGTCCGTCGAGGCTTTGACCGGCATCGTCGGCAAACGCGTAGAACGCGACCCCATCTCCGGATCCGACCGGCAGCTCGCCGGTACGCGCAACCATCGCACGGGCATAAGGGTCGATGCCCGGCGTCCCGTTCTTCGGCCACGCGGTCCAGGCTCCGATTGTGACACCGCCATAAGCCGTTCCCCGGGTCAACGAAAACCAGGTAGCCCCGAGGCCGATGGCCGCGGCAATAGCGAGCGCAAATATCATTCCAAAAAGCAAACGCACGGTTGGTCCAGTAGGCTGCAGTAGGAGTGCCGGGTTCAGCAAACCATGGGCGCCGGCTTCAATTGCCGCGGATCTGGCCTGCCGGAGGTTGGTCCGATGCCGATACGAACGCCCCCTGCTGTTGCGAATTTGCGCCCTGCGCGTCGGTCGTCTTGCTCGGTCCGGCGCGGGCGACGAGCGCGCGCGTCGCGTCGTCCATCAGCCGCTCGACGCGCAACAAAGCGTCGGCGCCGCGCTTGGTCAGAACTGCGTGGCGGCCTGTCTCTTGCGTGCTCTCCCGCTTGGTGTCGGCCACCACCGCACGTCCCGGTGCCTGCGGCCCAGTCCGGGAATCGTCTTGAGCTCGATACCCTGATGCGCATAGGACATGATCGCTTGCCATGTCATCGCCGGCAGCGAACCGCCGGTCATCTGGTGCATGGTGCTGTAATCGTCGTTACCGAACCAGATGCCGGCCACGAAATTGCCTGTGTAGCCGACAAACCAGGCGTCGCGATGGGCATTGGTCGTTCCGGTTTTGCCCGCCGACCTTATACCCTCGAGCGCGGCGCGCCGGGCGGTGCCTTCCTCGACAACCTTGCTCAGCATCATGTTCATGTCATTGGCGACTTGCGGCGGGATCACCTGCACCGGCTTCTTGCCGTCGCGGTCCCATCGCCAAATGAGCTCACCGGTTCCGGTGCGCACTTCGAGGATGGCGTGCGCCGCCATCGCCTTTCCGCCGGTGGGAAACATCGTGTAGCCGGCCGTGTGATCGAGGACCGTCACCTCGTTGGCGCCGATCGGCATCGAGGGTGTGTCGGGCATCGGCGTACGCAAGCCGGCCTTGCGCGCGATATCCTTGATCATGGCGCGGCCGACCTTCGGATTGCCTTTTCCAAGCGCGATTGAAAGCTTCACCGGGATGATATTGATGGAGCGCGTCAGCGCGGCGGTCACCGTCATCGAGCCGGAAAAGCTGCCGCCGTAATTCTTCGGACACCAATTGCCGATACATACGGGAGAGTCGACCACGATCGAGGTCGGCTTGAACCCGTTCATCAGCGCGGTTGCATAGACATAGGGCTTGAACGAGGAGCCGGGCTGACGCAGTGCATCCGTCGCCCTATTGAACTGACTCTCACCGTAGTCGCGGCCGCCGACCAGGGCGCGCACCGCGCCGTCGACCTCCATCAGCACTGCCGCGCCCTGCTTGGCCTTGTATTCGCGGCCATATTGCCGCAGCGAGTTTTCGACGGCCTGGTCCGCATGCCTCTGCAGGTCGACATCGAGCGCGAGACGCACCACGAACACGCGATCATGCACCGACTTGGGCAGCGTCTCCGCGAGCTTTTTCATCTCGTCGAAGGCCCAGTCGAGGTAATAGTTGGGCGAGCGCTCGTCGCGCCGGTCCACCGCCATAGCAGGATTGCGGCGGGCACCGAACACCTGGCCCTCGGTCATGAATCCGGCTTCAATCAGGTTGTCGAGCACGGTATTGGCGCGGGCGCGCGCCGCCGGCAGATTGATGTGCGGTGCGAACCTGGACGGTGCCTTGAACAGTCCCGCCAGCATCGCCGCTTCAGCGAGGTTCACGTCACGCGCGGATTTGTTGAAGTAATAGTGCGCCGCGGCATCGACCCCGAACGTGCCGCCGCCGAGATAGGCACGATCAAGATAGAGCTTGAGAATCTCGTTTTTCGGGAGCCGAACCTCGAGCCACATAGCCAGGAACGCCTCCTTGACCTTGCGCTCGATGGTGCGTTCGTTCGACAGGAACAGGTTCTTCGCTAGTTGCTGGCTGATGGAGGAGCCACCCTGCACCACGCCGCCGGCTCGCGCATTGGTCAGCATTGCGCGGAACAGGCCTGGGATATCGATGCCGAAGTGCTCGTAGAACCGACGATCTTCGGTGGCGAGCGTCGCCTTGATCAGGTGGTCGGGAAATTCGTCGAGCGGGATGGCGTCATTGTGCTTGATGCCGCGTGAGCCGACCTCGTTGCCGTAGCGGTCTAGAAAGGTGACGGCGAGCTCTGATTTCTTCAGCCAGTCATCGTCCGACGTTTCCCGGAATGCGGGAATCGCAAGAGCCAGAAACACGACCATTGCGACGGTCCCGAGCGTCAGCCCCTCTGAGATTGGTTCGATGAGGAACCAGCGCCGCCAGCCCGCGACATGGAACCGGTCCATGAACACGGTGAAGCGCTCGTATAGCTCGCGTCCCCAAGTCTGGGATTGGTAAAGTCCGAAGTCGATCCGCGAATCGAGATCGAGCAGGATCCGGCGCAGACGCGCCTGCCAACCACCCCGTTCGTCGTCATCGCGGAAGAAGTCGCGCAAAGCTTCCTCGGCCCAAATCGCCGCGGCGAAGCGGATCCGCCCAGCCGTCGGCTATCTTTTATCGTATCCAGCGGTTCCAAACTATGGCGCAATGATCACAACATGAACGGAAAAATCGGTAAAATCGCATGGAATTTGGTTGCGCCACCCGCCTGGCGCGGTACGCGCAGGGTCCTTCCGGGCTTTTATCATGGCGACTGACGAAACTTCTTTTTGGCAACGTAAGTTATTGTCGGAAATGACGGATTCCGAATGGGAAAGCGTTTGCGACGGCTGCGGCCGCTGCTGCCTGGTCAAGCTGGAGGACGCCGATGACGCTTCGCGAACCTATTTCACGGATGTCGGTTGCCGCCTGCTCGACGGCGAAAGCTGCCGCTGCCGCGATTATTCCAACAGGACCGCGAAAGTGAAGGATTGCGTCCGGCTGACTCCCAGAAACATCAATCGCATCGTTTGGCTGCCCCCGACCTGCGCCTATCGGCTGCTGGCCGATGGACACGAGCTCTATTGGTGGCATCCGCTAGTGTCCGGCGATTCCGAGACTGTGCATCAGGCCGGCATTTCGGTGCGCGGCCGGGTGGGTGCAAGCGAGGACGACGTGGATGACGCGGATCTGGAGGATCGAATCGTGAGTTGGCCGGTCCGCCTTCCCAAGGCGGCGCGAAAGCCCCCGCGCTAAGTTCGCTGCTGCGGCATCCTTGCCGTATAACCGGCCCGGCGCCTCACCGTCCCTCGGCGCGGTGCAAGGCAATATATGCGCGATCCGGCCCCGCCCGCACCACTCCCGAGCTACCTCGACCACGCTGCCGCGCGGCGCATCGTCGTGGGCGTGCTTCTCACCATGCTTTTGGCGGCGCTCGACCAGGTGGTGGTGGCGACCGCACTGCCGACCATTGCGGCAAGTCTCGGAGACGTCGAGAACATGTCCTGGGTGGTCACCGCCAATCTTCTATGCGCCACCGCGGTGACGCCGCTCTACGGGAAGCTCTCCGACATCTACGGGCGGCGCACCATGCTGCTGATCGGCATAGGCGTCTACGCGGCCGGCTCGCTCGCCTGCGCGCTTGCCCCCACAATGCTCCTACTGATCCTCGCGCGCGCCCTGCAGGGGATGGGTGGCGGTGGCCTCATGCCGCTGGTGCAGACAATCATCGGCGATGTCGCCTCGCCGCGCGACCGGCCGCGGTATCAGACCTACACCTCCTCGACATTCATTATCTCGACGGTGGGTGGGCCGCTGCTCGGCGGATTCATCGCCGAGCATCTGCACTGGTCCTGGATATTTTGGATCAACCTGCCGCTTTGCGCGATCGCCTATCTTCTCACCCACAAAGTGCTGCGGCGGCTGCCTCGGCACGACCGTCCGCATCGGCTGGACATGCTCGGTGCCGTCCTGATGGTGGGCGCGGCGATCGCGCTGATGCTCGCGCTCACGTGGGGCGGGCGGCGCTATCACTGGTCCTCGCTGCAAATCATGGCGCTGTTCGCGGCCTCGGCGGCGTTGTGGGCAATGTTCGCATTGCGGGTGATGACCGCTCGGGAGCCGTTCATTCCGCTCTCGGTGTTGCGCGATGGCGCCATGCGGGTCGGCACCGCCGCTGCCTTCTTTGCGGTCGGCACGATGATCGCGCTCACGATTATCCTGCCGCTGTACGCACAAGTGGTGCTCGGCCTCTCGGTGACCGGCTCGTCCTGGGCGATCATAGCTCTGCAAGGCGGCGCCACCATTGCCTCGGTCGTGGCCGGCCGTCTGCTCGTGCGCTTCGCCCACTACAAGCGGGTGCCGCTGGCCGGGCTCGTGCTCTCGGTGGCCGCGCTCGTTCCCCTTGCAGTCTCGCCGACGGGGCACTCCCCGGCGGGCGCGCTTGGCCTGATCGCGCTGGTGGGGCTCGGATTGGGCCCGACCTTCCCTTTCACGATCGTCATCGTGCAGAATACCGTCGGACTGCATCAACTCGGCATCGCCACCGGCACGATGAACTTCTTTCGTGCCCTCGGGGCGACGTTCATCGTTACCGGGTTCGGCGCAATTGTCCTCGCCGGCACACCGATCACCCGCAGCATATCGACCGGCGCGGTGCTCGCTGACGCGCAGGCAGCGCAATCCTTCAGGTGGGTTTTCGCGGCAGCCATCCTGTGCCTGACGATCGCTCTGATTTGCATTATGATGTTGCGCGAGCGCCCCCTGCGTGGCGCCCGCAGCTGAAGGGATGAGTTTGCAAGCGGCAGATGGTACACGTGAGCCAATCTGTGCGGGGGGTGTGGGGCGCTCCGAGGAGCGAACACAGCGTCGCTCATCATTACTATCTCGGTGATCCGCTGGAAGTTGTGCTGCTGCGTGGCGACGGCAGCGTCGAGCGGGTCACGGTCGGACCGGATTTACGCGCCGGACAGCGCGTGCAACTCTTCATCCCAGGCAACACGTTCCATACTGCCCGGCTGGCCGGCCCACGTCGTTGGTTTCTCGGCGCCAGCACGGAATGGCCGGGCGTGCTGCCAGCCGACGTCGAGATCGGCAGGCTGGACGAGTTGGCGCTCAAATATCCGTCGGCGGCTGCCGACCTTCGCTCGATTGCAGACTCCGCCCCGCATTAGGCGCGTCGCGTCCGCCCGCAAGAACCAGTTACTTCAGCGAGTGGCCCATCTTGCCGGCCTGGTCGACGATCCATGCCCGGTAGCGCGTGAGCGGCGTGACGCCGGTGAGCCCGCCGCAGCCTTCGCTCAGTTGCGGACCGGTAGACCAGCTCACGATGCCGATCACGGCGAGCGTGCCGGCCAAATTGTGCAGCACCGGCGCACCGGAGTTGCCGGTACAAGCGCCAAGACCGGATCGTTCACCTTTGGTAGCGGGATCAGCGAGCCGGATTTGCAGGGCGCCCGGCTGACCGGTTGCAACCAGCGTGGCGACGCGCATAGTGCCTGCGGTCTTGCCGTCGCCGCGCATTGCGACGCCGTAGCCCGCGACCACGAAACGGTCGCCGGCAACGACCGGACCGGCCCAAGCTGCAAGCGTTGCCGGCGCCGAGTTCGCCGGCTTTGCAAGCTTCAGGAGCGCCACGTCGGCGGTGACGCGATGGCGCAGCACGGCACTCGCATCGAATGCGGGATGTGGCGCAATTTTCGCGATGCCCAGAAGCGAGGGTTGCTGTGCGGAGTTCGAACTCCACCAGCTTGTAATCGGCGCCGGGCAACACGCAATGTGCGGCAGTGAGGACGAGGTCACGTGCGAGCGCGACTCCGGAGCAGAAAGTGCCGCGCGAACCGGTCAGCATGACGACCCCGCGACTTTGCTCTTCGGTTGCCGGCCGCGCGCCTCCGACCATTGCGGCGGCAGGGAGCGACAGGAGAAGCGCAGGCACAAACGGCGGCGATGCGGATCATGGCTCCAGCGGGGATCCCAGTTTCGCTGCTGTTTCAGTGATCCAATAGCGGTAGCGCGCGAGCGGCACGACGCCGCTCACGAATCCGCATACGGGTTCGCCATCGGTGCGTGCCGACCAGCTCACGATGCCGACCAGGGCGCGGTCCCGGGCATCGAACACTGGACCGCCCGAATCGCCGTTGCAGACGCCGAGACCAGCGGCTTCGCCCAGCTTTTGCGGATCGATCAGGCTGAGTTGCTGCGAGCTCGGGCGGTGAGTTGCGACAAGCGTTGCCGTGCGCAGCTTGCCTGCGGTCTTGCGGTCGCCCTGTATCGCCGACGCCGAAGCCCGCAACGATGAACCGGTCGCCGACCTCAGGCGGCACACGCCGATCGCTGAACGGCACGGGCGTTAGATTCGGGGCCGGGTGCGTGGCGAGCTTCACCAGTGCCAGATCCGGTGAGTTGGGGGAGGGGGAGAACTGCGGGTGCGGAGCGACGCTAATCACGTCCTTGACCGCGGAGCGGCGGCCCTCGAACGAGACCAGCCGATACTTGCCGTTGCTCAGCACGCAATGCGCGGCCGTGAGCACGAGATCAGGGGCGATCGCTACACCCGTGCACAGCGCACGTCCGCCGACGATCAGGACAACGTGGCGCGCGATCGCCTGATCGGCCAACGGCGCGCCGCCGACCACCGCATCCGCGGGCGAACCTGCAAGCATGCAGCAAACCAGCGCGGCAGCCACGCAACGCAACGCAAGCCGGCCCGTGCTCGGCCGCGGCAAAATGCCGGCATCGGGAACCGGAGATCGGACGCAGGTAGGACGTTCGCTCGTCAGTGGCTCATTGCCGCGGTGCTTGCCGCGGGTCCCGGTCTTTCTTCTGGAAAAACGTCTGCTCGACCTCGTTATGGATGCGCAGGAGCCACGCCTCGGCGCGCGCGGCACGGTCGCGAAAATGAGTCGGCCTCGGCTTCGAGCTCCCTCACCCGCTCTTCGGAAGCTCGCAATTGAAATGAAAGCTTGTGCGCAAGGTCCATAGCGCGCGAACAGTCTTCCTTGGCCATGTCGGCAGCCTTCTGCAGCAGCGCGACGATGGTGCGACCAGAATCGTCGGCCACGACATTGGCTTCCGGGTGGCCTTTCGGCGCCGGCGCAAACGGGACAATCGTCCCTGCCTTGTCGGGAGCATAGCCAGTCATCACCACTCACTCCGTTACCGGTGCCAATGGCATCGCCTGATGCAGAGGACTGTAGCATAGCTCGCCCGCGGTCACGTTGAAAAATCGAGTCGAAGCAATGAAGGCCCGGACTGTGGCCAAGGGGTTACGCCCTGGCGAGCCCGCGCCCTGATGCGTTCGACGTGCCGCTACGAAGGAGTTCGCCGGATCACGGCGAAGCGCGCGTAAGCAGATCTAATCCGCCCTGCGACCCTACGATCCGGCAGCAAGCAGCATTCCGGCCGAATTGGGGATTTCGACTTCGATCTCGAGCGTAGACACGGTGTCGCCGCGATCCATTCGCACATGGACGTGGTCTTGCTCGACTGTAATGTGCTTGGCGATGGCCGCCAAAATCTCCCCTCGAAGTAAGCCGAGCAGGTCGGTCTGGCCGCGCGCTGCCCGTTCATGCGACAAGAGAATTTGAAGCCGTTCCCGCGCGACGGGAGCGGAACCCTGGCGCCGGAACAGGTTGAAGACGTTCATGCCGCCCTCCGTCCGAACAGCTTTTCGAGCAGGCGTTTGCGCTCGCTCGGGACCGTCATCGGCACTTCCTCGCCTCTGAGCCGGCGTGCCGCGTCGAGATAGGCGCGTGCCGGCGCGCTCGCGGCGTTGCTCAGCGTTATCGGAGAGCCGACATTGGAAGCGCGCAGCACCTCCTCGCTTTCCGGAATGATGCCGAGCAGTGGCGTGGACAGGATATCGAGCACATCGTCGATATTGAGCATCTCGCCGCGGGCGGCGCGCTGGCTGTCGTAACGGGTGACCAGGATGTGTTTCTCGATCCGCTGCCCCTTCTCGGCCCGTTCCGTCTTGGAGTTGAGTAGGCCGATGATGCGGTCGGAATCGCGCACCGATGAAACCTCCGGGTTGGTCACGATCACTGCTGCGTCGGCAAACCGCATCGCGAGGGTGGCGCCCCGCTCGATACCGGCCGGACTGTCGCAGATCACCCAGTCGAATTTGGAGCGCATCTCATTGATGACGCTTGCAACGCCGGCCTCGGTCAGCGCGTCTTTGTCGCGCGTTTGCGAGGCCGGTAGCAGCCACAGCGTCTCGAGACGTTTGTCGCGGATGAGCGCTTGCGAGAGCCGGGCCACGCCCTGCACCACGTTGATGAGGTCGAACACGACCCGACGCTCCGCGCCCAACACCAGATCGAGATTGCGCAGCCCCACGTCGAAATCGACGACGGCAACCTTCTGCCCGGCCTGCGCAAGCGCGGCACCGAGCGCGGCGGTGGTCGTGGTCTTGCCGACTCCGCCCTTGCCGGACGTGACCACGAGGACCTTGGCCGTGTTTGCCATCTGCCCCACCTTTCAATCCAAGGCTGCTATCATCAGGACCCGGTCTTCGAGCCAACATTGAGCCGGGCGGCTGCGCAGGTTTGCATCCATTTCCTCGGCGGTACGGTAGTAACCGTCGATCGAGATCAGCTCAGCTTCGTTCCTGCTGCAGAAAATCCGCGCCCGCGCGTTGCCCATCGACCCTGCCATGGCCCGGCCGCGCAATGCGCCATAGACGTGGATTGATCCGCCGGCAACCACTTCGGCGCCCGAGGAAACGGACCCGAGCACGGTTACGTCGCCGTAAGGGAAAATGACCGATTGGCCGGAACGAATGGGGCTTTCGAGAAGCAGGGCAGTGGGCTCCGCGCGCCTCGCAGCGGCCGCCGTTGCGTTCTCCTTGGGTGCATTGCAGTGCGCGGCCTCACCCGCGTCGCCGCCCGCCGACGGACGCCCCCCCTTGAGAACCGGTGGCAGGGACGGCCCGAGCTGATCGGCCTCGACGCCCTCGATTCCCATGATCCGAATCCCGCGTTCACCCAGCACTGTGATGAGCTGGGCAATTCCGGATGCGGTGAGGGACACGCCTGCCAGGTCGAGAATGATCGGTCTCCCGACGAAGAAATCGGGCGAAGTCATGCTCCATTTCTCGAGCTCGGCCAGCCAGTTGGGCAGGGGTGGCGCAGGCGCCAGCACGAAGGCTATGAACGAGCGGCCGCGAAAGCGGATCGATGGTTGCGTTCGAACGGCGTTCGCGCTTGTCACTGCGGACCTCACGGGACCTTCGATACTTCAATTCTTACTGCCCTGTTAATGCGATTAGCGCGCGTCGCGGTTAATGAACGGTTAACGGGTATACGTTTTACCTGCGGCGCAACCGTGCCGTGCGGTGGTTGGCTCCGGTCGAGAACCAGCACCCGGAATGCGCGAGAGCCAGCCGGTTGTGGTCGCTCACGTCTCGAGATCGTCATCGAACTGGAACTTTCGGAGTCTGGGAGACGTTATGTCCCTGCGACGACTGTCGAAAGCGCAGCGGCGGCGACCGATCGCATGTTTCTCTTCAAGGGAGGGTAAGATGGCCAAAGCGGCAGTCAGGTGCCTCGTGATCGCAGCGTGGCTGGTTGCAACGACGGCTCACGCGCAAACGCCGATGCAGAAGGAGACGGCGGCATCAACGACGTTGAATATCACGTTGGAGCAAAGGCACGTCATCAGGGAATTGATCAAAGATCTCAAGATCGAGCCGAGTGCCGCCGCTCCGGCGACGGTAGGACAGGTGATCTCTCCGCAGGCGACCGTACGCCCCGTGCCGGGCAGCGTGGGTGAGAAAGTGCCGCAGATCAAGGCGCATCAGTTCGTCTATACCGCGCAGAGCATCTTGATCGTCGATCCCAAGGACAACACCGTGGCAGACGTCATCGAATTCAACTGACGGATTCACTGCTTCCGCATGGCGGCAGTTCCTTTCGATTGCAGCTGGAACTGCCAACGCGAGCAATGAGTTGAATCCGACAAATGTGCAAATCTCGAGGCGGAGAATTTCGAAAGGAGACCGATGATGGATAAGGACAGGATTAAAGGATCTGCCGAGCAGGCAAAGGGCAAGATGAAAGAATGGGTCGGCAAGGTAACCGGCGACTCCAAGACCGAAAGCGAAGGCAAAGCCGACCAGGTCAAGGGCAAGGTTCAGAACACGGTTGGTGGCATCAAGGACACCCTTCGGGGCAAGTAAGGAGTGCATTCCTGATTGCAAAAAAGAGCTCCTGATGGGGCTCTTTTTTATTCAACTTTGTCGCACCCGGCCCCAGAATGGCTCTCCCGGCGCTGCAATCAGAGCTTGATCCGCAGCAGGTGCGCCAATTCGCCGATTATCCCGCGCCGGAACAGCAGCACGCAGACCACGAAAATGACGCCCTGCACCACGAATACCCATTGGCCCATCGTGGTGAGATAGTTCTCTAAAGTTATGATGAAGAATGCGCCGACGACAGGCCCAAACACGGTGCCGAGCCCGCCAACGAGCGTCATCAGCACGACTTCGCCGGACATTGTCCAGTCGACGTCGGTCAGCGATGCAAGCTGAAAGACCAGGGCCTTGGTCGCTCCTGCAACTCCGGCAAAGGTCGCCGACAGAACGAAGGCGACAAGCTTGTAGCGCTCGGTCTTGTAGCCGAGAGAAATTGCGCGCGTTTCATTCTCGCGGATCGCCTTGAGCACCTCCCCGAACGGCGAATTGACGATTCGATAAATCAGCAGGAAACATCCGATGAAGATCAACAGGACGGTGACGTACATGTTGGACTGGTCGGCGAGGTCGACCAAACCGAACAGCCGGCCGCGTGGCACCGCCTGAATGCCGTCCTCGCCGCCGGTGAATGGGACCTGGATGGCGAAGAAATACATCATCTGTGCCAAGGCGAGCGTGATCATCGCGAAATAAATGCCCTGCCGGCGGATTGCCAGCCCGCCGACAATCACGCCGAATCCCGCCGCGGCAGCGGTGCCCGATAGGATCGCCAGTTCGGGCGGTAGCCCCCAGACCTTTGGCTGCGTGCGCGCTTACATAGCTTGCCCATCCGAAGAACAGCGCGTGCCCGAACGACAGCAGACCGACATAGCCGATCAGCAGGTTGAACGCGCAGGCGAACAGCGCGAAGCACAGCGCCTTCATCAGGAACACGGGATAGACGAACATCGGCGCGATCGCGAGCGTGGCCGCCATGATGACGAATGCGATCAGTTCGCTGTACGAGCGCGCCGCCTTGGTGCCTGGATCGACCGAGTGCTTCACCTTACGCGGTCCTTCCGAACAGGCCGGCGGGCCTGATCAACAGCACAATCGCCATGATGACGAAGATCACGGTATTTGACGCTTCGGGAAAGAACACCTTGGTAAGTCCTTCGATGATCCCGAGCCCGAAGCCGGTCACGATCGCGCCCATGATCGAGCCCATGCCGCCGATCACGACCACCGCGAACACCACGATGATCAGGTTGGCGCCCATCTGCGGGCTGACATTGTAGATCGGTGCTGCCATCACCCCAGCGAGCGCCGCCAGCGCGACCCCGAAGCCGTAGGTCAACGTGATCATGCGTGGAACGTTGATACCGAAGGCGCGCACCAGCGTGGGGTTCTCGGTAGCAGCGCGCAAATAGGCACCGAGCCTGGTGCGCTCGATCACGAACCAGGTGGTCAGACATACCGCGAGCGAGAACACCACCACCCAGGCGCGATAGTTCGGCAGGAACATGAAGCCGAGGTTCTGGCCGCCTTGCAGCGTCGGCGGCACCAGATAGGGCAGGCCGGAGGAGCCGAAAAAGTTTCGGAAGGTGCCTTCAATGATGAGCGCGAGACCGAAGGTCAGCAGCAGTCCGTACAGATGGTCGAGCTTGTAGAGCCATTGCAGGAACAGACGCTCGATGATGACGCCGGTTATCCCGACCGCGACGGGTGCGATCACAATCGCCCACCAATATCCGATCCCGCCATAATGCAGCAGGAAAAACGCTGCAAAGGCGCCCAGCATGTACTGGGCGCCGTGGCTGAAGTTGATGATATTGAGCATGCCGAAGATGACGGCGAGCCCGAGGCTGAGCAGCGCGTAGAAGGAGCCATTGATCAGCCCAATCAGCAACTGGCCGAACAAAGCCTGCGAGCTGATGCCGAGCGCTTCGAACATGGCCGACTCTCTGCAGGCGGAGTGTCCGTCCTGGCGACAGAGCATCAGCTCTTCACCAGCGGGCAACCGCCATCGGCCATCGGCCGGAAAGCTTCGTTCTCGGGGATGGTGGCCCGGACCTTGTAGTAGTCCCATGCGCCCTTCGATTCCGCCGGCTTCTTGACCTCGAACAGATACATGGGGTGGATCTTGCGGCCATCGGCGCGGACCGTTCCCTTGCCGAAGAGTTTGTCGTCGGTCGGCATCTCCTTCATCTTGGCGACGATCGCCTTGCCATCGGCATCGCTCTTGAGGGCCTCGACCGCCTTGAGGTAGTGCGTGACCGCCGAGTAGACCCCGGCATGGATCATGGTCGGATGGATCCCTTTGTATTGCGGCGCGAATCTTCTTCGCGAAATCGCGATTGGCATCGTTGAGATCCCAATACCAGGCTTCCGTCATGATCAGGCCCTGGGCAGTCTGCAATCCGAGCGCATGCACATCGGTAATGAAGGCGAGCAGCGCCGCCAGATTCTGCCCGCCGCGCACGATGCCGAACTCCGCCGCCTGCTTGATCGAGGTGATGGTGTCGGCGCCGGCATTGGCGAGCCCGATGATCTTGGCCTTTGATGACTGCGCTTGCAGCAGGAACGAGGAGAAGTCCGTTGCGGGGAACGGGTGCCGCACGTGCCCCAGCACCTTGCCTCCGTTCTTGGTGACGACTGCCGCCGTGTCACGCTCGAGCGCGAGACCGAAGGCATAGTTGGCGGTGAGGAAGAACCAGGTGTCGCCGCCGGTCTTCACGATCGCCTGGCCGGTGCCGTTGGCGAGCGCCCAGGTATCATAGGTCCAGTGAATGGTGTTCGGGGTGCACTTCGCGCCGGTCAGGTCCGACGCTGCAGCTCCTGAAACCAGAAAGACCTTGTTCTTGTCGCGAACGATCTCGTTCACTGCCAGTGCGACCGAGGATGTCGGCACGTCGACGATCACGTCGACCTGGTCGGTGTCGATCCAGGTGCGCACGACATTGGACCCGACGTCGGGCTTGTTCTGGTGGTCGGCTCCGACGATCTCGACCTTCATGCCCTTGGCGGCGGCGCCGAAATCCTCGACAGCCATGCGTGCCGCGATGACGGAACCCTGGCCGCTCAGGTCGGCATAGGTGCCCGACATATCGTTCATGACGCCGATCTTGATGGTTCCGCCGCTGTATTGCGCGACCGCGGAGCCGCAGCCGAGTGCGGCAGCGATTGCCGTAAGGCTGATGAGACGTTTCATTTTGCATTCTCCTTTGTTGATGGCTTTCACCCCGGAACCCCGATCACACACCAAGATAGACGTGCAGCTTGTCGAGATTGGCTTCGAGCTCGGTGTTTGCGAACTGGTCGATGATGCGGCCATGTTCCATCACGTAATAGCGGTCCGCGACGGTCGAAGCGAACCGAAAATTCTGCTCGACCAGAAGAATGGTGAAACCTTGCTGCTTGAGCAGGCCGATGGTCTTGCCGATCTGTTGGATGATGACGGGGGCAAGGCCTTCGGTCGGCTCGTCGAGCAGCAGAAGGCGGGCGCCGGTACGCAGGATGCGTGCGATGGCGAGCATCTGCTGCTCGCCGCCCGAAAGCTTGGTGCCCTGGCTCGACAGCCGTTCCTTGATATTGGGGAAGAGCTCGAATATGCGGTCGAGCTCGAGCCCGCCGGGGCGTACTTTGGGCGGAAGCAGCAGGTTCTCCTCGACCGTGAGGCTCGCGAAAATGCCGCGCTCCTCCGGACAAAGCGCGATGCCGAGCCGTGCGATGCGGTCGCTGGTCAGTCCGATGAGCTCGCTGCCTTCGAACGACACCGACCCGGTACGCTGGCCGACGATGCCCATGATCGATTTCAAGGTCGTGGTCTTGCCGGCGCCATTGCGGCCGAGCAGCGTCACCACCTCGCCGGCATGAACGTGCGAAACTGGCGCCATGGAGAACATGGGATTCGCCGTACCAGGCCTGCAGCCCTTCAAGCGCCAGCAGCGCAGGAACGCTGGGACTACGCATCGCCCACCCCGAGATAGGCCTCGCGAACCAGCGGATCCGCCGAGACCGTTTCGTAGTCGCCTTCGGCAAGCACACGGCCGCGCGTGAGCACGGTGATGCGGTCGGAGAGGTTGGCGACCACGCTGAGATTATGCTCGACCATGAGCACCGTGCGCTCGGTGGCGACCGACTTGATCAGCGCGCTGATGCGATCGATGTCTTCGTGTCCCATGCCGGCCATCGGCTCGTCGAGCAAGAGCATTTCCGGGTCGAGCGCCAAAGTGGTGGCGATCTCCAGCGCGCGTTTGCGCCCATAGGGCAATTCCACCGCCGTCCAGGCGGCGAAGGACGACAAACCGACCTCGCCGATCAGGGCGATTGCCCGTTCGTTGAAGACGTCGAGAACGCCTTTCGGCTGCCAGAAATCGAACGAGGATCCGCGCTTGCGTTGCAGCGCCACCCGCACGTTCTCCAAAACCGTGAGGTGCGGAAAAACGGCGGAGATCTGGAATGAACGTCCGATCCCGAGCCGCGCCACGTCGGCGGGGGCCAACGCCGTGATGTCGCGCCCTTTGTAAACGATGCGTCCCCGGCTCGGACTCAAGAACTTGGTCAAGAGATTGAAGCAGGTCGTCTTGCCGGCGCCATTGGGTCCGATCAGCGCATGAATGGTGCCGCGTGCGACCCGCAGGCTGACCCCATTCACTGCAACAAAGCCGGCAAATTCCTTGGTGAGATCCTCGGTTTCGAGGATGATCTCGTTGCTCACGGCGCGCGGCCCTGTTGGTCCAAGATACAGTTATCATGTCCGCAAAGGTCCAGCCAAAAAAATGCAGGCAGGATGGCTGGAGCGCGAGCGAAATCCGGCGACCCGCGCGACTCCAAGCAAACGCCCCGGCGACGCTGCGATTTCCGCCACATTCTTGCTTTCCTTCATCGATCCTTCCATCCGTGCCGGCGTAATGGCAAAGTAGCGGTACAGCGGCGCGATTACGCGGGTGGATTGTCGTCGGCGGGCGATCAGGTGGAGGACTTGCCTTGCAACTCCTCGTCATCGAGGACGATCCCGATCTCAATCGGCAACTCGCCACTGCCCTCTCCGATGCCGGCTACGTGGTCGATCGTGCCTTCGACGGGGAGGAGGGCCACTTTCTCGGTGAGAGCGAGCCTTATGACGCGGTCATCCTCGATATCGGGCTGCCGAAAATGGATGGCATTTCGGTCCTGGAGGCGTGGCGGCGCGCCGGCCGCGCCATGCCGGTGCTCATGCTCACCGCGCGTGACCGCTGGAGCGACAAGGTTCAGGGATTCGATGCCGGGGCCGACGACTACGTTGCAAAGCCGTTTCATCTCGAGGAGGTGCTGGCGCGCATACGGGCGCTCCTGCGCCGTTCCGCCGGCCACGCCAAGAGCGAGCTCAATTGTGGGGCGGTGCGCCTCGATACCCGCACTGGCCGGGTGTCGGTGGAAGGAAATCCGGTCAAGCTCACGTCGCACGAATATCGCCTGCTTTCCTACCTCATGCACCATACCGGCCGCGTGGTTTCGCGCAGCGAGCTGGTCGAGCATCTGTACGATCAGGACTTCGACCGCGACTCCAACACGATAGAGGTATTCGTCGGCCGCATCCGAAAGAAACTCGGGGTCGACGTCATCCAGACGGTGCGCGGGCTCGGATATCTGCTCACGCCTCCCAGCGATGCGTCTTAATTCGCTTGCCCTCAGGCTGTTCTTCTCGGCGACAACCTGGATCGTCGTCATTCTGGTGGTCACCGGCATCGTGCTGTCGTCGATCTACCGCGCGGCAGTGGAGCGCGCGTTCGACCGCAGGCTCGGCGTCTATCTGCGCGGTCTGGCTGCCGAGGTCGCAGCCCCCGAGGAGAATGCCGGCAAGTTTCCCCAATCCATCGGCGATCCGCTGTTCGACCTCCCGCTTTCCGGCTGGTACTGGCAAGTGACACGGCTCGATGCTCCGGTGCCAGAAGTGCGTTCGTCGCGTTCCTTGTGGGATGCATCGCTGCCGCATCTCGCCGATGCCGGCTCCACCTCGGCCACGAGCGGGGCGCGCGAGGGGTATGCCGACGGCCCTGAGGGACAGGAGTTGCGCGTCGTCGAGCGGACCATCGACCTCGGCGAGGAGGGTCGCTACCTGGTGGCGATCGCTGGCGACGCCGCCGAGATCGACGAGGAAATGCGCAGCTTCGACGGCGCCCTCCTGGTAACCTTCGGAGTTCTGGCGATCGTGCTTCTGCTCACCACCAGCTTCCAGGTGCGGTTTGGCCTGGCGCCGCTCAAACGCATTTCCGAACGGCTCGCCGCCATCCGCTCGGGCGGGGCAGAACGGCTCGAAGGCGCCTTTCCGGTAGAGATTGCTCCGCTCGCGCGCGAGACCAACGCGCTCATCGAAGCCAACCGCGAGATCGTTACCCGCGCCCGCACCCATGTCGGCAATCTTGCGCACGCGCTCAAGACGCCGATCTCGGTCATGCTGAATGAGGCTACCACGCATGGCGACAACTCGTTCGCCCGCAAGGTACGCGAGCAGACCGAAATCATGCGCGATCAAGTGGCCCGCCATCTCGAGCGGGCACGGCTTGCCACCCGTGTGGCGGTGATCGGCACGGTTACCGACGTGGCCCCGGTGGTGACGGCACTCGCGCGCACGATGGAGAAGATTCATCACCGGCGCGACGTGGCCATCGACATCGATGCTCCGGAAGGCGTGCGCTTCCGCGGCGAGCGGCAGGATCTGGAAGAGATGATCGGCAACCTGGTGGACAATGCCTGCAAATGGGCGCAGTCGCGTGTGGCGGTGGAGGTGTTGTCGGAAAAACCCGATCCTGCCGATGACGCTCGCGTCATTCGCATCCTGGTCGACGACGATGGACCAGGACTTTCTCCGCAGCAGCGCGAGCAGGTCGCGCGCCGCGGCCGCCGCCTCGACGAGACCAAGCCGGGTTCGGGGCTCGGGCTTTCGATCGTTATGGAGCTCGCCGGCCTGTATGGCGGGGGACTGACGCTCGGCACTGCGCCGATCGGCGGGCTGCGCGCCGATCTGGTCCTGCCGGGGGCGTAAACACGAGCACGAACATGAATGGTGGAGTGCCAACAGAGTTTTGCCCTAATTTGCCCCATTAGGTGACGGGCCGGCTTGGCTCGAGGCCAATCGGGAATCTGCCGGCTCAATCAGATTGCGGACGGGGGGCTTGCAATGAATGTCGTAAGCTTGACTGGTGTCGCACGCTTGGCTGGCATCGCGCTGCTCGCGATGACCATGGCCGCCTGCAGCGGAAATCCCGAAACTGGAGCCGGACCAAGGGAGAACACTGGAACCCTCGCGGGCGCGGTCGCCGGCGGTCTGATCGGATCACAGTTTGGAGGAGGCACAGGCGAGCGCGTGGCTGCCGGCCTCGCCGGAGCGGCCATTGGAGGCCTCATCGGCAATCGAATCGGTGCGGCCCTGGACGACGAAGACAGGCAGCGCGCCTATGTCGCCCAGGTGCAGGCGCTTGAAGGCGGTAGGTCCGGAGCAGCGGTCCCGTGGCGGAACCCGGATTCCGGCCGTTACGGATCGGTGGTCCCGGGACCCTCCTATCAGTCCAATGGGCTGCAATGCCGGCAATATACCCATACGATCTACATCGACGGCCGGCCGCAGGTTGCGCGCGGGAATGCGTGCCGCAACGCCGACGGGAGCTGGACCGCGGTCGGCTGACGCCAAGCTTTCCCGTCCGCGAAGACCAATTCGCATGTCGAGGCACGTCTGGATTGCGCTGGCGCCACATCGCACGTGGGGCCGCCGGTTGCTCGGTGACGAGCCCTCCGACCAAGCCCCCGCTTCCTCTGGTCGCGGCTCTCGGCGCCATTTGAGTTGCGGATGGGCGGTTGCCATGTTGTAACGCGCTCGCGGCCTCGATCGGCACGGAGTTCCGTCATGCGCCGTTTCGAATCTGGAATATCGAATTCGAGAGGATGAATTTGAGCGCATGACACTGTGGTTCGCACTCGCGCTGATGACCGCCGCCGCCATCTTCGCCGTGCTGTGGCCGCTCTCGCAGGTGGGAAAGAAGCTTCGCTTCGGAAGCGATGTCGAAGTCTATCGCGATCAACTCGAGGAGATCGAACGCGACCAGGCGGCCGGGCTGATCGGACAGGTCGAGGCCGAGGCGGCCCGGGTCGAGGTCTCCCGCCGGCTCATTTCGGCGGCCGATGCGCAAATGCCGAACGAGCGCTCCGGGCTCTCTCCGGCTTGGCGGCGGCGCGCGGTGGCGGTTGCTGCGCTCGTCCTGCTCCCGCTCGGGGCTGCGGGACTTTATCTTACGCTCGGATCGCCAGGGCTGCCTGATCAGCCGCTCATGCCGCGGCTGGAGGCCGCCGGGCGTGGTCAATCGGTGGACGGACTGATCGCGCAGGTGGAATCCCATCTCGAGCGAAATCCTGATGATGGACGCGGCTGGGAGGTGATCGCCCCGGTCTATTTGCGGCTGGGGCGGTTCGATGATGCGGTCAAGGCACGGCGCAATGCACGCCGGCTCAACGAAAAGACCGCTGAGCGCGAGGCTCTGCTCGGCGAAGCGCTGGTGTTCGCCGGCAACGGAGTTGTAACTGCCGACGCGAAGGCCGCGTTCGAAACCGCGGTCGCACTCGATGCGGCGCACGTGCAGGCGCGCTACTTTCTCGGGCTTGCTGCCGAGCAAGACGGCAACCGCGCGCAAGCGGCCGCGATCTGGCGCGCGCTGATCGCGGCGGCGGCAGCCGACGCGCCCTGGGTCGGTTTCGTGCGAGCCGCGCTTGCTCGAGTCGAAGACGGCACCGACTCCGGCTGGTGCAACGGGCGTTCCAGGCACCGGACCGAGCGATGAGCAAATCGCTGCAGCCTCGGATCTGAGCGCCGAGCAGCGCAACGTCATGATCCGAGGCATGCTCGAGCGCCTGTCCGAACGGCTGCATCGCGACGGCTCCGACGTCGATGGGTGGTTGCGGCTCGTCCGCTCCTATATGGTGTTGGGGGAGCTCGACAAGGCGCGCGCCGCCGTCGCCGAAGCTCGGGGTGCGCTCGCCGGCGATCCGACCAAGCTGCGGCAGCTCGATGATCTCGTCAAAGGCCTCGGTCTTGAAGGCTGACGGCGTGTGGCGGAATACCGACCGGGAGGCGCTGCGAACCATGACGCTGGAGAACCGCGGCCAGCATCTCCTTGCCGCCTGCTCCAGGGCCTGCTCCACGATTGGGCACGCGAAGTAGGGGCGAGATGACCCGCAAGCAGCGACGCCTCGGCTTGATCGGAGCGGCCCTCGGGATCGTCGCGCTTGCGGCGGCGCTTGTTCTCTTCGCGCTCGAGGACTCTATCGTCTTCTTCAATTCGCCGACCGACCTGGTAGAGAAAAGCGTCAAGCCCGGAATCCGGGTTCGGATCGGCGGCCTGGTCAAGGAAGGAAGCGTCCGGCGCGGGGAAAGTCTGGCCGTTCGCTTCGAGGTGACCGACGGCAGGAGCACCGTTCCGGTCGCATTTCGCGGTCTGTTGCCGGATCTCTTCCGTGAAGGGCAGGGGATCGTCGCAGAGGGCGCGCTCGATCCCAGCGGTACGTTTCGAGCCGACAGCGTGCTGGCCAAGCACGACGAGACCTACATGCCGAAAGAGGTTGCCGACGCGTTGAAGAAGCAGGGTCACTGGAAGGATGAACGCGAAAGGGCCGACTCCGGCCCGCAAAGCGAGATGAGCCAAAAATCGAGGCCGCGATGATCGCCGAGGCCGGCCACTACGCTCTCGTGCTTGCGCTCGGTCTCGCGCTGATTCAATCCTGCGTGCCGATGGTCGGCGCGCGCAACAACGATCCAGTGCTCATGGGAGTCGCCGGGCCGACCGCGGTCGGCCAATTGTGCTTCGTGGCGATCGCATTCGGCGCGCTCGTCATGTGTTACGTGCGATCGGATTTTTCGATCGTCAATGTGTTCGAGAATTCCCATTCCGCAAAACCGCTCGTCTACAAGATCAGCGGCGTGTGGGGGAACCACGAGGGCTCGATGCTGCTGTGGGTCCTGATCCTCAGCTTGTTCGGTGCCCTGGTCGCGGTGTTGGGCGGCAATCTGCCGGCGCGGCTGAAAGCCAACGTGCTCGGCGTGCAGGCCTGGATCGCGGTTGCCTTCGTTCTCTTCATCTTGGGCACGTCGAATCCATTCTTGCGTATCGTCGACCCGCCATTCGAGGGCCGCGATCTCAATCCCATCCTGCAGGACCTCGGCTTGGCCATCCATCCGCCGCTGCTCTATCTCGGCTATGTCGGCCTCTCCATCTCGTTCTCATTCGCGATCGCCGCGTTGATCGACGGACGCATAGATGCCGCTTGGGCGCGCTGGGTACGGCCGTGGACGCTGCTCGCTTGGATGTTCCTCACGCTCGGCATCGCCATGGGTTCGTATTGGGCCTACTACACGCTCGGCTGGGGCGGATGGTGGTTTTGGGATCCGGTGGAGAATGCCTCTTTCATGCCGTGGCTGGCGGCGACGGCGCTCCTTCACTCCGCCCTTGTCATGGAGAAGCGCAACGCACTCAAGGTGTGGACCATCCTGCTCGCGATACTCGCCTTCTCGCTATCGCTGATCGGCACGTTTTTGGTGCGCTCGGGGGTTCTCACGTCGGTTCACGCTTTCGCCACCGACCCCTCGCGTGGAGTTTTCATTCTCGCCATCTTGGTGCTGTTCATCGGCGGCGGACTTGCGCTGTTCGCGCTGCGCGCGCCATTGCTCAAGCAGGGGGGGCTGTTCGCGCCGGTTTCTCGGGAAGGCGCGCTCGTTCTCAATAATCTGCTTGCTGGTGAGCGCCTGCGCCACCGTGTTCGTCGGTACACTCTATCCGCTGGCGCTGGAGGCTCTCACCGGCGAGAAGATTTCCGTCGGGGCGCCGTTCTTCAATGCCACGTTTGCCCCGCTGTTCATTCCGCTTCTCATGGCAATGCCGTTCGGCCCGCTGCTTGCCTGGAAGCGCGGCGACCTCCTCGGCGTCGCCCAGCGACTCGTCGGCGCCGCCGGCGTCGCGGCAATCGCCGTCGCGGTGGTGTTCGCAATGGAAGGCGGAGGGCCGACCTGGTGCCGTTCGCCATCGGTCTCGCCTTGTTCGTCATGGCCGGTGCTTTGACCGACATCGTCGAGCGCACGGGCCTGCTCAAGGTGCCGCTTGCAACGGCGTTTCGTCGTGCAAAGGGGTTGCCGCGCTCGGCCTGGGGGGCCGCCTTCGCCCATTTCGGGCTCGGCGTTACGCTCCTCGGGGATTGTCGGTGAGACGCAGTGGAGCGTCGAGCGGATCGCGGAGCTCAAGCCCGGACAGTCGATCTCGATCCGTCGATATGAGCTCGCATTCGACGGCATGACCACTCGGCAGGGGCCGAACTACCGCGAGCTTGCCGGCCGCTTCACGGTACGTCGGCAGGGCGAGGTGATCGGCGTGATGCAGCCCTCGAAACGCAGCTTTCCCTCGCGCGGCACCGGGACTACCGAGACCGCTTTGATGACCCGTGGATTCTCTCAGCTCTATCTCTCGCTCGGTGATCCGAACCCGGATGGATCGCTGGCGGTTCGGCTTTATTACAAGCCGCTGGTCCTGCTCATTTGGCTCGGCACCGTGATCATGGTGATCGGCGGCGGGCTGTCGCTCTCCGATCGACGTCTGCGCGTGGGCGCGCCGAAGCCGGCGGCGAGCAAAGCGGCGCTCGCGCCGGCGGAGTAGCGGCAATGAATGTGAGATGGCCGCCGCTCTTGGTCATGCTGATCTTGCTCTGGGGCTTTTCTCCGGCTCATGCCGTGCAGCCCGATGAAATCCTCGCAGATCCGGCTCTCGAAGGGCGTGCCCGGGCGCTCTCGAGGGAGTTGCGCTGCATGGTGTGCCAGAACCAGTCGATCGACGATTCGGATGCGCCGCTTGCCCGCGACCTGCGCGTTCTCGTACGGGAGCGATTGCAGGGAGGCGACAGCGACCGGCAGGTCATCGATTTTCTGGTCGCGCGCTATGGCGAGTTCGTGCTGCTCAAGCCGCGGTTTTCATCCTACACCGCGTTGCTGTGGCTTGGGCCGGCGGCAATCGTCTTGCTGGGAGCCTTCGCCCTGCTCGTGCTGTGGCGGCGCGCAAGCAAGCGGACAGGTCCTGAGCTGGCGAGCCCGGAAACGGCGAAGCTCACGGCCTCCGAGCAAGCTCGGCTTTCCGATATCCTGCAGAGAGGCGACTCCTGAAAGCGAGTTCTCGAGCGCACCCTCACCGCTTGCAATCGATTGTATAAACACTGTTTTCCTCGACTTACCAAAGTTTAATCTGCCCGACAGTGCCCGGTAAGGAGGGGTATCCCATGTTGGTCTCGGGGGTGGCCGTCCGGCCTCGTCCTGGAAGAAAATGGAGAAACGATATGACTGCGAGCGTTCCCGCTCCGAAGCCGCGCATCCTGTCCGCGCGTCGTCTTGTTCTGCTTGCCAGCGTCGGCGGCATTGGCATGACCGCGTTGCTCGGCGGGCCGGGGATTCTGCCGACGGCTAGCGGGCCAGCGCTCACCGGCATTGCTTATGCCCAGGATCTCCAGCGCCCAGTCGGCTTCGCCGATCTGGTCGAGAAGGTGAAACCCGCGGTCATTTCGGTGCGCGTCAAGGTCAATTCCGGCGCCAAGACCATGGGTTTCGACAGCAACTCGCCGGTCCCGCCGAACTCCCAGCTCGAACGCTTCTTTCGGCGCTTCGGAATGCCGGACGGCATCTTCCCTGACGATCAGCGCGGCCCGCGCAACTCCGAGCCACGTGGTCTGCGCAACCGGCCCGTCACCGGACAGGGCTCCGGTTTCTTCATCACGGCCGACGGCTACGCCGTAACCAACAACCACGTGGTCGACAAGGCGGAAACCGTCGAGGTCGGCACCGATGACGGCAAGACCTATAGCGCGACGGTGATCGGAACCGATTCTCGTACCGACGTCGCGCTGATCAAGGTCGAGGGCCGCGCCGACTTCCCCCATGTGAATCTCGCCGATAAGGCCCCGCGCATTGGGGACTGGGTGCTGGCGGTGGGCAACCCGTTCGGGCTCGGCGGCACGGTGACGGCCGGTATCGTTTCGGCCCGCGGTCGCGACATCGGCGCCGGCCCCTATGACGACTTCATCCAGATCGATGCGCCCGTCAATAAAGGCAATTCCGGCGGGCCGACCTTCGACGTCGATGGCAATGTGATCGGGGTCAATACCGCAATCTTCTCACCATCCGGCGGTTCGGTCGGCATTGCCTTCGCAATCCCTGCCGCCACGGTAAAATCCGTTGTCGCGCAACTCAAGGACAGCGGGAAAGTCACGCGCGGCTGGCTCGGCGTGCACATCCAGCCGGTGACCGCGGAACTGGCCGAGAATCTCGGACTGAGGACGCCGGAAGGTGCGCTGGTCGCCGACCCGCAGGCAAACAGCCCGGCCGCAAAAGCCGGCATCCTGGCCGGCGACGTGATCACCGCAGTCAACGGCGCTGCAGTGAAAGATGCCAAGGACCTGGCCAAGCAGATCGGCGCGATGGCGCCTGGCGCGGCCGTGAACCTGTCGCTTTGGCGTAAGGGCGAGGAGAAAACCGTTTCCTTCTCGCTCGGTGAAATGCCGAACCAGCGCGAGGCGCGTGCGGCGACGCCCGACTCCTCGGGGCCGAATGCCGTGCCGCGCCTCGGGCTGACGCTCGCGCCTGCCGGCCAGGTTGCGGGCGGTGGTTCGGACGGCGTCGTGGTCACCCGTGTCGAGCCGGATGGGGTTGCGTCGGAACAGGGCTTCAAGACCGGGGATGTCATTCTCGAAGTTGCAGGGAAAAAAGTTGCCAATCCGGCCGATGTGCGCGGTGCTCTCGATGACGCGCAGAAAGACGGCAAGCGCACGGTATTGATGCGGGTGAAGTCGGGCGACGCGACCAAGTTTGTGGCGGTGCGGCTCGGCCGAGCCTGATCCAATGGGTCGAACCGCCGGCAATCGTCGCCCCCGCCGGCGGTAAGGCCCTGGGGGCGGGCCGATGGCCTGTCCCCATTCCTGCTGACTGCGTCCCGGCATTCGTCGCCCCCGCCGGTGCGGAGTTGGTCGAGGGGCGGCGGTGTGCAACCGCCGCCCCTCGCATTTTCCGGCCGGGTTGGGCTTGCGCCATCCCTTTCCCCCCGGACACTTTGATAAAGACGAGCGCCATGATTAGTTCAAGCCCGCACAGCTCCTTGCCGAGGCAGATCGATTTTCGAGATGGCGGACCGGTCATGCGTCTCCTGATCATCGAAGACGACCGCGATGCCGCCGACTACCTGGCGAAGGCATTCCGCGAAGTTGGGCATGTCGCCGACCTGGCGGCTGACGGCGAAGAGGGCCTCGCCCATGCAATCGACGGTCAATACGACGTGCTGATCGTCGACCGCATGCTGCCCAAGCTCGATGGGCTGTCGGTGATAGGGACATTGCGCAGCAAGGGCATCGAAACCCCCGCGCTCATCCTTTCCGCGCTTGGCCAGGTCGACGATCGGATCAAGGGGCTGCGGGCCGGCGGCGACGATTATCTGCCCAAGCCGTATTCGTTTGCCGAATTGCTCGCACGCACCGAGGTGCTCGCGCGCCGCCGTGGCGGGCGCGAGGAGACGGTGTACCGTGTCGGCGACCTCGAGCTGGATCGACTCTCGCATCAGGTGACGCGCGCAGGCGAAGAGATCGTGCTGCAACCGCGCGAATTCCGTCTGCTCGAATATCTCATGCGCCATGCCGGGCAGGTGGTGACCCGCACGATGCTGCTCGAGAACGTGTGGGACTATCACTTCGATCCGCAGACCAACGTCATCGACGTTCATATCTCGCGCTTGCGTGCGAAAATCGACAAGGGTTTCGCTCAGGCATTGCTGCATACGGTGCGCGGGGCAGGGTACGTGATCCGCGACAGCAAATGATCGTCGTCTCCTTGCCTCGGGAGGGTGACATCGGCGGTGACGGATGACCGCGTTGGGCAAGCTGCTGCGTACGACGGCGTTCAAGCTGACGCTGGTCTACCTGACTATTTTTGCGCTGTTCGCCGTGTTCCTGCTGGTCTATTTCGCCTGGAACACGCGCCGCCTCATCACCGATCAGATCACTCAGACCGTCGACGCCGAGATCACCGGGCTGGCGGAGCAATATCGTCTGGGAGGGCTGCGGCGGCTGGTATTCGTGGTCGATGCGAGATCGCGCCGGCCCGGCTCGAGTCTCTACCTCGTCACTACCCCCGCGGGCCAAGGGGTCGCCGGCAATGTCGGCTCGCTCACGCCCGGCATTCTCGACCAGCCCGGCTGGGCCGAGACGGAATACCGCCGCCTCGATGATCCCGAGGCGGGCGAGCACCGCGCCTTGGTCCAGGTGTTCAAGCTGGCGGGCGGGTTCCGGCTCCTGGTCGGGCGCGATCTCGAGGAGCGTGAACGTCTGCGCGACATTGTCTTCGCTGCCGGCCGCTGGTCGTTGGCGATCGTGATCGTGCTCGGCGTCGCGGGCGGGCTGTTCGTTACGCGCCGGGTGCTCAAGCGCGTCGATGCAATGACGGAGACCACGCGCAAGATCATGGACGGCGATTTGACCGGGCGGCTGCCGATTGCCGGGACCGGCGACGAGCTCGATCGACTTGCCGAAAATCTCAATGCCATGCTCGAGCGGATCGAGGGGCTGATGCTCGGCCTCAAGGAAGTGTCCGACAACATTGCGCATGATCTCAAGACGCCGCTCACCCGGCTGCGAAACCGATGCGAGGAAGCCTTGCGGGTGGCAGAGGACGAATCGCAGTACCGGCAGTGCGCTCGAGAGCACGATCGAGGAATCGGATGCGCTGATCCGCACGTTCAATGCGCTGCTCATGATCGCGCGGGCGGAATCGGGCAGGCGCGTGACGGCATGACCGAGGTTGATGCGGCCGAGATCGCGCGCGGCGTGGGTGAGCTGTACGAACCGCTCGCCGACGACAAAGGCATCGCGCTCAAAGTCGAGGCGCCGCAGGCTGCGCGCGTGCACGGCAACCGGGAGCTCATCAGCCAGGCGCTCGCCAATCTGGTCGACAACGCCATCAAATACGGCGCGCCCGGCCGTGACGCTGTGAACGGGGCCGAGACCGAAATCATCGTCAAGGCCATCGGTGACGGCGACCGGATCATGCTCATCGGTCGCCGATGGTGGTTGCGGCATCCCCGAGGCCGACCGTGGCCGCGCAGTGGAACGCTTCGTCCGGCTCGAGCAGAGCCGCTCGCAGCCCGGTTCCGGACTTGGCCTGAGCCTCGCTTCGGCGGTCGCACGCCTGCATGGCGGCGAGCTCAAGCTCGAAGACAACCGCCCCGGGCTCAAGACCGTCATCTCGCTGCCGCGTGCGGGGCCGGTGCCTGCGACCGGCTGAGCGTGGATCCGCCCGTCTTACATGCAGGACAAGAAATGCTCGCCCGGCGAATCGTGGCGGCGCCTCAGCTGCACAGTCCCGAGGAGGCGCATGCGCGCGTTCGCGACTGGCTCGCGGAGCTGGACGCTGCGTCCGGCCGCACAGGTGCTGACGCAGCTCTTTGCCGATCATCCAAAGGCCGAAGCTCTGATCGCCGGCCTAGCCGAAAGTTCCCCCTATCTGTGGGATCTCGGCCCGTGTCGAGCCCGAGCGGCTGGTCGCCATTCTCGCGTCCGAACCCGAGCGCCGCTTCAATGCCGTCCTCTCCGACGCATACCGGGCGGTCGCGGCCTCACCTCACGAAGCCGAGGTCATGCGGTTGCTGCGGCGGATGAAAGCAGAGGCGGCGCTGCTGATCGCGCTTGCCGATATCGGCGGGGTCTGGCCGGTGATGCAGGTCGTCGAGCGTCAGACCAGGCTCGCCGATGCCGCCGTGCGGCGCAGCGGTCGACTACCTCATTGGCCAGGCGGGGCGGCGCGGCAAGCTCATGATTCCGATTCTCGAGCAGCCCGCAAAAGCTTCGGGTTACATCGTTCTGGCCATGGGCAAGATGGGTGCGGGCGAGCTCAATTATTCGAGCGATATCGATCTCATCATCTTCTACGATGCCGCGGCGTTGGCCGCAGGGACGGAGCCTGCGCCGTTCTTCGTGCGGCTCACGCGCACGCTGGTGAAGCTGCTGCAGGAGCGCACCGCCCGACGGCTATGTGTTCCGCACCGACCTGCGGCTGCGGCCCGATCCGGCCTCGACCCAGATTGCGATCTCGACCGCCGCGGCGCTCGATTACTACGAAAGCCGCGGCCAGAACTGGGAACGCGCCGCGCTGATCAAGGCGCGCCCCTGTGCCGGCGACATCGCGGCCGGTGAGGCATTGCTGGCGCGGGCTTTCGCCCTTCATCTGGCGCAAGTATCTCGATTTCGCGGCGGTTGCCGACATCCATGCGATGAAGCGGCAGATCCACGCGTTTCGCGGCCACGACGAAATTGCGGTCGAGGGGCACAACATCAAGCTCGGCCGCGGCGGCATCCGCGAGATCGAATTCTTCGTGCAGACGCAGCAGCTCATCGCCGGCGGACGGCATCCGGAGCTGCGCGGCACGCGAGACGCTGCGCACGCTCGGCGACGCTGGCGGACGGAGGCTGGATCGATGCCGAGGCGCGCGACGAGCTCGGTGCCGCTTATCGATTCCTGCGCGTCGTCGAGAACCGTTTGCAGATGGTGGCGGACGAGCAGATCCACGCATTGCCGGCGGACCGGGACCGGCTCGAACATTTTGCCCGTTTCGCCGGGTTTCCCGGCCGTGATGATTTGGCGCGCGCCTTGCTCGCCCATTTGCGCAATGTGCAACGCCACTACGCGTACCTTGTTCGAGAATGCACCCGCCGGCGAAACCGGCGGCCGGACCGTCAAATTTCCGTCCGCGGCTGACGATCGTGAAACATTGGACCGCCTGAGCGAAATGGGCTTCCGGCAGCCGCTCGAAGATCTCGGCCCTGATACGGCATTGGGGCACGGGTCGCTTCCGTCGTTGAAGAGCGCATTCGCCCGCGGCGAGCTCGCCGAGATCGTGCCGATGCTGCTGCACCACTTTGCCCGTTCGGCGAATCCAGATGGGGCAGTCATTGCCTTCGACCGCTTCCTGGCCGGGCTGCACGGCGGCGGGCGGCTGTTCTCGCTGCTGCGGCAGAACCCCGATCTGATAGCCGTGCTTGCTCTCGTTCTCGGCACCGCACCGCGTCTTGCCGATGTTCTCGCTCAGTCTCCCGAAGTGATGGATGCCGTCATCGATCCGAGCTTCTTCGGCGCGCTGCCCGAAGACGTCGAGCTTACCAACGGGCTCGGGCGCTCGCTGGCGCAGGCGAATGCCTACGAGGATTTTCTCGACCGCATCCGCATCTTTGCGCAGGAGCAGATGTTTCTGATCGGGACCCGCATCCTCTCGGGAACCGTTTCGGCGGAGCAGGCGGGTGAAGCCTTTGCCCGGCTGGCCGACGTGCTCGTTCGCGCGCTCCATCGCGCTATCCAGGAGAAGTTCGCTGCGGTGCATGGCTACATCGCCGATCAGCAGACGGCGGTCCTTGCACTCGGCAAGCTCGGTGGCCGCGAGATGACGGCAAGCTCGGATCTCGATCTGATTGTCATCTATGACTTCGATCCCGAGCATCCGGAATCGACGGCCCGCGTCCGCTCTACGGCGGGCAGTATTTCTCGCGGCTCACCCAGCGCCTGATCAGCGCGCTCACCGCGCACACCAATCATGGAGTGCTCTATCAGGTGGACATGCGGCTGCGGCCCTCCGGCCGCTCCGGGCCGGTCGCCACCCAGATCGACGGTTTTGCAAGCTACCAGGAGAACGACGCCTGGACCTGGGAACACATGGCGCTCACCCGCGCCCGCGTGGTATCGGCGTCGCCGCAATTCGCCGGCCGGGTCGAAAGCGCGATCCGCAGCCGTTCTATGCCGCGCGCGTGATGCCGAGATGATCGCCGGCGATGTGGTCGAGATGCGCAAGGCGATCGCCGCGGAGAAAGGCGACGGCGACCGTTGGAATCTGAAATATACTGTGGGTGGGCTGATCGACATCGAGTTCATCGCCCAGTATCTGCAACTCGTGCATGCTTCGCAGAACCCGGAAATTCTCGATACTTCAACCGCCCGCGTGCTCGACACGGCGTGGCGGGTCGGACTGCTCGGGGCCGAGGACGCCGAGGTGCTGCGTCCGGCAGTGCGGCTCTACCATGATCTCACCCAGATCCTGCGATTGTGCCTGCCTGGCGCATTCGACCCCAACGCGGAGATACCGGGGCTGGGCGGCCTCTTGGCGCGGGCCGCGGATGTGCCCGACTTCGCTACGCTCGATGCTTTCATCGCGGAAACGCAGACCAAGGTGCGGGCGAGCTTCACCCGTATATTGGGCGCGTCGCCGTAGACCGGGTCGAGCCGGATTGTAGGACGTCGACCTGGGAAAGCATCGAACGGTGCCGCTGAAGGGACTGCAAGGGAAGGATACCGATCATGCAGCCACGCGAACGGCTTCGATATTCGCCCATCTCCAGGCGGGGTCCGCTACGGTTTCCCGAAGGCGTTCGGCTGGTGGTCTGGCCGGTGCTGGCGCTGGAGGAATGGGACATTTCGCGTCCGATGGCGCGCATGGTGATCTCGCCGCCGCAGGGCCAGCCGCTGCTGCCCGACATCCGAACTGGAGCTGGCACGAATACGGGATGCGCGTCGGTTTCTGGCGGCTCGAGAAGATGCTCGAGCAGAGTCGGAGTAGGCCGACGGTGACGCTCAATGCCCGGGTCTGCGAAACCTATCCGGAGGTGGTGCAGGCCTGCGTCGACAACGGCTGGGAGCTCAACGCCCACGGCTACGAGCAGGTCCCGATGCACAAGCTCGACGACCAGCGCGGCGTCATCAACAAATCGATGGACATCATCGAGAAATTCTGGGGCAAGCGGCCGCGCGGCTGGTTCGGTCCGGGGCTGACGCAGACCTTCGACACGCTCGACTATCTGGCGGAAGCCGGCATCGAATATATCGGCGACTGGGTGCTCGACGACGAGCCGGTGACGCTGAAGACGACGCACAGCCCGGTGGTCGCGCTGCCCTACAATTTCGAGATCCACGACATCGTGCTGATGGCGCTGCAGCATCATCCGTCCGAGATGATGTATCGCGCGCGCGCTCGACCAATTCCGTTGCCTCTATGAGGAATCGGCCGAGCGGCCGAAGATCATGGCGATCGCCTGCCATCCCTATCTTTCCGGCGTGCCGCACCGCATCGGCCACGTCGAGCGCACCTATGAGGAGATCCTCGGGCACGCTGGCGTCGTCGCCTGGGACGGCGCCCGAATTCTCGACTGGTATCTCGCTCGAGGTCGGCAGCATGGATGACAATTCGGAGGCCGCAGTGGCGCCAGCACGATCCCGCTCCGCCTTCGTGCCGCATGATCTGGCTGCGCCCGTGGTCGGCAACGCCGTCGGCCCGCTTGCCGGCCTGACTGCGGCCGTCAAGGACATGTACGATATCGCCGGTTCCCGCACCGGCGGCGGCAGCCCGGACTGGCTCGATGCGCACGGCCCCGCCAAGTCCACGGCGACCGTGGTGCGCGGCATCCTGGATGCCGGCGCCACCGTGATCGGCAAGACGGTGTGCGACGAATTCTTCTTCAGCGTAACCGGTGTCAACGCGCATTACGGCACGCCGCTCAATCCGCGCGCACCCGGCCGCTTGCCCGGCGGCTCGTCGAGCGGATCGGCCTCGGCGACCGCTGCGGGGGCTTGCGACTTTGCGTTGGGCAGCGACACCGGCGGATCGGTGCGCGTGCCGGCCTCATTCTGCGGGCTCTACGGCATCCGGCCGACGCTCGGGCGCGTCGATCTCGCCGGCGCCATGCCGATGGCGCCGTCGTTCGACGTCGCCGGGCTGGTTCGCGAACGGGCCGGGAGTTTTCCGTCGCGTCGGCGACGTCATCCTCGACCGGTCGACCCAGGCCGCAGCCCCGATCGAAAGCCTGGTCGTGCTGGAGGATGCGTTCGAGCAAGCCGATGCGGACGTCGCACGATTGCTGGAGTCGGTTCTCGCGGGCATGGCGAATGACCTGCCGAAGGCTCGCCGCGACCGCGTCGCTCCCGGCGGCCTGGATCCCTGGCGCGAGATCTTCCGCATCATCCAGGCCGCCGAAATCTGGAGCAACTATGGAGAATTTGTAGCGCGTCGACAGCCGCAATTCGGGCCCGGCATCCGCGAGCGCATGGAGTTCGCGGCGACGGTGTCCGAGCGCGAGGTCGAGAAAGCGCGGGAGCAGCACGTTGCAGCTCACGACCGGATCCGCGCCATGGCTAATGTGGGCACCGTGCTGGCGTTGCCGACGGCGCCTTGCATCGCGCCGCGCGTCGATGCTCCGATGGACGAGCTCGAATCCTTTCGAGTGCGCGTCATGCGCCTCACTTGCATCGCCGGTCTGGGCGGGCTGCCCCAGGTCACGCTTCCGATCGGGTCGGTCGCCGGGTTCCCGGTCGGATTGTCCTTCATCGGCTGGGCCGGCAGTGACGAAACGCTGCTGGCGCTTTGCGTTGCGCTCTCGCGCCATTGCGGCGCTGCGGGCTGAGCCTGCGGGGTCAACATGCAAGTGAGTGGAAATGAACCGCGAATGCGGGCCGCGGGATTCGAGGCCATGCTACGCATCATCAACCATGCCGCAGAAAGCCCCGAGCGGCTTCGCAAGGGGCTCGCCCGTCATCCGGTCCCGGTCATCCTGCTGGCGCGTCTCGCCGTAGATCATACGTGGCAGCGCAGAGGCCTTGGAGCCGCGCTCCTGCTGGATGCCCTGCGGCGCATCCTGGCTGCGGCCGACATCGTCGGCGTGCGCGCAGTCATGGTGCATGCCAAAGATGAGGGCGTCTGGCTTCTTTCCTGCCTTCTGGCCCTCTGGCTGTATGCGCCGACGCAAAATTCGACCGAAACAGGCTCTTAACACAATTCTGTTTTGCAGGATCAACCATTAGCTTAATCGACGCTGATGCCGGCCGCCTTGATCGGGATCGCCCATTTCTCGATTTCTTCGCGGACGAATTTCGCCAGGAATTCCGGCGACCGGCGGTCGGGCGCAGCGGGCGACATGCCCAATTCTCGCAGCCGTTGCGGCACTGGCGGCATGCCGACGGCCTGTACCGTCGCATCGTGCAGCTTCTGCACGATTGCCGGCGGTGTGCCGCCGGGCAGGAACAACGCGTTCCATGTCGACGCTTCGAAATCGGCAAGGCCCTGCTCGTGCGCCGTCGGAAGGTTCGGCAGCACCTCCAGGCGCGCTCGCCCCAGCATGGCGATCGGCTTGATGGTGTCGCCGGTGATCTGCGGCATCGCCGTGGTGCTGAAAGGACACCAGTAGTCGATCCGGCCGGCGATCAGATCGGTCATCGCAGGTGCGCCGCCACGATAGGGCACGTGCGTGATGTCGACGCCGATCGCCGCATTGAACAGGATGCAACCGAGGTGGGTCGCGGAGCCCACTCCAGCCGACCCGTGCTGCATCTTGGCCGCGTTCGCCCTGGCGTAGGCGATGAACTCCGCTAGCGTGGCGACCGGAAGATCCTTGCGTACGACCAGCAGCAACGGCTGGTCGGCGATCATTGCGACCGGCGCAAAGTCGGCCAATGCATTGTAGAGCGGCCTCTTGTAGAGCGTCTGGTTGAAGGCGTGGGTGCCGACGCTGCCGAGCCCGAAGGTGTAGCCGTCAGGCGCTGCCTTCGCCACCCGGCTCGACCCGGTCATGCCTCCGGCGCCGGCCATATTCTCGATCAGCACCGGCTGGCGCAGGATCTCGCCCAACGGCTGCGCAATGATGCGCGCCAGCACATCGTTGCCGCCGCCGGCGGCGAACGGTGCCACCATCGTCATCGGCCGCGTCGGCCAATCCTGCGCCAGGGCATTCGAGGACAGTGCAAGCATCAAAGCGAGTGTGGCGCCGCCGGCAATTGTGGCCATCCGTCACTCCTTCTGCGCATCCGCAGAGAAACCGCAGGCTGAGCACTCAGTGATTGCTTCGCAGCGCAGAGGCGCCGGCGCGGCGTGCAAGGTCCGGCCTTCGCGACCCTCGCGATGCACAAAATGCCTCGACTGCATCGACCACCGCCGCGCCGATAAGTGCCTGATGCTCGGGCGAGCCCATCAGCAGTTCCTCGTCGCGATTGATGATCGAGCCGGCTTCCAGCAGCACGGCAGGCATTTGCGTGGTTTTCAGCACGATCAGCTGGTCGTACCGGTACACGCCTGCTTCCGCATCCACCAATTGCCGCCGCCGATTGGCCATCACCTTCTCGCTATAGTGGGGTGTATATTGCAAGCCTCGTGTCTTCAGTTCCCGGCCGAGCAGGCGGCCGAACAACAGACTGCCGTTGCTGTCGCCGTTCTCGCTCGAGACGAAGATCGAGTGGCCTTTGAACCGGTCGCTGAAATTGTGCTCCTGGCCGTCGAACTCCCACTTCTCCAGAAACATGTTCGGCACCGAGTCGTGGTGGATCGAAACAAAGAGATGCGCGCCCGCACGGTTGGCCCGTACGACGCGCTCGACCAATCCCTTCCTCGCCGGCCCATCGGTGATGAGCAGGACAGTTTTTCCGAAGCCTCCATCGACCAGCTGCTTCTCGATCAGGGAGCCGAGCCGGAGGTTGAATTCATACTCGCGCAGGCCGCGCGCACTCCTGGCGCCCGGCGACTCGGCCGTGTGCCCGACGTCCAGGACGACGACAAAAGCTGCGCGGTCGCAGGTGGCTTTCGCCGGTCTCTTGACGCGGCTGCCGGCCGGTTCACCCCAGGCGGAATGCAGCGCGCCCTGGCACGCGAGCATCGATGCCAGGAGAAACAGAACCGCTCCGAGCCGCGTTGCCGACACTGATAGCCCCCCCTTGGTGACGCAGCCACATGTCTATCCCCGCTTTGTGGCGCCATCTGGTCGCACCGCAGGTCAGTCGATGCGTATCCCCGTCTGTTTGACCACCTCCTGCCACAGCGTCATTTCGCGCCTGATCTCCTGCGCGAATTGCTCGGGGGTGCCGCCGGCCTGTTCGGCACCCTGCCGGGCGAGCGCTTCCTTGAAGTCGGGCGAAGCCAGCGCTTCCGACACCGCGGCATTGAGCATTGCCACGATCGCCGGCGGCGTATTGGCGGGCGCCATGAGGCCGGTCCACAGCCCGGTGGCGTAGCCGGCAACTCCGCTCTCCGCGATGGTCGGGAGGTTGGGCAGGGCCACCGCACGCTTGGCGGTCGATGCTGCGAGCAGCTTGAGCTTGCCGCCGGCGGCATGGGGTAGCACCGCAGCCATGGTGGGAATGGCCAATTGCAGGCTGCCCGCGAGCAGATCCGTCACCACCTGCGGGCTGCCCCGATAAGGTACATGCGTCATCGTGGTGCGCGTCATCGAGGTGAACAGCGCCATGGCCAGATGCGTGGTCGAGCCCGGGCCCGCCGAGCCGTAGTTGAGCTTGCCGGGATTGCGGCGGGCGTGCTCGAGAAGCTCCTGCACGGACCCGACCGGCAGATTCTCCGCCACCGTCAGAACCAGCGGAACGGTGGCGAGCAAAGCGATCGGCGTGAAGTCGCGCAGCAAATCGTAGGGCACGTTGGTGGCGACGTTGGGGTACTGCGCGATCTCCGAGCTCGATGCCAGCAGCAGGGTGTAACCGTCTGCCGGCGCGCGCGCGACCTGGGTTGCGCCGAGGCTGCCGGCCGCGCCGGTGCGATTTTCCACGACCACCGATTGCCCGAGTTTTTCAGTGAGCTTCTGCGCTATGGCGCGCCCGACCACGTCGGATCCGCCGCCGGCCGCGAACGGGACGACGATACGGATCGGGCGATCCGGATAGCCTTGAGCGACGCCGGGGCCCGCCGTCCACAGGCTCGCAGTGGCGAAACACAGTGCGGTCAGCAGCGCCCGCGGCCTGCTGATGACGGACGTGCAAATCTCTTGCATTGGACCCTCGGCCGACTGCGCCGCCAGCATTTATCCGGATACTTCGGAAAGATACGCGATGTTCCGCCCGTTTGACCAGATGGCGTCATTGCGAACCGGACTGACGTTTCCTTCTTGCGCAACGCGCTTATATGCTTGCGCCCCAACGCGTGCCGACGACGCGAGGCAGGAGATCACGCAGATGGAGAACCTGAACCGTCCCGTCATCCTTGATCTGCTTGGCCGGCTGGGGGCGGAGCATGATGCGACGGTGCTGGAGGCCGCGCGCGAATTGCATCAAAGAATGATCGCCTCCGGAGTGAGTTGGAATGATCTCCTGCGCCAGCAAGGGGATACCGCGAGCGCTGGAGGGGACGCCGAAGGCCAGGAGCGACCGCCCGAGGCAGCAGCGAGCGACAACAAGCCGGTTGCGAAAGAAGGGCCGCTATCGCCCGCCGACAAGGCCGAGGCCGCGAGGATCATCGACCGGTTGCTCGCCCGCAGAAACCTTTCGAGCAACCTGCGCGAGGATCTCGCCGAATTCAAGCGCACGCTATCCGACGGCAGTTTCGACGAGTTGGACAGCCGATACGTGCACGCCCTGGCCAAACGGCTCGGCATTTGAAATCAGGCGGCAGCTTCGGACATTTCTTCTTTCTGCACGGTCCTGCGGTGAATCGGCAGTCGCAACAGCACCAAAGTGCCGCGCCCTATCGTCGAGCGGATGCGCATGGTGCCGTGGTGCAGTTTTGTAAGCGACTTCGCAATTGCGAGGCCCAGGCCCGAACCTTGATGGCTCTTGGTGAGCTGGCTCTCGACCTGCTCGAACGGCCGGCCGAGCCGAGCCAGTGCGTCCTCCGGGATGCCGATCCCTGTGTCCGCGATGGCAATGAGGACGCAAGTTTTCGTCGCTCGCGCCCGAATGGTGACTCGGCCGCCTTCCGGCGTGAACTTCACCGCGTTCGACAGGAGGTTGAGCACGATCTGCTTGAGCAGGCGATGGTCCGCGATCAAGCGGATGCCTGCACCGATGCGGGCGATGAGCTGGATGCGCTTGTCGTCGGCGCGCCCCGCCACCACGCGCATGGCTTCATGGAGGAATGATTCGAGCTCGACCTGTTCCGGATCGAGCCTGATGCGCCCGGCCTCGATCTTGGACATGTCGAGGATGTCGTTGATGACATCGAGCAGGTACTGGCCGCTCTGATGGATATCGCAACAATATTCTCGATACTTCTCCGTTCCCAGAGGGCCGAACATTCCGGACTCCATGATCTCGGAGAAGCCGATGATGGCATTGAGCGGCGTGCGCAGCTCGTGACTCATGTTGGCGAGGAATTTCGACTTGGCCTGATTGGCCTCTTCGGCCCGGGTCTTCTCCTCGGCATACTTCTCTGCGAGATCGGCGACCTCTTCGGCCTGGCGTTCGAGCTTCTGCTGCGAGTTGCGCAGATCGGCGACGGTCGCCATCAGCCGCCTCTCGCTCTCCATCAGCTTTTCTTCGTGCAGTTTGATATTGGTGATGTCGGTACCGACCGAGACATAGCCGCCGTCCTTGGTGCGCCGCTCGCTGATGTGCAGCCAGCGGCCGTCGTCGAGCTGGGCCTCGAAGGTGCGGGCGCCCGGGATCTGGCCCTCGCTGGTAACCTTCGAGCGCACCACCGGCTTGCGGCCGGCAGCGACCACGGATTCGTAAGAAGCGCCGGCAACGATCGCCTCGTCCGGCAGGTTGTGGAGTTCCTGGAAGTTCGAGTTGCAAAGCACCAGCCGGTTCTGCGCATCCCACACTACGAAAGCTTCGGGGATGGTCTCGATCGCATCGCGGAGCCGCAAGTCGGCCTCGACCGTCCTCTCCACGAGTGTCTTCTGCTCCGTGATGTCGACGGCGATTCCGATCAGGTGCGGGCCGCCGTCATCGCGCTGCTGGACCAGCTCGCAGCGCGCGCGCAGCCACACCCAGTTGCCGTTGGCGTGGCGCATGCGGAAGGCGTGGTCGACGAGGGTGGCCTTGGAGTCGGCGAGCTGGGCCGCGAGCTCGTAGAGATGGATGTCCTCGGGGTGCACGAGTGCGTCGACCTCGCCGAAGCTCAACAGCGCGTCACGCGGCTGCAGCCCCAGGATCGCGAACATGGAATGCGACCAGAACACCCGGCCGCGGGCAAGATCCCAGTCCCACAATCCGCAACGTCCGCGGTTGAGCGCAGTGTCGATGCGCGAGCGTACGGTCTCGTAGATCACATCGGCCTCGCGCGCCCGCGTTGCCTGCCAATGGAACGCAAAGCCGAGGATCAGCACCACGAAGCCGGTCGTGGCGGAGAGCGTGACCGTCAATGCGGTATCGGAGAGCCAGACTGCGAGCGCCTCGGCACGCGCATGCACGATCGCAAGCTCGCCGTTGCTGGCGTAGAGATTGCGCACTGTCGCGTAGGCGAGGCGTCCGTCGGCGAGCGGGATTTCGAGCACGCCGGCGGCGGCGCCGAATGTCGTCAGCGGCTGCGACGGCCCGAGCACCTCGATCAGCCGCCGCCCGATTATCCCGGGCTCGAGCGGCACACTTTCGAGCACCGCAACTCCGCTGGCGGCGCCGGCCTCGTGGCGGACCCCGGCAACGATCACTCCGTCGGCATTGGCGACCAGCACCTGGCGGCCGGGGACGCGTGCCCACACCGGAAGCATGCGCGCGAGCTCGCCCTGCAGCCGCCGTTGCGCGAGGGACCTTTCGCCTTTCGAGCGCTCGAACGCCTCCAGCCGATCGGCCAGGATATCGGCAGTGCTTTCGATCTGCTTGACGATGTCGCCGAGCGACTGGCGGCGGTGGTCGGCCACCTGCACGACCGCGCCGACGCAGATCGTGAGCAGAAATGCGATGATCAATGCTGGAACGGCACGTCGCAAAGCCGGCTCGGCAGTGAGCAGCCGCCGATAGGCGGGCTTCGCAATGGACTGCGCCAGTCCCTTGATAGAATCGGAACTTACCGACGCGCTCGCGACGGCGCGCGCCATGCCTCGCCTCCCATCGGATCCCCGAACACCTTCATCGGAAGGATGTGCCGCATCTCTCCGAATCACTTTGATTGGAATCGAAAGATGGCGATTTGTCGAGACCCTCATTAACGAGTTTGCAACTTTTGTGACGAGGTGCTCGGCCGTTGCGGGCCAAGGTCTTTTGCCTGTTGTGAGGAATTCGAACGGACGTTCTCCAGCGCAGCAGGCCTCACGCTGGGCGGCGCCGACACGAAATCGTCCGAAGCGTTAAGCCGCTCTCCGCCGATCGGCGCGCCGGTCACTGCTGCGCCAGCGCACGCTTGACGATGTCGCTCACGTCCGGCGATAGCGACGGCGCGGCAGCGATGCGTCGCAGCGCAGCTTCGGCAAGCGCACGCCTTCCCGGCTCCAGCACCCGCCAGCTCTTGAGCGAGGACAACAGCCGCGCCGCGAGTTGCGGATTCTTGGGATCGAGCGCCAGCACGGTTTCGGCAACGAGCTCATAGCCCGCACCGTCGGCGCGGTTGAGCTCCTTCTGGTTCGCCATTGCGAAGGCACCGATCAAGGCCCGCACGCGATTGGGATTGGCGAACGAGAAGGCGGGATGCATGGTGAGCGACTTCACCCGCTCGAGCGTGGCGGGCTCGGGAATCGAGGCCTGCAGGGTGAACCACTTGTCGATGATCAGCGGGTCATCGGCATAGCGGCCGTAGAAATCCTCGAGCGCCGCCGCGCGCTCCGGCGCGTCCCACTGCGACAGCGCCGACAGCGCCGCCATGCGGTCGGTCATGTTATCGGCTGCCTGGTATTGCCCATTGGCGAGCGAGATGGCGTCCTCCCGCCTGGTGGCGACCAGAAGGTCGAGGCACGTGTTGCGCAGCGCGCGCCGGCCGACGCTCGCCGAATCCGGCCGATAGGGCCCGGATTCGGATAGCCGGCGGTAATGATCGAACAGCGGTGTCGCGAGATGATTTCCCACCGCTGCCCGCAATGCAGTGCGGGCCACAAAGATGGCATCGGGATCGACATCGCGGCCGATTTCCCGCGCAATGTCCGCTTCACCCGGAAGCGTGAGCATGAGCGCAACGAATTCCGGCTCGAGCCGGCCATCGCCGACTATTGCGTCGAGTGCGTCCAACAGACCCGCATCCTGGCGTGGCGTGCCGGCGGCGCGCAAGGTCGCGACATTCTCGACCAGGAGATTTATGGCGAGCGTCTGCAGTGCCTGCCAGCGATTGAACAAGTCGGTGTCGTGTGCGGCGAGCAGCCTGAGGTCTCTCCCCGCGATGCTCGCGACGACCTTGACCGGCGCGGAGAAGCCGCGATTGAGCGAAGGCACCGGGACCTCGTCGATATCGGCGAACACGAAAGTTTCGGCTGCCCTTGTCAACGTGAGCACGCCGCGCTCGACATTGCGTCCGCCTGCGAGCACGAGCGGCAAATCGCGGCCGTCGCGTCCGACGAGCCCGATCGAAAGCGGGATGACCATCGGTTCCTTGCTCGCTTGCCCTGGCGTCGGCGGCACGGTCTGAGCGAGGTCGAGGCGATAAGTCTTCGCGCGCGGGTCATAGCTTCCCGAGGCAATCACCTCGGGCGTGCCGGCCTGCGAGTACCAGAGCATGAACTGGTCGAGGTCGACGCCGGAAACGTCGGCTGAAGCATTGCACGAACTGCTCGACCGTCGCTGCCTCGCCGTCGTGACGCGCGAAGTAGAGATCCATGCCGCCGCGAAAGCTCTCGGGGCCGAGCATGGTCTGGAGCATGCGCACGACCTCCGCTCCCTTCTCGTAGACGGTAGCGGTGTAGAAATTGTTGATCTCGTGATAGAGCGCCGGCCGCACCGGATGGGCAAGCGGACCGGCGTCCTCGACGAACTGATGGGCGCGCAGTCCGCGCACGTCGCTGATGCGTTCGACGGCGCGCGAGCGCGTGTCCGCTGTGAATTCCTGGTCGCGAAAAACCGTGAGCCCTTCTTTGAGGCAGAGCTGGAACCAGTCCCGGCAGGTGATGCGGTTGCCGGTCCAGTTGTGAAAATATTCGTGTGCGATGATCGCTTCGATACGATCGTAGTCGGTGTCGGTCGCCGTCTCGGGCGAGGCGAGCACGTATTTGTCGTTGAAGACGTTGAGTCCCTTGTTCTCCATCGCTCCCATGTTGAAGTCCGAGACCGCGACGATCATGAAAACATCGAGATCGTATTCGCGGCCGAACGCCGTTTCGTCCCAGCGCATGGCGCGCTTGAGGGATTCCATGGCATGGGTGCAGCGCCGCTCCTTGCCCGGCTCGACATAGATGCGCAGCGCCACGGCGCGCCCCGACATGGTGCGGAAGCGGTCCTCGACGCATGCCAGCGTGCCTCCGACCAGCGCGAACAGGTATGACGGCTTGGGAAACGGGTCGTGCCAGACAGCGAAGTGGCGGTCGGTTCCCGACAAGTCACCGGACGCGACCAGGTTGCCGTTGGCGAGCAGCACCGGCGCCTCGGCTTTCTCGGCTTCGATGCGGGTGGTGTAGACCGCCATCACGTCGGGACGATCGGGAAAATAAGTGATACGGCGAAAGCCTTCGGCTTCGCACTGGGTGCAGTAGATCTGCCCGGAGCGATAGAGCCCGGTGAGCTGCGTGTTGGCGGAGGGGTCGAGAAGCGTCTCGATCTCCAGCCGGAACGGGCGCTGCGGCGGCTGCGCGATGGTCAATCGATCCGCCGTCGCGACATATTGCTCGCCCGGAAGCGGCGTTCCATCGAGCGTCAGCGAGGCGAGAACGAGGGTGTCGCCATCGAGCACGAGGGGCGCGGGCGCAGAGTCATTGCTATTGGGACGCAGCGCCAGCGTGGCGCGCACGCGCGTGGCCTTCGGGTCGAGCGAAACGTCGAGCTCCACCGTCTCGACCAGCCAGTCGGGCGGGCGGTAATCTTCCAGGCGGACTGGGCGGGCCTCTTCGGTGCGCATCTCGAGTAACTCTCGTCTTGTGGAACGGGGGAGACGTTTTTACCCATATACCCTGAATTTGGTTCCTGCTTTAATCGCTTCCCAGGACGCCGCAAGCCATTGGCCGATCCGCCTTACAGAAACATTTGGAGGAAACGCATGCAGACGTTTCGCTTTCCGCTCGCCCTCGCCGCCTTGATGGCCTCGATCCTCGGCGCGTCCGGCCAGACCTATCCCAGTCAGACGGTCCGCATCGTGGTGCCGTTCTCGGCCGGCAGCATCACCGACGGGCTCGCCCGCGTGCTCGCCGACAAGCTTTCCGATCTCTGGAAGCAGCAGGTCATCGTCGAGAACCGGCCCGGCCTGCCGGGAACCACCGGCGTGGCGAAGTCGGCGCCCGACGGATATACGCTGATGCTCACCTCGAATGGCCATACGATCGCGGGTGCCATCACCAAGAGCCTGCAGTTCGATCCGGTCAAGGACTTCGCCGGAGTGACCCAGGTCGCCTCGGTGCCGCTGGTCGCGATCGTTCCGCCCGACCTGCCGGCAAAGTCGCTCAAGGAGCTGATCGAGCTGGCGAAGCAGAAGCCGGGCCAGCTCAACTTCTCCTCGGCCGGCGTCGCCAGCACGTCCTATCTGTCGGCAGAGATCTTCAAGCAGAACTCGAACATCAACATCGTGCATGTGCCGTTTCGGGGTGCGCCGGAAGCGGTGACCGCGGTCGTTCGCGGCGACGTGCAGCTTTATTTTGCGCCTATCCCCGCCAGTCAGGAATTGAGCGCGACCGGCAAGGTGCGGGCCATCGCCATCAATTCCGCCAAGCGTGTTCCGCAACTGCCGGACGTCCCGACCATCGCGGAAGCCGCGGTGCCCGAATACAAGTACAAGTCCTGGTTCGGCGTGCTGGCGCCCGCCGGCACCCCCACGCCGATCCTCGACAAGGTCAGCCAGGACATCGCCAAGGTTCTGCAGATGCCGGACGTCAGCGATAAGCTGAACAAGCAAGGCTCGATCCCGACCTGGAACACGCCCGAGCAGTTCACCGCGAACATCAAGTCCGACACCGAGCGCTACGGCAAGATTCTTCAGGACGCCGGCGTCACCCCGAAATAGCGGCACACGCGCGCAAACGGAGAGTAGCCGGCACGCTATGATACCGCGGGGCGAGCTTCCCGGGTTGTGCTGAGCCTGTCATCGGGCGGCGCTGGCGCCGACCCGTTGGCTCAATCCGGGCCACGAGAACACATCGCCCGAGTGGGCCGCGACCCACCGCAATCTGCCCTTTTGCCATCGTGTCGCTGGATGCACCCCTGAACAGGGCTAGCATTCCGCCAAACAACATGCAGCGGGAGGATACCATGCCAGATCTGCGCAACTCGTCCGATCGGTCTTGCTATTGCAGCGCATGCGGCTCGACTTCGGGAATGTCGCGCCGCCAATTCCTCTGCACCACGGCTGCGGGCGCGCTTGCCGTCCCGGCGATTGCTGCGAGCGCTGCCGCCGTGGCCCGGCCCAGGCCCAGGCGCCGGCCGCGGCCCCCGCGCCGGGCCGACCGATCCTGATCAAGGGCGGTTGCGTGCTCAGCCTCGATCGCGCGGTCGGCGACTTCGAGCAGGCCGATGTCCTGCTCGAGGGCAGCAGGATTTCCGCGGTGCAGCCGAACATCACTGCACCCAACGCAGACGTGATCGATGCCTCCAAGTCGATCGTGATGCCGGGCTTCGTCGATACCCACCGCCACATGTGGCAGGGTTATCTGCGCAACGTGCTGCCGGATGGCTCGCTCGAAGACTACCGCAACGTCGTGCAGCGGACGTTCGGCGCGAAGATGACGCCCGACGATGTCTATGCCGCCGACCTGCTCAGCGCGCTCGGCGCCATCGACACCGGTGTCACCACGGTGCTGGACTGGTCGCACATCCACAACACCCCGGAGCACTCGGACGCGGTCATCAAGGCGCTGGCGAATTCCGGTGTCAGAGCCGTGTTCGCCTACGGCAACCCGCAGAACGAGAACGGCCGGTTCTGGGAAATGAAGGGACACAAGTTCCCGGGCGACATTGCACGTCTGCGCAAGCAGTATTTCTCCAGCGACGATCAGCTTCTGACGCTGTACATGGCGGCCCCGTCCGGCGCGCCCGAGCTGATCCTCGACTCGTTCAAGGCTGCCCGCGACGTCGGCGCCCGCATCAGCATTCATGTCGGCGTCGGCGAGTTCGGCCGCAGCGGCCTGTTGGAAAAGCTCAACGCGCAAAACGCGCTCAAATCCGACACCACCTATATCCATTGCTGTACCTTGAACGACACCGAGTGGAAGCTGATCAAGGACACCGGCGGGACCATCTCGATCGCCGGCTATGTCGAGATGCTGATGGGGCACGGCAACCCGCCGATCCAGAAGGCGATCGACTCCGGCATCCGGCCGTCGCTGAGCGTCGACGTCGAGACCTCGGTGCCCAACGACTTCTTCACCCAGATGCGCACCATATTCTCGCTGCAGAAGAACGAGGTCTGGGCCCGCCGGCTCGCCGGCGACAAGAACCCGCCGGCCTTCCTCAAGGTGCGCGAGGTGCTGGAGTTCGCCACCGTCGAAGGTGCGCGCGCCAACGGCCTCGAGCGCAAGGTCGGCACGCTCACGCCGGGCAAGGAGGCCGACATCATTCTGCTTCGCACCGACCGCCTCAACGTCATGCCGATGAACAATGCGGTCGGCGCGGTGGTGACCAGCATGGGTCCGCAAAACGTCGATACCGTGCTGATCGCAGGCAAGGTGATGAAGCGCAACGGGCAGCTCGTCGGCGTGGACTGGGACCGGATCACCCGGCTCGGCAACGAGGCTCAGGAGCGCAATTACAAGAACGCCAACGTGCCGAACAAGCGCATCTAAAGGATCTGAGCTTCGGCCCGTGCCGCGAGGAGTTCGCTGCACGCAAGAAACCAAAGGATGTCATTCCGGCCGAGGGCGCGTAGCGCCCGAGAGCCGGAAACCAGTATCCACCGAGCTCGGTCGTCTCGGACGTCCGTGCAACATCGAGCCTACGGCATCGTCAGCGCGGGGAGGCGACACACTTGGCGCGTTCATCCTATCGTGGATCGCCGCATTGCCCGGCGTTTCGCCCCCGCGCGAGCCAACGGGTTCGGTGTTTACTTAATTCCGGCTCTCGCTTCCCCGGACCGAGGTCCGGGGGTCGCTCGGCGTCAGGCCGCGACCAGACGGAAGCTTTCCCAGCGCGTCGGTGCCGCCTCGAGCACCGATGACCAGCCGCCGTTTCCCCGATGCTGGCCCGGCTCGATGTAGCGCCCCGCAAAGGCGAATTCCGCGCCATCCGCGGCGAACGGAAACGGGGACAGCTCGTAGATATCCTGTTGGCGCGGGCGGACGGTGACGCTCGCATCCTCGCGGGCGTTTAGCGGCACGTGCCGGAAAGTCTGCTCGCTGCGCTCGCCGGCATGCATGCGATTGAAATAGAGCGCGAGGGTGTCGAAGAATTGCAGCTGCTTGTAGTTCTGGAAAAGCCTGTCCTGCTCGAGCCGACCCGCCGACTGCGTATCAGCCGCAATCTCGGTCTTGAGCCGCTCCTGCCGCTCGAGCTCGCCGGCGAGCATGCGCTCGGCCAGCGGCCTGTCCTGCGGGGGAATGATCTTGATCAGCACCAGGTCCGAGAGGCCGTAGCGCCCGTTATAGAGGCCCCAGCTGTGCATGCTCGACATCAGCCCGCAATAAGGATGCTGCCGCTCGTTGAATTCCGGTGACCGCCGGCTCGTCACCGTGATGTGCTCGGCCGGTGTCTCGACCAGATTGTACGGCAAGCCGGTCTTCTCGTCGGTGGCCGGATTGCGGTCGAACTCCGCCCAGCCCGCGTCGTGATGCGAAACGACGTAGAACATCAGGTCGTTGGGCTCGACCGGCTCGAAGCGGTCGTTGCCGAAGGCGCGGGCAAATTGCCCGGACAGCGCCGTGTGCTCGTGCATCATGATGGCCAGGCGAGGGTCGCCGGCGGGTGCGGTCTGAATGATCATCGCAAGTCCCTCCATTCTGCCCGACCGGGCCAAGGCACCTCACGGCGGCGGACCGCGTTGTGCCCTGCGACCCGGCCGCGCCGCCCAGCCTGGCTCAGCGTATCAAATCCGCGTGAGTGCGCATGCGCAATCGTTTTCGCGTCATCGATCCCGGATAGGCTCATGCGACGGCAGAAGGGAGCTGCCGCTCCCCATCATCAACGCGATGCACGCTCCTGAACTCGAGAGGATCAAACCCCATGTTCGAGATATCACGCCGCGATCTCGTGCTCGGCGCGGCCGGTGCTTATGCGGCATTCGGGCTCGCCAAGCCCATCGCCTTCATTGGAGCCGCCCAGGCGCAGCAGGCTCCGACCCAAGGCTTCAGGAAATACAAGATCGGGGATATCGAGGTGATCTCCCTCTACGACGGCATGTGGGAAAAGGCTCACGACGAGAACTTCATCAAGGGCGCCAATGTCGAGCAGACCAAGGCGGCGCTCAAGGCCGGCGGGCTGACCGATGCCCATGTTCCGGTCCCCTTCACGGTGATCGCAATCAACACAGGCGGGCGCCTGGTGCTGATCGATAGCGGCACCGGCGGCGGGCAGGCGGGCGGTCCCAAGGCCGGATTGCTCGCGCAGAGCATGGCGGCGGCGGGACTGGACCCCAAGGCGGTCAAGACCATCGTCATCTCGCATTTCCACGGCGACCACATCTCGGGGCTGATGGCCAAGGACACCAATGCGCAGATGTTTCCGGACGCCGAGATCATCGTGCCAGCTGCCGAGTACAAATGGTGGACGCAGCCGATCGAACTCGATCGCGCAGCCACGTCGCGGCCTTGCGCAACGGGTGCAGGCCACGTTTCCGACCTGGAAGAACGTCAAGCAGGTCGACGGCGAGGCGGAGCTGGTGCCGGGCGTGCGCGCGATTCCGGCGCATGGCCATACCCAGGGTCACACCGTCCATCTCATCAGCTCGGGCGGCAAGCAGTTGCTGGTGACCGCCGATGCCACCAACCTGCCGGCGCTGTTCGTCAAGAACCCGCAGTGGCAGGCGGGCTTCGATCACGTCCCGGACCTGGCGGTGGAGACGCGGAGAAGGCTGTTCGATCGAGCCATCGCCGACAAAGCCATGGTTGCCGGCTATCACTGGGGCCTTCCCAATGTCGGCACGATCGTCAAGGACGGCAACGGCTACGCCTTCACGCCCGCGAAATCCTGATCGCGCTTGCGCATCGGCTGCTGCAAGCAGGCGTTGCGCCGAATACTGCGGAACACGCTCCGAGGCCGCTTCGCCAGGCGGCCTCTTTTCATTTCTCGACGAAGTGCTTCACGCTCCGTGGCAGATGCTGTCGACCGATGCCGCAGCCCGAAGATGGAAGGCCCGATCATGCGCGCCATGGTCCTGGAAGCGCCTCGCTCGACCCTCGTCTTGCGCGAGCGGCAATTGCCGCGGCCTGCACCTGGTGAAATCCTGGTCGCGATCGCAGCCTGCGGCGTCTGCCGCACCGACCTCCATGTGGTCGACGGCGAATTGCCCGATCCCAAGCTTCCGATCGTACCGGGCCACGAAATCGTGGGGCGCGTGGCGCGCGATCGGGGAGGGGGTCACCGGCTTCGCCTTCGGCGAGCGCATCGGCGTGCCCTGGCTGGGCTACACCTGCGGCACTTGCGAGTTTTGCGGGTCCAATCGTGAGAACCTGTGCGATCGGCCGTTGTTCACCGGCTATACACGCGACGGCGGTTATGCGACCCACGCCATTGCCGATGCGCGCTACTGCTTCCCTTTGCCTGGGCATGGAGAGGATGCCGACCTGGCGCCCTTGCTGTGCGCCGGCCTGATCGGCTGGCGCAGCTACCGTATGGCGAGGGAAGGGGACGAGACTGGACGCGCTCGGCCTCTATGGCTTCGGGGCCGCCGCGCATATCCTCGCCCAGGTCGCGGCATGGCAGGGGTGCCGCGTCCACGCGTTCACTCGCAGCGGCGACAACGCCGCGCAGGAGTTTGCCAAATCGCTTGGCGCGGTATGGGCCGGCGGCTCCGACCAGATGCCGCCGGAACCGCTCGACGCCGCCATCATCTTCGCGCCGGTCGGCGCACTGGTGCCGTTGGCGCTCGAGGCCGTCAAGAAGGGCGGCCGCGTCGTCTGCGGCGGCATTCACATGTCGGATATCCCGAGCTTTCCCTATCGCCTGCTCTGGGAGGAGCGCCACCTCGTCTCGGTCGCCAATCTCACCCGCGCTGACGCACGCGAGTTCCTGGCGCTGGCGCCGCAGGCTGGCGTGACGCACCGCGGTTACGCGCTATCCGCTCGAAACTGCCAACCAGGCGCTCGCCGATTTGCGCGCAGGCCGCCTGCAAGGCGCAGCCGTGCTGGTGCCGTGACTGCTCGCGCGCCAACGACCGGCTATTCAGAATTGATTTTGCCGCTACGGCGATGGCGGGGCGGGTTCCGCATGACCGATCACGCGCTTGATGGAGGGAAAGCGCAGCCGCAATGCGCGCTCGATCTCGTCGACTTTGTCATGCGCCATGGCCACTTTGATCGCGGGATCGACATGACAATGGAAATTGACGATCTCGCCATCGTCGGAATGACGCACGCGAACATCATGCATCTCGCCGACGAGCTCGATCTCGGCGGCGATCTCGGCCAGGGCATCGTGCACCTGCTGCAGTGCGTTCGGGCGCGGTCTCGCGGCCGGGCTCGTCGTGGGGCTGCAGCGGCTCGATATGAGTTTCGACCTCGACGCCCGGGCCGAGCTCTTCGCCGATCGCCTGTTCGAGCCCGCTCGCGATGTCGTGGGCCGCGCCGAGGGAGAGCGCGCCGTCAACTTCGAGGTCGAGCGAAACGGCGAGTCGTTCCTCGATCGTGTGCACGGTGACGTGATGGACGGCGAGTGCGCGATTTCGTGCGATCACCATGATACGGTCGAGCACGGTCTCGTCGTCGAGCGCTTGCGGCTGCGCGGTCACCGTTACCTCGGCGGCGCGGCTGTCGTTGCGCACGACGTCGACAATGCGGTCCTTGAGCGCGGCCACGCGCTCGAGCGGCAGGGTGCGGCTGACTGCCACGACCAGGTCGACGAACAGCACATCGCCCACCTGCCGCACACGCAGCCGATCGATCGCCACGACCCCCGCAAGGCGCTCGACGGCGGCCGCGATCCTGCCGGCGGCCCCGGCGGGCGCAGTGTCCGTGAGGGTGTCGATGGTGCGCCGGCCGAGCCGCCAGCCGGCGACGCAGATGAAGACCGCCACGACCATGGCGGCAGCGGAGTCGGCCCAGGGATAGCCGAGCGCGACCGCGGCCAGTCCCGCCAATACCGCGCAGGAGGACCACATGTCCGAGCCGAAATGCAGCGCGTCCGCTTCCAGCGCCTCGCTCGAAGTTTCGGAGGCGACCCGGTAGAGCGTGCGCGCCCGAAAGAAGTCGATCACGATCGATGCCGCCATCACCGCGAAAGCCCATATCGTCACCTCGATCGCATGGCCGTGCCCGCCGTACAGGCGCGCCAGCGCCTCCCAGATCACGATGCCGGAGAGCAGAAACAAGAGCGCGGTCTCGGCGAGCGCGGTCACGCTTTCGACCTTGCCGTGCCCGTAATGATGCTCCTCGTCGGCCGGCTTGCCGGAAATCCGAACCGCGAAATACGTCATCACGGTCGCGGCCAGATCGAGCAGCGAGTGCGCGGCCTCGGACAATATCGCGAGCGAGCCGGTGGCGAGGCCGACGGCGGCCTTGGCCAGCGTCAACCCCGCAGACGCCGCAATCGAGGTGAGCGCGACCCTCTGCTTGATGTCCTGCATGGCATGCCTCTCGCTCGCAGCGGTAGCGAGGCCGGCAGCAACCGTCAACGTCGTGCCGCGGTCGTGCGGCGCTCGAGCATCACGCAACTGTGCTTCTTCGCGCCTCGTCGCATTCGGCACACCTTGCACTCGGGGGATGGAGAAAAAGGAGCGGGTCTCGAGCCAGATGCTCGAGTGTAACTCCGATGATATCCCGAGCGCGTGCTAGCCGCTAATGGGCGTGTCCCACGCGTCCTTCGGACTGGCTGCAACGACTCCGAGGCTGGGCGAAGCCGGAGTGGTTATCGGGTCGAATGGCTCGTCGTCGTCCCCAGACCAGGAGGGCATCACCAATGTGCCCTCGGGCCCGACAGCGTCGCGGAGTGCTTCGATCAGGCCGAGCGGTCCTTCGGCAACCGGCCGAATGGTCCGGAAGGACGTGTGTACGAGCAGCACACCGCCCTTGGCGACCGCGAGAGTGCGGAGTTGATCGGTTACCTCGGCTCTGCTCAACTCAGTTGCGATCGGTTCGGTCCCCCAACATTGGCGCGTCGGTTTCTTTCAGCGCTCGTCACCGGATTATCCTGATGCGTGGTTCTGCCGATAACACAAAAATTCAGCCGGGGCACTCGAGGTCATGAGCTCCAGTCGCGGCGGCCGCGATCTGAAGGTGCGGGTCAAATCAGGCAAGGGGCGCTCGCCGTCCTCCAAGCGCTGGCTCGAGCGTCAACTCAACGATCCCTACGTGGCACGCGCCAAGCGCGAAGGATTTCGCGGCCGTGCCGCCTTCAAGCTCATCGAGATCGACGACAAGCACCGTTTGCTGAGGAACGGCGCGCGGGTGGTCGACCTCGGTGCGGCGCCCGGCGGCTGGAGCCAGGTGGCGGCCGAACGGGTCGGTGCGAAGGAAGGCAGGGGACTGGTCGTCGCGATAGATCCAATCGCCATGGCACCGATGGCCGGCGTGCAAGCCATTGAGCTCGACTTTCTCGATCCGCGCGCCCCGGATGAGATCAAGGCCCGGCTGGGAGGCGATGCCGACGTCGTGCTTTCCGACATGGCGGCGAACGCGACCGGTCACCGCAGGACCGACCATCTCAAGATCATGGCGCTGGCGGAAGCCGCGGCCGATTTTGCGCGCGAGGTATTGTCGCCTGGCGGCGCTTTTCTGTGCAAGGTTCTGCAAGGTGGCACCGAGGCCACCCTGCTGGCGCAACTCAAGCGCGATTTCACCGTCGTAAAGCACGTGAAACCGTCGGCGAGCCGGACCGATTCGGCGGAGCTTTATTTGCTGGCGACCGGGTTCAGGCGCTGAGACGATCGTTCAGGTGTTCGCCAGTTGCGCCGCACCACGCCTCTCGAATACAAGCTCGATCATCGGGTTCACGAGGCCAGGCCGGCTGACCGCGGCGCTTTCAGCATGATAAATCGGGTTGCGCCACAGTCGGATGCCGGATGACGGAGGCCATAGTCTCTGCCATGTTAATTCGCCGCATCCGCCGCCAGCACTACCGGAGGCCAGGTTGAGCGACTCGGCGGAGATTCGCATCGCCAATCGGCTGGAGGAGATGCCGGGAGTAGCTTCGGTTGTCGAGCGTTTCGGGGTCGAGCACAAGGTGCCTAGCCAGGTGATCAATGACGTCAACGTGGCGCTCGACGAGGTTCTCAGCAATATCATTTCGTACGCATATGACCACGCTGAACGAAGCGACATCGTGGTCAGACTGGCCTGTCGGGCGGGCGAGGTCCTGGTGGATATCGAGGACGCGGGCAAGCCGTTCGACCCGCTGCAAGCTCCGGCTCCCGATCTGGGAACGACGCTGGCGGAAAGGAAAATAGGCGGGCTCGGCATTCACTTCATCAAGAGCCTCATGGACACGGTCGTCTATGCCCGGGTGGACGGGATCAATCGTCTCCAGTTGAGGAAAAAATTGCCGGTTGCGTAGGCGTCCGGCCGATCAAACTGGAGGGGAAGTATGGAACTCATCGAAAGCCAGAAAGAGGGCGTGGTGATCGTCGAGCCGCGCGGCCGTATCGACACTGTCGGCTCCAAGCCGTTCGGCGACCGGCTGGCAGAGCTCATCCGGTCCGGGTCGCAGCACGTGCTGATCGATTTCCAGCATATCCTCTATATCAGCAGTGCCGGCTTTCGCTCGTTGCTGATCGCGCGCAAGCTTACCGACGAAGCAAACGGCAAGCTCGTGCTCTGCGGCCTCTCTTCCGAGCTGAGCAGGCTGTTCGAGATCGGCGCGTTCACCGACCTGTTCACCATCTGCGCCAGCCGTGACGAAGGGGTGGCACAAGCCAAATGACGTGGCGCAGCGCGGCGCAGCCCCCGCGACACGGGTTCGACGCCGCACGGGGAGGCAATTAAACTTTCATTTCCAGCACTGAACGGAACGCAAGCGTGGGCGATATTCGACCGGCAGGTGAAGGACCGCGCATCCTCGTCGTCGATGACAACGACGATAATCGTTACACCCTGACGCTTTATCTCGATCTCGAAGGCTATACCAACGTCGAGACCGCCAACGACGGCGCCGAAGCCATTGCGCGGCTCGATGCCTCCAGCTTCGATCTCGTCCTGCTCGACGTGATGATGCCGAAAGTCGACGGCTACCAGGTGCTAACCTGGGTCAAGGACCAGGTCCGGCTGCGCGATCTTCCCGTGATCATGATCTCGGCACTCAACGAGATGAACAGCGTGGTGCGCTGCATCGAGCTTGGTGCCGTCGATTATCTGCTCAAGCCGTTCAATCCGGTGTTGTTGAAAGCTCGCTTGGGCGCCACCCTCGAAAAGAAGCGGCTGCGGGACGAGATCAACGCGCATCTGGCCCGGTTGGAGGAGGAGCTGGGCGCCGCCCGTCGGCTGCAGATGGCCATGGTGCCGCAGTTCTTCCCAGCTCCGAGCGCGGCATTCCCGATTGACCTGTATGCGAGCATGGAGCCGGCGCGCGAGGTGGGCGGCGATCTCTACGATTTCTTCGAGACCGAGGACGGCAAGCTCTGCTTTCTGATCGGCGATGTCTCGGGCAAAGGCATGCCGGCGGCTTTGTTCATGGCCCGCACGAAAAGTCTGATCCGCATCACGACCGAGCTGATGCGGTTGCCGAACGGGGCACCTGCAAGGCCAGCCGAGATCATCGGACGCGTGAACCGCGAGCTCTGTCAGGACAACGAGGACATGATGTTCGTAACGCTGTTCTTCGGCATGCTTGCGCCGGCGAGCGGCAGCCTGGAATATTGCAACGCGGGGCACAACCAGCCTTACCGGCTCAAGGGAGCAACCCTCGATGAGATCGACGGGGCGAAGGGCCTCATCCTCGGTGTAAGTGCTGATGCGCCTTACACGACCGGCGAGCTTTCACTTGCAACTGAGGAAACCATCTATCTCTTCACCGACGGGGTCACCGAAGCATCCGATCTGCAGGACCGGCTGTTCTCCGAGCAGCGGCTTGAAATCGTGCTGCGCGCGGCGTCCGGTCGCGCGAGCTCCGAGATCGTGAAGGCTGTCGCCGACGCCGTGCGCAATTTCGTCGGCATGGCGCTTCCCTCCGACGATATCACGATGTTGGCGTTGCGCCGGCTCGATCCCCTGTCTGTCTGACAGCCGGGCAGCTTCGACTGCGCATGGACGCGATCACCGATCGAAGATGTGACGCGGTGCCCTTTTTGGCGTATTTTGACCGAACCACAACGCCAGCCGTCGGCCCCGGATGTTCAGGCAACGGAATGAGACGGACCTTGTTACCTTGGCCGGCCAAGCAGCCGTTGCACTGCCGTTGCGGCTCAGCAGCCGACAGATGATCTTGCAGGGCGCGAACCCGCGCAGCAGGCATTTGCGCGAACTGGGGCGGCGCGAGCTCATCGTGCTGCTCGCAGGCGCCGCGGCTGCTTGGCCGCTCGACGCGCGCGCTCAGAGGACGGCAATGCCGGTGGTCGGATTTCTGCGCGACAGCAGGGCGCAGGGGTCGGAGCACATGGTATCGGCCCTGCGCAAAGGGTTGCGCGAATCGGGCTTCGTGCAAGGGCAGAATGTCGCCATCGAACTGGCATTCTCCGAAGGCCAGAGCGACCTGCTCCCGACCTTGGCCGCCGATCTCCTGCGCCGGCCGGTCTCCGTGATCGTGACGAGCGCTTTGTCGGCGACCCTTGCCGCCAAGGTGGCGACCTCCACCGTTCCGATCGTATTCGCCGTCGCCAACGATCCGGTGGAGTTCAAGCTCGTCGCCAGCATCAGCCGCCCCGGCGGCAACGCCACCGGCGTCGCTTATCTCACTTCTGAGCTGGGCGGAAAGCGGTTCGGCCTCCTGCACGAGATGCTGCCGACGCTGTCGGTCGTCGCCGTTCTCGCAAATCCGAACAATCCCAACATCGAGGTGTTCGTCAATGACGTCTTGACAGGGGCCCGCAAGAACGGTGTCGCCGTGAACGTCCTCAACGCGACGAGCGATCGCGAGATCGAAGGTGCCTTTGCACTTCTGGGTGAACGACAGGTAGGGGCTATTCTGATCGCCAACGATCCCCTGTTCACCACCCATCGACCGGAGATAGTCGCACTCTGCGCCCGCCTTGGGATCCCGGCGATGTACGTCACGCGGGAATTCGCGCAGGCCGGCGGCCTGGTTTCGTATGGACCAAGCCTTCCCGAGGTGTATCGCCAGGCCGGGATCTATGCCGGGCGAATTCTCAGGGGCGACCGGCCGTCGGAGCTGCCGGTGCTGCTCCCGACTACTTTCGAGATGGTGGTCAACCTGAAAACTGCGAAGGCACTCGGCCTCGATATTTCCCCGACCTTCGTTGCCCGCGCCGACGAGGTGATCGAATGACCTGGCACGCTCTCGCGCAGCGGGTAAGCGTGGTGTGGCATTTTCGCCGAACGGAACGAAAGGCGCGAGCCAGCGCAAGAGTTCCTGAGGCACCGCGTGCCGAGTCTTGGGAATCGAGTGAGTGGATCCTGTTTCCGGCGGTTCGTTCCCTCGGATCACCTTCGGCGTTGCTCGGCGGGGACACGAGATGTCGGACGCCGCAAGCTCATCGCACTGCTCACCGTCGCCGCGGCTTGGCCGTTTGCTGCTGCGCGCGCTCAGCAGCGGGGAAAAATCTGGCGCATCGGCGTTCTGGAAACGGTGTCGACGGAATTGAACGCGGCCAACTTCGATGCCTTCCGGCGCGGGCTGCGCGAGCTCGGCTACGTAGAAGAGCAGAACTATAAGCTTGAATATCGCTCGGCCGACGGCCAGGCCGAACGCTTCCCGGAGCTTGCCGCGGAGCTGGCGCGGCTGCGGGTCGATTTGATCGTGACGCGCGGCACGCCGGCCGCGCGCGCAGCCAAGAACGCCACCTCGACCATTCCGGTGGTGATGGCGGCAATCGGCGAGCCGCTTGGGGCGGGAGTGGTTGCCAGCCTTGCGCAGCCCGGCGGGAACGTGACCGGGTTGAGCGCTTTCGTCACGGAGCTGGCGGGAAAACGCGTCGAGCTCGCCAAGGAGATGATGCCCGGCCTTTCGCGGATCGGATTCTTCAGCAATTTGAGCAACCCGGTGATCCCGCCGCAATGGGAAATCACCAAGGCCGCCGCACGCGCGCTCGGCATCGAGGCCGAGCTCTTCGACGTGCGCGGTCCGCAAGACATTGTGCAAGCGTTCGAGACGGCAGGTCGACGCAATGTCGGGGCGCTACTGGTGGGCATCGACGCCGTGACCCAGGCCAACCGGGAACTGATCATCGAGCAGGAGGTGCGGTCGAGAATTCCGGTTGTCTATCCTTCGAAAGAATTCGTCGATGCTGGCGGACTTGTGACCTACAGCGTGAGCTATCCTGATCTCTATCATCGTGCCGCTGGTCTGGTGGTCAAGATTTTGAAGGGAGCAAGTCCGGGCGATCTGCCGGTCGAGCAGCCGACCAAGCTCGAGCTGATCATCAATCTCAAGGCCGCCAAGGCTATCGGGCTCAAAATTCCTAATTCGTTCATTCTGCGCGCCGATGAGGTCATCGAATGAGCGTGTCATGCCTCGTACAGCGGGATTTGAAGGGCGCGCGCTCCGGCAAGAAGGCGCTCGTCATAGGTTGCAAGCTCGACCGGCTGTCGGAGGGAGCGCAGGAACTCGAGCGAGGCCAGATGCAGTGCGTCGAGCGTGCGCACGGGAACCGGAAACGGATCCAGGGCGCGCGCGAGAACCGGCGGCACCAGCTCTATGAACGCCACGCGGGCGATCAGCCCGCGTACGTCACCCCCATGCGAGCGTCCAAGTCCGCGTGCATGAATTCCGTTCCAAACCTCGTATTCGAGCAGACGGCTCGAGACCAGCTGCTCTTGCCAGACGGATCGAGGCGGCGACCGGTCCTCGGTCAGCAGATATGCGAGGACGACCGAAGCATCGAGGTAGATCACCGGTCTTCCCGATCGTGCTGCAACTCCTCCATGAGATCGGTGAAGGTCATGATCGGCTTGCGGGGCGGCGGATCGCCGCCGGCGAGCCTCGGGAGCGTGAGCCATCCCTTGCGCACGGCCTCCGCCAGCAACGCATCTGAAAGCAGCGGACTGCGGCCGGCCTGCGGCGGAACTATCTCTGCCACGACCCGGTCACGGTCGGTAATCAGGACCGTCTCGCCCCCAGCGACAATGCGAATGTATTCACTGAGCTTGTTCTTGAGCACCTTGAGACCGACCGAACGCATGCGCAGTTGGTAGCTACTAGAAGCTACCTTTGTCAAGATCGCTAGATAGCCCGCCCTGTCGACCAAGGTAATCGTACGACGAAGCACGCTCCCCGCTCCCCGGACGAATGCAGCTATAGCGACGACGAGATCAGGGCGGTTCAGATCAATTCAGGTCTGGCCCAAGGGCCGAGCGTAAGCTCGTGGGCCGAATTGGGTGCCCAAAGACGCACGCTGGTTCATCTCGCCGTGGGTGGCGCGCGTGACAGCTATCTACAATCCGGATACGGTTCCTCATGGTGCTCATGCCTGCGATGGAGCAGACCTCAACGCCTTCCCGGGCCGGCCATGAGACATCCAGGCGCGGGACACGACCGGGTACGGGCTTGCTTCAGGGATGAGAATTCGCCAATTCATGAAGCGTCTTGGCTCGAATTGCCCAAAGACGGCGGGCGATGGCGCGCAAAATGAATCACCGGCCGAAGCTCCGGTCCCCAGGACCCGCAGCCGCCTGTTCCGCAAATATGTCGCGCTGTTCGTCGCGGTGGTCTGCGTGGCGCTGCTGTCCAACGGCATGTTCGAGGTCTGGTTCTCCTATCAGGAGCACAAGGCGGCGCTGATCCGCATCCAGCGCGAGCAGGCGGAAGCCGCGGCCGCCAAGATCGGCCAGTTCATCAAGGAGATCGAGAGCCAGCTCGGCTGGACCACGCAGTTGCCCTGGTCGGCGGGCACGATCGAGCAGCGGCGCTTCGACGCGCTGCGGCTGCTGCGCCAGGTGCCGGCCATCACCGAGCTGGCGCAGCTCGACGCCACCGGCAAGGAGCAGCTGCGGGTCTCGCGCCTCGCCATGGACGTGGTCGGCAGCGGCACCGACTTCTCCAAGGAGCCGAAGTTCACCGAGGCGGTGGCGCAACAAGGTCTATTACGGCCCGGTCTATTTCCGCCGCGAGTCCGAGCCCTACATGACGCTGGCGCTCGCCGGCACGCGGCGCGACGCCGGCGTCAGCGTCGCCGAGGTCAATCTCAAGCTGATCTGGGACGTGGTCTCGCAGATCAAGGTCGGCGAGCGCGGCCAGGCCTACGTGGTCGACGCGCAGGGCCGCCTGATCGCGCATCCCGACATCAGCCTCGTGCTGCGCAACACCGACATGTCGCGGCTGGCGCAGGTGCAGGCCGCGCGCGGCGGCGCCGGCAGCCGCGCGGAGCCGGTGCAGGAGGCCGAGGACATCGCAGGGCCGCGAGGTGCTGACCGCCTACGCGCCGGTCGCGCCGCTCGGCTGGCTGGTGTTCGTCGAGCTGCCGGTCGAGCGAGGCCTATGCGCCGCTCTATGCGGCGTTGACAGCGGCTCGGCGCTCGTGCTGCTGGCGGCGCTGGTGCTTCGCCGTTCTCGCCGGCATGTTCCTGGCGCGGCGCATGGTGGGTGCCGATCCAGGCGCTTGCGCGCGGGCGCCGCGCGCATCGGCAGCGGCGACCTCGGCCAGCGCATCTCGATCAAGACCGGCGACGAGCTGGAAGGCGCTGGCCGACCAGTTCAACGACATGGCCGGGCGGCTGCAGGAATCCTATGCCGGCCTGGAGCAGAAGGTCGAGCTGCGCACCCGCGAGCTGAGCGAATCGCTCGAGCAGCAGACCGCGACCTCGGAGGTGCTGCAAGTCATCAGCAGCTCGCCGGGCGATCTGGAGCCGGTGTTCCAGGCCATGCTGGAGAACGCGACGCGCATCTGCGAGGCCAAGTTCGGGACGCTGAATCTCTACGACGGACGCGTATTCCGCAACGTTGCGCTTTACGATGTGCCGGCCGCCTATCTGGAGACGGGGCTGCACGAGGTGATCAGTCCGTCCTCCGACAGGCGGTCTGGCTCGCATCGTTCGGACGAAGCAGGTCGCGCACATCGAAGACTTGAAGGCGACACAAGCTTACCAGGACGGCTATCCGCACGTCACTGCGCTCGTCGATATCGGCGGCGCTCGGACGATCCTGGTCGTGCCGATGCTCAAGGAGAATGAACTGATCGGCGCCATGGCTATCTATCGCCAGGAGGTTCGGCCGTTCACCGACAAGCAGATCGAGCTGGTCAGGAACTTCGCCAGCCAGGCCGTGATCGCGATCGAGAATGTGCGGCTGCTCAACGAACTGCGCGCGCGCACGGATGAGCTGGGCCAATCGGTCGAAGAGCTGCGCGCGCTCGGTGAGGTGACCCAGGCGGTCAACTCTACGCTCGAGCTGCAGACGGTGCTGTCGACCATCGTCGCCAAGGCGGTGCAGCTTTCCGATACCGAAGCCGGCGCGATCTACGTGCTGGACCCCACGTCCAAGGAGTTTCACCTGCGGGCGACGCACGGCATGAGCGAGGAGTTGATCGCCGAGCTCAACCAGCAGGGGATCGGCTTCCGCGAGAAGACGGTCGCGGAAGCGGCCGCGCAACGGGCACCGGTGCAAATTGCCGATCTTCAGGCCGTGCCCGATTCGCCGGTGCTGAGCATTCTCCTGCGTGCAGGATACCGCGCACTGATGGTTGTCCCCCTGCTTGGTCCGGATGGCATCATCGGCGTGCTCGTGGTGCGCCGCAAAGCGCCCGGCGAGTTTCCAAAGCACACCGTCGACCTGCTGCAGACATTCGCGGCGCAGTCCGTGCTGGCGATTCAGAATGCAAATCTGTTCGCGGAGGTGGAGGAGAAAGGCCGCCAGCTCGAGATGGCGAGCCAGCACAAATCGCAATTCCTCGCCAATATGAGCCACGAATTGCGTACGCCGCTCAACGCAATCATCGGCCTCACCGAGATGATGGTGGGCAACGTCGCGCGCTTCGGCACCGAGAAAGCCGCGGAGCCACTGCGCCGGGTGCACCGTGCCGGCACCCACCTCCTCGGTCTCATCAACCAGGTGCTCGACCTTTCGAAGATCGAAGCCGGCAAGCTCGAGCTCAGCCCGGAATCGGTGAGCCTGGCGCCGCTGATCGAGGAAGTCATCGGCACTGCTCGCCAACTGGCCGAGCAGAACAAGAACCGGCTCGTCGTCGATAGTGAGGAGAACCTCGGCCCGCTGATCGTCGATTCGATGCGGTTGCGTCAGATCCTGCTCAATTTATTGAGCAATGCCTGCAAGTTCACCAAGCAGGGCGAAGTCACGCTTCGCGTGAGAAGCGTGGTCGACGGGCGCAACTGGATTGAATTCGCCGTGGTCGATACCGGCATCGGCATGACCCCCGAGGAGCAGAGCAGGCTGTTCGAGGAATTCACCCAGGCCGATTCCTCGACCGCGCGGCGCTACGGCGGGACCGGCCTCGGCCTCGCCATTACGCGCAAGCTCGCCCGCATGATGGGAGGCGACGTTCTGGTGGCAAGCGAGCCCGGCAAAGGGCTCGGCATTTACCGTCCGGCTGCCGGGCAGCGAGGAAGCTGCGGTCAAGAGCACAGGCGACGCCGAGAGCGCTTCCGGTCCGGATTGCGTTCTCGTCATCGACGACGATCCCACCGCGCGCGAGCTCATCGCCGATCATCTCAAGGCCGAAGGATTTCCGGTCGTTACCGCCGCCGGCGGGTTCGAGGGATTGAGGCTCGCAAAGCAATTGCGTCCAGTCGTCATCACGCTCGACGTGATGATGCCCGACCTCGACGGCTGGTCGGTGTTGGCGGCACTGCGGCAGGATAGCGAGCTTGCCGAGATCCCGGTCATCATGGTAACGATCCTGGACGAGCATCGCCGCGGCGTAGCACTTGGTGCGGCCGGCTACCTGACCAAGCCGATCGACCGCGAGCGGCTGCATCGCTTGATCGCGCGTTACCGCGCACCGTCCCGGCCGACCCGGGTCCTGCTGGTGGAGGACGACCAGATTTCAGCGCGATCGCGTTCGCGGATGGCTCGAGGGCCAGAACTGGATGGTGCAGGAGGCGGAAAATGGACACGCGGCGCTCGTCCGTCTCCAGGAATATGATCCCGACGTAATTTTGCTCGATCTGATGATGCCCGAGATGGATGGTTTCCAGGTTGTCGCGGCGTTGCAGAATGAACAGCGCTGGCGGGACATTCCCGTCATCGTGATCACCTCGCGCGATCTCGATGCCAAGGACCGGGAGCGGCTGAATTCCGGCGTGCAGACCGTTCTGGTCAAGGAGACGTTTCGGCCAGCCGACCTGGTCGAGCGCATCCGCCGGATCGTGCGCAACAAGCCGGCAGTTGCAAGCAGAATGGAAGCCGTCTCGTGAAAAAAGTGCTGTACATCGAAGACAACGACGACAACGTCTACATGCTCAAGATGCGGCTCGAGCTGCTCGGCGAATACGAGGTCCTGGCGGCGGAGGACGGCGAGAAGGGTTGCGAGATGGCGCTCAGCGAGCGGCCGGACATCATCCTGATGGATCTCGAAATGCCCGGCGTCGACGGCTGGGAGGCCACCCGCAGGCTCAAGGCCAGCCCGCAAACGCGCGAAATCCCGATCATTGCATTGTCGGCACATGCCTTGGCCGGGGCGCGCGAAAAGGCGATGGCCGCCGGATGCGACGAGTTCGATACCAAGCCGATCGAATTCGAGCGTCTGGTCGGAACCATGCGAAGGGTTTTGACCGCCGACAAGTGACGCTCACGCTTTACGCCCCACAATGCCTTCGAAGGTTCGCGAAGACGCGGGCACCTCGGAATGGCGGTCCTGGTTGTGCCGTTGGCATTACAATTAAAGCGATAAACAAACGGGCGATATGGCAACGCAGGCAACGGCTTGATCCTAGAAGCTGCGACGCAGGCATAACGCCGACCATGGGCGAATAGCCTATGGTTCCGTCACGCTGCGTCGCGCCAGCTCTGCGCCGGCATCCGTCGGCATGCGGGCAAACGCCAGAGCGGCGCATCCCGCGATCACCGCGATGACGACGAATGCCGGCTGGAAATCGGCCGCCGTGATCATCCGATGCCCGCGGGCCGACAATGTGACGTCGACCGCGAGTGCCCCGATGGCCACCCCGGCAGCAATGGAAACCTGCTGGGCGACGGCGACCAGCGAGGTCGCCCGGCTCATGCGCGCATGGTCGAGCTCGGCATAAGCTATCGTGTTGATGCTGGTGAACTGAAGCGAGCGCAAGAAGCCACCCACGACCAGGACGCCGACGATCCACGCGAACGACACGCCTGGGGTGAACGTTGCACAGGCGGCTACCAGAGCGGCGCTGGTCAGGGCATTCACGGTCAGGACGCGGCGAAATCCGTGTTGCCTCAGAATGAGCGGGACGACTGTCTTCATCCCCATGGCGCCGACGACGCTCGAGAGCGTGACCAGGCCGGATTGGAAGGCGGTCAGATGGAAGCCGAGCTGGAGCAGCAGCGGCAGCAGAAACGGCAGCGCGCCGATGCCGCAGCGATAGATGAAGCCGCCGAGAACGGCAGCGCGCATCGTCGGAATGGTCAGCAAGGAGAGATCGAGCACCGGGGCGGGCGTGCGGCGCGCGTGGATGACATATGCAAATGTGGCGACGGCGCCCGCGGCGATCAGCGACAGCACCACCGGAAGCGGCAGAAAATCGAGGCCCAGCACCGAGCCGCCGAAGGCGAGCCCGCCGATACCGAGCCCGGCGAGCAGCGCCCCGAGCAGATCGAAGGGGTCGGGTGCGTGCGCCCGCACGTCCTCGATAAAGATGGTCGCCAGCACGATGCCGAGCAGTCCGATCGGGATGTTGATCAGGAAGATCCAGTGCCAGGAGATGTAGGTGGTGATGAACCCGCCGAGCGGGGGCCCGAGCAGCGGCCCAATCAGCGCCGGCAGCGTCACCCAGACCATGGCGTTGATCAGCTCGCGCTTCTCGACGCTGCGCACGAGGATCAAGCGTGCAACCGGGGTCATCATCGCGCCGCCCATGCCCTCGACAATGCGCGCAATCACGAAGTGGGTGAGCGAGCCGGACAGCGCGCAGCCGATCGAGCCGAGCATGAAGACCGCGATCGCGGCGCGAAAGACGGTGCGCGCGCCGAAGCGGTCGGCGGTCCAGCCGCTCACCGGGATGAACACTGCCAGCGACAGCAGGTAGGAGGTCACGGCAAGCTTGAGCGTGAGCGGGCTGGTGCCGATGTCGGCGGCGATCGCCGGCAGCGAGGTCGCGATGACGGTCGAATCCATGTTCTCCATGAACAAGGCGACCGCCACGATCAGCGGCACGATGCGTTTGGGCGGCACGGGATGAACCAGGACAGGGAGGGTGCCGGACGGTAGAGGGTTTTCCCGCGAAGTGGAATTCGCGTTGCCGTGTCTGCGGTCGATCGGCCGAGATTTCCGGCAGCTCCGGCAAGCAGGCATTGTGGCGGGGCCGGCGATTATCCTACATGAAGCGCACGTCCGATCCCTGGAGCTGGCCGATGATCTACATCCTTGCCGTCTTTATTCCGCCGCTTGCCCTGCTGCTCAACGGGCAGCCGTTATCGGCCGTCCTCAACGTGATCCTGATCGTGTTCTGCGTGATCTTCGGCGCTGATCTTTCCCGTGCTTTTC
>CAWHPT010000029.1:0-11721 GCA_963831225.1 uncultured Alphaproteobacteria bacterium
GAAACGGCGCCGCTGACGGCTGGCCGGCAGCGTCCGGCGGCTGTTGCAGAACCGCGGAAAACGGAGGCGATGACCATGACCACGAGCTTGACCCGGCGAGCAGCGCTCACCGGCATTTCGGCGCTGGCCGTGGCTCCGGCCTTTGCCCAGGGCGGCCGTACCATCACCATGATGCACGGGTTCACGCCCGGCGCGAACGTCGACACGGTCGCTCGGCTGATCGCCGAGCAGCTCGGCAAACGTCTGGGCCAGACGATCGTGGTCGAGCCGCGCCCGGGCGCCGGCGGCACCACGGCGGCCGCGACCGTGGCCCGTTCGGCGCCCGACGGCGCAACAATCGCGGTCCTGCCGGGCGGGCACGCGGTCTCCGCCGCGATCTACAACAAGCTGCCTTACGACGCGGTGGAAGATTTCACCTTCATTGGCATGCTGACGGATTTTCCGTTCATTCTCGTGACCTATCCGGATCATCCCGCGCGGACCGTCGCCGACGTGATCAGGAGCGCACAGACGCAGGAGGGCAAGCTGACCTGCGCCACGGCCGGCAATGGCACGGGGATGCATCTCGCCTTCGAGCTGTTCGCGGCGATGGCCCGCGCCAGGATCCAGCACGTGCCCTACCGCGGTTCGCCGCAGGCGATCACGGACCTCTTGGGCAAACGCGTCGACTTCCAGGTGGACACGCCGGCGGCGCTCATGCCGCTGATCCGGGACGGGCAGCTGCGCGCGATCGCGATCACCGGGGCGAACCCGTTCTTCATGTTGCCCGGCACGCCGGCGATCGGCGATACCCTGCAGGGCTATGCCGTCACCTCCTGGCTCGGCATCGCCGGGCCGGCGGGCTTGCCGGCGCCGTTTGTGAGCAGGCTCAACGCCGAGCTCAAAGCGATCCTGGCGGAACCGGCGGTGATCGAACGGCTGCGCGGCCTCGGCAGCGATACGCGGCCGACCACGCCCGAGGGGTTCAAGGAGCGCGTCGCCGACGACGTCGCCAAGTGGACCAAAGTTGTCGCCGACGCGAAAATTCCGAAGGTGTGAGCGGGGTCCAGGCGCGGAGGCTGATCGCGTGGGGGCCACGGCGTGCGGCAGATCGCTCTCGGCGCGACGTCAGGTCCACGCTCAGGTTAGCGGCGCACTAGATCAGCTTCAGCCCCTTCAAGCTCGCGTGCCCGTTCTTGCCGACGATGAGGTGGTCGTGCACCGCGATGCCGAGCGGGCGCGCGACCTCGATGATCGCCTGCGTCATCTGTATGTCGGCGCGCGAGGGCGTGGGATCTCCGGATGGATGGTTGTGGACGAGGATCACCGCGGTAGCGGAGAGCTCGAGCGCGCGCTTGACCACCTCGCGCGGATAGACCGGCGTGTGATCAACGGTGCCGGTCTGTTGCACCTCGTCCTTGATGAGCCGGTTGCCCTTGTCGAGAAAGAGGATCCGGAAGCGCTCCTTCGCATCGAACGCCATGTCCGCCCGGCAGTAGTCGAGCACGCTCGCCCACGATGACAGCACGTGCCGATGCTTGATCTCGCCGCGCGCGAGCCGGCGCGCGGCCGCCTGCACGATCTTGATCTCGGCAATGGCGGCGGGACCAAGCCCCTTTATGGTCTTGAGCCGCTCGACCGGAGCCGAGATGACCTCGGCGAAGGAACCGAACTCCTCGAGCAGGCCTTTGGCGAGGGGCTTGAGATCGCGCTTCGGAATTGCGCGAAAAAGAACGAGCTCGAGCACCTCGTAGTCGCTGACCGCGTCACCGCCGGCCTCGAGAAATCGTTCACGCAGCCTCTGCCGATGACCGTGATAGTGTCGCACCTCCGCTCCGGTGCCCGGCGGGCGGGCGTCTCCGCCAACGGGCAGACAGGTCGCCAAATGACATTTCCCCGTCAATGGAAGCATTGGCGGAGTAAAGAACAAACAGAGAACAATGTCAACGGATGGGTAATCCTTGGCCCGGAAGGAACGCTGTTGCACCGGTTCTGGAATTCGATCAGACGTTCTATCCGTGTCAGATATAGCTCCTCCAGCCGCTCGCGGGTGAGCACGCTGCCGACCGCGCCATCGGCGATCCGCTTGCCGTCGCGCAGCAAATAGGCGCGGTCAGCGGTGCGCAGTGCATGGTTGGGATCGTGCGTGGTGAACAGCACGCCGTGGCCCGACTGCGCGAGCGCGCGAATCTCACGCATTACCTTGCCTTGGTTGCCGAAATCGAGGCTGGCGGTCGGCTCGTCGAGCACGACGAATTGCGGCTCCTGAGCGAGCGCGCGGGCGAGTAGAACAAGCTGCCGCTCGCCGCCGGAGATCATGGTGTAGGGCCGCGTCGCGAGCGTCGCGATGCCGAATCGCTCGAGCGCAGCCGCGGCCACCTTGCGATCTTCGGCGCTGGGCCGGCTGAACAGGGTGCCGTGCGCGGTGCGGCCCATCAGCACCACGGCCTCCACGGGAAACGCGAAGGTCGCAACATGCACCTGAGGCACATAGGCGATGAGACGCGCGCGCTGGCGGATCGAGCGCGCCGAGAGCGCTGCCCCGTCGAGCCGCACCTCTCCGGCCTTGGGCGCGAGCAGGCCGAGCAGGGTCTTGAGTAGAGTGGTCTTGCCGCTTCCGTTCGGACCGAGCAGCGCAAGCACCTCGCCTTTCTCGAGCGACACATCGAGCCCGCTGCCGACGGTGTGACCGGAATACCCGATGGTGAGGTCGCGCCCCTCGAGGATCACGACCACGTCCTCGACACGCTCGCGAGCAGCCAGATGAAGAACGGCGTTCCGATCACGGCGGTAAGAATGCCGAGCGGGATTTCCACCTCCGCCCCGGTGCGCGCCAGCGTGTCGATCAGCAGCAGATAGCCGGCGCCGAGGACGGCGGCCGTCGGCAGCAGCCGCGCGAAATCCGGCCCCACCAGGGCGCGCGCGAGATGCGGCACCACCAGGCCGACCCAGCCGATGATCCCCGCGGTTGCGACGCTTGCCGACGTGACCAGCGTGGCGGCCGCGATGATGACGATCCGCAGCGGACCGGTCGCGACCCCGAGGGCGCGCGCTTCCTCGTCGGGAAGCGACATCACGTTCATGCGCCATCGCAGCGCGATGAGCACGAGGGCGCCGAGGGCGACCGGGCCGAGCAGCGGCAGCAGATCGGACACCGTGGTGGCTGCGAGGCTGCCGAGCAGCCAGAACGTCATGGCGGGGAGCTGGTTATAGGGATCGGCGAGATACTTCACGAGGCCGACGCCGGCGCCGAGCAGCGAGCCGATCACCACGCCGGTCAACACCAGAACGAGGATCGGATCGCGTGAGCGCACGGCGGAGCCGATGGCATAAACCGCCGCGACCGCGATCACGCCGCCGACGAAGGCGAATGCCTGGATCGCCAGGATGCCGAGCGCGGCATAGATGCCCAGCACCGCACCGAGCGCCGCTCCCGAGGACGCACCCAGAATGTCGGGGGAGACGAGCGGGTTGCGGAACAGGCCCTGGAACGCGGTGCCGGCGACCGCGAGTGCACCGCCGACCAGTACGGCCGCGAGCACGCGCGGTCCCCGTACTTGTAGAATAACGCTCTCGACCGCGGGTGCCACGTCGGCCTGCTGTCCGGATAGCTTCCCGAGCAGCACGAGCGCGAGATCGTGCAATCCGATCGGATAGCGCCCGACAGTGAAGGCGAGCAGCAGACCGGCGACGAGCACGCCGGATGCGATCGCAAAGCCGGGCAGCGCGGAGTGGGTCTTCTCTTCCGTCATCCGCGCGATCGGAGTGTTCACCCTCGTCCTGTCAGCACCTGGTCGATCTGCGCCTCGGTCGGCATGACATGGTAGAAGCGCTGGTAGAAGTCGCGCGTGAGGGCGCGCAGATCTTCCGGAAACTGATCGGGATAGAGAATTTTCGCCAGCCACCACAGGCCGATCAGCCGGTTGACGCCGGGCGGAAAATCCACCCAGCCGAACGGCAGCTTCGGCGACAGATGCACGCGGCCGTCACGCACCGCTTTGACCGCAGACCAACTCGGATCGTTGCGCACGGTCGCTGCGAAGTCCTGGTCGATCGTGACGATCACATCCGGATTCCACAGCAGCACCTGCTCGATCGACACATTGGCGAGACCGCCGCGCCGGCCGCCGGCCACGTTGTGCGCGAGCAGCTCGATCGTTTCCACGTTGATGGATCCGCCGAGCCCGGTCTCCAGCCCGCGCGGCCCGCGTGCGTAATAGACCCGCGGCCGGCGCTCCGAGGGAAGGCCGGCGATACGCTCGGTGATGACGGTCAGGGTGCGATGGGCGTAGTCGGCGCGGTCCTCGGCATCGGCCTGCCTGCCGATCAATTGACCAAGCTTCCGATAACCGGCCGAGATGGCGGCGAAGCGGCCGTCGAGCAGCGCGTAGGGGATGCCGGTCTGCTCTTGCACGCGCGCCGCAAGCGAAACGAAGGTCGGACTGGTGGAGCCTACATCGAGAATGAGATCGGGGGCGAGTGCGAGCACCACCTCGATATTGGCGGTGTTGCCGCGGCCGGTGATGCGGCCGATCTCCGGCCGGGCGCAGATGTCCGGGAGCATGTAGATGCATTCCTCGCGACGGTTGGCGCGCGGCCAGCCGAGCAGCAGGCCGGGAGCCAGCGTGTAGAGCAATATGGCGGCCGGCGGGCCGGCCGGAAACACGCCGGTCGTCCGGGGCGGCACGGGCACCGCGCGCCCGGCGGCATCCGTCACCGTCGCAGCGCGCGCGCCGCTGGGAACGAGGCAAGACGCCGAGAGCCCGACTACGACGGTTCGACGATCGATGCGCATGCCGTTTCACGCCTTCACAGTCCGCGGACAATGACAGGCATTCTAGTCCACGCCCACCATCACGTCGCTGGCCTTGATCACCGCGTAAACGGTCTGGCCGGCGGCGAGCTCGAGATCGTCCACCGACTCGTTGGTGATGGCGGCAGTCACCATCTGCCCCCCGACGTCTATGCGGACGTGGGAAGTCGTCGTACCTTTTTTCACGTCGACGATTGTACCCCTGAGGCGGTTGCGAGCGCTGAGTTTCATGATGCTGCTCCCTATTGTGTCAGTCCGGGTGCCGCGAAGCCGTGGCTCGCCAAGATGCGTTGCCCATCCGGCGAAAGCATGAAAAGCGCGAGCCGATAGCCGGCCTCCGAGGCCCCGTTCATTACCGTGAGGCCATAGTCCGCACCGACTGCAATCCCGTCCGGCAGAGCCACGATCTGCTGGCCCGCGTTCTCCCTCTGCGCCGCGAGCGCGTTGGTGCAGTAGGTCAGGAAGATGTCGGCATGCCCTTCCGCCACGTGCCAGCCATACACCGAACGGCCGGTCGGCGGAGCGGCGCTCGCCGCACCGCCGGTGAGCTGCAGCGCCTTCTTCTCCAGGGCCGTTTGCGCTCCCGGCCTGATGGCGTCGGCCTTGCGAAACGACTCGAACGCATAGTCACCGGAGGGGTCGGCTTTCGGCGTCGAGGTGCCGAGCCTGACTTGGCTGTCGAGCATGCGCTCGAGCAGCGTTGCCGGCGTGACCGTCAAGCCCGGCCGCACCAAAGCGCAGAGCCGGTTGCGGGCGAACAGCACGACTGGACCACTCTTGTTTGCCTGCGCCAGCGCCTTCGGATGCTCCATGTTGGCGGAGGCGAACACCTCCGCCTTGGTGCCGGCGGCGATCTCGTCCTTGAGCAGGCCTGAAGCCCCGAACTTCGCCTGCACTTTGCTGCCGCTCCCCGCCTCGTACGCCTTGCCGACTTCGGTCAACGCGGCGCGCAAGCTGCCGGCGGCGTGGAGATGGACCGTTTCCGACGCCGCCGCGGTGCTGGACATGGCCAATGCGATAGCAAGTGCGCGCGCGAGCATCATGCGCTCGGGTCGTTTGCGTTGGGGTAGAACAGCTGCTCGCCGTTGATCTTGAAGTCCGCGATCGCCTTCTGTCCCTCGGGCGAGATCAGCCAATCGATGAACTGCTGGCCGATTATCCTTCTTGACGTGGGCGTGCTTCTGCGGATTCACCAGGATGACGCCATACTGGTTGAACAGCCGCTTGTCGCCCTCCACCGCGATGACGAGATCGCCGCGATTCTTGAACGACAGCCAGGTGCCGCGGTCGGCGAGCACGTAAGCGTTCGACGCCGACGCGGTGTTGAGCGCCGCGCCCATGCCCTGGCCGATCTCCTTGTACCAGGGGCCTTTCTCCTTGGCGATGTCGATGCCGGCGGCCTTCCAGAGATTGAGCTCGGCGGAGTGCGTGCCGGACTTGTCGCCGCGCGAGATGAACGGCGCGCCCTTCTCCTTGATCGCCTTCAGCGCAGCGACGATGTCCTTCGATCCCTTCACGCCGGCGGGATCGTTCTTCGGACCGATCAGGATGAAGTCGTTGTACATCACCGGATGGCGCTTCACGCCGAAGCCGTCGGCGACGAACTTTTCCTCCTGCGACTTGGCGTGGACGAACACCACATCGGCGTCGCCGCGCCGGCCGGTGTCGAGCGCCTGGCCGGTGCCTTGCGAGACGACCTTCACGTCGATGCCGGTCTTGGCCTTGAACAGCGGCAGGATGTGGCCGAACAGGCCGGAATCCTGCGTCGAGGTCGTGGACGAGACGACGATGGACTTGTCCTGCGCAAACGCCGTTCCGCTCAACGCCGCCGCGAGTGCGGCAGCGAGCACGAAGTCGTCGGTTCAACATGAGCTTCCTCCTGTGTCTAGATGACGAGATCGCCGCGCAGGAAAGCGGCCGCTTGGGACGTGGCCGGGTTGCTGAAGAAGTCTTCGGTCGTGGCGTGCTCCGCGACCCGCGCCGCGAACGAGAAAAGCGATGTCGCCGGCGAGCCGGCGCGCCTGTCCGAGATCGTGCGTGGCCATCACGATCTTGACCCCCGAAGCAGCGGTGGACGCTGACGATGTCCTCGACGCCGTTCGTCGAGGCGGGATCGAGGCTGGCTGTGGGCTCGTCGAGGAACAGGATCTCGGGATCGCGGGCGAGCGCGCGCGCCAGCGCCAGCCGCTGCTGCTCGCCGCCCGACAGCCGGCGCGCAGGTCGGTCTCCGAGTCCCTCGAGGCCCACCCGACTCAGAAGGTCGGCCACCAGCGGTGCGCCCCGATCAGGTCTGGTTCGGCTGGACGCGAGGGCGTAGGCGACATTGGCGGCGGCCGATCGACGAAGCATGACCGGTCGCTGGAAAACCATCGCGCGGCGTTCGCCGTCATCGCCGCTGCGACCGCCCCAGGTGATCGATCCCGAGGTCGGCAGCAGCAAGCCCATCGCTACGCGGATCAGCGTGCTCTTGCCGGAACCGTTCGGGCCGACGAGAACCGTGGGCGCTCCCGGCCCGAAACGTCAGCGAAATGCGGTCGAGGATCGTCACGGCGCCGTGCCGAACGACACGTCTTCGAGCACGACAGGCAGGTCGCTCGCCGGTCCGTGCATCATCTCATCCTGCTCGAACTTCGCCGACCCGCCGCACGCCCCAGGCGAGCGCATTGACGGCGATGACGATCACGATCAGCACCACGCCGAGGCCGACGGCGAGCGGCAGGTCGCCCTTCGAGGTCTCTAGAGCGATGGCGGTGGTCATGGTCCGGGTGAAGCCGTCGATATTGCCGCCGACGATCATGACGGTGCCGACTTCGGCCGCGGCGCGTCCAAACCCGGCGAGCAGCACGGTGACGAGGCTGAAGCGGGCGTCCCAGAGCAGCGTCGTCACGCGCCGCAACGGTCCGATGCGCATGGCGGTCGAGCTCGTCGCGGTATTCGATCCAGAGGTCCTCGATCGGTCTGGCGCGTAAGCGCGGCAATGATCGGCAAGACGAGCAGCGCCTGCGCGACGATCATCGCCTGCGGGGTGAACAGGAGGCCGAGGCTCCCAGCGGGCCCGATCGAGACAGCAACAGAAAGAACTCCAGTCCCACGACAACCGGAGGAAGCCCCATGAAGGCGTTGAGCACCACGATGACGGCATTCCGACCGGGAAAGCGGACCAATGCCAGGAATGCACCGAGCGGAAAGCCGATCAGGCCGGCGAGGGCCGTGGCCGACAGGCTGACGAACAACGACAGGCGCACGATGGCGTAGAGTGTCGGGTCGCCTTCGAGCACCAAGCTCAGAGCGGAATTACCGTCGGGCATCCCCCTAAATACGGTGCACATGCTTGTATGGCTACCGAAAATTCGGCATTCTGTAATGAATGCAGCCAAATGCAGCCTGATGCCTGTCGAACTGCTGACCACCGACGAAGCGGCCGAATATCTGCGCCTGAAGGAGCGCAAGCTCTACGAGCTGGTCGCGCTCCGGGCGATCCCTTGCACCAAGGTGACTGGCCGCTGGCTCTTTCCCAAGACCGACCTTGACCGTTGGGTTCGATCGGGGCTGCTCGGTCCCTGGCGGGGTCGCGCCCTTCGAACCGATGCCGATCGTGGGCGGCAGTCACGATCCGCTGCTGGAATGGGTCCTGCGCGAGAGCGCGTCGGGCTTGGCTATGCTCGCGGAAGGCAGCGAGGCCGGATTTGCACGATTTGCAAAAGGAGAAATCACCGCCGCCGCGATGCATCTTCACGCGCTCGGGGGTGCCGAAATGGACGCCAACATTGTCGCCGTGCAGGGTCAACCTGGCTTGCAGGACGCCGTATTGATTGCTTTCGCGCGGCGCGAGCAGGGTCTTCTGGTCGGGCCGGACAATCCGCTCGGGCTCGCAAGCGTGGCGGATGTCGCAAGGTCGCGCGCGCGCATCGCTGTTCGTCAGCGCGGTGCCGGCGCGCAGCTTGCTCCTCCTGTCGCAACTGAAGCAATGCGGATTGGCGCTGGCCGACCTCGTGGTGGCCGGGCCCGCTTGCCCCACAGGGCCGGACGTCGCCCAGGCCATCCGCGCCGGTCGTGCCGATTGCGGGGTGGCGACCCGGTCGGTCGCGACAACCGCTGGTCTTGGATTCGTGCCGCTCGTTTGGGAAAGATTTGATCTCTTGATGCGGCAGCGGGACTATTTTCGCGAGCCCTTGCAGGGAGTCATTCGGTTCATGGGTTCGCGGCACTTGGCGACGCGGGCCGGCGAGCTGGGTGGCTACGATCTCACCGGCACGGGCATGGTTCGATATGTGCCCTGATCATCTCGCCATGGGATGGTGAACAACGCCGTCGCGTGGTCCGGACCCGTGCCGCACCATTCTCGATTGACGATGCTTATTCCACAGGTTCGCGAGACCTCGCTTTCCTGACTGCGTCGGCCTTCGCCGGCGGCTCGACCTCTCGGTTCCAGTGCGGATCGATCTCTTGAAGAGCAGGACTTCTTGATCTCGCGTTCCTTATCCCGAAATGGATCGCTTTCACGCCTCGCCCGCGCGCCCTCTCTCTCGACCTCCGCTTGAATTCTCGCTGCATAGACGCTGGGCGGCGAGAAGAACATTTTTGCCACGACCGGGACTACCTCCAGGAAGATGACCAGCAATTTCGTCATCCACGAAAACCATATGATCGTCGCACCGTCTTTTGAATCGTTCTTGAGCTCCTGATAAGCTGTCATTCGTGCCAGCGGATCGTTCTTCAGCTTTTGAGAATCGCTCAGCTCCTTACGTCTGAATTCTTCGATCCTCGCAATGCGTAAGGCCTCGAGAGCCTTCAGCTCTGCTCGCCCGGTGTCGATCTGTGACTGCAACTCGTCACGATAGCTCCGAGCGGAGGTGCGATCCTGCTCACGACGCGCGACGGCCTCTGCCGCAACCCGCCTTTGATCCGCTCTCAGTTCCTCCCGCCGCGCATGAAGCCGCACAATCTCCTTCTCGCGTTCCTGCCGCTGTGTTTCGTAGACGTCCCTCTGCTGCTTGGCGAATTGATATAGCGGACCCGCTCCGGCGCGTCCGCTGCTTGTCGGACCGATTCGGCGGCCCAATTCCTCGGCATTCATGTCAGCCGCATAGCCGATGATCTTTTCCTCGATCTGGCGCAACTCGGTGCGAAGCTGTTGTTCCTGTGCATCCAACGCCCTCAGCTGCTCATCTGCCGTCCGTATCAGCTGCTCATGACGTTCCAGTTGGGCGTCCGCGGCGGAGCCCGTCTCGATCATGGCCGCTCGTTCGCGTCGATAAAGCGTTTCGAGCGCGCCGAGACTGCTCCTGCGTTCCGCGATCTCGCCGTCGAGCTGGGCTTCGTACTTTTGGATTTTCTCGAAAATCGGTTGGTTGGCCGTCAAGTAATCGCGCTGGAGCTTCTCGGTAATGGTGTCGGAAAAAATCGCGAGCTCCAGGAACAGGGCAATGATCCACGCCAACCCGAACGAGATCGCGAGCCGCACCGTAATGCGAAAAGAACGTCGTACGGATCGCCACAGCTCCGATCGTCCATAGCTGTCGGATCCGCTATGAGGTTGTCTGAAAATCCCTTGGTAGAACCAATCTGACTGGTAGAGAGCGCGATCGAACATGAAGACGGTGAGCGCAACCACTGTTGCCGCCAGCAAGCGCATCCAGCCATTCTCAATGACGTAGCCGGTTGCATGGAAGGTTATTCCGAGCACCACTATGAACGAGAGACAAAGTGAAAATCCGAGATGCGTGGCCCATAGCTTGTCCGTGACGGGGCAAGTCGAAAGCGTCTCGCTGTCGATGCCGGCGATGTTCCAGAGTGCACGTCGGATCATGGCTTCCTGAACCGCAGTAAAATTCGCCAGATCAACAGACGCGAATGTGACGGGGCTTTGGCCGTACTCGTATCAAATCGAGAGTGCTCGCGAAAGAGAAACCGGGTCCGAGCCGGTAGTTCTGTCATGCGGTATGGTGAACACGAGGGCGACATCAGAGGCTCTTGGCCCGAGCCTGCACCGGCGCAGCAGCGGCGATTTAGGCCAGGGCTTTTTCCCGGCGAACCAGCTTTGCGATGGCGCGGAATTCTCCACTCGCCGCCGACCGTGCTTGCGATTCGATCGAACGGTAGAGATCGACGACCCGCTCGCCGACAGAAGTGAGGGCCGCGCCTCCCCCGCGGTGCCCGCCTATTTCAGCCGTGACTGCGGGTTCGCGCAGGGCATCGTTGACCTCTTCGACCAGAAGCCACGCTCGGCGGTACGACATCCCGAGCGCCCGCGCCGCGCCCGAGATCGACCCGGTCGTCCGGATCGCCTCCAGGAGCGCGATCTTGCCCGGCCCGATGCGATCTCCGCTCGCCAGATCGATGCGGATGGAGAGGCGTGTAGCGGCCATGGTCCTCGGCTCCCGAGCGAATATCCCAGGAAGTCACGCCCATGGCAGCCGGGTCGTCAAGAGACATGCTTATGCTGATGGCCCGTTGAGAGCGATCTGCATACGCGCATAAGGCTTGATGACGCGCCGAACTCGTGGCGCTGTCCCGCCGTCCCCGGCACCGAAAAGCGGGACGATCAGCGCTGTCGGCTCCGCCGTTTGTGCTCCTGAGCACGCCGGAGATCGACCAAGCGTAATCCGGGACTGCTGCAACCAGCGTTGCCGTCGGGCGGTTCCGGTTGGGTTCGTTCTGCCAAGACACCGTGCGGTTCCGTGGGTTCGTTCTGCCGAGACACCGTGCGGCTCCGATTGGGTTCGTTCTGCCGAGACACCGTGCGGCTCGTCGCGTTGCGGTGTCGTTCTGCCGAGACACCGGCGGTTCCGGTTGGGTTCGTTCTGCCGAGACACCGTGCGGCTCCGGTTGGGTTCGTTCTGCCGAGACACCGGGCGGCTCCGGTTGGGTTCGTTCTGCCGAGACACCTGGCGGTTCCGGTTGGGTTCGTTCTGCCAAGACGCCGTGCG
>CAWHPT010000030.1:0-34532 GCA_963831225.1 uncultured Alphaproteobacteria bacterium
ACGTAGGGAGTGGTCGTGAACGAGCGGATGCCCTTGGTGACCGCCGCAACCTGCACCTTCTGCTCGCGTATTTCCGCGATTGCGCCCATCCCCGCAATCCCGAGCCGCTCGAAATATGACTGATCGACCGCCACCGCATTGGGGACCGAGAGCGCATCGATGCTGCCGGCGACCAAATTCCAGGGACGTAGTCCCGGAGCCCTCAGCTCCGAGCCGACGATGAATACCGGGGTGGTGCCACCCTTCGGCATCCGCCATTCCGCGAAGCCGATCACGACCGCTGTGGCTTGCGTCACCCCATTGATGGACAGCGCACGAAATCTCTGGCGTTCGTCCAGCAATGACGGGTCCTCGAAGCACTTTGTTCCGAGCGGCATGATCCAGAGATCGGCCGACGCATGGTCGATCATCGTAGTGACCATGCGCCCGAAGCCCAGATAAAGCCCCATCTGAACGGTTACGAGAACGATGGAAAGGACGATTCCGATGATCGTCGCCACTAGCCGCAGCCGGTCATGCAGCAGGTTTCGGGATGCAAGTGTGAAGCTCAACGACATCATCGTTCGACCGATCGGCGATTCAAGCCGCCCTGATGTGATTCACGCGAGAAGGGGGTCTCGGGCCTGGCTCCTCACCGACTTCGAAAAGCCAGGCTCGCGAGGTATTACGCCGCCTTCGACCCGTATTTACCGCCTCACGACCTATGAGCCGCGAGCCCAGCGGGAGACCGTGCATGGCCGAGGAAACAGTCCAGCTCAGGAGCAGCGTGATGCCGAACACGATCCCGGCTTTGGCGAACGCAAACAGCGCCGCGCCCAACAGGGCGTATTGCAGCCAGACAACGAATACATAGTGAACGAGATACATGCCATAGGCATTGTCGGATAGGCTGTCCATTGTGCGCAAGCGGTTGGTGGCGAATCGGATGAAGACCGCCGCGAAGAAAAAGCAACCGGTTGCGCAAGCCACCACGAAACCAAGTGCGGCCGCGATCTGCAACGCGAGCGGGCCCGTCTTGGCGTTCGCCATGATCGAGGCGGTCGGCGCAATCCAGAGCAGAAAGCCTGCAAGGGCTGCCCCCATCCACGCCAGCCAGCGCCGTGCCAGCAGGCCATCCGATGCCAGCAGGCCGCGCTCGAGGCCATACACCCCAATGCTCATCCCGGCAAAAAAATAAACGCAATAATGCAGCGGACGGCTGAGTTGTACGGCGAATGGACCGAGATGGCCCCATTCCCACGGTGAAAAGATCAAGGCCATTGGCACATAGGCGAGGGCGGATGCAATTGCCAAGCCGATGCAATAGCGGGTTGGATGGATCCGCGCCGAGGAAGACAGCCGGCCGAGCGGCCCGCCCCATTGCGGCGCCCAGCGATGGAGGGCTCCCGCAACCACGTTGAGCGCGAGAAGCTGCAGCAAGAACCATTGCGGCCCGCACGGCCAGAATGGCAGTGACACCCATTGGCGCCAATATCCTGTCACACTGGGATCGACTGCCGTCAGCCGATAAGCCGGATAATAGGCAACCGGCATCACGAATATGACGACCAGAACCAGCGGCAGGCCGATCCGGACCATGCGGTCCCGCAAAAACGTCCAGCTTCCCTTGCGTGCGAGGCTCGGCCACACGAACAGGCCGGAGAGGAAAGAACATGAGCGACATCAGGGACACGTCCTGCCACGCACAGAACAGGTCGAATCCGAACCACCGACGGCTGTCGATGATCGGGAATGCTTGCCATTCATAAGGGGGACTATCGAAGCGGAATGGGGAAGCAGGCAGGAAATCGAGGTAGGCAAGGACGGAGTGAAACGCCAGCACGATGAGAATGACCACAGCCCTTAGATTACCGAGCGCAATGCTGGAGCTGGACATCCGCGTCAGTCCTCGCAGTTCGCGATCGCTGGATGGCGTGTTGTCGCCTCCGTGAAATGGCCATATTTGGACGCAATGGACGCGGTTGATTCTGCCAGCTCCTGATAACCAGGGTTCCCGAGTGATAGCGCATTTGACAACGCTGATCATTGCGATTTTGACCGTTTTCACCGTCTTGGTGAATCCCGCCCGGACCGCAGAGCCGACCGTTGCAGGTCTCTGGCAGAAGCTGGATGACGATGGAAAGCCCGTGGGATGGTTCCTCTTCGTCGAGCGCGATGGCACATACGAAGGGGCGATCGCAAAGCTGTTTCCGAGGTCCGAGGACGAGCCCAATCCGAGCTGCAAAAAATGCGTGGACGATCGCAGGAACGCCCCATTGCTCGGCCTTTCGTTCATCAGGGGTATGCAGCGGCGCGGGCTCAAATACGAGAATGGCAATATCCTCGACCCGCGCGACGGCACGGTTTACAGGGCGATGATGACACTCAGCCCGGACGGCAAAACTCTGACCGTTCGGGGACTTCCTGGGCATTCCGCTGTTGGGAATGGACGAGGTTTGGACCCGAGTGCCGGATAGTGCAATCGCCCAACTCGATCCCGCTGTCGTCGCCAAATATCTGCCGGGCCAGGTACGGCGGCCCGACAGCACCAGGCAAAAGTCGACGAGTCCGCCGCGATAAATTCGCTTCCGCCTTTTTGATTTTGGCGCGGCCGATCGTCGAGCACTTGTCGTAGCTTCCTTGCAACGGCCGAGCGCCAGCGAGTAAAGTGGGAAAGACCATCAGGTCGTGTTGCAGTGCGCGTGCACGGCGCCGAGACGGCTCTGCCCAGGCGCCGAGCTCTGCCCGGCACAGTTTCCGCCTGCACTGCAGGTCGTGCGCCCGGAGGAGGACACATGAGGACAAGGCGAGCGTTTCATAGTGGTGCGGCGACAGCGGCACTAATGGTTTTGGTCAACACCTCGCCGGTGTCCCTGAGCGCACAACCGACGGCCGACCCCGTAATGCGCGTATCGGAAAACGAGCTCGGCGGCGTGGTCGCCGGCCCGAACGGTCCGGAAGCAGGCGTATGGGTCATTGCGGAAACGACCGAGCTTCCCACCAAGTTCGCCAAGATCGTCGTCACCGACGAACGCGGCCGTTACCTCATCCCCGAGCTTCCAAAGGCGAAATACAGCGTCTGGGTACGCGGGTTCGGATTGGTCGATTCGTCCAAGGTGGAAGCCGCGCCCGGCAGGGTCCTCGACTTGGCCGCGGCGGCAGCTCCGAACGAGAAGGAGGCGGCGCAATACTATCCCGCCATGTACTGGTATTCGCTGCTCAGCGTGCCGCAGAAGAGCGAGTTCCCGATGCCGAAGATCAAGAGCCAGGGCGAATGGCTCAACATCATCAAGAGCGGCGCCTGCAATTCATGCCACGCGCTCGGCACGCCCGGAATGCGGACTATTCTGCCGGAGCTCGGGGAATTCAAGAGCTCGATCGAGGCATGGCAACGTCGCCTGATGTCGGGCCAGGCGCAGTCGTTCATGGTTCGCGACATCACCCGGCTCGACACCGACCGGGCGCTCGCCATGTTCGCCGACTGGACCGATCGGATCGCAGCGGGCGAGTTGCCCTTCGCCAAGCCGGAACGGCCGCAGGGCACCGAGCGCAACGTCGTGGTCACGCTGTGGGACTGGGGCAGCCCCACCAGCTATCTTCATGACGTGGTCTCGACCGACCGGCGCAATCCGCGCCTCAACGCCAACGGCAAGGTCTATGGCTCGCCCGAGGACAGCACCGACGTGGTGCCCATCCTCGATCCGAAGACTCATACCGCAAGCGGAATAAAGCATCCGGTGCGCGATCCGAGCACGCCGTCGTCGAGATCGAACCCCATGGCACCGTCTCCCTACTGGGGAGCCGAGCCGATCTGGGACAGCCAGACGCTCAACCACAACCCGATGTTCGATGAGAAAGGGCGCGTCTGGTTCACGTCGCGTATCCGTCCGCCCGCCAACCCGGACTACTGCAAGCGGGGTTCGGAGCATCCGTCCGCCAAGCTGTTTCCGCTCGACAGTGGCGGCCGCAACCTGTCGTTCTACGATCCCGCCACCGACAAGTTCACGCTGATCCACACCTGCTTTCCCACCCATCACCTCAACTTCGGCTCGGATGCCAACCAGACGCTGTGGCTCAGCGCCGGGGTGGCCGGCCCGGGAGTGCTGGGATGGCTCAACCGGAAAATGTACGAGGAGACCGGCGACGAAGTTGAATCGCAAGGCTGGTCCCCGTTCGTTCTCGACACCAACGGCAACGGCCGCCGCGATGAATATGCCGAGCCGAACCAGCCAGTCGACCCGGCGAAGGACAAGCGGGTTGCGGTGAATATCTACAGCGTCGCCATCAGCCCGGCCGACGGCTCGATCTGGGGATCGGCGTTGGGCTATCCCGGATATGCCGTCCGGGTCGCTCCCGGAGCCGATCCGACCCACACCGCGGTCACGGAAGTCTACGAGCCGCCGGCGCCCGGCTTCGGTCCCGCGGGGCGCCGACATCGATCAGAACGGCGTTTTCTGGGTGTCACTCGCGAGCGGCCATCTCGGGAGCTTCGATCGTCGCAAATGCAAGGTGCTCAATGGGCCGGCGGCCACCGGCAAGCATTGCCCGGAAGGCTGGACGCTCCATCAGCTGCCCGGACCGCAATTCCGGACGGTGACCGATGCCGGCAGCGCGGAAGCGAGCTACTACGTCTGGGTCGACTGGTTCGACACATTCGGTCTCGGCCGCAACGTGCCGATCGCCATGGGCAATCTCAACGACTCGATCTATGCCATGGTCGACGGCAAGCTCCTGACGCTGCGCGTGCCTTACCCGATCGGCATGTTCGCCAAGAACGTCGACGGTCGCATCGACGATCCGAGCGCCGGTTGGAAAGGCAAGGGGCTTTGGACGACGACCGGCACGCGTACTCCCTTCCACAATGAAGGCGGCAAGGAAGCGCGTCCGAAAGCGATCAAGATCCAGCTTCGCCCGGATCCGTTGGCGCGGTAACCGATCCCGAGCAATTCGAATGCTCGGAGGCCGCTGCGCCTGGCTGCCTCCGAGCTTTCATCGTGTCCGCGCCTTCCCTCGGGACGTTCATTGCGACGGTTCAGCTCTTGACGTCGCAAATCAATGCCGCTCGACTACAGCCGCGAATGCATCGCGACCGCCGGCTCGAACACAGGAGACCGCAATGTTCATGCGCCAGATGATTGCCGCGGCCGCCATTTTGTCGCTGACGGCCATTGGCCCCAACGTACCCGCTGTCGCGCAGAGCAATGACGTTCGGTTCGTGCTCGACTTCCTGCTGCAGGGCCAGCAATCTGCCTTCGTGCTCGGCCGCGAGCGGGGCTATTACAGCGAGCAAAAGATCAATTTCGCCGCTTTCGATCCCGGTCGCGGCGGCGCCGACGCGATCACCAAAGTCGCCAGCGGCACGCACGATATCGGCTTCGGTGATTTGAGCGCCATGATCGAGTTCAATGCCAGGAATCCTGGAAAGGAGCTGATTGCCGTTCTGATGGTCTACGAGCGGGCGCCGCTCAGCCTGATATCGCTCAAGAAAGCCGGGATCGAGAAGCCGGCCGACCTCATGGGCCGTAAGGGGGGCGCGCCGACAGTCGACGCAACCTACCGCCTTTTCAATGTCTTCGCCCGCGTCAACGGCATCGATCCCGGCCGGGTGCAATGGTCAGCCGTGCAGCCTCAGATCCGCGAGCCGATGCTGGTTCGCGGCGAGATCGATTTCGCCGCCGCTTGGGTGATGACGGCGGTACCCTCGCTTCTGGGGCTCGGCGTCAAGCGCGACGACATCAATGTCATGATGCTGCGCGATCACGGTGTCGACCTCTATGCCAACGCCGTGTTCACCACTCCGGCATTCGCCAGGCAGCGCCCCGACGCGGTGCGGGGATTCGTGAAAGCCACCATCCAGTCCTGGCTCAATGCCGCAGCGGATCCTGACGCTGCAATCGCCTCGCTCAAGCGTGCCGAGCCACTGTCCGATCCGGCGGTAGAGCTGGTTCGTTTGAAGTGGGCGCTCGAATTCGTCATGACGCCGCAAGTGCGGCAGACCGGCATCGGCCAGGTCGATCCGGCGCGCCTCGGCAAGCACATCGACATCGTGACCGACGGGTTTCAACTGCCGCGCAAAGTCCCCGCGGAGATGGTGTTCGATTCCAGTTTCTTGCCTGCCGCGGCCGAGCGCCAGATCGCGAAGTAAATATCGGACGCGCCTCTGACGTGACAGCTTTCCTGGGAAACGCGTGAGCAACGGCGCCGCCGCCGTTGCCCATGCTACGCTTTGATGCATCGTTGCATCATTGATGCCGGGAGGATTATCTCCAACCGCCGTATCGCCAGCCCCGGTGCTTCCACCCGCGGTGGAAGTCGCGCGGCCCGTATGCAAAGAAGCGCGGCCCGTAAGAGTAGCGATAGCCGTGGAATCCGCGGTACGGAGCATAGTGGTGGTGCTTGCCGTACCAGCCATAGCGGCCACCCCAATTGGCGTCCGCGGTGGTCGGGATCAGCGCGGCGGTGCCGAGCGCGGATACTGCAGCAAGTGCGAGGATGGATTTTCTGAACATGTGGAGCTCCCTTGATCAGAAGGTTCGTCGCCACCGTTCGCAGATACGTAAGCACGCTCTCATGGATGCAGCTATCTCATTGAAGAAATTCATGACAATGGGTTCATGCTGATGGCCGAAATGCAGCGGTCATAGACTGCTGGATCGGCACGCGCGCGGAGGTCGCGGATTATGTTCTTGCGCAGCAGGGATGAGGTTACGAACGCCCGTGGGAATCCAGCGCTTCGCGGAATCGCAGCCTGATCTCATGGCCGTCACGGATGGGCAGAACGCGGGGCACGTCGTCGTTCTTGATCCGGGCCTGGATCAGGATCGGCCCACGTCCCGCATGCAGCATCTGGCGGACGTTCTCCGTCTCGCTCATGTCAGACACCGTCATCGCGGTTGCAAACCGGCACGCCTCGGCGATGCGCACGAGGTCGATCCCTGCTTTTGTGTGGCTCGCCTGCATGCCGGTCTCGCCGTAATGCTGGTTGTCCAGAACCACGACGGCAAGGTTGCCCGCTCGCTTGGCCCCGATGGTTGCCAGGCTTCCCAGGCCCATGAGTGCCTCGCCGTCGCCCGTGATCACCGCTACCCGACGATCGGGGCGAGCAAGCGCCAGGCCGAGCCCGATCATCGCCGCGCCGCCCATGCCGGCCCAGAGATAAAAGTTGAGCGGGTGGTCGCCGGCGGCAGCCACGTCGTACGTGGGAGAACCGAGTCCGGTCACCACCAGCAGGCCTTGTCGGTCTGCAAGCAGCCGCGCGACGAAGGGACGCCGGTCCAACATCAGCGGGTCCACTGCTTGCGGCCGATCAGCCGCTGCCCCAGCAGGACCGCAACCGGCAGATTGCCGTCGAACGCCATGTCGCAACCGGCAGCCACGATGTCGTCGACCTCCGCCGGCGCCTCGACCCGATAGGTCAGAAATCCGCACAGCTTGAGAACGGGTTCGGTGATCGAGCCCATCGGCACCTGCCAAGGATTGAACTCGGCAAATTCGCCTCGCATCGTGATCAGGATCAAACACGGAAAGCCGCAACTCCGCAGGATGGAGAACATGTTCACGCAATTGCCGACGCCGCTGCTCTGCATCAGCAGGGCGCAACGCTGACCGCCGAGCGCGGCACCGGCGACAAGGCCGACCCCTTCCTCTTCCGTGGTCAGCACCACGTCCTCGATGCCGGGGTCCTCGACGCACAGCTCGAGCAACCGGCTGTGCCCGGCATCGGGCACGAAGCCGACTTGTCGAATGCCGCTGCGCTTGAGGTTGCGGTAGATCGCCTCGGGCCAGTTCGAGGCGGCATCAACTCTCGCGTCCACTCGCGAAGCTCCCCGTGGTTGTTGCGCTCGGATTGTTGCGCCATCGTTTCCTTGCTCGATTTACCACTGGCATATCAGTTGATCCAGCCCGTGCAGTCGAGTCATGCTCTGCTTTCCGGCGGTGCGCCGAAGGTTGTGCTCATGAAAATTGTCATTCCCGACGACTACCAGGACATGGTCGATCGGCTCGAATGCTTCACCTTGATCCGCCATCACGACGTGAAACGATACCGGGAGCCTGCGCGCGATCTCGACCATCTGGTCGAGCGGCTGGGCGATGCCGACATCGTCGTGTCGATCCGCGAGCGGGTGGAGCTCCCGCGCGCCCTGCTGGAGCGCTTGCCGAAGCTCCGGCTGATTGCGCTGGTCGGCCGCAGTTCTCATGTGCTCGATTTTGCCGCCTGCACCGCCCTCGGGATTCCGGTGGCGACCGGGGAGAGCAATTCTCCAGTCGCCCCGGCCGAGCTCACGCTGGCGCTCATCCTGGCGTCTCGTCGCAATGTCGCGCTCGAGGCAGAGCGCATGAAACAGGGCAAGTGGCCCTGCACCCTGTCGCACCGGCTACGGGGATCGACGCTGGGCATACTCGGCCTGGGCGCCATAGGCCAACTGGTGGCGGAAGCCGGCAGTGGACTCGGCATGGAGGTGCTGGTCTGGGGCCGACTTGCTTCACAGGAAAAGGCGCGGGCTGCGGGATACATCGTCGCAGCCAGCAAGGGCCAGCTGTTCGAGCGCTCGGACGTGCTGTCACTGCATGTGCGGTTGCGTCCGGAAACGCGTGGGATCGTCGGGCCAGAGGATCTCGCCCGCATGAAGCCGGCCTCGCTGCTGGTGAACACGGCGCGGGCCGAGCTCATTGCACCTGGCGCCTTGCTCGACGGGTTGCGCCGGGGGCGGCCCGGCTTCGCTGCCGTCGATGTGTACGAGCAGGAGCCCATCACCGGCGGCGACCATCCGTTGCTGTCGATGCCCAATGTGTTGTGCACGCCGCATCTCGGTTGGGCCGAATGGAGCAATTTCGAGCAATATTTTCGCGAGACATTCGAGCAGATCGTTCGGTACGAGCGCGGCGAGCCCTTGCGACTGGCGAATCCGGATGTTCGCCCGCGGATGTGAGCACTTTGCCACTGGCTACTGGGGCAGGGCCTGGTGGACGCAATCCTCGTAACGTGGCAGGCGCGATAGGAATCCACCGCTGACCAGGCTTTCGGCGAGCCGGGAAAATCCCGGCCGCGAGATCTCAGGACTTCCTGACCAGATGCCGGAGCTGCCGTAACGAAGCAGGGAATTTGTGAGAATATCGAGCGGAATGTCGGGATAATAAGGGGCGGTGGCCGCTGCCAAGGCGTCCGGGCCCTGAACGGCGAGCAGGTCCTGCACATGCCTGACAGCGCGCACCATGGCCGCGAACGCGACGCGGTTCCGTGCGATCAACTCGCGCGTGGCGATGAAGCTCGTATAGACGGTCGGCCCGCGCTCGCTCGCCGCATAAAGAACGCTACCGATCCCTTCCTGCAGCGCCATGGATACGAACGGTTCGAACACCTGCACCACGTCGAGCCGCTTCTCGCGCAACGCCGAATAATTTTCGGCCATCACACGATCGGCCAGCCGTTCGAGCTTACCTGGATCGAGTCCTTGTTCGCGCAGGTCGTGCTGTAGGCACATCCAGGGCGTCGGTACTTCCGATACGGTGGCAAGTCGCAGTTGCGGCAAATCAGTGAGCTGGAAGCCGATATGATCGGCTGTGCCGACCAGAAAGAACGGGTCGCGCGCAACCACTTCGCAAAAGCAGACCAGCGGAGACAGTGGCTGCTGGTCACGCGCCTTCATCACCCGCATGGGGCCCGCCCAGGTCAGATCGATCGTCCCGGCAAGCAGCGCGGATATCGAGTCGCCGGGAAGCGATGACGAAACCAACTCCACGTCTACGCCTTCGCGGGCATAGAGGCCGAGCGCGTGCGCCGCGTAGAACGGCGCGTAGAATACGGCACGAAAGTTTTCTGCGAGCCTTATTCTCATTGCATAGCGAGCCGAGAACGTCGTATGGGAATCCCAAGCACTGCAGCAACACTACGATGCAGGGGTTCTCCCCCCATGCATGTCGCGGTCCGGCTTCTTCGTTGACGGCATCGGTTACGGATTCCTAACATGCTTGCAATGAACTGCCAGCTGCGCTGCGGCGGCTCCAACGTGCGAATCCGGCTGTTGCAAGGCAAGACGACAAAGGTACGAGCGCATGGGGCTTCTGCGAATTTGCTTTGTGTTGGCGGCACTCGTTCCGCAGGTGCATCTCGCACGCGCCGACACCAACTATCCGTCCAGACCGGTGCAGCTCGTCGTGCCGGTTCCTCCCGGCGGCGCTGCCGATTTCATTGCACGGACGATCGGGGCAAGACTTGCCGATGCGCTCGGGCAGCCGGTTGTGATCAACAATCGTGGCGGCGCCGGCGGCACCATCGCCTCGGCCGGCGTCGCGAAGGCGGAGCCGGACGGCTATACCCTGCTGCTCAACTCGATCACCACGCACGGCATCGGTCCGCATCTCTACAACAATCTCTCCTATGACGCGGCAAAGGATTTCGCACCGATCGTGCTGGTGGCCAAACTGCCCCTGATCATGACGGTCAATGCATCGGTGCCGGCCAGTTCGGTGGCACAGGTGATTGCTCTTGCGAAATCGCAACCCGGGTCGCTTTCATTCGCGTCCTCTGGGAACGGCGGCGCGCCGCACCTCGCGGGTGAATTGTTCAAACGCGTCAGCGGGGCCGATCTCCTGCACGTTCCGTACCGCGGCAGCGGTCCCGCGGTCGTCGATCTGGTCGCGGGCCGTATTGCGATCATGTTCGACGCCGCGCCCTCGCTCTTGCCATTCATCACAGCGGACAAGCTGCGCCCGCTTGCTGCTGCGAGCGTCGAGCGACATCGTCTTCTGCCCGAGATACCGACCTTTGCCGAGCTTGGCTACCCCGCGATGGACATTTCGCTCTGGTATGGGATCGTCGCACCCGCAGGCACGCCGCATGCCATCGTGCAAAGGCTCAATGCCGAGCTCGTAAAGGTGCTCGCGCGACCGGATATTCGCGAAAGCTTCACCAAGCAAGGTACGGATGCGGCCGGCGGCAGCCCCGACCTTTTTGCAGCTTTCATGCGCGAGGAGCATGCGCGCTGGGGCGTCGTGGTAAAGGAAGCGGGCATCAAGACGGATTGATATGCTCGAGCTTCGGGGATGTTTCTCGGGTCAGGTCAGCGGCCAGCGCGATGAGGATCGGGGGACCGGAGCTCATCCGCTTCGAGGCTACAACCCCGGTGTGCTCAAAGGTGGTTCCGGAACATCGTGCTGAACATCGGGGCTGCAGGCCGCGGACTGCAACGCCTCGCAATCGGCGATCCGCACAACACGCCAGGCCCGAGCGACCTCATGGGCGCGATTCGCGTTGTGCGCGATATGCTCCAGATAAGGTGCAAGTGCGTGGCCGAGCCCCGTCAAAGCGACGAGCGGCCTACGCTGAAACAACTTACCGCCCAATTCCTGTTCCAGCGCACTGATCGCATTGGTAAGGGAAGGCTGAGAGACGCCACTGCGCCGCGCTGCCCGGGTGAAACTGCGCTCCTCACGCAGCGCCAGGAAATACCGAACCTGGTGCATTTGCATGTTCCGCGCTCCCGGCGAACCGCGATGATCAACCTACGCGGGCGCGCACGCGAATGGTCGAGCTTCCGCCGGTGGCGCTGGAACGGCTGCTCAGCGAGAAGGCAAAGGCGTCATCGCCGCTGAATCGCGGTTTCGGCCGGTAGATGACGCCGGTCCGGCCGCGCAGCATCAGCGTTCCATGTTCCGGCGGCGCGCCGATGGTGAAGTCCTCGACGACCTTGCTGCCGACGTCGACCAGGATCGTGCAGGGCGTGCCGACAGGCAAGCCGATCGAAATCTCGGAATCGGTCCCGAGCACGACCGGGATCGGCTTTGCCCGGCAATCCGAGGAGCCGAGCGCGCCAGCGAAGGCCATGACGCACACGCACACAGCCGAGAAGGTGACAAAGCACCAGGCCGGCAGCATTCGGCGCGCATCCGAAACCTGGAGGCCGTCATGCCCGAGGTCCGTCGCTCGTCGCACGTGCGACGTTACTCGTGCGGCGGATATGGCTTCCTGCAGATTGCTTTGATTCATGACCTGACCCCACCGATGTGAATTGGCAGCTGGACGTTTCGGTCGCGCAGTCAGGTTAGGGCCGCCAGGGTAACGCGCGTGTGAAGCAATTCACACCCGGAGTGCGTATTCCGTCTACAGTGCATTGTGGCAGGGCCGATCGGCAGTCCGTTAACCGGATCAGCGACCCCCTCGTGCATTGAACGGCTTGGTGCCATTGCCTGTGACGTGGTATCTCCGCTGGGCCACTGACGACCGTGAAGGTGCGGATCATGTCGAGTCCCGTCGAGAAACGGCTGGCGGAGCATGCGCGGGACAAACTGTCCCTGCTTCGCAATCATTCGCTGTTTCGCAATCTGTCTTCGAATGTGATCGAGCGTCTCGGCTCATACATGAAAACCCGCAGAGTAGCGCGCGGTACCACGATCTTCGTGAAAGGGGATCCGGGCACTGGCCTCATTGGGGTCCTGTCGGGCACGGTCAAGGTCAGTGTCGCGTCGATCGACGGTAAGGATGTAGTTCTGAATATTTTTCGCGAGGGCGATCTGTTCGGCGAGATTGCTCTGCTCGATGGTCGCCCGCGTACAGCGGATGCCACGGCGATGTCGGATTGCGAGCTCATCGTGATAGAACGCCGGGATTTTATTCCGTTTCTTCAGGACAATCCGGATGTAACTCTCAAATTCATCGAGATCCTCTGTTCTCGATTGCGTCATACCAGCGAGCAGGTTCAGGATGTTACCTTCCTGAATCTGCCGACGCGCCTTGCCAAAGCTCTGCTCGAGCTCACGGCTGCAGGTGACGCTTCCGATCCCAAGCGCACCGTGTCCATAACTCAACGCGAGATCAGCCAGATCATCGGCAAGTCGCGCGAGAGCACGAACAAGCAGCTGCGTGCCTGGGTGAAGCGGGGATGGGTCCGGCTCGAGCGCGGAGGCGTGAGCGTGCTGGCGCCGGAAAAGCTCGCAGCGCTCGCCGCGGAAGGCTCCGAGCTCGATGCGTCGTGAGGGAGCGGATCAGGTCCGCACCTGCTCGTCTGTCAAAACGAGACTGACGTAACCCCCTCCATTTCGAGCAGCTCCGACAGCCTCTTGCGAGCATAGAACATGCGCGTCTTCACGGTATTTCGCGGAATGCCGATGATCTCCGCCGCCTCTTGCACCGATTTCTCGTGATAGTAGACCAAGTCGATGATCTCGCGGTGTTCGCGTGATAGTCCGGTGAGGCACTTGCGCAAGATTTCACCGCGGTGCTTGCCCTGGAGGGCAGCTTCCGGATCGTCGGGGGAACTGAGGCTGTCGAAGCACTCGTCGGTCATCGAACCCGGCCGGCGCCGCAACTCGGCGATCGCCTTGTAGCGCGCGATTGCCAGCAGCCAGGTCGAGACCATGGAGCGCGCCTCGAACCGCTGCGCCTGCCGCCAAACCGTGAGGAACACCTCGCTGGTCAGGTCCTCTGCCAGAGCCTCGTTTCCGAGCATTCGACAAAGAAAGCGGTAGACCGGCTTCTGGTGGCGGGCGAACAGGGTTCGCATCGCGGCTTTGCTGCCGGCACCGATTTCCCGCATGAGCCTCTCATCGGAGTCGTCTTGCTTGTGGCTCACTTTGCGCCGGAACGGGATGACCGAGCTGGACCCGGCAAGATCATGTTGCATGGTGGACGCCCCTCTGTTTTGCCTGCCGCAATGGATAGACCGGGCGCCCAGGGTGATCTGTTAACCATGTCACAGAGGCCGAACTCGATGCCGAATCGCCGGGTGCCGAGGTGGGCATCGCGGGCGGGGCTACAGGGCCAGTCGGCAATCAGCCGGTGGAACGGTATGCTTTGCAAGCGGTGTTGCGGCGCTCATCCTACCAGGTACGCTGGCCGCCCCAGAAGTGACCAGGATCGGCGCGTTGCGGGGATCGCCACTCCCAGCCTCCCCATCCCCAGCCGCCGCGCCAGGGATCGCGGGCAGGCTGCGCTGTTGCTCTCATCGCTGCGCGCCGTTCTGGCGGCGCGACGCGGCTCGGCGCGACGTGGCTCGGCGCGCTCCCGCTTGGCATATGCACCTTCCCGCCCGACCAGCCGGTATTGGGTGTTGAGGATCTTGCCCTTTGCGTCCACCCGGAAGCAATCGGTGATCGCCTTTCCGGTTGTGCGTGCGTTGCGCGATTCGGAGGCGGTTGTTTTGCAGGTGAGCTGCCGCTCGGCCTCCGGTGACGGTGGTGCAAGTGCGGTCTTGGGCGCCACGTTCGCCCACACTGCCTGCATCACCGGCGCGAAGATGGGAACCGCAATGTTGCCGCCGGTCGACCCGCCGCCGAGAGTACGGCGCTTGCCGGTGGCGTTGTCGTAGCCGAGCCAGACCGCCACCGTGACGTCGTTGGTGAAGCCCACGAACCAGGCGTCGTTCTCATCGTCGGAAGTGCCGGTCTTGCCCGCGACATAAGGGGCGAGCCCCGCGATCGATCGCGCGGTGCCGCGTGCCAATACCCCCTGCAGCATGGTCTTGAGTTGATAGAAGGCGGCACGGTCGACGGAATTTATCGTGACCGGCGGCGCCGGTTCACGACGATAGATGGCTTCGCCATCGCGCTCGATCGCTTCTACCAGATAGGGTGCCGGGCGCATGCCCTCGTTGGCGATCGCCGCATAGAATGCGGCAAGATCGATCGGCCGCACCGGCTGCGCGCCGAGCACGAACGGATAATACCGCAGGCATTCGCGATAGATTCTGGGCCTCGATCGCAAGCTCGCAGAGCCGATCGAGACTGGCTTCCGGCTTCTTCTCGATGCCGCCGTCGAGCAAATGGACGGTAGCAAGATTGCGCGAGTTCTCCAGCGCACTGCGCAAGGTCAGCGTGTCGCCCGCGCTGCCGTCGTAGTTCTGCGGCGTCCAGTAATCCGCTTCGCGACGTCCGCCCCCGATAGGCGGGAGCGTGATCGATTCGTCGGTGACCAGCGTATTGGGCTGCAAGCCTTTGCCGAGCGCAGCGAGGTATGCGCAGCGGCTTGATGGCGGAGCCGGGCTGGCGCACCGCTTGCGTGGCGCGATTGAGCTGGCTCAGCGGGTAGGAGAAGCCGCCGGTCATCGCCAGGATGCGGCCGGTCTTGTTCTCCAGGACGACCACCGTGCCCTGCACCTGCGGGCGCACCCGCAGCTCGGCGCGCGCGGCGCTCTTGCCCTTGCTCTCGTTCACATGCACCAGCACCACATCGTGGAGCGCGAGCTTGCGCTGGGCGGCGGCGTTGTCGACCGAGAACGGCAGGATGCGTCCGTCAGCGAGGCCGACGCGCCAAGCCTCGTCCTTTCTTGCCGGTGGGCTTCTCCAGCACCACCGCCGCCGACCAGTGCACGTCATAGAGCGGCAGCCGCGCAGCCGCCAGCGCCTGCTGCCAGGCCGGCCGCTTGTCGCTGCTCTTCTTGTCCGCCTCGATGCGCTGTCACCGCTTTCGCCAGGTTGGCCTCGGCGGCCCGGAACTGCACCCGCCCGGCGCTGCGTTCATAGCGCCAAAGTCCCTCCTGCAAGGCCTGCTCCACCGAGCGCTGCAGTTGCGGATGGATGGTCGAGCGCACCGTATAGGAGTTGGCGGTGATCGCCTCGATGCCGGCGAGCGACTTGGCTTCGCGCGCGACCTGATCGACGAAATGGTAGCCGATGTCGCGGCGCGGCCGTTCATAGGGCACCATGGTCGGCAGCGCCAGGCAGACCGCGGCTCGGCTGCTCGGTGCCGGCAACGCCATCCTCCTGCAGGCGGCTGAGCACATAGGCGAGCCGCTCCTGGGCGCGCGCGGGATGCCGGTCGGGGCTGTAATAGTTCGGTCCCTTGGTGCAGTCCCGCGAGCAGCGCGCCTTCCCGCAGCGTCAGCTCCTTCGCCGGCTTGCCGAAATAGCCGCGCGCCGCCAGCTCGATGCCCCAGGAGCCGCGTCCGAGAAAAACCGAGTTGAGATAAAGCTCGAGGATCTCCGCCTTGCTGAGCGCGCGCTCGACCCGCGACGCCACGATCATCTCGCGGATCTTGCGCTCGTAGGTGAGGTCGTCGCCCGACCAGCAGGTTCTTCACGATCTGCTGGGTGATGGTCGAGCCGCCTTGCGGACGGCCGGACTGGGCGAGATTGCCGATGAAGGCGCGGATCAGGCCGTGCTCGTCGATGCCGCTTGTGCTCATGGAAGCGCTTGTCCTCGGCCGCGACGAATGCCTTCTGCACGTGCTCGGGAATCTCGGCGAGCGTCACCCATACCCGGCGCTGGTTCTCCTCGAATACCTCCGCAAAGCGCTCGCCGCGGCGGTCGAGCACCACGCTGGCGCCGGGAAGCTTGAGGCCCTTGAGCTTGTTGTGGTCGGGCAGGTCGGCCACCGCCTTGTTGTAGAAATCGATCACGTCGCCCAGGTCCACGGCCGGCACCGGCACCTTCTCGTCCTTGCAAAACTGCCGGTAAGCCGTTTGCAGGTCGGCGAAATTGATGCCGCGGAACGCCTTGCTCTCGCCGATCGCCTGCGGGTCATCGAGCGCGATCGTGATCAGCTCGTCGATGTTGACGTCCTCGATGTCGAAGACCTTGCGCATATGGGTGCAGCCCGCGCGCAGCAGTTGCGCCACCTGCGGCTGATCCTGCGTCCGGTCGAACTGGGTCTTCACCGCATCCGGCGCAGTGGTCACCTGACTGAATGTCAGCGCCGTGGCGAAGATCTTTACGAGGATTGGTTCCATAGAGGGGATTGGCCCGGACTGGAGTTTGGCGGGAGAGCCAGTCCTCAGGAAAGCATTCCCAACTCGTGTCGGTTCCTGAGTTCGAAAACATATTTCCAGATATCACTGGACGGATTTCGAAGGATCTCTGGAGGGAACGAGGTTTCGAGCCGATTAGCTGATGTTTCCTTCTGCAGGTGCCGACTTTCGATATTGGGGAACCGTGCTTAATCGGCGCAAACACGTGCATGGTCTGGTTTCAGACGGAACCAGCAGACCGGCTCCTTCGTTTAAACCAAGCCAGATGTTCGGCGCGCGGGGAAATAACCACAGAGGACCGTTCCAATGAGGAGCAAACTATTACTCAGCACTGCTGCGCTGCTGGCGGGAGTCGCTTTGGCATCCGCGCAGAACATGCCCGGAGGACAAGGTGGCGGAGGTCAGTCCGGCGGTGCCGGCGCCCCCAGCCAGGCGGCGCCAGGCGCCGGTCAGGATCGTCAATCGCCGTCCTCGCAGGGGCAGCGCGCCCAGGATAGGCCAAGCCAGATGCAGCAAGGCCAGAAGGATCAGCAAGGCCAGAAGGAGATGCAGCGCGGTCAGAAAGACCAGACCACTGGCCAATCCCCTCAGGGCAAGGACCAAGACAAGGGCAAGGCTCAGTCCCAGGGCAAGGACCAAGACAAGGGTAAGGCTCAGTCCCAGGGCAAGGACCAAGACAAGGGTAAGGCTCAGTCCCAGGGCAAGGACCAGGACAAGGGTAAGGCTCAGTCCCAGCGTGATCGTGATCAAACCACCGGCCAACGCGAACAAGGACAGCGTGAGGGCCAGCGCGAAGGACAGCGTGAGGGTCAGCGCGAAGGACAGCGTGAGGGTCAGCGCGAAGGACAGCGTGAGCAGGGACAGACTGGGCAGCGCGACCAGGGTCAGGCCAAGCAGGGCGGCAGCACGACGCTCACGACCGAGCAACGCACGAAGGTCCGTCAGACCGTGTTGAGCAGCGGTCCGCGCGCCTCCAACGTCAACTTCGCGATCTCGGTTGGAACCGCCGTGCCGGACAGTGTTCGCGTGGTGGCGGTGCCGTCGGTGCTCATCGAGATCGATCCGGAATGGCGCGGTTACATGTACTTCATCGTCGGCGATCAGATCATTATCGTCGATCGGAGCAACCGCATCGTTGCTGTCCTCGACGTTTGATGAAGCAGCATCCGCGAACGTTGCAAAGGACGGCCTGCAATCGCAGGTCGTCTTTTTTGCTCGTGGCGCGGTCGCCGGTGTTTTTCCCGTCGGCCGACCGTTACAGAACAATGATCGAAATGTCCGATATGTGCCCGCTGGCTGAGGTCGGCGTCACCGGCGCCCGGCAGTTTCCGGGGGTGCAAGCAGCAAATCCAATTCCTCTACCCAGGTCAGAAACGCCTCCACCGCCTCCTGCCGTTCATTCACCGACTGCGCGCGCTCGAGCCGATGCAGCACCTCGTCCCGGGCGTCGACCCCAGGCCGGGTCCCGTGCTCGCGAAGCAGCGCGATCGCATCCGCGACCGAGCGAATGATGTGGCCATCTCGAAGATAGAGCTCGGGCTGAATGAGGAAGCCGGCTGGATTTGTCATGGGCTCGTGCGCCGAAGTTTGGCAGTCTTGATCTGGGAGCTTCGCATCGATTGCCGCTGTCCCAAGCGAAGCGCGTGAGCGTTTTTCCGGTTTCCGCCGGCTGAGGACGAGACCAGCGGCTCAGTTTGCTTCGGCCGAACGTGGCGCGCCGGGACGGTGCGGCAGGCGGGCATTGACGTCGGGCAGCAGCTTTTGCCTGACGACCTTTTTCACGGCGGTCTGATCGACATGCGGACCGATCAATTTCTCGAAGGCGAAGACGACCTGCTGATATTCGTCCTCGCAGCCTTCCGCCCTTGCCTTTGGCAGATACCCCTTCTGCACGGTGTCGGCGAACAGGTCCGCATTGGCGCCATAGGCAATGCACAGCAGGTTGTAAAAGCGCTGAATGGGCGTGCCGTGCTCGTCGGAGAAGTCCGTTGACGCAACCGGCGCAGGCGTCTGGAAGTCGCTGTTGTAGGCGTAGGCGGTGCCCAGGATCAGGCGGCGTGCCTCGCCCTCGCCGAATTGCAACATGAGATAGGCCGCTACCTGGTCGGCAGCGTCTTCTTCTTTTCCGAACACCGGAACCTTGAGGATGTCGAACAGAGCATGAGCGGTCTCGTGCAGGATTACGTCATAGAGCGGTCCGAGGACGGCGTCGATCGGCGCAACGCCGGCGGAAGTCGTCGATTTCGGAGCATTGGACCAGATCTCATCCATGTACTCGTAACAGACCGTCACGGCGTCATCGACGTACCAGGCGTTGGATTCGCCGTCGCATCCTTTCATTCTGACGGTCAACGTGCGCGGCAGGCGAAACGGGGTCAACAGCTGCTGCAGCTTTTCCAGCGCGCGGTGTTCCTTCAACAGTGCGTGAAGCGGCTGATGCGCGGGATTCTTCGGCGCCGAATAGGCAATACGAACGCGGCCCGCGTCCGTTGGGGATTGCGCCGCGGTGGGCGCCGCCATAAGCAGGCCCATGCTGATGCCCGAGATGAACGCCGCAATCGGCGGCACGGCTTGTCTGCGCGCGAGCGCCTTCATCCAGCACCTCTCGAGCCGAACGTGACCGGCGCCCCTGCGGCGGACCGGATCGACCGGGGATGTGCCGGAGCTTTGTGTCCAATTGCTGGCATAACGTGTTCCAAATTCTGGGCGGACAGCATCTTGTCCATGGCCACGATCGTGACATGGCGGCGGATCAGGTTGTGCTGATCGGCCCCTGCGGTTCCCCTGAATCATCCCGGGATATAATTGCGCCAATTTTCCGGCCGAAGCGGCATCTGCGCGAACGTCTTGCGGCGATCGGCGGCGCACCCGACGAGCTCGGCAGCGGTGACGTTCTTGCGCGCCAGGAACTCCTCGAATTGCGCGAGCGCGTCGGAGAGCAGATCGAAACCGCGCAGCATCACCGGCGAGGCGATCGCGACCGCCGTAGCGCCGGCAAGCATCATGCGGGCGATGTCGAGTCCGGACTGGGCTCCGTTGATGCCGATCAGCGGGTGCTCCGCGCCGATTTGTGATCGGGTGAGTGCGAGCCAATGGCATGTGAGCGGCAGGTTCCAGAAACCGCCGACGCCGAGCGTCGTGCCCAGCATCGGCTCGAACGTTTCGATGTCCGGGATCAATCCGAGCAGACGTCCGGCCATGACCACGGAATCGGCGCCTCCGTCGAACGCCGCGCGGGCGAGGTCCGGCACCCGCTCGCTCTGGCCCGTGAGCTTCACCCAGAGCGGAATTCCGATGGCGGCGCGCACGGCGGCGACGATCGTTCGCACACGCTCGGGATCGAGCTCGGTCGCGACCACGCCCCGCGCCTGGCTCGCATAGGGCGTGCCGATGTTGAGCTCGAGCACGCGCAATCCGGCCTGCTCGATGCGGCGCGCCATGTCGATGGCGGGATCGAGGCCGGCGAGGATGACGCTCGCAACCGCATAGGCGTCGCACGACCTGGCTTGTGCGATCGAGCGCGACGGTCTGCTCGAGCCAGGCATCGAAAGGCTGCGGCGCAAGGCCCGAGCGGCAGGCGACAGTTACGCTCCGGCGGCGCCTCGCGCTCCCACGGCACCGGCTGCCACTTGTCGTCCAGCACCATGTATTCGGCGCGCTGCAGCTGGTCTTTCGCCGCCTGCGATTCATTGGTCGATTTCACCACGACCGCGCCGACGCCGGCCGCCAATGCCCGCCGCACGCCGTCCGCATCGATCAGGTGCTCGGCGGCCGCCGCGATCAGCGGGTTCTTGAGCGTGATAGCGCCGATTCTCGTCGTCAGCCGCTCGGACATCGAATGTCGCCTTCGCAGATCAACCCTTCTTCGGAGCCGGAGCGTACTCTTCCCGCAGCGGCGTGAAGATGTCGAGATTGAGCACGGGCTCGTCGCCGACCACCTCGCCCCAGTGCTCGACATTCGGCGGAATATGCAGAAGCCCGCCCGGCCCGAGCAGGTGGCTCTCGCCGTTCATGTGGAAGCGCATCTGGCCGGCCAGGATGTAGGCGATCTGTTCATAGCTGTGGCTGTGCGGCCGCGGCTCGTGCCCGGGCATCAGGCGGTGCAGCGCCACTGTGGCGCCTTCGCCCGAGAAGGCCTTGCGCTCGACCCCTTGACGGACCGGCGTCCATTCGATGGCGCTCCAGTCGATCTTGTGCACGTCCATGATGCTCTCCTTCGCGATGGCGGTGACCGGCTACTTGGCTTCCCCGAGAATGCCGCCGGGGCGGATGAACAGGAAGATCAGCAGAACCGAAAGCGCCGCCACGTTTTTCAGCCCGGCGCCGAACACGACGATGGCGATCGCCTGCGCCAATCCCAGCATGATGCCGCCGACGAAGGCGCCGAGCGGGCGCCCGAAGCCGCCGACGATGGCGGCGATGAACCCTGATATGGCGAAGGGAACGCCGACATTGAAGGCGGTGTATTGGGTCGGGGTGATGAGCACGCCGGCAATGGCTCCGAGCGCCGCGCTCAGGGCAAAGGACAATGCCAGCATGCGCGAGACCCGGATGCCTTGCAGCGCCGCCGCCTCACGATTGATCGCGCAGGCGCGCATCGCCTTGCCGATCTCGGGTCTTCTTGAAGAACAGATCGAGCAGCCAGATGAGCAGCAGCGACAGTGCGACGATCCACAGGAACTGGAAATTGACCGCGAGGCCGCCGATCCGCAGCGGCGGCAGATCGGTCAACGGCGGCAGCGTCTTGGGCTGGTCGCCCGCGCCGATCAGTGTCAGCCGTTCGATCACGATCTGCACCGCGAGCGTCGCGAGGATCATGACGAACATGGTGACCTGGCGATCCCACAACGGACGCACCACCAGGCGTTCGACGACCACGCCGATCCCGGCGACGATCAGGATCGCCAGCAATGCCGAAGGCAGGAGCGAAAGCCCGAGCTGATGGAAGGCGACATAGGTCAGCATGCCGCCCAGCATCACGAAGGCGCCTTGGGCGAAATTCACGATGCCACTCGCGTTGTAGATGACGCAGAATCCGATGCCGATCAGCCCATAGATGCAGCCGACCCCGATGCCGCTGAGCGCGATCTGCGGAAGGTAGGAAAGATCAGGCACGCGCGGCCTCCGCGGTCCCGAGATAGGCGGCGATGACGGCGGGATTTTCGCGCACGCTGCGCGGCGGGCCCTCGGCGATCTTGGCGCCGAAATCGAGCACCGTGACGCTGTCCGCCGTGGTCATGACCAGGTTCATGTCATGCTCGATCAGGAGCACGGTGGTGCCTTGCGCGACGATTCTGCGGATGGTCGCCGACAGAAGCCGGGTCTCCTCCGAGTTCAATCCGGCCGCGGGCTCGTCGAGCAGGAGAAGCTTCGGCTCTGCCGCGAGCGCTCGGGCGATCTCGAGGAGCCGCTGCCGGCCATAGGTCAAGCTCGCCGCCGGCAGATCGGCGAAAGCATCAAGTCCGACAAACGCCAAGAGCTCGCGCGCGGTCGTTTCGACCCGCGCCTCGGCTTGCCGCGCTTGTTTCGGCCGGATCAGCGCCGTGACGACGCCGCCTCGCGTGCGCAGATGAAAGCCGACCTTGACATTCTCGATCGCGGTGAGCTCGCGGAACAATTGCACCAGCTGGAAGGTGCGTACCAGTCCCAGCGCCGCGATCCGTTCCGGCGGCTCGCCGGTGATGTCCTTGCCTTGAAACGTGATGCGGCCCTCATCCGGCGTCTGGAAGCCGGAAATCAGGTGAAACAGCGTGGTCTTGCCGGCACCGTTCGGTCCGATGATGGCGGTGACGCCGCCGGGCTCGACGCGAAGATCGACCGCATCGACGGCGACCAGGCCGCCGTAGCGGCGCGTCACCTGTTCGAGCGCAAGCAGCGTCATCGCTTGCTCCTGGCAATGAGATCGCCGAGCGAGGCGAGGCCCTTGGGCGCATAGATCAGCAACAGGATGAGGCCGGCGCCGTAGGCGAGATCCTGGTAGTCCTTGAGCGCACGAAATGTCTCCGGCAACAGGCTGATGATCACCGCCCCGATCAGCGGACCCGCGGCGGTGCCGATGCCGCCGACATAGAGCATGGTGAAGGCGAGCACGACCATGTGCAGGCCATAGACTTCGGGGCTGACGAAGCCCACCACGTGCACGAACAGCGAGCCCGCAAGCGCAGCATAAGCGGCCGATATCAGGAAGGCCACGAGCTTGTAATGAGCGACGTCGATCCCCAACGCGCGCGCGGCGTCTTCGCTGCCGGCAATCGCCACCAGGGCTCGGCCCAGGCGAGAGGCGCGAATCCGCATTGCGCTCGAGGTCGTCAACAGGACCACGGTCGCCAGAAAGGCGAGTTGCGCACGCTCGGAGACGATCTCGAAGCCGCCGATGCCGATCGGCGGAATGCCGGAAAGCCCCATATAGCCGCCGGTCACCGCTTGCCATTGCACCGCGATCTCGTAGACGATCAGCCCGATCGCGAGCGTGGCCATGGCGAGATAGTGGCCTTTGAGCCGCAGCGTCGGGTAGCCGATCAGAAACGCTCCGCCGAGCGCGAGCGCCATGCCGGCCGCGAAGGCCGTGAGCGGCTGCCACCCATGCGACGCCGTCAACGCGGCCGAGGCGTAGCCGCTGAGCGCGGCGAACGCGTTGTGGCCGAAGCTGACCTGGCCGGCATATCCCATGAACAGATTGAGGCCGGTGACGAAGATCGCGTAGATCAGGGCAAACGACATGACGGTGACGAGATAGCCGCCGGCAATGAATGCATAAGCGAGCAGCGCGAGCGCGACGAGCCACGGCAGCGCCGGCGCGAAAGCCTGGAGCCGCTCACGAGAGATAATATTGGGCGAGGTCTTCATAGGAAGTCACGGTGCGCGGATCGATCTCGGCGACCACCCGCCCCAGCGACATCAAATAGGCGCGCTGCGTGAGGCGGAGCGCCAGCGGCGCCTTCTGTTCCACCAGGACGATGGTCAGCCCCTCGGTGTTGAGCAGCGCCAGCGTCGCCAGAATATCCTCGGTCACGCGCGGCGCCAGGCCGAGCGAGGGTTCATCGAGCAGCAGGATCCCGGGTTCGGACATGAGTGCGCGCCCGACGGCGAGCATCTGCTGTTCCCCGCCCGACAGCGACCCCGCGATCTGGTGCAGGCGTTCCCGAAGGCGGGGAAACAGTGCGAATACGCGCTCGCGCCGGCGCGCGAATTCCGCATTGTCGCGCAGCAGGTAGGCGCCGAGCTCGAGATTTTCGGCAACCGTCATCGGCGCGAAGATGCCGCGGCCCTCCGGCACCAGGACCAGCCCGCGCGCGGCGCAGACATCGGGAGCCGTCCGTGGCAGCGTTTCACCGCGGAATCGCACGGTGCCTGAATTCGCAATGAGCCCCATGACCGCGCGCATGAGCGTCGACTTGCCGGCACCGTTTGGGCCGAGGACGGCGATGAATTCGCCGTCCCCGACCGAGATGCTCGCGGAGTGCAGCGCCTCCACGCTGCCGTAGCGCGCCGAAAGCTCCTTGACTTCCAGGATGGGCGCCGGCCGATCGCTCACTGCGCGACTTTGACTTGGCCGTTGACGATGGTCGCGAGCAGAAGCGGGTTGGTGGTAATGCCCTGATGGTTGTCCGGGGCGAAATTATAGATGCCGGTCGTGCCCTGGAAGTTGCTCATGGTCTCCAGCGTATCGCGCAGCTTGGCTCCGTCGAAGGATTTCGCCTTCTCCACCGCAGCCGCGGTCAGCATGACCCCGTCCCATCCGCGGCCGGCCCAGTTCGGATCGCGATCGCCGAATTTGGCCTTCCAGGGTGTGAGGAAAGACGCGATTTCCTTCTTGAGGGCTCCTTCGGGGAGAGCGTCATAGACCTGCGACGGCGAAGCGACGAAGAAGAATTTATCGCCGAGCACCTCAGCCACCGGACGGAACACCGCGAGATCCTCGAGGCTGGTGAGCATGATCATGTCCAGCCCGAGCTGCTTTATATTCTTGGCAGCGGTGAGCGTGGTGCCGCCGAGCCCGATCTTGAGGATGGCGCGGGCGCCGGCGGCGTGCATCTTGCTGATCTGAACGCTCAGATCGGCATCGTCCTGCTTGTATTGCTCGACCCCGACCAGTTCGAGCCCATAGCTCGCGGTGCTCCGCTCCGCAGCTGCCTTCTGCAAGCCGGCATAAGGCGTCGGATCGTGCAGCACGCCGATCTTCTTGATCTGCGTCTTCTGCTCGAGATATTCGAGCCTGGTCTCGATCTCGAAGCGTGGCGGCGGGATGGTCGTGAACGCCCATTTCACGTGGTCGGGCTGCTGCGGCAGGATGGAGCAGAGCACCATCGGGATTTGCGCGCGCACGACAATGCCGGCGGCGGCGAAATTCCCCGCCGACACGCAGCCGCTGACGAACACGTCCACTTTGTCCGAGCTGATCATCTTGCGGTAGACGGTCACGGCCTCCTGCGGCTCGGATCGATTGTCTTCGGCCACCACGGAGATCTTGCGGCCCATCACGCCGCCTTTCGCATTGAGTGCCGCCGCCGCGACCTCGACGCCGTCGCGCCAGGCCCGGTCGACGGTCGCGGCATATCCGGTAAGGCCCGCCGAGATGCCGATCTTGTAGTCTTGCGCGCCGGCCGGCATCGCCAGCAGGGTGGCCCCCAAAGTCGCGCAAAGGACGGGTAGCTGTAGACGCATGGCGCTTCCTCCGTGTGGTTGTCGTTGATCGATTCAAGCCTTCGATCCAGGCGGGCCGTACCCTCCGCCGCCCGGCGTTTCGAGCAGCACGACGTCATCGGGCGCGAGCGTGAGCTTCTTGGCTTCGCGCACCGGCTTGCCGCTGACCAGAAAGCGCCCGGCGGCGCCCATGCCGCCGCCGCCGAGACCTTCAGGTCCTTCGTCGAGACGGCTGGCGACCGCGTTGAGCAGCCAGGGATTCCTGGTGTGCATGCGGAATTGGATGATCTGGCCCTCGCCGCCGGGTGAGGATCCGGCGCCTCCGGAGCCGTGTCGCAATTCCTTGCGATCGAAGACGATCGGCATCACGGCTTCGAGAATCTCGACCGGCACCGCTGCCACTCCGGTGGGATAGCAGGTCGCGCTGGGTCCGGGCTTGGTGGCGCGGGCGCCCATTCCGCCGGAATAGTTGAACATGGATGAGGTGAACGGCTCGCCGTCGTCGCGCCGGCCCTGAATTTGCATCGTCCATACCGCGCCGGAGCCCTCGGCGATCACCCGGTCGGGCATCACCTGATAGAGCGCCTTGAGGATCGGCATCGGGACATACATGCCGACCACATGGCGGGCGTTCACCGGCGACGGGTATGTGCAGTTCACGATCGAGCCCTCGGGTGCGATGACCTTGATCGGCGCCAGGCTGCCGGCGTTGTTGGGCAGATCGGGATTGAGGCAGCTGCGCACGGCGAAGGTCGAATAGGCGTGGGTGTAGTTGAGGACCACATTGATGCCGGTCGCGCTCTGCGGCGAGCTGCCGGTGAAATCGACGGTGATCTCGCCTTCCATAGGATCGATGGTCACGGCAGCCTTGAGCGTGATGATCTCGCCGCCTGGCACATCGAACCGGCTCTCGCCTTCGAAGGTGCCGGCCTCGAGCTTGCCGATGGCAGAGCGCGTCGCCGCCTCGGAGCGGCCGATGATCTCGTCCGAAAGCTGCTCGATATCGGGAACGCCATAGCGCCGGCACATTCCGATCAGCCGATCGCTCGCCGCGCGTCCGCTCGACACCTGCGCAGCAAGATCGCCGAACACCGCGTCGGGCGTGCGGACATTGGAGCGGATCATGGCGTGCAGCACCTCGCAGGGCTCGCCGCGCTCGTACAGCTTGAGTGGGGGGATCCAGAGCCCTTCCTCGTGGACGTCGCGCGCACCGGCACCGACCCCGTAACCGCCGATATCGGTGTGATGAATGGTCGAGCCGATAAAGGCGATGATCGTGTCGCCGTCGAAAATCGGCGTCAGCACGGTGATGTCGAAGAAATGCCCGGCCGAAAGCCAGGGATCATTGGTGACCAGGACATCGCCCGGCGCGAGGCGGTTGTGGAACATTCTCACGAGGTGAGCGCCTGCAATCGCCAGCGAGTTGATGTGACCCGGGGTTCCGGTATTGGCTTGCGCCACCATGCGCCCGCGCCGATCGAACAGTGCGCAGGCGAGATCGCCGGCTTCGCGCACCACCGGGCTGAACGCGATGCGCTGCAGCGCCTTCGCGCGCTCGTCGACGATCGCGATCAGGTTGGACCAGAGGATTTCCAGCTCCACGCCGTCCATGACTGTCAGCCTTTCCCGGCTATGATACAGCCGACTGCATCGATCGTCGCGGACCAGGCGGGCGGGATCACGGTCGTGGTCTCGCGCTCCTCGATGATTGCGGGGCCGGCAATGGTCTGGCCGGACGCCAGCGTCTTGCGGTCATACACCGGCGTCTCGCCAACTTCCGGCCATGCATCGACCTGTCGCGACGTCCTGGCGTGGCCGGGCGTGCTCGGCAGGGTGATTGCTCGATGGAAAGGGATGATGGGTCCGCGTGCGGTGACCCGCCAGGTCACCAGCTCGATCGGAACATGCGATGGATTGACGCCATAGAGCTTGCGGTAGCAAGTCCGCGAACAGGCTCTCGATCCGCGCGCTGTCGCGATGCTCGCGCGGATCGGCATCGAGGATGACGGAAAGCTCGCTCTGTTGACCGAAATAGCGCAGATCCGCGCCGAAGATCAGCTTGATGCTTGAAGCGCTGCATCCTGCTTCGGCGAGAGCAGCGGATGCTTCGCGGACCAGCTCGCCCAGCAAACGCTCGACGCGGTCCCAGTCGAGATCGCGGATGTGCACGAGATCGCTGCGCACGAGGTCGAGCCGCAGCGACGTCACCAGCGTTCCGAACGCCGAGAGCACGCTCGGCTGCGGTGGGACGATCACCGAAGAGCTTTGCAGCAGGCTCGCGACCTCGCATGCATGGACCGGGCCGGCGCCGCCGAAGGCGAACAACGGCATGCCGCGGTAATCGACGCCGCGGTCGGTGGCGTGCGCGCGCGCAGCCGCGGCCATCGCCTCGGTGACCACGCGGAAAACTCCGCGCGCCGCCTGGCTCGCCGAAAGGTCCAAGTCGTGGGCGAGGGTCGCGATAGCCCGATCGGCTGCGGCGCGGTCGAGCTTCATGTCGCCACCGAGGAAGTTGTCGGCGTCGAGCAGGCCGAGCACGAGGTCGGCGTCGGTCACCGTCGGCTGCGTTCCGCCGCGGCCATAGCAGGCGGGCCCCGGCATGGAGCCGGCGCTGTGCGGACCGACCTTGAGCAGGCCGAGCGCATCGGCATGCGCGATGCTGCCGCCGCCGGCGCCGATCTCGATCATGTCGATCGACGGGATGGTGACCGGCAGCCCGCTCCCTTCCTTGAACCGATAGCGGCGATCGACCTCGAACTGGCCGGTGATCAGCGGCTGCGCGGTTCTCGATCAGGCACGCCTTCGCGGTGGTGCCGCCCATGTCGAAGGACATCAGCCGCTCGATGCCGAGAACGTCGCAATAATGACACGCCGCGAGTGCGCCCGCCGCCGGACCGCTCTCGATCATGCGGACCGGGTTGCGGCCCGCTGTCTCCGCGCCGACCACTCCGCCGGAGCTCAGCATGATCAGCGGCGAGTTGGGGAAGCCTTCCTGCGCGAGCCGGTCGCTCAGTCGCTGCAGATAGGGTTGCGCGATCGGCATCGTATAGGCATTGACGGTGGCGGTCGATGCACGCGGAAATTCGCGGATTTGCGGCGCGACGTCGCAAGACAATGTGATGAAGAGATCCGGAAGCAATTCCCCGAGGCGTTTGCCAACGGTCCGTTCGTGGCTCGGATTGACGAAGCTGTTGAGGAAGCAGATCGCGGCCGAGCGCACGCTTCTTGCTTTCAGCGCAACCGCGATCGCATCGATCTGCTCGAGGTCGGGTGCGGTGAGCACTTTGCCGTCGGCCCGTATGCGCTCGGCAACGGCGAAGGTCAGCTCCGGCGGCACCAGCGGCTCCGGAAATTCGATCTGCGGATCATACATTTCGTAACGGTGCTCGTTGCGGATGCGCAGGATGTCGCGAAATCCCTCCGTCACGAGCAGCGCGGTCGCCGGCCCCTTGCGCTCGATCAGGGCATTGGTGACGACTGTCGTGGCGTGCACGACCACGCCATCGATCTCCCGCGGCCTCAGCCCCGTGCGCTCGAGCACGGCATGAACGCCGGTGAAGAAACCTTCGATCAGGTCGCCTGGGCGTGGTGAGCGTCTTGTCCACGGTCAATCGTCCGGACGCATGCCGGAGCACGATGTCGGTGAACGTGCCGCCGATGTCCACCGCCAGCGAATAGCGCAGGGCTGCCTCCATCCGAGCGCGCGAGGTGCGCGCGGCGGCGCCGACAAGGGCGTCGTTCTGCGCCTATGGAGAGGACTTGCAAAGTATCGCGTGCATATCAAGCCTCATCGTTGTGGGTTTCCGGGCATAACCTCTTGTCAAATGAGGCCGGGCGTGCGGCAGTGTGTTAGTTCTCGCGTTATTCATTTTGGGGAGCCGTTGAGATGTCGTCCATTGCGGAGCAACTCGCGCAGTTGCTGAGCTCGGTGCGTCGGCCGGGTGATTTTTATGCATCCGGGACGATCGAGCTGCATGCGCCGCGCCTCGAGGTCGATGGCGTTGGTCGGGTTGCGCTGCCGCTTCTTCCGATGCAAGCGGAGCAACTCGTCGCCGCCGCCGAGCAAGCTCCCTATGGCCGCGGCGCGGACACCCTGATTGACACGCAAGTCAGGCGGACGTGGCAGATCGGCGCCGATCGGTTGCGGATCGAGGGCAAGCATTGGACCCGGACGCTGGACGGGATCGTGTCGCGCGTCGCCGATGGCCTCGGTGTGGCCGAGCCGATCGCGGCCGAGCTCTACAAGCTCCTGGTTTATGACCAGGGAAGCTTCTTCGTGAGCCATCGCGATACCGAGAAGGTGGCCGGCATGTTTGCCACCTTGGTGGTGGTGCTGCCTTCTGTTTCGACCGGCGGCGAGCTCGTCGTACGGCACAAGGGTCGCGAAGCTCGGCTGGATTTGCGCTGCGAGGACCCTTCCGAGGCGACCTTCGCGGCCTTCTATGCCGACTGTGTCCACGAGGTGCTGCCGGTCACCTCCGGTTGCCGTTTGGCGCTCGTCTATAACCTGTTGCGGCGGGCCAAGGGGCCGGCGCCGGAGCCGCCGAGCTATGACGACGAGCAGGCTCGTGTTGCCGCGCTTTTTCAGGCATGGGTCTCCAGCACGATCAATGACGATGGGCCGGCAAAGCTGATCTATCCGCTCGAGCACGCCTATACACCAGCCGAGCTTGGGTTCGACACGCTGAAAGGTGCCGATGCCGCCATCACGGGCGTGCTGGTTGCTGCCTCCGCGCAATCCGAGCTGCGATCTGCACTTGGCGCTGGTGACAATCGAGGAGAGCGGCGCTGCCGAATACAGCGATCATTCTGGATCGCGCGGCCGATGGTCCGACGATGACGACTTCGAGGCGGGTGAGGTTTTCGACCGCGATGTTTCACTTTCGGAATGGCGGCGCCCCGATGGCAGCCGTCCGGAGTTGGGTAGCTCCCGATCGACGACGAAGAGATCTCACCGCCCGATGCTCTCGAGGACTTGGACCCTGACGAGGAAGAATTCCACGAAGCCACCGGCAACGGGGGCGCCAGCTTCGAGCGCACCTACAGTCGGGCTGCGCTCGTGCTCTGGCCGCGCGAGCGGTTCTTGGCAGTCCTCAACCAGGCCGGCGTGTCCGTCACGCTGCCCTTCCTGGCCGACCTGACCGAGCGCTGGGCCGCCGGCGGCGAGGACCGCCGAGCACTTCTGTGGCGTCAGGCGCACGAGCTCTCCGGACACATGATCTCCGGATGGCCGACGGGAGGTTACAACCGGGAGAGCGATGAGCCGGGCGCCGCCGCCCGCCTGCTGATGCTGGCGACCCAGTTGGAAGACACCGCACGCTTGGGCGCTTTTCTGGCACACATGGCAGAGCACGGCATTTGTGCGCAGGGCGACGTCGACGCGATCCTCGGCGCCCTTGGCCTGTTCTCGGCGAAAGAAAACGCGGCGTTCATGGAACGGCTTGTTGCGGGCACTGCAAAGAGCTCGCTCGGCACATGCGCCCGCCTGCTGTCCCGCGCCGCTACGGCGATGGCCGGCACCGGTTGCGCCGACCTCTCCGGCGCTGCTGCCGTGCTGCTGGAGGCACTGCCCGGCGACCCATCCCGCGCCGCACCGCGCGAAATCTGGCAGCGCGAGTTCTCGTGTGCAACCCGGCTTCATCGTCGATCTGTTGACGGCGCTGACGCGCATCGATGAGGCTCTGGCCGAGCGTGCGGCAGATCACGTCCTGGCATGGCCGCAGACCTACGAGCTCGATAGGGTTCTCGTTCCGGCGCTACGCGAGTTGATGGGATCGAGCGAGATCGAAGATTCGGGTGGGGTTGACCGGCTGCGCCGTGCTTGCGTCGAGCACTTGCGCAGCCGGGTCGCGGAGCCGCTGGACGCGCCAAGCGACTGGAAGCGGGCGAGCGCGGTTGGTTGCGCCTGCCGTTATTGCAGCGAGCTGAGCCTTTTTCTTGCCGCTCCCGAGCAAAAGACCTGGACGTTGCGGGCTGCCGAAGCCCATCGCCGGCACGTCGAGGCGACGATCAAAAGCTCGCGCTGCGACGTGGATATGAAGACCGAGCGTCGCGGCAGCCCGCACAGCCTGATATGCACCAAGAACCAGGCCAGTCACGAGCGGCGCGTTGAGCAGCGAAAAAACGATTTGGTTGATCTCGATCGGCTGGAGCCGTGAGCTCGCCGTAGTCGAGTTTCTGGAGAATTTACCAGTATAGCATTATATTGCTTCCATAATACTGGAATGATTTATGGAGAAGTCGATGCCGGCCAACACAATGGTTCTCATGACCGTTAGTGAGGCATCCTCGGTTACGGGCGTGCCGCTGCGTCAAGTGCGCCGGATCATCGATGCCGGGCTGTTGAATGGAAAGGTGAAGCGGCAGCGCAACGCGAGACTTCTTGCACGCGATGCTCTTGTCGGCCTCAAGCTTGCCCATGAGACGGCGAATGTGCTCACGTTGGAGAGTCGGCGCACGGTGGTGGCGAGACTGATCAGGCGACCGCGACAATCGATCGTTCGCACCGAGGTCATCGTGGTGGACGCCCGGTCGGCAGCCCGGGCTGTGCGTTCGGGGCTCGAGTTGCTGACAAGAGCGCGCCGTGCGGTGTCGAGCGAGCCCGATGTCCTCGGTGGAACTCCGGTATTCAAGGGAACGCGGATTCCTGTGCACGATATTGCCCAAATGCTGGCAAATGGCGATGACCCGGCGGCAGTCATCAAGGCTTATCCTAAGCTAAGCGCCAATCTGGCGCGCCTGGCAGCGGTTTATGCTTCAGCCTACCCGAGACGAGGCCGCCCGAGTGCCAGACCGGCGCGGCGGTCCAGAGTGCCGAAGAACTCGAAAACGCTAGCTTTTCAATGATCTCCTCTGAACGTGAAATTTCTGATTGACGAGTGCTTGAGCCCGCAACTCGTCGGACTGGCGCACGAACGCGGTCACGTAGAGACGACGCATGTTACCTGGCTCGGATTGCGCTCGCGTAAGGATTGGGCAATCGTGCGGCGTGCTTTGGATCAGGGCTACGTGCTCGTCACTAACGATACTACCGATTTTATTCAATTGCTCAGCCGGGTGCGTCTGCATGCCGGGCTGGTGTGTCTGAACGTAGCGCCGCGGTTGATGAACCTTGATGTTCAAAGACGGTTGTTTGCGGTTGCTCTTGACGAGCTCGGCAATGTCGAGCCGGTCAACGAACTGCTCGAAGTTACGTTGTTCGAGGATAGAACGGTTCTAATCGAACGCTATGATCTGCCTAGCTGACAATTTAGTTTTGCGCTTGGGCCGCGCCAGGTAACCATGCGGTATTCGGTCGTAAGCGCAGCACTCGATTGTCGAACGATCATCCGAGCGTACTATCGGACCCAACGACTTGTTCGATGGCAAGGGCAGGGGGCACCATGCAAGACGACTACGCACCGCTCCGCACGCTGCGCGACGTCGAAGAGCTGGAGCGCGTGCCGCTGGACCAGCGGGTTTTCTCGTGGAACCTGAACGACTGGATTGCGCAGGGCTGCAAGCGCGATCCCGGCAAGATCGCCATTCGCTACATTGCCGACGGTGATCCCGACGGGGAGGCGGTGGCCCTCTCGTACAGCGAGCTGCAATCCCGCGCATATCAGACCGCAAATCTGTTCCATTCGCTCGGCGTTTCCTCCAGCGACGTCGTGTTGTATGTGCTGCCGACGCTGCCGCAGCTCTTCGTCGTGATGCTCGGCGCACTCGCCCGCGGGATTGCCTGTGGCGTCAACTGGATGCTCGAGCCGGAGCAGCTCATCGAGCTCATCCGCTCGACCCGAGCAAGAGTGGTGGTGACGCTCGGGCCGACGCCGGGCTATGAAATCTGGGAGCACATGCAGGCGATCCGTGCCCGCATCTCGCCGTCCGTGCAGATTCTGACCGTGCCGGGACCGGGTGGAGCGGTGATCCCGGACTCGGACCTCGATACGCTCGCAGCACGCCAGCCCGGCGACCGTCTCCTGTTCGAGCGCGAGGTCGAGCCCGGAGACATCGCGGCTTATGTCCATTCCGGCGGAACGACGGGATCACCCAAGCTGGTGAAGCTCACCCATCGCGGGTTTGCGTACAAGTGCTGGGCCAATGCCGTGGTGATGGCGCATACGCCAGGTGATGTGATCTTCGCCGACTATCCCATGTTCCACATCGCCGGCATTTTCGGCCGCGGCTATTTTCCGATCGCGCATGGCATGTCGATCGTCATTCCATCGCCGATCGGCGCCCGCGACAAGCGCTTCATCGACAATTACTGGAGGTTCATCGAGAAGTTCGGGATCACCATATTCTCCGGTGTGCCGACCACGCTCGCCCAGCTCGCCAAGAGCGACCCGCACGGCGCCAGGCTCGATACGCTGCGCGATTATGCCTGCACCGGCTCGACCGCATTTCCGGCCGAAGTGGCGCGCCAGATCGAGACCCTGATCGGCGTGCGCGTGCTGTTGACTTACGGCGCCACCGAATACACCCAGAATGTCACGCAGGCGCCCCGCGACGGCGACCCGAGATACGGCTCGCCCGGCATCCGGCTTCCGTACACGCAGGTCAAGGCCGTCGAGCTCGACGGCGACAGGATCGAGCGCGACTGCGGCGTCGACGAGATCGGCGTCGTGGTCGTCAAGGGTCCGAGCATCACGCCCGGCTATCTCGAGCCGAAGCACGACGAGGGCGTGTTCACACGCGACGGATGGTTCAACTCCGGCGATCTCGGCCGGCTCGACGCCGACGGCTATCTCTGGCTCACCGGTCGCGCCAAGGACGTGATCATCCGCGGTGGCCACAACATCGATCCCTCGGTGATCGAAGGGACGCTGCTCCAGCACCCCGCAGTGATGCTGGCGGCAGCGGTGAGCAAGCCCGACGCGCATGCCGGGGAGTTGCCGGTCGCCTATGTCCAGTTGGTGCCGGGGTCGCGCGCCTCGGCCGCCGAGATTGGCGAGTTCGCGCGCCGGAGCATTCCCGAGCGCGCCGCGGCACCGAAGGAGATCGTCATCGTCGAGCAGATGCCGCTCACCGACGTGCAGAAGCCGGACAAGAACCACTTGCGCCGTGATGCGGCGCGCCGGGCATTCCGCGACCTGCTGGCGAACCTGGCCGATGGCAAGCTCGCCGTCGAGATGGTGGCGGATCCGGTCAAGGGCAGCGTCGTCGAGATCAGCATCATCGGCGCGCAGGACACGCGTGACGAACTGGAGAAAAAATCCAGGAGCTGATGCAGGTGTTTCCGATTTCCT
>CAWHPT010000031.1:0-214197 GCA_963831225.1 uncultured Alphaproteobacteria bacterium
GGGTGCTCTACCACTGAGCTACGGCAGCGACGGCCGCGCAAAAAAAATCGCATCGCAAGCAGCCGCGCTGGTGGTGATCCTTGCCACAAGCCCCGAAGAGGCGCAAGCGCGCGCCGCATCTCCCGTCCGCTCGAAGCCGTTTCTTCCGAGCACTTCCTGATCACGCTGCGAGCGCGTAATCTGGCACCATGGACGAGCGCCCGAAGACCGCGGAGAAGGTGCAACAGCAACGCCGCTTGCGGGCGGCGTTGCGGGAAAATCTCAAGCGGCGCAAGGCGCAGGCCAAAGGCCGCAGTGCGGCCGAGTGGGCCGGCCGATACGACACGCCCCACGATTCCGCCGGAATTGCCGCCGATAAGCCGAGGCGATAGACCGCTTCCCGCACGCCCTGTGTCGCTGCTCGGTCGTTTCAAACGGCTCGATCGCTCCGGGGTTGCCGGAACACGGCGACGTTTGCCTCGAGATAGGGGTGGTGCATGGATCGCATCCGCATCAATGGCGGCCAGAGGCTCAACGGAGCGATCCCGATCTCCGGCGCCAAGAACGCAACGTTGCCATTGATGATCGCAAGCCTGCTCACCGACGAGACCCTCATACTCGACAATGTTCCGCGGCTCGCCGATGTGGGTCTCCTGCAGCGCATTCTCGGAAACCACGGCGTCGATGTCATGGTCGGCGGCAAGCGCCCCGGCGAGACGCAGTATGACGGCCAGACGCTGCACATTTCGGCGGCCAACATCATCGACACCACTGCGCCGTACGAGCTGGTCTCGCGCATGCGGGCGAGCTTCTGGGTGGTTGCCCCGCTGCTTGCGCGCATGGGCGAGACCAAGGTGTCGATGCCGGGCGGCTGCGCCATCGGTACCCGGCCGGTCGATCTGCTGCTCATGGTGCTCGAAAACATGGGCGCCGAGATCGAGATCGATCGCGGCTATGTCATCGCTCGGCGCCAGGAACGGGCTCAAGGGCGCGGCGATCAACTTTCCCAAGGTCACGGTCGGCGGCACCCATACCGCGCTGATGGCCGCATCGCTCGCGCACGGCACGAGCGTGATCGAGAATGCCGCGCGCGAGCCCGAGATCGCCGACGTCGCCGACTGCCTCAACAAGATGGGCGCCCGGATCGCCGGCGCCGGCAGCTCGCGCATCGTGGTCGAGGGCGTGCCGAGACTTCACGGCGCGCGCCACCGCGTGCTGCCGGATCGAATCGAGACCGGCACCTATGCCATGGCCATTGCGATGACCGGCGGGGACGTGCTCCTGGAAAACGCGCGCGCGGACCTGCTCGCAGTCTGCGCTCGACGTGCTGGTGCAGGCCGGTGCCGAGATCACCAGCACCAATGCCGGCGTTCGCGTGGAGCGCAACGGCTCCGGCATCGCGGCGGTGGATGTCGCGACCTCGCCGTTTCCTGGCTTTCCGACCGATCTGCAGGCACAGCTGATGGCGCTGATGACGCGGGCCCAAGGCACCTCCCACATCACCGAGACCATCTTCGAGAACCGCTTCATGCACGTGCAGGAGCTGGTGCGGCTCGGCGCCCACATCCACCTCGACGGCGAGTGCGCGACCATCGAGGGGGTCACAACGCTCAAGGGCGCGCCGGTCATGGCCACCGATCTGCGTGCCTCGGTCTCCCTCGTGATCGCCGCGCTCGCGGCCGAAGGCGAGACCATGGTCAACCGCGTCTACCATCTCGATCGCGGTTTTGAGCGGCTGGAGGACAAGCTCTCGGCCTGCGGCGCCGAAATCGAGCGCATCAGCGGATGATTCGAGCGGCTTTGGTCGCTGCGCTGCTCCTGTTCGCCCTGCCCGGCGGTACCCAGGCCCAATTGCTGGGATGCCGCGGCGCACAAAAGCCGCAGCAGATTGCGGAGCTCATGTTCGGCCGCAACATCGGCGGCCGGATCGGCGTGAGTGAAAGCAAGTGGCGCCGCTTCGTCGACCGTGAGATCACGGTGCGGTTCCCCGAAGGGCTCACCGTCTACAACACCTCCGGGCAATGGCGCGATCGGGCCAGCAAGAGGATCGTGCGCGAGCCGAGCAAGATCGTCATGATCGTCCTCCCCGGCAAGGAAGACGACATCGAGCGGCTCGAGGAGATCGCCGAGGCCTACAAGGAGCAGTTCCGGCAGCAGTCGGTCGGCGTGATCCTGCGGCCGGCCTGCGTGTCGTTTTAAAGGCTCGCAACTCCGCCTGCCCCGCTTGCGCGGCCGGGGGCCTCTCCCTAACTATTTGGAACGTCGCAGGAAGGACGTCAGGGAGCGCGGGTCATGGAGCCGGTGAAGTTCGTCGCCCTCGACCGGGACGACCTCGAAGTCGTCTCCACCCATCTGCAGGATGCCCTGGTCAAGGTGGCCGACGTCATCTGGCGTCCGCAGGAAAAGCGCCTGGTGGTCGGGCTGAGCCGCTTCGACTGGCTCTCGGCCGAGGGCACGAAACCCGAGCTTCGGCGCTGCCGCTCGGCGCTGCGTTTCGAGCGCGTGAACAGCTGCAAGTGCCGCAGCGTCAATCCGGCCGGCAAGGATGCGGTGCTCAACCTGCTGGCGGTCGAGTTTGCCGAGACCGACGCGCCCGGCGGGGTCGTGACCCTGATCTTCTCCGGCGGCGGCGTGCTGCGGCTCGAGGTCGAGTGCCTGGAGGCCGAGCTTGCCGATCTCGGGCCGTCCTGGCCGGCGACTGCGCGTCCCGTGCACCCGAGGACGCACGCCGACGCCCGGGGTTGACGGCCTGTCCAGCCCCAGTCATTGAACTGGTCATTGCGCGCGCCATTGGGCGGTGAGCCCGGGCCGGTGCGGTCCGGCAGGACAGGCCATGCCGATCCGCCTCGACAGCCGCGCGCCCGATTTTGCCGCAGCGCTTCCGCGCCTTGCTCGCAACCAAGCGCGAGGCCGTCGGCCGACGTCGAAGACGGCCGTGCGCGGCATCATCGCCGACGTTGCCGCCCGCGGCGACCGCGCGCTGATCGAGCTGACCCGGAAATTCGACCGCGTCGATCTCGACCAGGCCGGCCTGCGGGTGACGCGCCGACGAGATCGAGATCGCCTATGCCGCCTGCGACCGCCAGGCGCTCGATGCGCTTGCGCTCGCGCGCGACCGGATCGAGGCCTATCACCGCCGGCAATTGCCGACAGACGACCGCTTCACCGACGCGCTCGGGGTCGAGCTCGGGTCGCGCTGGACCGCGATCGAGGCGGTCGGCCTCTACGTGCCCGGCGGCACCGCCGCCTATCCCTCCTCGGTGCTGATGAATGCCGTGCCGGCCAAGGTCGCCGGCGTGCCGCGGCTGGTGATGGTGGTGCCGGCGCCGGAGGGCAGGCTCGCGCCGCTCGTGCTGGCGGCCGCCAGGCTTGCCGGCATCGACGAGATTTATCGCGTCGGCGGCGCGCAGGCGATCGCGGCGCTCGCCTACGGCACCGAGACGATCGCGCCGGTCGCCAAGATCGTCGGCCCCGGCAACGCCTATGTGGCGGCGGCCAAGCGCCTCGTCTTCGGCATGGTCGGCATCGACATGATCGCCGGGCCTTCGGAAGTGCTGATCCTCGCCGACAGCAGCGGCAATCCCGACTGGATCGCCGCCGATCTTCTGGCGCAGGCCGAGCATGACGCCGGCGCGCAGTCGATCCTGATCACCGACGATGCCGACGCTCGCGCGACGAGGTCGAGACGCGCGGTCGACGCGCAGCTCAAGTCGCTGCCGCGCGCCGCGGTCGCGGGCGCCTCCTGGCGCGATTTCGGCGCTGATCATCGTCGTCGGCGGGCTCGACGAGGCGGTGCCGCTGGTCGACGCCATCGCGCCCGAGCATCTCGAGATCGCGAGCGCGGATGCCGAGCATCTGGCCGGCGCATCCGCAATGCCGGCGCGATTTTTCTGGGGCCGCACACGCCCGAGGCGATCGGCGACTATGTCGGCGGCTCGAACCACGTGCTGCCGACCGCGCGCTCGGCCCGCTTCTCCTCCGGGCTTGGGCGTGCTGGATTTCATGAAGCGCACGTCGATCCTCAAATGCGGGCCCGATCAGTTGCGCGCGCTTGCTCCCGCTGCGATCGCGCTGGGCGAGGCCGAAGGGCTCGACGCGCATGCCCGCTCGGTCGCGATGCGCCTCAATCGATGATCGAGCCCGGCACGCACATGCGGCACCGGCGATGACGCGCTCGAGCGCGCACATCCAACCAGCGATCCGACCGCCTGGTTGCGGTCACGCTCGACGAGAACTCGATCGGCCGCTCCAACCCCGATGTCGAGCACGAGCGCGCGGTTGCGATCTACGATCTGCTCGAGGACAACACCTTTGCGCCCGAGGACGACGACGGCGGGCCGTTCGCGCTGCATCTGAGCATTACCGGCAACCGCCTGTGTTCGACATCAGGCGCGCGGACGGCGCGCCGGTGGTGGCGCATCTGCTGTCGCTGTCGCCGCTGCGGCGCATCGTGAAGGACTACTACATGGTCTGCGACAGCTACTACGCGGCCATCCGCACCGCGACGCCCGACCGCATCGAGGCGCTCGACATGGGCCGGCGCGCGCTCCACGACGAGGGCTCCAACATCCTGATGGAGCGGCTCGCACGCAAGGTGAGGCTCGATTTCGATACCGCGCGCCGGCTGTTCACGCTGATCTGCGTGCTGCATTGGAAGGGATGAAGCGAGCGCCGTCGTCGCAGCGGCCGCAGGCGGTGCTGTTCGCCTGCGGCCTGAATTCCGTGCGCTCGCCGATGGCGGCCGCGCTGCTGCAGGCAGATGCTCGGCACGTCGCTCTATGTCGGCTCGGCCGGCGTGCGCAAAGGCGAGCTCGATCCGTTCGCGGCCGCCGCCATGGACGAGATCGGCATCGACATCAAGCGCGCACCGGCCGATGACCTTCGAGGAGCTCGAGGATCTGGAGGGGCTCAATTTCGACCTCATCGTCACGCTCTCGCCCGAAGCGCATCACAAGGCGCTCGAGCTCACGCGCACGCTCGCGCTCGAGGTCGAGTACTGGCCGACCGCCGATCCGACCGCGATCGAGGGCAGCCGCGAGCAGCGCCTCGATGCGTATCGAGACGTGCGCGACCAACTGCTGCGACGGATCAGCACCCGGTTCGTTCCCCGCGCCGGCGGCAACGAGTGACGCAGAACTCGCGGTCACGTTGTCGGATGCCATGATGCCGTGCGCGCGCAGGCAGGTGATCCGCCGTGAGCTTGCCTGCGTGATGACGCTGTCGTCCGGGCCGCACTTCGAGCAGATGCAATGCCGAGGCCTGCGACTAATTTGCGTGTCGTTAAAGTTCCGCCGTTCGCTAGCGTCCGCGCCGATTTTGCTCGGACTGCTGGGTCGCGAATGGCAAAGGAAGAACTTCTGGAATTTCCTGGGGTCGTGACGGAGTTGCTTCCGAACGCCACCTTCCGGGTCAAGCTCGAAAACGAACATGAGATCATCGCCCATACCGCCGGCCGCATGCGCAAGAACCGCATCCGCGTGCTTGCCGGCGACAAGGTGCTGGTCGAGATGACGCCCTACGATCTCACCAAGGGTCGTATCACCTACCGATTCAAGTAATCTGCTTCCGCCAGCTCCACGGTCCGCTCCATGCAGTCGCTTGCGCAAACAGAAATGATCGGCCGGCCGAAGCTCGTCCTCGCGTCCGGCTCGCCGCGCCGGGTCACCCTCATCAATCAGGCCGGCATCGAGCCCGACGCGCTGCGTCCTGCCAATGTCGACGAGACCCCGAAGCGGGGAGAGCTGCCGCGCGCCTGCGCCAACCGGCTGGCGCGCGCCAAGGCCGAGGCTGCGCTCGATCTGTGCGCGCCGACGAGGAGCTCCAGGGCGCCTACATCCTCGCCGCCGACACCGTGGTCGCGGTCGGCCGGCGCATCCTGCCCAAGGCCGAGCTGCTCGACGAGGCCGCGCAATGCCTGCGGCTGTTGTCCGGGCGCAATCACCGCGTCCACACCGGCGGTCTGCCTGGTGACGCCGAACGAGGCCTATCGCCAGCGGCTGGTCGAGACCCGCGTGCGCTTCAAGCGGCTGTCGCGAGGAGGACATCGAGGCCTATCTCGCCTCCGGCGAATGGCGCGGCAAGGCCGGCGGCTATGCCGCGCAGGGCATCGCCGGCAGCTTCATCGTCAAGATCGTCGGCTCCTACAGCAACGTGGTCGGGCTGCCGCTGTACGAGGTGACCACGCTCTTGTCCGGCGAGGGCTATCCGATCCGCTTCGGCTGGCTCAACGCGATGTGATCGTGGCGGCGGGCTGCCGCGCCCCCCATATCGATGACATGTCAGAGCGCGTTACGACACCTCAATCCAAGTCGTGCCCGATCTGCGGCAAGCCGACCGTGGAGAAATTCCGGCCGTTCTGCTCCCGGCGCTGCGCCAACGTCGACCTCAACCGCTGGCTCAGCGGCGTCTATTCCGTGCCGGTCAAGGAAGAGGACGACGAGGATGAGACGGCTCGCGACAAACCTCAGGATGCACCGTAACGCCCATCGCAGGTAACCCGTCTATTCTGTCGGTAACCCGTCTATTCTGGACAGCCGGGAATCGAGTCTTTATAACCCCGGCGCTCTGCTCTTGTCCGCCGCGCGGCGGGCACGGCGCCCAGGTAGCTCAGTTGGTAGAGCACTGCACTGAAAATGCAGGTGTCGGTGGTTCAATTCCGCCCCTGGGCACCACTCCGGGTGCTGCTCGAGGCACCGGGGCAAGATCACTCCGAGCCCCGACCCTCCCTCGATCGGCGAGCGTACCACCCATGCTGGGTGATTGCACCGAGGCCCAGTTTCCCGCTCACCCATTCTATCTGTGATTCTCTGAAACCGACCGCTCCGCCCGCCTGTCGAATGGACATCCCGCCCTGGACGAGTTCCCGCATTCTGGCGTAGCGCCGCTCCAGATCGGCCCGCCTCGCCGCTCTCGCAGCTGCTTTCTTCGCCAGCCGTTCGGCCTTCAGTCCTTGCCTCATGGCCATCGCACGGTGCGAGATGAGGCCGAACGAACCCGCAATCTGCCTTACGCGCTCTCGGCTGACGCCGTAGCGTTTGCCTATTGCAATGTACGTTTCGCCGGCGCGCACTGCCGCGGCGATTTTCTCGTTTCTTTTGCTCGCTCGAACGGCCTTGGCTGTGATCCTCCACTTCGAGTGCAGCTTGGTGCCGCGTTTGGCGGGCATCACGCTTAGCGGCTGCTTATCCCGCCGAAGTTCTGCGAGCGCCCGGTACACTCTGATCCGATGTACTGCAAGTTTTTCGGCTATCTGAAGAGCGGTAAGACTTCCATCAGCGAGCGTGAGGACTTTGGCAGTAAACATCCGCTGACTCGCGATGGTTTCCGCAGCCCGTACCACTGTGCTTGGCGTCGGTTTTTTGCCGTCCTCCCATTGCTCATAGGCAACTCGCGGGACGAGCAGCCGCTTAGCCATCTCACCGCGAGTGAGGCCGAGCTTTTTCCGAACCGCAATGAGTTCGGGAGCGATAGTCATCCCGCGCCATGGCCCTTACCCTTACGCAGTCGAATCGCCACGCACCCACCGCGATTTGGCGACCAACTCAATACCCCGTGTCCTGACTTCATCCCGGCCCCTTGCCTGCTTAAGTCAAAGGCTCCGCAGCCAGTGCCCGCGACGTTACCAGAAAGGACCGGCTGGCAAACGTGCGGGAATCCGGACTGCGCGGCGTTTAACCTAGAACAAGGCGAAACAACAGCAAAGGAGATTGGCATGTGAGCGTTTCGATTGAGGTCGAGCAACTCTGGTCGTCGAGGAGACGACCCTCCCCTCCTCGCGACAATGCATCGCTGCGCAATAAGCGGTCCCGAGGTCGTCCGCTCTTTGATCGCTCAATCAAGCTCGGCGACCGCAGCGTGAATCCGCAGAGCCGGGACCGTGCTCGGATCACGCCGGCCAAATCCGCATTCGGTGGCGACGGATTGCCGACCGGACTGGAATTGACGCGTCCGCATCCATCATATCCAATATTGAGGGACCGACCGACGCAATCTCAGCGGGAGAATTCATCATGCGCAGCAGCAATCGCGTCTTGGGACTGGTCGGCCTGGCTGCCGTCTCGCTCGTCGGGGCGGCAAGCGCCCAGACGCCGGAGGCGAGCTTTCCGAGCCGGGCGATCAAGATCATCAGCGCCTCTCCCGCAGGCGGCGGGGTCGACTTGTCGGCACGCATCATCGCCGACCAGTTGCAGAAGCTGTGGGGTCAGCCGGTGACGGTGGAGAATCGGACCGGTGGCAGCAACAACATCGCGGGCGAAGCGGTCGCGAAGGCGGAACCCGACGGCTACACGCTGCTCGCCACGCCGCCCGGCACCATCACCGCCAATGCGGTGCTGTTCAAGCAACTCAACTATGATCCGGCCGCGCTCGAGCCGGTGGCGATCATGGCGGTTGCGCCCAACGTTCTGGCGGTCAAGAACGACTCCCCGGCCAAGAGCGTCGCCGACCTGATTGCCCACGCCAAGGTCAATCCGGGAAAGCTCAGCTATGCCTCGCAGGGCAACGGCTCGACCTCGCATCTCACCGCCGAGTTGTTCTCGAGCCGCACCGGCATCAAGCTCGTGCACGTGCCCTACCGGGGAGCGGCGCCGGCCGTCAACGACCTCGCCGGCGGGCACGTGGATTTCATGTTCTGTGACCTGGGCACCATCCTGCCGCTTCACCTCGGCGGCAGGGTGAGGATCATCGCCGTTGCGACGCTCGAGCACCTGCCGCAACTTCCAGGCGTGCCGACGATCGACGAGAGCGGGATCAAGGAATTCAGCTCGACCACTTTCTTCTCGTTGATGGCGCCGCCGAAGACGCCCGCAGGCATCCGCGCGAAGCTCAATCAGGCGATCGTCGCGGCCATGCAGACGCCCGAGGCGCAGGCGAAGCTCAAGACGATCTACGTCGGGGCCAGCAAGCTCGACACCCGGCAGATGGGCGAGTTCGTGAAGGGCGAAGCCAAGCTTTGGGGCGACGTGATCCGCGCCGCCAAGATCACGGTGGAGCAGTAGGCCGCTGGGCTGTTGCACACCATGAACATCGAAGGAAAGGTCATCATCATCACCGGCGCTGCCCGCGGAATCGGTCAGGAATACGCGCGCTATCTCGGCGGGCTCGGCTCTCGCATCGTGGCGGCCGACATCAACGACTGCTCGCGCACGCTCGAGCTCGTGAAGACGCAAAAACGGCGCTGCGATCGCCACCAGGCTCGACGTTGCGAGCGCCGCTTCGGCGATGGACATGGCGCGGGCTGCGCTCGATGCGTTCGGACGCATCGATGCCCTGGTCAACAATGCCGCACTCTATGGCGGCCTCAAAGGCGGCCGCTTCGACTCGATCGGCGAAGCCGACTGGGATGCCGCGATGGCCGTCAACGTCAAAGGCATCTGGAACTGCTGCAAGGCGGTCGTCCCGGCGATGCGCCAGGCCGGCGGCGGCAGCATCGTCAACATCGCCTCGCTGGCCGCCACCTATGGGATGCCGTATGGCCTGCACTACACGACGTCCAAGGCCGCGGTGATCGGCCTCACCCGCGGCCTCGCCCGCGAACTCGGCCGCGACAATATCCGCGTGAATGCTGTTGCGCCGAGCGCAGTCCTGACCGAAGGGACGCGCGAGTTCTTCGCGGAGAAAGCCGACAAGGCACTCGATACCGTGCGGATGGGTCAGGCGATCGCGCGCAACCTGCAGCCATCGGATCTCGTCGGGACGGTTCACTGGCTCGTGTCCGAGGCAAGCGCGCTGGTCACCGGTCAGACCATCGCCGTCGATGGCGGAACGGTCATGCATTGAGAGCGCCGCATGGATTTGCAATTGAAGGGCAGGCGCGCGCTGGTCACCGGCGCGAGCAAAGGCATCGGGCTTGCGGTGGCCCAAGCGCTCGCGGCCGAGGGTTGCCACCTGGAGATTGCCGCACGCGGCGCTACGGGGCTCGAGCAGGCGCGCGACATGCTGCGCAAATCCGCGCCCGAGCATCGATGTCCGCATTCACGAAGCGGATCTGGCCCGGGTGGAAGACCAGGAGCGGCTGGCGCAGGCCTGCGCCGATGTCGACATTCTCGTCAACAATGCCGGCTCGAATCCGGCCGGAGACCTCGACGACACCAGTGACAAGCTCTGGCGCAATGCCTGGGATCTCAAAGTGTTCGGATACATCAATCTCTGCCGCTCGCTGCTGCGCTCGATGAAGCAGCGGCGCGACGGCGTGATCGCGAACGTCATCGGTTATGCCGGCGAGCGGTTGTTTGCGCGCTATATCATCGGCTCGACCGCCAATGCCGCACTGATGGCGTTCAGCCGCTCTGCCGGCAGCCAGGCGCCCGATTTCGGCGTGCGCATCGTCGGGGTCAATCCCGGCTATACCGCGACCGACCGGGCAGAGAGCGTGCTGCGCCAGATCGCGGAAAACAAGCTCGGCTCGGCCGAGCGATGGCGCGATGTCGAGCGTGAATTGAATCTGCCGTTCGGGCGAATGGGCAAGCCCAGCGAGGTCGCCGATGTCGTGACCTTCCTGGTCTCGCCGCGCGCGTCGTATGTCAGCGGAACGATCGTGACCGTCGATGCCGGTGCGGCAAATCGCAACGGATGATTGCCCGCCAACGCGTCGGCGACCTCCGCCTCCGCTTCCGTGCCGAGCGGTTACCCAACCGCACCTGCAAAACCGCTTTCAGGCTGCGCCAACGAGCGCCGGCAATTCCGACAGTGACTTCACTTCACGATCCGGTGCGCCGGGCAGCCGCTCCCGGCGCTGGCCATAGCGATTGCACCAGACCACCTGCATCCCGAACGCCGACGCGGCGTAGGCATCCCAGGCATTCGACGACTGGAACGAGATCTGCGCTGCTGGAAGGCCCAAGCGCTCGACAGCCAATTGGTAGACCTTGGGGCTCGGCTTGTAGACGCCGACCTCCTCCACCGAAAGGACGGCATCGAGCAATCCGTCCAACTTGGCGCCGCCGACGACCGCAGCAAGCATTCTGGGCGAGCCGTTGGAAAGAATTGCGGTACGCAACCCTGCCGACTTCAGCTGCCGCAACACGTGCGGCACTTCCGGGAATGGTTCCAGGCTCAGATAGAGCGTCATCAAGCGGTCCCGGAGGGCCATGTCTTCGAGGCCCATGGTTTCCAACGAGAAGTCGAGGGCATCCCCGGTGACCTGCCAGAAATCTACATGGCTGCCCTGGGCAGCACGCAACCAGGTGTACTGAAGCTGCTTCTCGCGCCAGAGCGCCGTCAGCCTGTCGATCGACTCGCCGAGGACGTCGCGGCATCCCCTGGCCGCGGCCGCAAAGTCGAACAGCGTCCCGTAAGCGTCGAAGACGCATGCCCTTACGCCGTTGAGACGACCCGTGTTCATTCTTCCACCTCGCGCCGATACGATTGCATGGTCCTGTTGGAGCACCTCGAGCCGGATCTAGGCAATCCCAAGACTGGAAAGCGCAGCACAAAGGTTTTCTCTCGATTATTTGATTGATCCGAATTCGGCGGCCGCAAGCTCCGTGGCGCTCAGCGCGTTACAATGCGCCGCTCACAGCGGGTCTGGTTACCGGGAGCCAAGGCAGGTCATCGGACTCCAGGCAAGTTGGGATCACTCGAGACAAGGCCGATGACCAGCCCCATTTCCGTGTTGCACGTCGGCGCTCCCGTGCTCGTTTTCGGAGGACCCTACAGCAATCTCGAAGCGACCAAGGCGGTGCTTGCTCGAGCAGGGAAACTGTCGATTCCATGCGACCGCGTCATTTGCACCGGCGACGTCGTTGCCTACGGGGCCGACCCGATTGGTACGGTGGCGCTGGTGCGTGACGCCGGAATCCATGTCGTGCAGGGAAACTGCGATGAAAGTCTCGCAGCAGGAGCGGCCGACTGCGGCTGCGGTTTTCCTCCAGGCAGCGCCTGCGACCGGCTGTCGAGCGCGTGGTTTGCATATGCCGATCGCATGCTCGATTCGGACGCGCGGACCTGGATGGGTGCATTGCCCCGGCGCATCGATGTCGAGCTCGGTGGAGAACGGCTCGCGATCATTCATGGCGGCGTCGATGTAATCAACCGATTCATTTTTGCCTCGACTGACCCGGGCAGCAAGTGGGATGATCTCAATCACGCTGGCGTCTCCGGTATCATCGCCGGGCATTGCGGGATTCCGTTCTCGCAAACGATCAACGGCCGCCTCTGGCATAACGCAGGCGCTGTCGGCATGCCGGCCAACGACGGGACACCCCGCGTCTGGTTCAGCATTCTGAGGCCGTGCGAGGATGGCATCTCGATCGAGCACCATGCCATTGCTTACGAACATAGCGTGGCTGCAGCAAAGATGCGTGATGCCGGGCTGCCCGAAGACTATGCGGCGGCACTCGAGACCGGACTTTGGCCGAGTTGCGACGTGCTTCCGTTCAAGGAAATCCGGGCACGCGGTGCAGCCGTGGAGCCGGGAACCGCCATGTGGCGTCCTGCCCGCTCGAAGCAATCGTCGCGCCGGCGCCAACACCATTGCGAACAGCTCTGGCCGTCCCCGCTTGCGGATTCGACACCGCGCCTACAGCCGGCAAAATTCACCGATCCGTTATTGACAGCCGATGGCGAGCCGCGAGCGCGCGTCGAGCTTTCGCGGCTTCAGACGCTTTGGTTCAATACTGGAACGCTCTGCAACATCGCCTGCCGCAATTGCTACATCGAATCCAGCCCCAAGAACGATCGGCTGGCATACATCACGCGAGAGGAAGTCGCGCTGTTCCTCGAAGAAATCAGCCTGGAGGGCTGGGGCACCGAAGAGATCGGCTTCACCGGCGGCGAACCATTCATAAATCCCGAGATTTTCGAGATTCTCGAGGACTGTCTATCGCGCGGATTCCGGGTGCTGGTGCTCAGCAATGCGATGCGTCCCATGCAACGGAGCAAGGGGCGGCTCATGGATTTGAACCGCCGGTTCGGACAAAATCTCACGATCCGCGTATCGCTTGATCATTTTACGGCCGAGCGACACGAAGACGAGCGTGGACCCGGAACCTTCAAGCCGACGCTCGACGGCTTGATCTGGCTGGCCCGAAACAAGTTTTCCGTGCACGTCGCGGGCCGCACGATGTGGAACGAGGACGTAGCCGCCGAGCGCGCCGGCTACGCCGGGCTTTTCGCCGAGCACGCGATACTGATCGACGCCGGCGACCACGCAAAGCTCGTGCTTTTCCCGGAGATGGATGCTCGCGCCGACGTTCCGGAGATTACCACACACTGTTGGGAGATCCTGGGTAAGTCGCCTGCCGACGTCATGTGCGCTACCTCGCGCATGATCGTGAAGCACAAGGGCAGCGAACGTCCGGCCGTTGTATCCTGCACTCTCCTGCCATATGACGAGCGATTCGCACTTGGACATACGCTGAAGGAAGCAGCGCAATCTGTCCCATTAAATCATCCTCATTGCGCGAAGTTCTGCGTTCTCGGCGGGGCATCATGCAGCGCCCGCTGATGTGCGATGGGCCGTCCTTCAGCTTTGGTTGCGGCGGCGCCGTTCGCGCCGAGCTGATCTGATGAAGAAGGGCGCCGGCCCACGAATGGCGCTGTGGGCAGGCGTCGCTGTTCTCCTGATCGGCCTTACCCTCGCGTGGATTTTTCTTCCCTTGCAGGAGTGGATGCACGCGTTCACGACCTGGGTTCGCGGCTACGGCATGACGGGTATGCTGGTTTTCGCCGCGGCTTATGTAGTCGCCGTGGTCGCGCTGGCGCCCGCCGGCGTCATGTCGGTGGCAGCAGGCGTCGTCTTCGGCGTCTGGGGCTTTCCAACCGTCGTCGCAGCGGCAACCCTCGGAGCAGTTCTCGCATTTCTCATTGCGCGCTACCTGGCTCGGGAGAGGATCGGGCTGGCGATCCAAAAGAGACCGCTGCTCAGGGCCATCGACCAGGCAGTGCAAGAAGAAGGATGGAAGACCGTCGTCTTGTTGCGGCTAACGCCGCTCGTTCCTTTCAATATCCAGAACTACCTGCTGGGCGTCACCGACGTGGGCCTGTTGCCTTACGCGCTGGGGACGTTCTTCGGAATCATGCCGGGCGCGGCGCTGTATGTGTATCTTGGGGCTATCGGTGAAGCAGCCGCGCGCGGCGGGGGTGGTGGAATAGCACAGACCGTCTTCATCGGAATCGGGCTTATCGCCACCATCGCCGTCGTGGTGGTGATCGGCCGCAAAGCCAAGGCCAAGCTTCGGGAAGCCGGGATAAAGAATGGTGGCGGGTAACGTCTCATCCGGAGCCCACGCGGCGGAGCATCGAGTACCGACCCCCTTCATGCGGCCTCGGACCCGAGGATGTCAGAATGCCAGACAGCAACATGAAACCGGATGATGAGAGCAGTCATCTTTCTACCACCCACTGGCTTCACCAGCCGCCTGAAAATGCTCCTTCACCCACAACTGCCATAATGGCTCCTGGCGCTCGACAGCAACAGGCGCCTCCGCGCCGTAAAGGTAAAGACGGATCGGCAGGAAAACCTGGCCGCCCATCGGAAGGGCGAACAGGTGGGCGATGCCGGGCGCCGGCCGCTCGAGCCGCAGCAGCAACTCTTCCGGGAATGCACTTTCGCCCACATGCTCGACAATTCCGCTGAGTGGTGGCGCGCCAACAGACGTGCTCACGGGCTCGCCGACGGCGGTGCCTGCGAGGCCGAGCGAGCCGGTCAGCATGTCCCAAGCCTCCGACTTGGGCTCGGGCGAAGCGGGCATCAACTGAATCATCGAGCCTCGCTGGCCGCGAAAGTGGGTGAGATAGAGCCGCAAAATGCGGAAGAAGGCCCGCCAGCCGTGCTGGTGACCCTCGAACTGGTTATCCCACTCATCGCTGCTCGCGAACCAGCGGTGAACCACGCGCACGACGCAGACGCCGCCGGAGCGGGCTTCGACGGCCCACTCGGTGGCGACCGGTGCGGCACCCGGGACCCAGCTCCTGGCTCTCAGCGCTGAATCGGTGCGGCGGATCCCAGGCCGTTATGGTCGAAACCGAATCCATGCCGGGACCGAAGTTGGCGGTGATGACGCCGCCCTCGCGCTGTTCGACCTCGGTTGGAACGAACCAGGACGAGATTCCATGTCCGGTCGCGATGGCTTCCCACACCTCTTCCGGGCGTGCCGGGGACTTCGACTTCGGCTTGGACAGTACCGATGTCCAGAGGCGTCTTTCTTACGGGCATGATGCCTTCCAGGATGTGCGTTCGGCATGGGACGCGCCATGATCACGAGGCGATGCAAACGCCCGCCTGGCGCCGATTTATCGTGGAGCGCGACAGCCTCGTCAGGCGCTGGCGAGATCTGCGGTGAAGGCGGCGCGGTCCACGGCGTTCAGACGCCGTCCGCAGTAAATTTCGCCGGCCGCTTCTCGCGCAACGCTGCGACGCCTTCCGGCAGCTCGGGTCCGAGTGAAGCCGAGGAATTCCAGTCCGAGCGACGCATCGAAGATCGGACCGGCCGTTCGCAGCCAGTTGTTGAGCGCGTACTTGGTCAAGCGAATGGCGTTGGGGGCGCCCTCCGCCAGCCGCACCGCAATGTCGAGGGCGCGGGTTTGCAGCTCCGCGTCGGGCACCGCGAGCGAGACGAGACCGATGCGTTCGGCCTCCTCGCCGGTGATCGGCTCGCACAGCAGCAGATGGTACTTGGCCTTGGCCATGCCGCAGAGCAGCGGCCAGACGATGGCGGCGTGATCGCCGGCGGCAACGCCGAGCTTGGTGTGGCCGTCGATCAGGCGCGCGGATTTTGCTGCGATCGAGATGTCGGCGAGGATGGCGAGCACCAGCCCCGCTCCCACCGCCGCGCCGTTGATGGCGGAGACCACCGGCTTGCTGCAATTGATGAGATTGTAGACCATGTCGCGCGCCTCCTTCCAGACGCGCATGCGGGTGTCGAAATCCGCCATCATCTTGTCGACGAGATCGAGATCGCCGCCCGCCGAGAACGCCTTGCCGGCGCCGGTGAGCAACACCGCATTCACGCTCGGATCGGAATCGATGACGCGCCAGATCTCGGTCAGGTCGGAGTGCATCTCGGCATCGGCGGCGTTGAGCTTGCCCGGCCTGTTCATGACGACGCGCAGCACGCGCGGATGCGGCCGCTCGATCAGCAGCCGCGAGAAACGTGCGTAGCGATCATCCATGACGCCCTCTCCAAGGTGTTGCGGTTGCGCCGGCGGCAGCAATCCGGGCTACGACCTCGCGCACGAGCGCGTGACGCTGGATCTTGCCGGTCGGGGTGAACGGGAACTGCGCGAACAGCTCCAGCCGTTCCGGCAGCTTGTAGGTCGCGACGGTGTCGCCGAGGAAGGCGATGAGACTTTGGAGGGTCGGCGCCGCACCCGGGCGCGGCACCAGGCACAGGCAATTGCGCTCGCCCAGCCGCGCGTCGGGAATGCCGACGATCGCGGCATAAAGCACCTGCGGATGGGTGTAGAGAATCTCCTCGATCTCGCGCGGAAAGAACTTCTTGCCGCCGCGGTTGATCATTTCCTTGAGGCGACCGACGATGCGCAGACATCCCTGCGCATCGATCACGCCGAGATCGCCGCTGCGGAACCAGCCGTCGGGAAGAAAGGCTTCCGCGTTGGCGGTGGCGTTGTTGTGATAGCCGAGATGCACCGAGGGGCCGTCGCAGCAGATGTCGCCCTCCTCACCGGGCGCAACGTCGTGCCCGTCGGCATCGACGAGCCGTAATCCCATGTGGCTCGCCGGGCGGCCGACCGAGCCGGCGACGCGTTCGGAATCGTCCGACGGACGAGTATAAGCCTGATATCCGGTCTCCAGCATCCCCAACAGCTCGAGAAGCGCACCGGGGGCGGCGTGGCGCCAGGCGCGGATGGTCTCGACCGGCGCCGAAGCGCCGCCGCTCACCACGATTCTCAGGCTGGACAGGTCGCGCCGATCGAGATCGGGCTCCTGCAGGATGGTGGTGAGAGACGCCGGCGCAGTCGGAATATACGTCACCCGTTCCCGCTCGATCAGGTCGAGCGCAGCCGCCGGCATGAACCGATCCAGCAACACCGCCTTGGCGCCGGCGAGGACGCTCTGGACCAGCGTGAGATAACCCCAATTCAAACCAAGCGGCAGCCAGATCAGCATGACGTCGTGGGCTGCGAGCCCGAGATCGCCGTTGAGAATGCGTCCGGCCGCCAGCGTCGTGTTGTGGCTGTGCATGACGCCCTTTGGGTTGCCGGTGGTGCCGGACGTGAAGGCCATGCGCATGACCGCGTCGGCACCCGCCCGCACCGGAACGAAATTCGGCGGGGAGCCGGAAGCCGCAGCGACATCATCGAGGCTCACCATTCCGGGGCGGGCAACGCCACGGATGATGCCGATCGAAGCAAGCGCGGGGAGCCGCGGTTTGAGCTCTGCGGCCATGGCGGCGTGATCGAAGTCGCGGAACTCGGCACAGCAGATGAGCATCCTGCTGCCGGAAAAGTGCATGATGTATTCGAGCTCGCGGCTGCGGAAATCCACGCTGACCGTCACCGCCACGGCGCCGAGGCGCTCCAGGGCGAAGAAAACGAATGCGAACTCGATCCAGTTCGGAAGCTGGATGGTGACAACGTCGCCTTCCTCGATGCCGAGCGCGCGCAATCGCGCCGCCATGCGGTCGATCCCGTAGGCAAGCTCGCGGTAGCCGAGCGCCCGGCCGCCGTCGGTCAGCGCTTCGCGCTCGGGCATCTCGCGCACACGGCGCGCCAGCACGGCCGCAAAGGTCTCGTCGCTCCACAGGCCGGCGCCGCGCCAGCGCGCGGCCATCGCCGGCGTCAGACGGGTTTCGAAGCTCATGGCGACGCTCTCATGCTGCGATGATCTGGCCGCCGTCGACTTGCAGCACCTTGCCGGTGATGTAGGCGGCATCCGGCCCGGCCAGAAAGCAGATCACGCGCGCCACCTCTTGCGGCGTTCCGATCCGGCGCAGCGGGATGCCGCGCACGACCCGCTCGCTGGCTTCCGCACCCCATCGCGCGAATGCGTCCCGTCCCATCTCCGTGTCCGTCAACCCGACCGCTACGGCATTGGCGCGGATGCCGCGTCTCCCCTCCTCGCGCGCCACGACGCGCACCATCGCCTCCAGCCCGGCCTTGGCGGCGGCGCCTTGCACGTTGCGAGCCTGGCACATCTGCGCTGCGATCGAGGAGACCGCAACGATCGCGCCGCCGCCGGCGCGGCGCAGGTGCGGCAACGACGCGCGGATGACATAGAACGCTCCGGACAGGTCGACGGCGAGGTAGCGATCCCAATCATCGGTGGAAAGCTCCGCGGTCTCGTGCCAGGCGCCCATGGCGCCGGCCGCCTGCACCAGAACATCGAGCCCGCCGAGCTCGGCGGCGGCGCGATCGACGGCCGCGCCGACAGCGCCGGCATCGGCGAGATCGGCCTTGAGCGCCAGCGCGCGGGCGCCGAGCGCACGAATTTGTGCCGCCGTCGCCTCGGCCTCGCGATCGCGCTGGCGATAGATGAAGGCCACGTCGGCGCCTCGCCGCGCAAGCTCCAGGCAGACGGCAGCGCCGATGCCGCGGCTGCCGCCGGTCACCAGCGCCTTCTTGCCGGCGAAGTCGCTGCTTGTAGTGTCGTCGCTCATCGCTCGGTCACGTCTCCCCGGATTGATTTCCACCCGCCGGCGTCGCCTTTACAGCGTCAGATACTCGTTACAGCGTCAGATACCTGGCCTTGATTTCCTCGCGTTCGGCCCGGAAGCGTTCGAGCGGCGCGTGATAGACCATCTGACCCTTCACCATGACATAGACCGCATCGGCCACCGCTTCGGCGAGCTTGAGATTCTGCTCGACCAGCAAGAGGCTGACGCCCTCGTCCCGCAACCGTGCAATCAGCCCCGTGAGCTCCTCCACCACCAGCGGTGCGAGCCCTTGCGAGGGCTCGTCGAGCAGCATGACGCGCGGGTCCGTGACCAGCGCGCGCGCAACGGCGAGCATCTGCTGCTCGCCGCCGGAGAGCTGGGAACCCTTGCTGCGCCTGCGCTCGGCCAATGCGGGAAACAGCGTGAACAGCCGCTCCATCGTCCATTGCCGCGCCGGAATGCGCTGCGCCACCTGGATGTTTTCCACCACGGTCAAATCGGGAAAGATCATGCGGCCTTCCGGAACATAGCCGACGCCCATCCGCACGATGCGGTGCGGCGCCCAGCCCGTCACGTCCTGGCCGGCGAGCAGGATCTGGCCTCGCAGCGGCGGAGCGAGCCCGACGATCGAGCGTAGCGTGGTGGTCTTGCCGACGCCGTTGCGGCCCAGAACAGCCGCGATCCGGCCCGCCGGCACTTCGAGATCGACGCCCTGAAGAATATGACCTCGGCCGTAAAAGGTATGCAGGCCCTCGACGCGCAGCATCAGTCCGAGCCTCCGAGATAGGCGCTGCGCACCTCGGCATTGCCGCGCACGGCCGCCGGCGATCCGTCGGCGATCACGCGGCCGCGATGCAGCACCGTGATGCTGTCGGCCAGATTGAACACGACTTCCATGTCGTGCTCGACCAGCAGCACGCTCAAGTCCCCGGCCGCCAGCATGTCCTTGAGAATCTGCACCGCGCGCGCGGTCTCCTCGATCGACAGTCCTTGAGTAGGCTCGTCCAGCATCAGCAGTCGCGGCTTCTGCGCGATCGCCATGGCAATCTCGAGCAGCCGCTGGTCCCCGTGCGAAAGCATGGCGGCGGGAATGTCGGCGAAGCGCGACAGCCGCAGGCGCTCGAGCGCGTGCTCGGCAACGGCGCCGGATCGGCTGCGCACGCCGGCGCCGCCGAGAAATTGCCAGCGGCGGCCATCGCGCGCCTGCGCCGCGATGCGGACGTTCTCGCGCGCGCTCAGCGCTGGAAACACGTGACAGAGCTGAAACGTGCGCGCGATTCCCTTCTGCGCCACCTCGTAGACCGGCCGTCCCGTGATGGTCTCGCCGGCGAAAACAATTTCGCCGGCGCTCGGCCTCAGCACGCTCGTGATCAGATTGAAGACGGTCGACTTGCCGGCACCATTTGGTCCGATGACCGCGCGAATCTCGCCGCGCTCGACCGTCAAGTCGACGCCGTCGACGGCGACCAGCGCGCCGAAGCGGCGAACGAGCCCCTTGCATTCAAGCAGCGGCACCCGGCGCCTCCTTGCTCCCGTCCGGGTGCGAAACCGCGCGCCTGATGCGCAATCGGCTCGTCAGAATGCCCCAGATGCCCTCCGGCGCGAACATGACGAAGACGATGAAGATGGTGCCGAAGATGAGCGGCCACAGGTCCGTCACCTGCGAAAGGTGATGCTCGACAAACACGAAGGATACGCCGCCCAGGATCGGGCCGATCAGCGTGCCGGCGCCTCCCACCACCACCATGATGAGGACGCGGCCCGAAGTCAGCCAGAAGAACAGCTCGGGTGACGCGAAGCCTGCGAACGCGGCGTAGAGCGCGCCGGCAAGTCCGCCGAAGCCATAGGCCAGCACCACAGTCGTGATCTTGTAGGCACGGGTATTGTAGCCGAGCGCGATGGTCTTGGCCTCGTTCTCACGGATGCCCGCGAGCACGGCACCGAAAGGCGATCGCACGATCGCACGGCACAACAGATACGAGCCGAGCAGGCAACCGAGCACGAGATAGTAATAGCCGAGCTTGCTCTGGAACCAGTCGATGCCGAACGGTCCGGCGAGGCGCGGGATGCCGACCAGCCCGTCGGAACCGCCGGTGATGTCCCTGAAGCGAAACAGCATGGCATAGCCGAGTTGCGCAAAAGCCAGCGTGAGCATCGCAAACGATACCCCGGTCGAGCGCGTGCAGATCCATGCGATCGGAATCGCGATCACGGTGGTGGCCGCGACCGCCAGCAGGATCCCGGCCGGAAGCGGCAACGGCGCATGGGTGAGGATCAGCGCGTAGGAATAGGCGCCGAGGCCATAGGCCGCGGCATGTCCGAATGAATAGAGCCGGCAATATCCCACCAGAGAGATCAAGGCTCATGGCGAACAGGCCGAAGATCAGCGCTTCGATCATAATGGTCAGTGAATGCCCCGGGACCACGAACGGAAGCACGGCGCAGGCAGTCGCCGTGATGGCGAAGTGGAGCTTCCAGTTCACTCAATCTTCCTTTCCAAGCAGCCCGCCCGGCCGGATGACGAGCACGAGCAACATCAGCAAATACATGAATGCGAGTGCAAGATCCTGGAAGTAGTAGGCGCCCATCACCTGCACGAACGCCACCAGCACGCTGCCGATGATCGAGCCCAGGAACGAGCCCATGCCGCCGATGATGACGATGACGAAAGCGTCGATGACGACGCTGGTGCCCATGCCCAGGAACGCAGTGACCAGCGGAGTTGCGAGCACGCCGCCGAGCGCAGCCAGTGCGCAGCCGAAGCCGAACACTGCGGTGCGCACCAGGTCGACATCGGTGCCGAGTGCATGGACCATCTCCGAGTTCTGCGAAACGGCGCGGATCAGGAGGCCCGCGCGGGTGCGTTCGAGAAACTGCCAGATGGCGACCGCGGCAGCGATGCCGAGCCCGATCAGGAACAGGCGGTAGAGCGGGAACGGCTGGTCGAGGATGATGACGATGCCGCGCAGAAAATCGGGGATGCCGGTGCCGAGCGGCTGCACTCCCCAGATCAGCCGGATCAGCTCGCTCAGCACGACTGCAAGGCCGAAGGTGAGCAGGAGATAGGCGCCACCATCGCGGCGACCATACAGGTGACGCAGAAAAATCCACTCGAATGCCATGCCCACCGCTCCGACCACGATGGGTGCGATCAGCAGCGACAGCAGAAAGCTTCCGGTGACCACGTTCGCGGTATAGCCGACATAGGCGCCGAGCATGAAAATGACGCCGTGCGCGAAGTTCACGACCCGCATGATGCCGAAGATCAGCGTCAGTCCGCAGGCGATGAAGAACAGGATCGACGCCTGCGAGAGCGCGTTGAGACACTGCGCCAGGATGAAGCCGAACCAGCTCATGGAAGCTTCTCGGAGCACGGTGCACTCGACGCAGCCGCAGCGCAGACCGCGTAAACTTGTCTGCGCGATGTCGCGCCGCACGATCCGGGACCGTAGAACCACGCTCACGGCGTCACCGGTTGCGGTAGCTGGCGCTCCGGCAATCCGGGGTGGTCATCTCGCGCGGATAGATCTTGATGATATCGCCGACCGGATCGGCGAACTTCTCGTTCCTTGCGACCTTGACGACGAAGCCCTGGTTCTCGCCCTGATGATCGCACTTGCGCATGAGCACCGGCCCCTTGACGCTGGTGACCTCGAGGCCCTCCATCGCCTCGACGATCTGCATCGGCTCGGCCGATTTGGCCTTTTCGATCGCGGCGAACAGGATCATCAGCGCCTGATAGATTTCGCCGTCGGACCAGTCCGGAATTTCGTTCTTGTGCTCGGCCTGAAAAGCCGAGACGAACGCCCGATTCTCCGGAATGTCGTAGGTGACGGGATAACGCGAGGAGCCGACCAGGCCGAGCGAGTCCTTCCCGAGCACCTTGATGTCGGCCTGGGCGACGATCTCGGTGAAGAACTGCACCCGCTGGGCAAGACCGTATTGGGCGGCCTGCGAATAGAAGGCGCGCGCTTCGTCGCCTTGCAGCGCAACATAGCAGCCCTGGGCTCCGGACTGCAGGATCTTGGTGATGTACGTGGAATAGTCCTTGTTGGCGACCGGCGCGTAGATCTTGTCGACCAGCTCCTTGCCGACCGCCTTGATCTGCTCCTCGAAGGCGGCATTGCTGGAGCGGCCCCAGGCCGCATCGGAGGCGATGGCGATGAATTTCTTTTCCGGCGCATCCTCGAGATAGAGCGCGAGCGTACGTGCGCCCATCGGCGCCGAGGTGTTGGCGCGGAAGAACCGCGGCACCAGGAGCTCGGCAGTCAGCCGTCCGTCGCCATTGCCATGCGAGAGGAACACGGCGTTCCAACCTTCGAGCTTGGGCAGCATGGCCGCTGCCTCGGAAGAGACGATGACGCCGGTCAGAATTCGGCAATTGTCCCGCTCGACCAGCTCCTGGCACTTGCGCACGCACATGGCAGGGTCGCCTTGGGTGTCCTGGAACAGGAACTCGATCGGACGCCCGAGCACCCCGCCCTTGGCGTCGGTCATCTTCTTCACCAGCCGGCAGGTACGCATAACCTGGCTGCCGAGAATCGCATAGCCGCCGGTGATTACGGTCGGAATGCCGATCTTGATCGGTCCTTGCTGTGCCACCGCGTTGCGCAGCAATGCCGGCGCGGCGACCAATGCCGAGCCTGCGAGCGTTGCTTCCAGCAAGCGCCGCCGCGTTACGGCCTCGACCCGGTACTTTTCTTTGGTGCTCATGATTTCCTCCCAATGATGCTCGTCAGTCCAACTCCACCGTCTCGAACTCGGCCGGAAGGATGATCTCGAGCAGCTCGCAATCGTCGGAATAGTCGAGCACGGTGTGCTTTATGCGCGGCGGTTGCAGCCAGGCAGCACCTTGGCGCATCGTGACCTCGCCCTGCCCCTCGAACTCCGACCTGATCCATCCCTTGAGAACGTAGATCATCTGGACATCCACGTCGTGGAAATGCCGCTTCGACACCACTGCCGGATCACAGGGCGGGATGAGGCGGATGACATGCGCCTGCAGCAGCCCGTTGGTGGCTTTGCTCATGCCGAGATCGCGATACTGCGCGTAAGTTCGCAAGCCGTCTGGCCGGAAATCCTCCGCCCTGAAATGGTTGACGTTGAACTTCTGCTTCGGCGCCTTCTTGGCTTTCGGTTTGCTGCGCGATGTGCTTTTTTGGCTGGACGCCCTACTCACTTGTGGTTGCAGCTTTGCCATCGTATTTGCCACGGCGGGGCTCCTCCATTTGGTCTTGTTGAGCGGCCGCTCGTCACGCGGCTCCTTGCGGCCGCAGCTCGATCAAGTCCGGGCAGCAGTTGGGCGCAGCCGTCGCCGCATAGACGACGGCCTCCGCCACCTCTTGCGGCGTAAGCGCCTCGAATTTTCTGACTTCGAGAGCTTTCAGCACGCGCGGGTGGGTGCTGCCGGCGCGGATGCCGGTATCGACCATCCCCGGCGCGATCTCCGTCACCTTGATGCCATGTCCTTGCAGCTCGATTCGCAGGCCGCGGGCAAATGCCGAAAGCGCGTGCTTGGTCGCACAGTAGATCACCCCGAGCTGATAAACCTCGCGAGCCGCAATGGATGTCATGACGATGATGTGGCCGCGTCGGCGTTCCATCATCGGCCGCGCCACCGCCAGCGTGATGCGAAAAGAGGCGAGCACATTGGTGCGAAACATCGCCTCGCACTCCTCACCGGTCATGTCCATCAGCGGAGCGTACTTCAATGTGCCGGCATTGTTCACCAGGATATCGGCATCACGCGCCCGCCCGGCCAGCGCACCGGCAAAGTCCGCATCGTCGAGGTCGCCGGCCATCGTCTCGATCGACCCGCCGCCGCACTGCTTCGCCAGCTTATCGAGCTCTTCCTTCCGGCGCCCCGTGGCGATGACTTTGGCTCCCGCTTGTGCGAGTGCCAGCGCGCTTGCCCTGCCGATGCCGGCGCTCGCCCCGGTGACGAGCGCTGTTCTGCCGGACAACGGCGTGGTCATTTCCACGTTTCTCTCATGATCCTTGCCCAGGACTATACACCACCTCGCCGAGGCGCAAAGCGTGGCTGCGGGCAAGCGCATTCCGATATCGCCATCATCGAAGCCGCAGCCGCAGCGATGCCGTGATCGTGTTGCAAATCGCGAAAGCCGAACGTCTGCTTTCGCAACGCGGACGTCGCCTCGTTGACGGACTTCAGCGGTTGCGAATAGTGTCGTGACGGCTGCGGGTGGCGGTCAATGGGATACGCGGTCATGTCGCTCATTTCGCATGCGAAAGCATGGAAGGTCACAATTGCCGTGCTCGCGGCGATGGCAGCATTTCCGTCCTGGGCGGGCGCGCGCGAGTTCCGCGTTGCCGATACCCAGGCGGAAGAGTATCCGACTGTGCAGGCACTCGAGCTCATGAGCCGCCTGGTGGAGGAAGGCACCGCGGGTCGCCATCGCATCCGGGTCTTCCATTCCCGCCAACTCGGAGAGGAAAAGGACACCATCGAGCAGACCAGGGTCGGAGCCATCGATCTCAACCGCACCAACGTGGCGCCGATCGGCGCCTTGATCCCTTCGGTGAACGCGCTGGCGTTGCCGTTCCTGTTCCGCTCGTTCGATCATCTTCACAAAGTGCTCGACCATACGATCGGCGACGAGATCCTGGCCGGCTTCGAACGCCATGGTTTCGTCGGCTTGACCTTCTACGACTTCGGCTCGAGATCGATCTACAACAGCGTGCGGCCGATTCGCGCGCTTGCCGACATGAAGGGATTGCGGATCCGGGTCCAGCAATCGGAGCTGATGTTCGGCATGATCAAGGCCCTGGGCGCGGAACCAATCGAGCTGCCTTATGGCCAGGTCACGACCGGGCTTGCGACCAGGTTGATCGACGGCGCCGAGAACAACTGGCCGTCCTATGTCACGACCAATCATTACAAGCTGGCTCCCTACTACACCTTGACCGAGCACACGATGGGACCCGAGGTGCTTGTCATGTCGCTGCGCGCATGGGAAAGCTTGTCGGCACAGGACAAGGATGTTTTCCGGGGTGCCGCACGCAAGTCGAGCCTGTTCATGCGCGAGGTCTGGAGCGGCTTGGAGGAGCGCTCGCGACAACAGGCGCGCAATGCGGGAAACACGATCGTTGCCGATATCGATCGCAAACCGTTCGCAGACGCGGTGAGCACGATCTATTCGAGCATGGTGACGGGTCCGGATTTGCGGCAGTTGGTGGAGCGCATTCGCCAGGTTCAATGAGCTTCGATTTGGTGGCCCTCAAAGACGAATCCGCCGCGCCCGGCGCACGGCAGCGGCGAAGCCTTGATCTCCGAGACCGAAAGCTACGTGCGGGCGTTGCCGATCCGGTGGCGGCTGCTGTCGCTCGCGGCGCTCAATGCAACGGTCGCGGTGATCCTGGCCGCGCTGATCTGGAACGGCGCCAATGTGCTGAGCCGCGCCTGGGAGGATGTGCGCAAAGTGCGCGAGTCCGACAAGCTGCTGGTCTTGCTGGAGAGCGATGCCAGCCGACTGCAGAACATGATCCATCGCTACATCAACCAGCCGAGCCAGGAGGGCTTGGCCGAGATCCTGGGGTTGCATGGCGAGGTTCTGAGCACATTGCGCAACCGCGGCGCGGTCGATCCGGTTCTATCCGGCTCGGCCGAGGAACTGCGCGCGGTCACCGAAAGGTTTCTCCAGGGGTTCGGCGAGGTGCGCGAGGTCCAGACCACGACCTCTCAGACCTTCGAGAACGAAGTGCTCAAGCCGGCGAAAGAGATGGCCGGCCTGTACGCCATCATCGAAGGCGCCATCGGCAGACGCGACGCCTTGCTGCTGCCGTCGCTGGGAAAGTCGCGCGAGGCATTCACCGCAAGCCTGGTTGCGGCCAATGCGTTCTATTTGTCGCCTGCTTCCGAAGCAGCCGATGAGGCGCGCAGGAACATCACGACGGTGGAGCAGACCATCCCGGTGATGATCGATCTTGCCGAGAACACCCTGCAGCGCACGGCGCTGGCGGCGCTGGCCCAGCGCGCCGCGTCATTTCGCGAGGGAATGAAGAACCTGGCCGAGCAGTTCACGACACGGACCAACCTGCTGAAGACTGCGATCGACGACAACCAGGCCGCCATGATCGCCGGGATCAACAAGGTCTCGACCCAAATGCGGCTGCGCGAACAGCAGGCGCAAGGAAGCTTCGATCACACGCTGGCGGATATCTATCAGAACGTTGCGCTGGTCGCCGTCGTATTCTTGACGCTCATCGTCGTGATCGGCGTGCTGATCACCCGCAGCATCATTCTGCCGCTCAAGGAAATCATGGCCGCGATGAATGCCGTCGTGGCGGAGAGATACGAGCAGCCCATCCACGGAACGCAGGCGCACGACGAGATCGGGGAAATGGCGCGCGCGGTCGAGGTATTCCGCGAGAACGCCATCGCCAAGCACAAGGCCGAGAATGAGCTTCGCGCCTCGAAGGAGCGGGCGGAGAAGGCGCTGGAGGATCTGCGCGAAGCGCAGCAAAACCTGATTGCCGCCGAGAAGCTCGCGGCGCTCGGCGGTCTGGTTGCAGGCGTGGCGCACGAAGTGAACAATCCCATCGGCATCAGCCTCACGGTGGCATCGAGCTTCGCGCGCCGGTGCGACGATTTTGCCAGGGAGGTCGATGCCGGGCCGTTGCGGCGCTCCCGGCTCGACGAGTTCCTCGAGGGCGGACGGGATGCCGCCAATCAGCTGGTGTCGAATCTGCAGCGTGCAGGCGAGCTGGTGCACTCGTTCAAGCAGGTCGCCGTCGATCGCAGCCATGCCGAACGGCGCCAGTTCGACCTTCGGGAATCGACCGATCAGATCATCGCCAGCCTGCGACCGGTGCTCAAGAAGTCCCAGATCGCGCTCACCGTCGACGTGCCGGCAGGCATCATGTTGGAGAGCTATCCCGGCTCGTATGGGCAGGTTCTGACCAACCTGTTCATCAACAGCGTGGTTCACGCTTTTCCCGATGGCCGGGCCGGCAGCCTGTTCGTCGAAGCCCGGCAGGTCCGCGATGATGTCGACATCTTCGTGTCCGACGACGGCATCGGCATGAGCGAGGACGTGCAGCGGCGCGCGCTCGATCCTTTCTTCACCACGCGCCGGAACGAGGGCGGAACCGGACTTGGTCTCCACATCATCTTCAACCTCGTGACCCAGCAGCTGGGCGGCCGGTTGACCTTCGAATCGCGGCCCGGTTGGGGCACGCGGTTCCGCATCTGCATCCCGCGGGTTGCGCCCGGCGGGATGCCCGGCGTCCACGCTGCGGCAATGATGGACAAAGCGCATGGCTGACGACGACATCGTCCACCTGATCGACGATCCAGGCGACGAGCCGTCGGGTGCCGACAGCCCGCGCTGGAAGGTTGCGGTGATCGACGACGAGCCGGCGGTGCACGACGGCACCCGCTTCGCGCTCAGTGATTACCGATTGAACGGCCAAAGTCTCGAAATCCTCTCGGCCTATTCCGCGGCCGAGGGCCGTCAGCTCATGCGCAATCATCCCGACGTCGCGGTGGTCCTGCTCGACGTGATCATGGAGAGCGACACCGCCGGCCTCGATCTCGTCGAGTTCATCCGCAAGGATCTCAAGAACGACACCGTGCGCATCATTCTGCGCACCGGACAGCCGGGCCAGGCACCCGAGCGGCGGGTCATCGTCGACTACGACATCAACGACTACAAGGCGAAAACGGAGCTCACGGCCGATAAGCTGTTCACCGCGATGACCGCGGCTTTGCGCAGCCATCAGCAGCTTCAGCGCATGATCGAAACCCGCCGCGGGCTCGAGATCATCATCGAGGCGGCATCGACGTTGTTCGACTTCAAGTCGATGCAGCGGCTCGCCGAAGGCGTGCTCACCCAGATAGCATCTTTGTTGAACGTCGACTGCGCCGGAATACTGGTGCTGCGCGAGCCGCAGAATGCGCACGAGACCTTCTCCGTTCTGGCCGGATCGGGATGCTACAGCCGCTTCATCGGCACCGACGTCTCGAAGATCATCGAGCACGATCTGCGCCATCTGGTGGAGGAGGCATTCGCACGCCGTCGCCATGAATTCTCCTCGCGCCGCTCGGTGCTTTACATCAAGACCCTGAGCGAGCGCGAAGTGGTTGTGGTGCTGGAGGCGGCGCGCCACCTGTCCGAGACCGACCGTGCGCTGGTGGAGATCTTCTGCAGCAGGCTTTCCATCGCCTTCGACAACGTCATTCTGTACGAGCAGTTGCAGCGGGCGAACCTGAACCTGGAGGAACGCGTGTCCGAGCGCACCCAGGACCTCACCAACGCCAACCGACGGCTCGCTGCGCAATGGGCGCGCCTGCGGCAGGCGAATACGTTCAAGAGCGAGATTCTCGGCACTGTTGCCCATGATCTGAAAAACCCGCTCGGGGTCATTCTCGGCCGCACCGAGATCCTGAAGGAAATGATCGCCGCCGCCGGCGCACTCGACGGCAATGTGCAGGCACAGATCGGGTATATCCGCGAGGCCGCAAATCGGCTCACGGAGATGGTGGATGATCTGGTGTCCGACGCGATGGCGGACGCGCTCAACATCACCATCCGGCGCGAGCCCGTCGACATCGCGGTTCTGGTCGAGGAGGTCGCCGAAGCCAACAGGCCGCTCGCCTCCCGCAAAGCGCAGGCGATTACCGTCGCGGCTCCGCCCGATCATGCGGCGATGTGCGATGTCGACCGCATCCGCGAGGCGATCGACAATCTCGTGAGCAACGCCGTCAAATATAGCCCGATCGGGGGAGCCATCGACCTCTTGGTGGCGCGGGATGCCGACGGTATAGTTGTCGAGGTCAGGGATCAAGGGGCGGGGCTTTCGCCGGAAGACATTTCCCGCCTGTTCGGGCGCTTCCAGCGGCTCTCGGCCAAGCCGACCGCGGGCGAGACCTCGACCGGTCTCGGGCTCTCGATCGTGAAGCGAATCGTCGATCTGCATGGCGGGCGGATCGCGGTCGAAAGCGCCGGCCCCGGCAAGGGTGCGACATTCAAGATGACGTTGCCGACAACATGAGCCAGGCGCAGCACATCGTGATCGTCGATGACGAGCAGCCCGCGCGCGAGATGGTGGGGGACTATCTGCGCATGCACGGCTTCAGCGTCAGCCTGTGCGATGGCGGCGCCAGCCTGCGCCAGTGCCATCGCGCAACAGGTGCCGGACCTGATCGTCCTCGACCTCAACATGCCGGAGGAGGACGGGCTTTCGATCATCCGCGACCTCAAGCAGCGCACCAGCGTGCCGATCATCATGCTGACCGCGACCGCGAGCGCGATCGACCGGGTGGTCGGCCTGGAGCTCGGCGCCGACGATTACCTCGCCAAGCCCTGCGAGCTGCGCGAGCTGTTGGCGCGCATCCGGTCGGTGCTGCGCAGGAGCAGCCAAGGCCAGCAGCCGGCCGCCCCGGCCAGCAGCCCGCCGCCGGCTCCCGACCGCGCCCGGGTGCGCTTCGGCACCAAATGGCTCGACCACGACGCGCAGGCGTTGCGGGATGACCACGGCAACGAGCATCCGCTCACGGCTTCGGAATATGGGCTGCTTGAAGGTGTTTGCCGCCAATCCCAAGCGGGTGCTGTCGCGCGACCGGTTGCTGGAGCTCGCCAATGCCCGCGACGCCGAGGCCTTCGATCGGGCGATCGACCTGCGGATCATGCGGATCAGGCGCAAGATCGAGCCGGATCCTGCCCATCCGTCGGTCATCCGCACCATCCGCGGCGGCGGCTATCTGTTTTCCCCAACGGGCGAAACATCGGCGCCGGACTGAAGCATTATTGCCTCAGCGACGAAACAATTCGAGGTAATATTTAGTACCTTTTGTGTCGTCGGCGCATCAGCCAAGAAACAAATCGGCCCGCTCGACGAAACCATTTTGCGTGCTCCACGTAACATTGGAGCAACAGGGCTTTGCTAATCAAATTGCGTTAAGGGCTTATAAACAGGGGATCGTCATGCAAACCGGCTATGTGCTGCGGGACGTTGCGTCGCCGCATTTCAGGGCACCCGTTCAGGAGACCTCGGACGAGACACTGATCGGTCTTATAGCCGATGGCGACAAGCGCGCCATGCAGGTGCTTTATGCGCGTCACAGTGTCCGGGTGTTCCGCTTCATCGTTCGCCTGACCGGAAATCAGTCGCTCGCCGAGGATCTCGTCAGCGAGGTTTTTCTCGACGTTTGGCGGCAGGCGGAGGGTTTCGAAGCCAAATCCCAGGTCTCGACCTGGCTGCTCGCGATCGCCCGCTACAAGGCGCTCTCGGCATTGCGGCGCCGCACCGAGGAGCACCTCGACGACAATATGGCGGCAACCATCGAGGACACCGCCGACAATCCTGAAACGGTGGTCCACAAGCACGATCGCAACACCATCGTGCAGAAGTGCCTGACGCAGCTCTCCCCCGCTCACCGCGAAGTCATCGACCTCGTGTATTATCACGAAAAGTCGGTGGACGAGGTCGCGCGCATCGTCGGGGTGCCGCCTGCAACCGTGAAGACCCGCATGTTCTATGCTCGCAGCAAGATGGCCGACCTCCTCAAGCAGTCTGGAGTGAGCGCGCTCTGATCCCGATGCCCCGGGCACTGGGCGCCCTGTTCTCGATCAATGCTCCATGATAAGGCCGACGGGCTGGTGCGAAAGTGCCAGCCCGTCATAATTTCGGGCCGAGCAATTCCCCGTAGCCCGAACGGAGCCAACGGATCGGCGCGAAGCGCCGCCCGATGACGGGCTCCGCGAAATCCGGGGCACGTTTCGACCGCTGTGCTTCGCACCAACTGTCGTGATGCTCGACCCGCCTTGCCCGGTCCCCGGACTTGATCCGGGGATTGTCGCGGGCATCGACGCCTTTAGATTCCCCCGCAGGTAGCTCATGCCTAAAGTCACGCTGGGCGACGTCGAGATCCATTACGAAACATATGGAACGGGCACCCCAATTCTGCTCGTCCCAGGGCTCGGTGGCGTCGGCAGCTACTGGAATGCGAACATTCCAGCAATCTCGCAGCATCATCAGGTTGTCGTTCATGATCATCGCGGCACCGGCCAGAGCAGCCGGTCCCGCGTCCGCTATTCGGTCGATCAGATGTCCAAGGACCTGTTGGGCCTGATGGATCATCTCGAGATCGAGCATGCTCATCTGGTCGGACACTCGACCGGCGGGGCCATCGGTCAGACGCTCGCGGTGACGAACCCGGAGCGGTTGAAGAGCCTGGTGATTTACGCAAGCTGGACCAGAGCCGATCCATTTTTCCGGCGCGTGTTCGAAGCACGCAGAACGCTGCTGACCGCTGCGGGATCGGCCGCGTACGTGCGCGCGACCCCGGTCTTTCTCTATCCCGACTGGTGGGTGAACGAAAATATTGCCCTGCTGGAAGAACGTGAAGCGATCGGCATGCCGGCATTTCCCGATCCCGAGATCGTTGCAAGCCGGATCGACGCGATCGTGGACTTCGACCGGACCGCGGATCTGCCGAACATCAGGACGCCGACTCTGGTCATTTGCGCGAACGACGACATTCTGACCCCACCTTATTTCGCGCGCGAGCTGGCGCGTCTGATACCGGACGCCGAGCTCGTCTTGCTGGACCGGGGCGGGCATTGTGCATCGGAGACGAGCCCCGCAGAGTTCAACGATGCGGTGCTAGGATTTATCGCCCGGCATTCGTAGGATGTCGGACGCTGCAGACTCCGACTGGCCGAAGCGAGCGAGATGCCGGGCCAGAAAGGCGCCATGCGCTAGATCGTAATCGATGGTCGAACAACTCGTCGTTTCAGGGCTCGCGCTCGGCAGCATTTATGCGCTACTCGCGCTGTCGCTCGTTCTCATCAACAAAGCCACCGACGTCGTCAATTTCGCGCAAGGCGAGATGGCGATGTTCGGAACGTTCATCTGCTTCTGGCTGCTACCAAGACCGGAATGCCGCTCGTCGTCGTTCTGATTCTGGCCGTCCCGATCGGAGCGCTGCTCGGCATGTCGACCGAGCGCATCGCAATGCGCCCGCTGCAGGCGGCGCCTCCGGTCAACGCGCTGATTGCGACGATCGGGCTATGGATGATCTTTCATCACCGGCGGGATGGATTTGGGGTTACGACCCCGTCCGTTTTCCGTCCCTTTTCTCGCCGGAACCGGTCGATGTCTTCGGCGCCCGAATTGCTCAGAACAGCCTCGGGCATCATCGGAGTCTCGCTCGTCGTGATGGTCATGCTCTATCTCTTTTTCGAGCACACCAGGGCGGGTATTGCGATGCGAGCCGCCAGCATGAACAGGCGCGCCGCCCAGCTCATGGGGGTCAATGTCGGCAGGGTTGCTCTCATTGCCTGGGCGTTGGCGACAGCAATCGCGGTGGTCTCCGGCTTCCTGGTCGCACCGCTGACATTCCTCGATTTCGAGATGATGTTCGCAGTTCTGCTGAAAGCTTTTGCCGGCGCGATCCTGGGCGGGTTCAACAGCCTTCCCGGCGCCGTCGTCGGATGCCTGGTGATCGGCGTGCTGGAAAATCTGTTTGCCGCTTATGTGTCGACGGCTTTCAAGGACACATTCGCCTTCGGGATCATCATCGCGGTGCTCATGTTCCGGCCGCAAGGCCTGTTCACGCGGCAGATCGCGAAAAAGGTATGAGCATGAATCCCAGCATGGCCGGAGCGACTGGTCGTTCTGCTGATTCTCGTCGGCGCTGCCGTTCGGCCTCGGCAACTACGGCTACTACATCCTCGCAATCATGATGATCTATGCGATGGTGGCGCTCGAGCCTCAACGTGTTGATCGGCATGGGCGGGCAGATCTCCATCGGTCACGCGGGGTTCTGGGCACTGGGCGCCTATGCTTCGGCATTGACGGTCGTCAAGCTCGGGCTGGCCGTTCCTGGTCGGTGTCGCTGTCGGCGGGATCGTCGCCGCTTCGTTCGGCGTTCTCGTTGCGCTGCCGGCGCTGCGCGTTCAGGGCCACTATCTTGCCATCGCGACGCTCGGCTTCGCGCTCTTCATCCAGCAGGTGCTGTTCGAATGGGAATGGCTTACCGGGGGACGGCAAGGACTGTTCGTGCCGAGGCCGTCCCTGTTCGGCGTCGAGCTCGTCAGCGATTTCAGCTACTATTATCTCCTGCTCGCGATCTTTTTGCTGCTCGCCTGGGTGACCGGCAATTTTGCCAAGTCTCATACCGGGCGGTCGCTCATGGCGCTCCGAATGAGCTCGGTCGCGGCGGAATGCTGCGGCATTCCGCGACCCAAGCACATCATCATTGCGTTCGCCATAAGCGCATTCTTCACGGGCGTCTCCGGCGCGCTCTACGGCCATCTGCTGGGGCATCTCAGCACCGAGACGTTCTCGCTCGCCGTCTCATTGTCTTTTCTGACCATGGCGGTGATCGGCGGCCTTCATTCGCGCGCCGGCGCGTTGCTCGGAGGAGCGTATCTTGCGCTCGCGCCCGAAGTTCTGCGCGAATTCAAGGACGCGCAGATGGTGATCTACGGAGTCACGCTCATTCTTTGTGTGCAGTTTCTTCCCGGCGGTCTGATCAGCCTGGTGGATATGGCGTGGCGCGCCGTGCGGAGAAGCTTCCGATGGCGCTTCTTGAGATCAGCAGCCTTTCCCTGTCGTTCTCGGGCCTGCGCGCGCTCGCCGATGTCTCCTTCAACGTTGCCGAAGGGGAGATCGTCGGCCTGATTGGTCCGAACGGGGCCGGAAAGTCCACGCTATTCAATTGCGTGTCTCGACTCTACCGTCCCGAGCTTTGGTCGAATCCGTTTCGACGGCGGAGATCTCATCGATCGCAAAGTTCATGAGGTTGCGGCGATGGGAATTCGCCGAACCTTCCAGAACCTGGAGCTCTTTCGCGAGGCGAGCGTACGCGAGAACGTGACGCTGGGTCTCGCATATCGCTACAAGCCCGGATTGTGGAGCGAGCTCCTGGATTTGCGGTCGTCCCGCGCCATGCGCCGGGCGGCCCTGAACGAGGCGAACCGAGTTCTCGAATCCTGTGGCCTCGGTGAAGTGGCGGATATCCCGGTTTCCGACTTACCTTACGGATTGCAGAAGTCGGTGGAGCTGGCGCGGGCGCTCGCCGGTCAGCCGAAGCTGCTGCTGCTCGACGAGCCGGCCGCCGGGATGAACCCGGAAGAAAGTCGCCGGGTTGCCGAAACGGTGCGCCGTTTGCGCGATACCGACGGCATTACCGTGCTGTTGATCGAGCACGACATGCGTGTGGTCATGGCCGTGTGCGACCGGGTGGTGGTGCTCGACCATGGGGAGAAAATAGGCGAAGGGTCACCGGCCGAGGTCAGGCGCGCTCCTGCGGTGATCAGAGCCTATCTCGGCGACGAATCCGAGCATGCTTGAGATATCCGCTCTTTCCGCCCGGTACGGATCTGTCGCAGCTCTCGCGGATGTTACGCTGTCGGTCGAACGCGGCCGGATCGTATCGTTGCTGGGGTCGAACGGCGCCGGGAAGTCGACCCTGCTCGGGTGCGTCACCAACAGCGTGCCATGCCAAATGACAGGATCGATCCGGCTCGACGGCGTCGAGATTGTGGGAATGTCCACCGACGCAATCATCGCGCGCGGGCTCGTCCTCGTTCCTGAGGGACGTCAGCTGTTTGCCGAGCTCACGGTCGAGGAAAACCTGCGGATGGGCGCATACGGCGTGACTCGCGGGAGAAAATGGCGTTCCGACTTGGAAGTCGTCTATGAATTGTTTCCGCTGCTGGTCGAGCGGCGTCGACAACCGGCGGCCACGCTGTCGGGCGGCGAGCAACAGATGGTGGCGATCGGCCGCGCGCTGATGGCGCAGCCAACCACAGTGCTGCTCGACGAGCCCTCGCTGGGGCTGGCGCCCATGCTGGTAAGAGAGATTTTCGATTTGATCCGGAAGATCAACGGACAGGAGGTGACGGTCCTCCTCGTCGAGCAGAACGCGCGTCAGGCTCTGCGCATCGCCGACACGGCCTACGTGCTGGAAAAGGGTCGGGTGACGCTGACGGGATCGGCAGAAGATCTTATGGGCGATCCGCATGTCGTTGAGGCATACTTGGGCGAAGCGTGACCTGATGATTGGAGGATGATCATGAAATGCGTTCGAAGGCAGTTGCTTTTGCTGCTGGTTGCCGGCGCCGCCGGGGCGGGTCTACCAGCACCTGCATGGCCGGCCGACCCCGGCGTAACGAACGACAAGATCGTCCTCGGCTCGTTTCTGCCGTTGCAGAGCGGGCTTGCCGCCGGTGCGACGCAAATGAAGGAAGGCACCGACGCCTATTTCAGATCCATCAACGACGCGGGCGGCGTGAACGGCCGAAAGATCGAGTGGCTCGTCGAGAACGATTCATACAATCCGCAGCAGACCGCCGCCGTCGTGAAAAAGCTCGTTGACCGCGATGGCGTCTTTGCGATCGTTTCCACCCTGGGGACCGTGACGAATCTCGCCGTCCTGCCGTTCCTTGCTCAGCGAGGCGTGCCGATCGTCAATCCGGCGGGCGGACATATGCTTCTCAATAAGCCCAAAGACAAGAACGTCTTCGGCATCCTTCCGTTGAGCTCGGAAATCGGGGAATCGATGGCGGAGTTCGCTGTTACGAAGCTTGGTGCCAAGCGCGTTGCGATCTTCTTTCAGAATGATCAGTTCGGCAAAGATCAGCGCGATGGCGCCGTGGAGACCTTGAAAAAGCACGGCCTGCAACCCGCCGCCGAGGCGAGCTACGTTCCAAGCGACGTCGACGTCAGCGCGCAGGCGGTGGCGATCAAGCAGGCCAATCCGGACGCCGTCATCCTCGGCATCATCCCGAAGCACGCGGCGCTTTTCATGAAAGAGGCGCAGCGGCTCGGATGGCAGCCGAAGGTCGTGGGCCACAATACCGTGGCCGATCCTGTCGTCGTCGATCTCGCAGGTGCCGACGCACTGGAAGGGGTGTACGTCAATCTCATGACCGCCGTGGACAGCATGGACACGCCCGCAGTAAAGAAGGCCAACGAGATCCTGGCGAAATATTATCCGCAGACCAAGCCGGGCTATTATCCCTATCTGGGCATGGCGGGCGGCATCATCATCGTCGAGGCGATGAAGCGCGCCGGCAAGGACCTGACCCGCGCCAAGCTGATCAGTGCGCTCGAATCGCTCGGCCATTTCGAGCCCGGCGTCGTTCCGCCGATCGACTGGAGCGCGTCCTACCACGGCGGACCGAAGACATTCGGCTACGCCCAGCTGGAAAGGCGGAAAGCTCGCGGTGCTGCAGGGCTGGTGACGCAAGCTCAACGGGCGTGGCCGGCCGCACGCCGACACGCCCTGCTCGAAATCGATGTTGAAACGGGAGATCGATTCATGTCGTTCAAAGTCATCGTTCCCAAAGGATCCCCACCGCCGCTCGCCCCGTATTCGCCCGGCACGCAAGGCGGGCAACATCGTCTACGTGTCCGGGACGCTTGCGCTCGACGGCAACGGTGACCTCGTTGGCAAGGGCGACGTGAAGGCTCAGACGCGGCATGTTCTGGAGACGATCAAAGCGGTCCTTGCAGGCCGCTGGCGGATCGATGAAGGACGTAACCTTCAATCATATTTTCCTGGCCGACATGAGCGGCTACGCCGCAATGAACGAGGTATACCGGGAATATTTTCCCGAGACGCCGCCCGCGCGGTATTGCATTCGAGCCGATCTGGTGAAGCCCGAATTCCTGGTCGAGATCGCTTCGATCGCGCATCTCGATCGGTAATACCGAACTCGCAATGATCGACGCTGGATGCCCCCGGAGCCTGTCATCGGGCCGGCCGGAGGCCGGACCCTTGGCGGGACAGGCTTACGGATGGCGCCGAGAGGAGCCCCGCAGCCAACTCGTCAGGAGAGCCATTGCCAGCAGCAATCCGGCAATCGGTATCACGACGACGATAACCCCCAGCACCAGCAGGAGAATGAGCGCCGCGAGCAGCGCGACCGCGAGCGCCAGCACGGCGAAGCGGAAGGGTCCGATGCTCGCGACATGGATGCGATGAGTGCCGCCGAACATGCCATCGGATCGGGCCCGCGGATCGCCCGGCGGAATGATCTCGGGTTCGACGCGGGGGCGCTCGACGCGTGTTACGGGTTTCTTGTCCATTTCGGTTCGCGATGGCGTTGCTCCAGGCACATGTAGGGATGACGGCACTGACCCACAACGGGGATCGGCGCAAGGGATATCGCAAGGGTAGATGCGCGGTAGGCAAGGCTGCGTCGAAGCGCTATGTTGCAAGGGATTTGACGTTGCATGAGACTTGGCTCTCTGTCTTCACCGGCGACGGCGGTTGAAGCGACGCAACCCGATTCGTCCGAAGACAAAATGGCGAGAGGACGCACATGGCGAAGCTCAACATCAATGGCAGCATCCGCGACGTGGAGGTGGAGGAGAATACTCCGCTCCTGTGGGTCATTCGCGAGCAGGTTGGCCTCACCGGCACCAAGTACGGCTGCGGTGTCGCGCAATGCGGCGCCTGCTCCGTGCACATCAACGACGAGGTGCAACGTTCCTGCGCCATCCGCGTCGGTGACGTGAAGTCGAGCGACCGGATCGTCACCATCGAGGGCCTGTCCACGACCAGCACGCATCCCGTGCAGAAGGCCTGGGCGGCGGTCGACGTGCCCCAGTGCGGCTATTGCCAATCCGGACAGATCATGGCGGCTGCGGCGCTGCTCAAGAAGACGCCGAAGCCGGCGGACAAGGACATCGACGAGGCCATGACCAATATCTGCCGCTGCGGAACTTATCAGCGCATCCGCGTGGCCGTGCACATGGCCGCCAGCGACATGTCGAAGCTCTAGGACAGGGAGATCTGCCGTGAACAAGGCAATCCGCGGTCATGCCGCGAAGCTGTCACGCCGTAATTTCATCGTCGGCTCTGCCGCGGCCAGCGGCGGGCTCGCACTCGGCTTCACGATGCCATTCGAATCCGGGGCGGCCCTGGCGCAAGGCACGCCGATACCGGCGCCGAGGTCAATGTCTGGGTCGTGATCAAGCCCGACGACACCTGCGTGATCAGGATCGCGCGCTCGGAGATGGGCCAGGGCACTCTCACCGGGCTCGCGCAGCTGGTCGCCGAGGAGCTCGAATGCGACTGGAAGAAGGTGACCACCGAGCAGATCACTCCCGGCACCAACCTTGCGCGCAAACGCGTCTGGGGCGACATGTCGACCGGCGGCAGCCGCGGCATCCGCGGCTCGCAGGACTATGTGCGCCGTGGCGGCGCGCTCGCGCGCATGATGCTGCTGCAGGCGGCGGCGGATGACTGGAAGGTGCCGGTCGCGGAGCTCGCGGTGGCCGACGGTGTCATCACGCACGCAGGATCGAACCGTTCCACCAGCTACGGCAAGGTTGCCGCTGCGGCCGCCAAGCTCACCGCGCCGGACCCCAAGACCATCAAGCTCAAGGACCCGAAGGACTGGAAGATCGCGGGCAAAGGCGTCAAGCGGCTCGATACCGCCGACAAGCTCAACGGCAGCAAGGTCTATGCCATCGATGTCAAGCTGCCCGGGCATGCTGAGCGCAGCCATCAAGTCGTGCCCGGTATTCGGCGGCAAGCTCGAAAGCTACGACGAGGCGAAGATCGCCGCCATGCCGGGATTTCGCAAGGTCGTGAAGGTGAAGGATACCGGCGTCGCCGTGGTCGCCGACACCTGGTGGCGAGCCAAGACCGCGCTCGATGCCTTGCCGATCGTCTGGAACGAAGGCGAGGCCGCGTCGCAGTCGAGCGCGACCATCGCCCGCCACCTCGAGGAGGGACTGAGCGCGACTGCCACCAACGGCGAGCGGCAGAACGGCGACGCGCGCGGCGCGATCGCCGGCGCCGCCAGGAAGGTCGAAGCCGTCTACAGCACGCCCTTCCTCTCGCACGCCTGCATGGAGATGATGAATGCCACGGTGCGGCTCTCGGCCGACAAAGCCGAGGTGTGGGTGCCGACCCAGAACGCCGAGGCGTCGCTCGCCGCGCTCTCCGAAGCCTCCGGAGTGCCGCTCGCGAAATGCGAGGTCTACCGGCACGACCTCGGCGGCGGCTTTGGCCGGCGCGGCGGCACGCAGGATTACGTCCGCCAGGCGGTGGAGATCGCCAAGGAATTTCCGGAGGTCCCGATCAAGCTGATCTGGAGCCGCGAGGAGGACCAGGCGCACGATTTCTTCCGGCCGATCTCGCAATGCAAGGCATCGGCCGGCCTCGATGCCGACGGCAATCTGATCGGGCTGCACGTTCGTGTCTCCGGGCAATCGATCAATGCGACTTTGAATCCGGCGGGGATCGTCAACGGCAAGGACCGACGGCAGCTGCAAGGGTTCTGGGAGGAGCCCGGAGATGCGCAGCTCGGATACAGCGTGCCCAACCTGCTGATCGAGTACGTGATGCGCAACACCCATGTGCCGGTCGGCCCCTGGCGCGGCGTCAACACCAATCAGAACGGCGTCTACATGGAGTGCTTCATCGATGAGGTGGCGCGAGCGGCCGGCAAGGATCCGCTCGAGTTCCGCCGCGCGCTCATGGGTAGGCATCCCAAGCATCTCGCCGTCCTCGACGCCGCGGCGGAGAAGGGCGACTGGGGCAAGCCGCTTGCCGCCGGCGTGCATCGCGGCATCGCGCAGTTCATGGGCTATGGCAGCTACTCCGCTGCCGTAGCCGAGGTGTCGGTGAGCGATCAGGGCAAGCTCGAGGTTCACCGCATGGTGCTGGCGCTCAATTGCGGCCACGCCGTCAATCCCGACCAGATCGCCGCCCAGGTGGAAGGCTCGGTAGCCTATGGCCTGTCAGCTACGCTCTACGGCGAGTGCAAGGTCGAGAAAGGGCGCATGGTCGATCTGAATTTCGACAGCTACGAGCTGATGCGCCTGGCTGAGATGCCGAAGGTCGAGACGGTGATCGTGCCGACCCACGATTTCTGGGGCGGCGTCGGCGAGCCGACGATCTGCGTGGTGGCGCCTGCCGTTCTCAACGCCATCCATGCTGCGACCGGCAAGCCGGTGCGCAGCCTGCCGCTCAAGAACATCAAGCTGGTCTAGCCGGAGACGTTGAAGATCGAGCGCGCCGTCATGACGTTCGCGCGCTCCTCGAATGGCGGTGTGATCGATCAACCTCGAGACCGCGAAGGCGATCGGCCTCGAAGTGCCGCCGACACTGCTCGCGCGATCGGACGAGGTTATCGAATGAGACGGCGGGCGTTCCTCGGCCTGCTCGGTGGCGCTGCCACATGGACAATTGCAGGGCACGCACAGCAGGGCGGACGGCGGTCATCGAGTATGTTGGTGTTGGTAGCAAAAAATGATTGACAATATTACAGGATTTGGTATGAAAGGCGCATTCTCCAAAGCTGTGCAGTGAACAACGCCGCCAGGGCGTCGGCGTGCGCGACCGCGACTTCGCTAGCGCCAGAGCGCCTGCGTCGCGCCTCGCGGCGTTGATGTTGTCGATGAGCAGGAGCCGGCTATGGCCGATGCGGATACGCTCCGCGGAGGTGACGCTGACGCAACCGGTCCCGAGGCGGGCATAGTCAGCAACACAAGGTAGGGCACATCCGAATGTTTTTGTCCCGCTGTCACACGCCCTCCAAGATGAGCAAGCACGACGCGTTCGTGGGCCAATTTGGCCGAACGAAGCCAACAGGTGAGAACGCTCCGGTCCCGGCCGAGTCAGCGCACTCCTCGCGAAAAGAGGTGCGCAGTAGGGTGGGCAACGGCGGCTTCGACGTTGCCCACGCGCCTTGCAAGCGCTCCCGCCCCGTCGATTCACCAGCGGGCTCGACCAGCGACGACATTCATATCAGTCCGGTCGATCATGGAAGAACCGTGTCGCGGCTCCATGATCGGCCACGCCGCGAGCCGCGTGGGCAACGTCGAAGCCGCCGTTGCCCACCCTACGATGCGGTGCTTCCGCAATTTTGGCGGAACGAAGCCAGCGCGCTCGCCCGGCCCATGACAACGCTTTCGGTCCGCAGTTTGGCCGAACGAAGCCAACGGAGATCCCTCCGGCGCCTCGCCGAAGAAACCCAAAAGAGATCGGCCGGCAATTTGGCCGAACGAAGCCAACAGGTGAGAACGCTCCGGTCCCGGCCGAGTCAGCGCACTCCTCGCGAAAAGAGGTGCGCAGTAGGGTGGGCAACGGCGGCTTCGACGTTGCCCACGCGCCTTGCAAGCTCTCCCGCCCCGTCGATTCACCAGCGGGCTCGAGCAGCGACGACATTCATATCAGTCCGGTCGATCATGGAAGACCCGTTTCGCGGCTCCATGATCGGCCACGCAGCGAGCCGGAAAGGGTGCGCAGCAGGATGAGCAATTTGGCCGCCTGAACGATCCGCCATGACGCCTCCCGACCGTTTCCTGCTTGCCGGAGTGATGGGTTTCCCGGTCATGCATTCGCGCTCGCCCAAGCTGCACAATTACTGGCTCGCTCACCATGGCCTGGCCGGCACTTATCTGCCGCTCGCCGTCGACGCGCAGGGTTTGCACGCGGCGTTGCGCGCGCTGGCGCCGCTGGGTTTCTCCGGATGCAACTTGACGATCCCGCACAAGGAGGCTGCACTCGACCTTGGTCGATGAGGTCGATCCGCTCGCGCGGCGCATCGGCGCGATCAATTGCGTCGTCGTTCGCTCCGACGGCTCGCTCCAAGGGCAGAACCACGATGCCTTCGGCTATATCGAGAGCGTGCGCGAGACCAACCCCGGCTGGCGCGCCGATCGCGGACCCATCGTGGTGATCGGCGCCGGCGGCGGCGCGCGGGCGGTGCTGGTCAGCCTGATCGACGAGGGCGCGTGCGAAATTCGTCTCGTCAATCGCACGCCGGAGCGAGCGAAGGCCCTGGAGCGCGAGTTGGGCGGCCCCATCGAGGCACTGGATTGGGATGATCGGCAGGCCGCGCTCGATGGCGCTGCGATGCTGGTCAACACCACCAGTCGAGGCATGGCTGGGGAGCCCGCGCTCGACCTCCCGCTCGACGCGTTGCCAGTGAGCGCGCTGGTTTCCGACATCGTCTATATTCCGCGCGAAACCCCGCTGTTGGCCGCCGCGCGCATGCGAGGAAATCCCACGGTGAACGGGCTCGGCATGCTGCTGCACCAGGCCCGGCCGGCGTTCAAGGCCTGGTTCGGGATCATGCCCGAGGTCACGCCGGAACTGCGCGCCATGATCGAGGCGACCACTTGACGGTCAATTTACAAAGTCTGCGATCGTGCCCACCATTGCCGCCACCGAGCCTTATCCCGGAGATATCCGATGAACCGACGTGAGCTGCTGAGTGCTGGTCTGGCGTGCTCCTCCGCGGCTGCTGCAACGCTGGCACCGTTTCGTGCGCTTGCCTATCCCGAGCGCACCATTCGGCTGGTGGTTCCGTTCTCGCCGGGAGGCGCCACCGATGTGGTCGGCCGGCTGTGGGCGGAGAAGATGAAGCCGCTCCTCGGCACCGTGGTGACCGAGAATCGCGGCGGCGGCGGCGGCGTCACCGGCGCCGCGGAAGTGGCCCGCGCCGCGCCCGACGGGCACACCTTCCTGTTCGGCAATACCAGCACCCAGGTGCTCATTCCCGCGATCATGAACAATCCGCCCTATGATCCGCTCAAGGATTTCGTCGGGGTTTACGTTCTCTGCAACGCGCCGACGTCGATCGTGATCCACAAGTCCGTGCCGGCGCGCAATCTCGAGGAGCTGATCGCCTATGCGAAGGCGCAATCCGGGCAAGCTGTCGTATGGATCGGCGGGTGCCGGCACGCTCACCAATCTGGCGGGCGAGCTGTTCAAGCAGCTGATCGGCGCTCCCGACATCGTGCATATCCCCTACAAGGGCTCGGCGCCGGGGATCGCCGACCTCGCCAGCGGCCATATCCCGATGATGACGCCGAACGTGGGCGGACCGCTGCTCGAGCTCCATCGCATCGGCAAGGTCCGCGTCCTGGCGGTGACCTCGTCCGCGCGGATCAAGGCCGCGCCCGACATTCCGACTGCCGTCGAAGCTGGATTGCCGGGGATGATCGCCGGCAATCTCAATGGCCTGTTCGCGCCTGCCGGAGTACCAAGGGCGATCATCGACCGGATCGCCGACGCCACCCGCAGGATCATGGCCGATGCGGACATCCAGAATATCCTGGTGAAATCCGGGTTCGAGCCGATCCTCGAACTCGGGCCCGGACGCGACGCGGAAACTGATCATGGATGAGGCCGCCCGCTGGATCCCGATCATGAAGGCGAGCGGATTCAAGCTGGAGTGAAAACATCCATGGCTCGCGTATCCTTGATCCAGGAACAGGATCGCCCCGAGCTTTCCGATCTGATCGAGCAGTTCCGCTCCGGACGTCGCGGCCGGCTGATCAACATCTATCGCATGCTGCTCAACAGCCCGCCGCTGGCCGAGAGCTGGTTCAATCATTCGAATGCGGTGCGCTGGAAGACCACCCTCGACGGCCGGCTGCGCGAGATCGTGATCATTCGCATGGGCCATCTCGCGAAATCGCGATACGTCCTGCGCCAGCACGTGCCGTCGCTGGCGCTGGCAGAGGGCGTATCGCTGGAAGAGTGCGATGCGCTGGCGGATTGGCGCGGCTCGAAATTCTTCGATGCACGCGAGCGCGCGACGCTCGACTATACCGACACCATGACCCGGGAGATCGAAGTGCCGGACGCCGTCTTCATCGAGGTCGCACGCCATTTCGATGATCGCCAGATCGTGGAGCTGACCGTGCTGATCGGCACCTACAACATGAATGCGCGGGTGCTGCAAGCGCTCGAGCTCGACCTCGAACCGCTCACGCCCTGACTTCCGGAGCTTCCCTCTTGCCGGCCAACGACGTTCTGGTCGTGGAAGACGACCGCTTCCTGCGGGTGCATCGGCGTCGTGCTCGATCCGCGAACCCCGGCCGAGCGTTACGCGGCCTATGCCGATTTCTTCGCCCACGACGAGCCCGACTTCGATGGTTACTGCCGGCGCGTGCGTGCGCGGGCCGGACGGCTTTTTCCGTGCCGAGGTGCGGCTGGTCGAGACGCAGGAGGACATGCGCGCCGCCTTGCCCGGCAGCTCCGCCCTGATCGTCGAATCGCTCCAGGTCGGCAAGCGCGAGCTTGCCGCCGGCAACGAACTTCGCGTCGTGCAGAAGTACGGCTCCAGGCCGCGCAACATCGACGCTCGCCGCCTGCGCCGCGAAAGGCGTCAAGGTGCTGACCATCCGGCGCCGCGCCAACATCGCCTGCGCCGAGCTCGCCATCGCGCTGATGCTCACGCTCGCCAAGAAGCTCCATCGCCTCGCCGGCCGCATCAGCGCCGAGCAGCTGGCCGCGGTCGGCTATCCCTACAGGCCGTTCGACCGGCGTCACACGCCGAACTCGAACTGGCCGCGCATCTCCGGCCTGCGCATGCTCAACGGGGCGACCATCGGCATCATCGGCCTCGGCGAGATCGGCCGCGAGATCGCGATCCGGGCGGCGGCATTCGGGATGCGGATCCTCTATCACCAGCGCACCCGTTTGCCGCAAGCCGAGGAGCGCGAGCTCGAGGCAACCTATGTCGCCGCTCGACGACGCTGCTTGCCGAAAGCGACTGGGTGGTGCCGCAATTGCCGAGCGGGCCGGGAACGCGCGGGTTCATCGGCCGCGCGCAGTTCGCGCAAATGAAGCCCGGCGCGTTTCTCGTCAACGTCTCGCGCCCCGACATCGTCGACCGCGCGGCTCTGATCGACGCGCTGAAGATCGGGCCGGCTCGGCGGCTTTGCGCTCGACCCGCTCTACGAGGAGCCCGGCAGCAGCGACGACGAGCTGCTGGCATTCGACAACGTGGTGCTCTCGCCGCATATCGCGGCGCAGCCGCGCTTCAATGCGCTCGATGATCTCGCCGACATGATGGAAAGCCTGGCCAAGGAGCTCGCTTTATGACGCAGTCGGGACCGGTCTCGTGAGCAAGGCATTTCGTTTCCATCGCCATGGCGGTCCCGAGGTGCTGCGGTTCGAGGAGCGTCGATCCCGGCGAGCCTGGTCCCGGCCAAGTGCGCATCCGCAACACGGCGGTCGCGGTCAACTATCGCGATGTCCTGATCCGGCGCGGCGTGCATGCGGTGGCGTCGCTTTCCGTCCGGCATCGGCCTCGAAAGCGCTGGCGTGATCGAGGCGGTGGGGCCCGAGGTCACGGTTTCTCGGTCGGCGACCGCGTCGCCTATGCCGGCAGGCCGGAAGGCTCCTATGCGCACGTCCGCATTGTTCCGGCCGCGCGTCTGATCGCCCTGCCCGATCGCATCGACGAGCGCACGGCCGCCGCGATGATGATCCGCGGCATGACGGCGCGTGCGCTGCTGCACGAGACCTACAAGGTGCAAGCCCGGCGACCCGATCCTCATCCATGCCGCCGCCGGCGGGGTCGGCCTGATCATGTGCCAATGGGCCAAGCATCTCGGCGCCACCGTGATCGGCACCGTGAGCAGCGACGAGAAGGCCGCCATTGCTCGCGCCCACGGCTGCGATCATGCGATCGTCTATACGCGGGAGGATTTCTCCGAACGCGTCCGCGAGATCACCGGCGGCGAAGGCGTTCCCGTGGTCTACGACTCCGTGGGCAAGGCGACCTTCGAGGGCTCGCTGCGCTGCCTGCGCCGGCGCGGCGTGATGGCGTCCTTCGGCGAAGCCTCGGGCGATCCCGATCCGGTTGCCGCCGCGACGGCTCGGCGCGCTCGGCTCGATCTATCTCACCCATCCCAGCGTTTCCAACTACACCGTCACCCGCGCCGACCTGCTCGCGGCGGCAAACGATCTGTTCGCAATGGTGGAGAGCGGCAAGATCAAGATCGAGATCAGCAAGACCTATCCGCTTGCAGGACGCGCCGCGCGCACACGCCGATCTGGAAGCGACGCAAGACCACCGGCTCGATTGTTCTGGTCGTCTGAGACCTTTGTTGGTGTCGTCCCCGCGCAAGCGGGGACCCAGTATTCACAGCTGACCGATATTGCATTGTTGTCCGACACACACCACGAACGTGGTTACTGGATTCCGGCTCTCGGTCCGCCGGATCAAGTCCGGCGTCCCTCGGCCGGAATGACACCGAGCTTGATGTTTTTCGCCCTGCAATGATGTCAGTGGCCGGTGACGAGCGCCGCCAGCTTCTCCGGCTCGCGCGCCGCCTCATTGCCGCGCCAGGCGATGTGCATGTCGGGCCGCAGCAGCAGGAGATCGTAGCCATAGAGGTCGCGCGGCCGCTCATCCGCAATATCGAGCACCTGCAATGGCGCGCCGATGGCGGCAAACGCCCGTTGCAATCCGCCCGCGTCGGCTTGCGTCCCGCCGAGACGCAGCAGCGTATAGCCATGCCCATAGCCGATGCGGTCTTGCATTGCGCTTGCGTCATCGAGCCAGACATGCGGCAGCCGGGCTCCGGGCCAGGTGGTCGGGACATACTCCATGAAATTGTGCTCGGGGCCTGTCTCGGGCCCACCGGCTCCGAGGCGATCAGCGGCGAGCCGACGTAGCGGTAGCCGAGCTCGGCGCCGATCATCTCGCTTGCCTTGCGCTGCTCGACATCGGCGACGCGCGCGAGCTCGGCGCGCGAGGCGGCGCCGGCGGGAGTTTGTTCCCGCAGCTCCGGCCGAATCAATGCACGCCAGTTCCTGCGCCCGCGCGCCGCAAAGCCCGAGGCCGCCACGTTGCGCTCGCCGACCTGCCGGCGCTCGATCTCGTAGGACGCGAGCAGATTCGGGTCCGCCCCAGCCCTGCAGCGTCCCCGCGAGCTTCCATGACAGATCGATCGCTTCGCCGACGCCGGTATTCATGCCGAGCCCGCCGGTTGGAATGACGAGGTGCACGGCGTCGCCGGCGAGGAAAACGCGCCCGCTGCCATAGCGCTCGGCGAGCAGCAGGTTCATCTTCCACTGCCCGACATAGAGCATCTCGTATTTGACCGGCATGGCGACGACGCGCTCGAACATCCTCGCCATGTCGGCGTCGTTCTCGACCACGGAATGCAGCGTGAAATGCCGGGTCGAATCCTGGACGATCAGGAAGCTGCCTTCGGCATCGGCGACATGGTAGTGCCGGCCCCTGCCGATCGGGATGCGCTCGTAGAGGTCCTCGCAATAGTAGAGCGCCTGCCGAAGCTGCTGGATGTTGGCCTCGCCGTCGAGCTTGATGCCGAGCCGGCGGCGCACCAGGCTGCCGCCGCCGTCGCATCCCACCATGTATGCGGCCGTGATCGACGAAGAACCGTCGCTGGTCCTCGACCTCCGCGGTCGACCGAATGCTGCATCCTGCTCGAAGGACACGAGCTCGCAGCCGTAGCGCACGGTCACGCTGGGCAACGTTTCGGCGATCGATTTCAGCAGCGGCTCGAGCGTGTATTGCGAGATCAGCTGGTAGGGTTCGAGCGGCTCGCTGCCATCCTCGCATTTTGCGATCCGCGCCTTCGCCTCCGCGACCGAGGGATGCACATGGTGCACCAGCGGCGGCTCCACCAGCGAGAGCACGATGAAAATGTCCATCGGGACAATGCGCAGGCAGGCCGGCGGCGCGGATCTGGTCGGCGATGCCCATGCGCCGATAGATTTCCATGGTGCGGGCATTGCAGCGCTCCATCTTGGGCAGGAATTGCGGCGCCTCCTTCTGCTCGATCAACGTGCAGCGCACGCCGCGCAGTCCGAGATCGATCGCCAGCGTCAAGCCGGTGGGTCCCGCGCCGACGATGAGCACCTGTGTGTCCATGGCCAAGCCAGCTCTCACCCCGCAGCCGGCTCGAAATCGGCGAGCTCGGTTCCTTCCTGCACGAAGTCGCCGACGGCGCACTTGAGCGCCTTCAGGCGGCCGTCGGCCGGGGCGCGCAGGGTATGCTCCATTTTCATGGCCTCGAGCACGATGAGCGGTGCGCCGCGCTGCAAATCCATTCCAGGCTCGGCGAGAATCCGCGTCACCGTTCCCGGCATCGGCGCGACGATGCGGCTTGCCGCGGCGGCTTCTCCGACTGTCGGCCGGCGAACGGATCGATCCAATGCAGCGTAAGGTGCCCGCGCGGCGTGGTGAGATCGAGATCGCGGTCGGACCAGGCCACGGACGCCCGCTCCGGCGCATCGCCCAGGCACAGGTCGAACAGAGCCGCCGTCGCGCGCAACGAACTGCAAGCGCGCATCGATGCCGCCGAATTCCATGGCCAGTCGGTCGCGGCCGTACCAAAGCACGGCGTCGTATCGTTCGGCACCGTGGCGAAAGCTCAAGCGGCGGCTGCGGCGGCCGGCGAGCGTCCAGCCGTCGGTCCGATCCCAGGGCGAACGGATGCCGCCGTTCTCCGACACCTGCTCGTCCTGCTCGCGCAAGAGCACCGCAACGCAAGCAGCGGCGAGATCGAGCGGCGCAAGCGATGGCGCCTTCCCTGGTAAGCGCGGCGATTTCCCGCTCGATGAATCCGGTATCGATCTCGCCGCGCGACCACCTGCGGATGACCCAGCAGCGCCTTCAGGAATGCGAAGATTGGTGGTCACCCCGGCGATCTCGAACCCGTCCAGGGCCTCCAGCCATGCCGGTCGAGCGCCTGCGCACGATCGCTGCCGCGAACGATCAGCTTCGCCAGCAGCGCGTCGTAATACGGGCGTGACCGCGTCGCCGACCCGAAAGCCGGTGTCGACACGGATGCCGGGTCCGGCCGGCTCGCGAAATTGCCAGATGGTGCCGGTCGACGGCAGAAAGCCCTTGTCGGCATCCTCGGCGTAGATGCGGGCCTCGATGGCGTGGCCTTCGGCCGCGATCTCGTCCTGCCGCAAGCGGCAGCGCTTCGCCGGCGGCGACGCGCAATTGCCATTCCACGAGGTCGAGCCCGGTGATCATCTCGGTGACGGGATGCTCGACCTGCAGGCGGGTATTCATCTCGATGAAATAGAAGCCGGCCGGCGTCGGCGATGAACTCGACCGTGCCGGCGCCGACATAGCCGACGGCGCTGGCGGCGGCGCGGGCCGCCGCCGACATCTCGGCGCGCCGCTTCGGACGTGCAGCGCGATCGACGGCGCCTCCTCCACGACCTTCTGATGGCGGCGCTGCAGCGTGCATTCGCGCTCGAACAGCGACACCACGTTGCCATGGCTGTCGCCGAACACCTGCACCTCGATATGCCGCGGCTTGGCGATGTATTTCTCGATCAGGAGCCTGGTCGTTGCCGAATGCGGCACCCGCTTCGCGCTTGGCGCCGGCGACCGCCTCGGAAAGCTCATCGGCCTCTGTCGACGATGCGCATGCCCCTGCCTCCGCCGCCGGCCGAGGCCTTGACCAGAACCGGATAGCCGATGCGATCGGCGGCTGCTCCGCAGCGTCGGCGAGGCTCTGGTCCTCGCCGTGATAGCCCGGGACGACCGGGACGCCGGAGGATTGCATGAGCGCCTTCGCCGCCGACTTCGAGCCCATGAGCCGGATGGTCTCGGCCGACGGGCCGACGAACACGAGCCCGGCATCGGCGCAGGCTTGCGCGAAATCGGCGTTCTCGGAAAGAAAGCCATAGCCGGGATGGATCGCCTCGGCGCCGGTCTTGCGCGCCGCTTCGATGATCGCTTCGATGCGCAGATAGCTGTCCTTCGCCGGCGCAGGTCCGATGCGCACCGCGTCGTCGGCCAGCGCTACATGCATGGCGTCGCGGTCGGCGTCGGAGAACACCGCGATATTGAAGAGCCCCATGCGCTTTGCCGTGCGCATGATCCGGCATGCGATCTCGCCGCGATTGGCGATCAACAGCTTGCGGAAGCGCCGGGCGAGCGACACCATCACATCCTGAAAATGCCGAACCGGGTGGGCTCGGGCGGCGGCGCGTTGAGGCCGGCCGCGAGCGCGAGCGCCAGCACGGTGCGGGTATCGGCGGGGTCGATGATGCCGTCGTCCCAGACGCGCGCGGTCGCGTAGTAGGGATGCCCTTGCCTCTCATATTGCTCGCGGATCGGCGCCTTGAACGCCTCGTCCTCGGCCGCGCTCCAGCGGCCGCCCTTGGCTTCGACCGCTTCCTGGCGCAGCAGACCGAGCACGCTCGCGGCCTGCTCGCCGCCCATCACCGAGATGCGCGCATTCGGCCACATCCACAGGAAGCGCGGATCGTAGGCGCGCCCGCACATGCCGTAGTTGCCGGCGCCGTAGCTGCCGCCGATGATGACGGTGTATTTCGCGACATTGGTGGTGGCGACCGCCGTCACCATCTTGGCGCCGTCCTTGGCGATGCCGCCGGCCTCGTATTTGCGCCCGACCATGAAGCCGGTGATGTTCTGGAGAAACAGCAACGGAATGTCGCGCTGGCTCGCCAGCTCGATGAAGTGCGTGCCCTTGAGCGCGCTTTCGCTGAACAGGATGCCGTTGTTGGCGAGGATGCCGACCGGAAAGCCGTGGATGCGGGCAAAGCCGCACACCAGCGTCTGCCCATAGAGCGCCTTGAACTCCTCGAGCTCGGAGCCGTCGACGAGGCGCGCAATGACGTCGCGGACATCATAGGGCGTGCGCGGGTCGGACGGGACAATGCCGTAGAGCTCCTCCGCCGCGAAACAGCGGCTCGCGCGGCGGCACGCAATCGAGATACGGCGCGTTGCACGCGATTGAGATTGGCGACGATGCGCGCGCGCGATCCCGATGGCATGACCGTCATCGGTGGCATGATAATCGGTGACGCCGGACTGCCGGCTGTGGACCTCGGCACCGCCCAATTCTTCCGCGCTCACCTCCTCGCCGGTCGCCGCCTTGACCAGCGGCGGGCCGGCGAGGAAGATCGTGCCCTGATTGCGCACGATGATGCTCTCGTCCGACATTGCCGGCACGTAGGCGCCGCCGGCGGTGCAGGAGCCCATGACGATCGCGATCTGCGGAATGCGCAGCGCCGACATGCGGGCCTGGTTGAAGAAGATGCGGCCGAAATGGCGCTCGTCCGGGAAAGATCTCGTCCTGCAGCGGCAGGAACGCGCCGCCGGAATCGACCAGATAGATGCAGGGCAGATGGTTTTCGTGCGCAATCTCCTGGGCACGCAGATGCTTCTTCACCGTCATGGGATAATAGGTGCCGCCCTTGATGGTGGCATCGTTGGCGACGACCATGCATTCGCGGCCGCTGATGCGGCCGATGCCCGTGATCAGGCTCGCCGAATGAACGTCACCGCCATACATCCCATAGGCGGCGAGCGGCGACAGTTCGAGGAACGGCGTAGCGGGATCGAGCAGCAGACTGACCCGCTCGCGCGGCAGAAGCTTGCCGCGTGCGAGGTGGCGTTGCTGCGCCTCCGCGCTGCCGCCCTGCACCGCCGCGTCGAGCTTGTCGCGCAAGTCGGCGACCAGAGCTTTCATCGCCGATGCGTTGCGCTCGAAGTCGGGTGAGTGCGGGTCGATGGCGGAGGCAAGAACGGTCATCTGCTGCTGCCGAATATCGCCATCAGCTCGTCCTGTCGAACAATTCCCGCCCGATCAGCATGCGCCGGATCTCGCTCGTTCCGGCACCGATCTCGTAGAGCTTGGCGTCGCGCAGCAGCCGCCCGGCGGGAAAATCGTTGATGTAGCCATTGCCGCCGAGCAGCTGAACCGCGTCGAGCGCCATCCGGGTCGCGTTCTCGGCCGCATAGAGAATCGCGCCGGCAGCATCCTCGCGCGTGGTCTCGCCGCGGTCGCAGGCCTTGGCTACGGCATAGACGTAGGCCTTGCTGGCGTTCATGGCGACATACATGTCGGCGACCTTGCCCTGCACGAGCTGGAATTCACCGATCGGCTTTCCGAACTGCCGGCGCTCGTGGATGTAAGGCATCGCCACGTCCATGCAGGCCTGCATGATGCCGAGCGGGCCGGCGGCCAGCACCACGCGCTCATAATCGAGACCGGACATCAGGATGCTGACGCCATCCCCGACCCCGCCGAGAACATTCTCCTGCGGCACTTCGCAATCCGCAAACACCAGCTCGCAGGTATCGGATCCGCGCATGCCGAGCTTGTCGAGCTTCTGAGCGGTCGAGAAACCCTTGAATCCCTTCTCGATCAGAAATGCGGTAATGCCGCGCGCGCCGGCCGCCGGATCGGTCTTGGCATAGACCACCAGCGTCTCGGCCTGCGGGCCGTTGGTGATCCACATCTTGCTGCCGTTGAGGATGTAGCGGTCGCCCTTCTTCTCCGCGCGCGTCTGCATCGAGACCACGTCGGAGCCGGCGCCGGGCTCCGACATGGCGAGCCCGCCGACGTGCTCGCCGGCAATGAGCTTCGGAAGATAGCGGCGCTTCTGCTCGTCGCTGCCGTTGCGGCGGATCTGGTTGACGCAGAGGTTCGAGTGCGCGCCGTAGGAGAGGCCGACCGAGGCGGAGGCGCGCGAGATTTCCTCCATCGCGATGCAGTGCTCGAGATAGCCCAGCCCGGCCCCGCCCCATTCCTCCTCGACCGTGATGCCGTGCACGCCGAGCTTGCCCAGCTCGGGCCAGAGGTCGCGCGGAAACGTGTTGCTGCGGTCGATCTCGTCGGCGCGCGGCGAAATCTTGTCGGCGGCGAAGCCGCGCACGCTGTCACGCAGCATGTCGGCGGTCTCGCCCAGCCCGAAATCAAAGCCGCGAGTGTCGTTTACGCGCATCTGCCCCGGTCTCGAATGCCGCCGCGCCGCGCAATGCCAGCTCGTTGTCGATTAATGCACGTCCTTGATTGCGCACGCAATATTTCGATCCGACAGTTTCGGTTGCGGTCCAGCCGAAGGGCCTCCTCCGGGAACGCTTTCAAAGTGCCGATTCGCTGGTTCCACAGAATGGCGGCAGTATGCCATATCAACTGCGGGCTCGGGCGGAGCGGGTCGTGGACGTCATCATCATCGGCGGCGGGATTGGCGGCCTGACGCTGGCGCTGGCCGCTCATGCCGCCAAATCGGATCACCGCATTCGCGTGTTCGAGGCGGCGCCCGAGATCCGCCCACTCGGGGTCGGCATCAATCTGGGCCCGCATGCGGTCAAGGAGTTGAGCGCGTTCGGCCTGCAGAACGTGCTCGCGGCAGTAGCCTGTCGGCCGGAGGACTATGCCTTTTTCACCCGCCACGGCCAGTTCGTTTACCGCGAGCCGTGGGGACTGGCAGCCGGACACCAGTGGCCGCACTTTTCAATCCACCGGGCCGAACTGCACCGTGTGCTGTTGGACGCCGTGCGGGAGCGGGTGGGCCCCAACAGCTTCATTACCGGCGCCCGTTGTGTCGGCATCGAGCAGAGCGGTCAGCGGGTGACGGCGCGCCTGGTGGCACCGGACGGAGCGGCCTTGGAAGCCCAGCACGGCGACGTGCTGATTGCATGCGACGGCATCCATTCCGCCGTGCGGGCGCAATTCTATCCGGAGGAAGGTCCGTTCGCTTTTCGTGGCATCAACATGTGGCGTGGCGTCACGAGGCATCATCCGATTCTCACCGGCCGCAGCATCGTCCGCATCGGCGCGCGCCACTCGACCCTGATCATCTATCCGATCCGCAACAGTATCGACGCAGCAGGCAACCAGCTGGTGAACTGGGTGGCGGAGATCGAGCGCGAGGTCGCAGTGCCGGTCGACTGGAGCAAGCCCGGCCGGCTCGAGGATTTCTATCCGGTCTATCGCGATTGGAGCTTCGACTGGCTCGACGCCGCCGCCATGATCCGCAACGCCGATGTGATCTTCTCCTATCCGATGGTCGACCGCGACCCGATCGCGCGCTGGAGCTTCGGACGCGTCACGCTGTTGGGCGATGCCGCGCATCCCATGTATCCGCAGGGCGGCAATGGCGGCGCGCAGGCGATCATCGACGCTGCCACCCTCGGCCGGCTGCTCGCCAGCGAGTCCGACCCGCGCGGCGCGCTCGAGGCCTACGAAACGGCACGGCTGCCCGCCACCAGCCGTATCGTGCTGCAGAACCGCTCGGCACCACCCAACATCATCGTCGACACCGTGGAGCAGCGCACCCGCGGAAAGCGTTTCGACAAGCTCGAAGGCGTGATCAGCCAGCGCGAGTTGCGCGGGATATTCGAACGCTATCAGAAGGTCGCCGGTTATCATGTTCAACAAGTCGGAAAATCACGGGGTGAAGCCATGGCAGATACGGTTCCTGCGCTCAAGCTCACGTCGGAAGGCGCAATGAAGCTGTTGCAGGCGGGCATGGCCAAAGCAAAAGAGATGGGCGTCGGACAATGCATTTCCGTGGTCGACCCCGGTGGCCACCTGCTCGCGTTCGTGCGCATGGACGGTGCGTTCTCGCAATCGATCGATACGTCGCTGATGAAGGCGACGACGGCGGCATCGTATGGCGTTCCGACCGGCGACATCGCAGCCGGGATCGATCTCAAGCTTGCCATCGCAACTCGGGGCAAACGGATCAACCTGCCAGGCGGACTGCCGGTCATCGTCGATGGCCATGTCATCGGAGGGATCGGCGTGGGCTCCGGAACCGGCGAGCAGGATAAGCAGGTCGCGAACGCGGCGCTCGGCGCTTTGTCCGGCGCGAAGCGGTTCGGGTGATCGGCGGACGAGATTTGTAAGCGGCGAGCGCCGTTGAGAAAACGAGACGCGCGTCTCCACGATTGCCTGAAAATACAGCCCTTCGTAAATAAACGAAAACAGCTTATCCTTTAATTAGGCTAGGTCCTAATTAAAGGAATGTTGAGGACATGACAGGAACACCAGCGAGCCGCCTCGGTCGGTTCGTCGAGACGTCGGCGGGTGGCGAGCGGGTAAAGGCGTTCCTTCCCCCACCCCTTCCTCCCGACCCCCCTCTCGACATTCGGGGGCTATTCATCTCTACGACGCGGCCCGAGGGGCGGTCGGTCGGCTCGACGGGGTGACAACCATTCTGCCGTCCACCCCGCTGTTCCTGTTCATGTACGTGCGCAAGGAGGCCCTCCTCTCGTCCCAGATCGAGGGCACCCAGTCATCGCTTTCCGACCTCCTCTTGTTCGAGAACGACGAGGTCCCCCACGTCCCGCTCGATGATGTCGAGGAAGTTTCCAATTACGTCGCGGCCATGGAGCATGGCTTGAAACGGTTGCGGACCGGGTTTCCCCTGTCCCTGCGTCTCATTCGAGAGACGCACGCAATCCTACTCCAGTCCGGACGTGGCGCCAGCCAACAGCCCGGTGAGTTTCGCCGCTCGCAGAACTGGATTGGGGGCACGCGCCCGGGCAACGCCCTGTTCGTCCCACCGCCTCCGGACCGGCTGAATGAATGCCTCGACCCGTTCGAAAAGTTTCTGCATGCGGACGATCCACAACTGCCGCCGCTGATCAAGGCGGGTCTGGCGCATGCGCAGTTCGAGACTATCCACCCGTTCCTTGATGGAAACGGGCGCCTGGGACGTTTGCTGATCACACTCACGCTGTGCGAAGCGGGAGCGCTGCGCGAACCGATCCTGTATCTGAGCCTCTACTTCAAAGCGCGACGCCTCGACTACTATCGCCTGCTTCAGGAAATCCGTGAAAACGGCGCGTGGGAAGCGTGGATGGAATTCTTCCTGACCGGCGTACGGGACACCGCGATCCAGGCGGTCGATACCGCGCGCGAGATAATCGCCCTGTTCGAAGAAGACCGCGGCGCAATTCAATCGCTCGGACGAAGCGCTGCATCGGTGTTCCGCGTCCACGAGTTCATGCAGCGCCGACCGCTTGTCACCATTCAGGCCGCCTCGAGGGAACTCGAGCTCTCGGTTCCGACCGTCGGGAAATCACTCGAGCTTCTCATCGAGCTCGGCATCGTGCGCGAAGTGACCGGAAAGCAGCGACGACGTGTCTTTGCCTACCGCAAATATCTCGACATGCTCGATCGTGGGACGGAGCCGCTACCCAACACACGGTCCACGTGATCCGGCGGAGTATCGCGCTACGCCCCGTTCAAAGCGCGCTGCACCTGCGCCAGCAGATGCTCGACGTTGTGGTCGAGATAGTAGCTCGCTCCGACACGCACGGGATCGCCGGCATAGTAGCGCTCGTATTGCAGCATGCGCTGGCCAAATTGCGTGCCGGTGACGTCCCAGGCAAGCTTGTAGAGCGCGATGCGGTCTGCCGCATCGACCCCGGCGCCGCGATAATAGCGCTCGATATCGGGACCGATCTCCGAGCGAAGATCGGCCTGGGTGGGATTGAGCAGGAGCCCGCCCGCGCCCAGAACCTGCGTGACCTGCACCATTCGCTCGTACATGCGCGGCAGGTGGTAGCGCAGCGCCTGCAGCGGCGCATAAGCCGGGCGCAACGCCCCGCGGCCCGTGGGCTCCGCTTTCTGCTCGGACATCAGAATCGCGGCCTCGATCAGCTGCAGATAACCCAGCAGCTCCCCGAGTTGCTCCTGCACATGCAGGAACACGTCGCTCTTGACCGCCCGCGTCATCGCGATCGCGATGCCGGTCACGATCTGACATTTTGCCAGACCGCGGACGGCGGTCTGGTGACCGGTGTGGTTGCGGATGCCGGCTTGCGCGAACAGCGCATTCCCCATCTTCACATCGTTGTAGAGAAACACGCGATCCCAGGGGACCAGCACATCGTCGAACACGCAGACTGCGTCGGGCTCCTCGAAACGCGAGCCGAACGGATGGTCGAAGTGCGACTGGTCGCCGGCATCGAATGGTTCGCGGCAGATGAAACGCAGGCCCTTTGTCGAGGTCGGGATGCCGAAGGCGATGACATAGCGCTCCTCGCCCTCGCGGATGCCGGGTTGCGGATAGACCAGCAGCTCATCGGCTGTGGGACCATGCGTCGCCAGCATCTTGGCGCCGCGAACGATCAACCCGTCCTTGCTCTCGTCGACGACGCCGAGGTGAACAAACGCATTGTCCTGCTGGTGCGATCCCTTCGAGCGGTCGCTCATGGGGTTGACGATGGCGTGGGTGAGGAACAGGTCATGGCCGCGGCAGTATCTGTAGTAGTCGCGAACGTTGCAGGCGAACTGCTCGCCGCGCTGACCGAAAAAGTCGGCACTCTCGGCCCAGGTCATCAGCACGGTGTTGAGGAAGTCGGGCGAGCGGCCGACCATGCCGAAGGTGGCTTGCGCCCAGATCTTCATCGCCTCGCGGCGCTTGACGATATCGGCATGGCTGCGCGGGATCATGAAGGAAGTGCCGGCCGGCTCCCGCGTGTCGACGCAGGCATAGGTCATGACATCGCGGTTTTCCGGCTGGGCCTGAAGATCGTAGAGCTGCGCGATCGATTGCACCGGTCGGCGGAACACCGGGTCGGATGTGATCTCGCCGACGCGCCGGCCGGCGACCCAAACTTCCCTCGGATGCCGGCGCAGGCCTTCCATGAATTGCGTCCCGTTGCGCGGTGCCATCAAAGGAAATCCCTATGCTTCGGAGCAGCTACTACCCGTCATTGGTGTCATCCGCCACGCCAGGATTGCAATCGAGACCTGCTCCGTGGTTGAGCACCGAGTCTCCGGGCTTTGCCTCGAGCGGACGACGGCCCTTGTGCGCCCGAGATCATGAGACAAGAATGCGACCGTTTCCCCCTGGGGCTTCGCGGAGCAAGCATGAAACTCGGCTATTTCACGATGCCGGTCCACCCGCCGGCAAGACACTATGTCGAAACGCTCAAGGAGGATCGTGAAGCTTTTATCCTCGCCGACCGGCTCGGGTACAGCGAGGGCTATTGCGGCGAGCATCTGACCGATCTGGCGGAAAACATTCCCAACAGCATGATGTTCGTCGCGACGCTGTTGGGTGTGACCTCGCAGATGAAAGTCGGGACTGCTGTCGTCAATTTGCCGCATAGCCATCCGGTCATCGTGGCTTCCAACGCGGCCATGCTCGACAATCTGTTCGAAGGCCGTTTCATCCTGGGCATCGGCGCCGGCGTGCTGCGCTCGGATGCCGAGGCGCTCGGACTGCTCGATGCCGATCGCAATGCCATGTTCGCGGAAGCGATCGACCACATCCTCGCGCTCTGGGCCGGGACCGCGCCGATCGATCTCAAGGGGAAATATTGGACGATTTCGACGGTCGAGACGCTGTGGCCCGAGATCGGCATCGGCGATGTCGTCAAGCCCTACCAGAAGCCGCATCCGCCCATCGCCGGTACCGCGACCGATCCCGATTCCAAAGGGCTCATTGCGCTCGGCCGGCGCGGATGGTGGCCGATCTCATCTCCTTTCCTCCACCCCAACTGCCTCAGAAGCCAATGGGCCAACTATGCCAAGGGCTGCGCCGAAGGCGGGCATGAGCCCAAACGCGCCAACTGGCGGGTCGCGCGCTCGCTCTTCGTCGCCGACGACGACCAGACGGCGATTGCCTACGGCGGCGACGACGCGAACAGCCCGTACCGATTCTACATGAGCCAACTGACCGCGAAGCTCGAGAAAGCGCGTCGCATGATCGCTTTCAAGTCGCATCCGGACATGGCCGACGAAGAAATCACTCCCGATTACATCTTCGAGAAAATCGTCATCCGCGGCAGCGTGAATTGCGTTGTCGATCGCATCTTGGCATTGCACGAGCAGGTCGGCGACTTCGGCACCCTGCTCTATTGCGGCAAGGACTGGGTCGATCCGCAGCTCGGCCGGCGGTCCATGGAGCTGATGGCCGAGAAGGTCATGCCGGCGGTAAATGCCGCGCTCGGAAAATCCATGGCGGCCGAGTGACCCCCCGGAGCTATCGCCAGCAAGCGGGACCTCAGTGTCGCCCAGGCGTGGCGCACGTTACGACAAGATCAACAGTCGCCTGATCCATCACTCCCGCCAATGCCAAGCCGCCTTCTGTCATGGTGAGAACGAAATGGCGAAAAAATCTGCGACGAAGAAACACGACACGAACAATCGGCGCTACCGTGACATTGTCTACGAGGTGAAGGATCAGGTCGCATGCCGCATGCGCAACAAGCGCGAGCTCGAAACCTATCTCGACGGCTGCGCCAAGGACCTCAACGCACCGCCCTCGATGCGAAGAAAGCAATAGCCGGATGACCAATGCCGCCAATGGCCCGCTCGCGGGGATCCGCGTGCTCGATCTGACACGCATCCTGGCGGGTCCCTTGTGCACCATGATGCTGGGTGACATGGGGGCCGATGTCATCAAGGTCGAGCCGCCCGAACGGGGCGACGATACCCGCGGCTGGGGCCCTCCTTTTGTTGCCGGCGAGGCCGCCTATTTTCTCAGCATCAATCGCAACAAGCGGTCGCTGACGCTCAACATGGCGGTGCCGCGGGGCAGAAGATCCTCGCCGGCCTGGTCGAGCAGTCCGACGTGCTGATCGACAACTTCCGAATCGGCACGCTGGAGAAATGGGGTTTTACGCCGCAATGGTTCGAGCAGCATGCAGCGCGCCTCATCCGCTGCTCCATCACCGGCTACGGCTCGAGCGGCCCCAAGGCGGCGCTTCCCGGCTACGATTTCGTCCTGCAGGCGGAGTCCGGTTTGATGAGCATCTGCGGCGAGCCGGACGGTGGCCCGACCAAGTACGGGGTCGCGATCGTCGACGTCTGCACCGGAATGCTTGCCAGCAACGCCATCCTGGCGGCACTCAATGCGCGTACCCGCACCGGGAAGGGCCAGAAGGTCGAGCTCTCGCTCTACGAGACCTCGCTGGCGATGCTCATCAACGTCGCTTCGAATTATCTCACCGCCGGTCGCAATGCAGGACGGTTCGGCAATGGGCATCCCAGCATCGTCCCCTATACCACCTATCGGGCCGCCGACGCGATGATGGCGATCGCAATCGGAACCGAACGCCAGTTTGCACGCTGCGCGGAGGTTCTCGGCCATCCCGAATGGGCCGGGGACGAGCGCTTCACCAGCAACCGAGCACGGGTCGAAAATCGTGTCGCCATCGACGGCTTGATCAACGAGGCACTCGCACACGATGTCTCCGACGCGTGGCTCGCCAAGCTCGAGGCGGTGGGCGTTCCCTGCGGAAAGATCAACTCGGTCGCGGATGCGCTCGACGATCCGCACACCGCCGCCCGCGGCATGATCGAGACCGCCGAGCATCCCACCATCGGCGCGTTGAAGATGCTCGGTATTCCGTTCAAGTTCTCCGATACCGCCTGCTCGGTGCGCCGCGCCCCGCCGACGCTTGGCCAGCACACCGATGAGATCCTCGCAGGCGAGCTGGGCTTCGACGTGCCTTCGATCGCCGAACTGCGTCGCAACAAGGTCGTCTAGACCGAGCCGATGGCGCGGAAGATGATGGGTTTCGCGAGAGCTCAGCCCATCCCACGCGGCATTGCCAAGGCTTCGTCGACGGCGGCGAGCACCTGCCGGGAGCTGAGCTCATCGAGGCATTGGCTGAAGCTTTCGATATGCCGGTCGCATCCCTCCTTCTGGCAGGGCAGGCATGGCAACGGGTTCTGCACCAGCCAGACATTGCCGCGGCGCTGGGTCGTGCCGGCGGCGAGCCACGACTGTTTCAGTCCGCCGGTCGGCCACGGTCCCCACAGCCTGGGATCGGTCGGCCCATAGAGCGCGATGGTCGGGCATCCGCTTGCGGCAGCAAGATGCGTGACCGAGGTATCGGGTCCGATGAATACCGCTGCGCGCGAGAGCAGCGCCGCGATCTGCGGCCAGTCGAGCCGCCCCTCGAGTCGCCGGACGCCTGCATGATCCGCCCACACCTCGTCGAGGTAGCGGCGCTCCGATTCGCCCGGCCCGCCGGTCGCGACGATCGTCAGCCCGCGCTCCTCGAGCGCCGCAGCGAGCTCGCGCCAGCCCGCGTGCGTCCATCGCTTGTAACGGAACATCGGCGCGGCGTGGATCACGGCGTAGCGCTCATCCGGCTCGGCTTGCGCCCCCGCGCTCGTGGGGCAGACCAGCTCCGCAACCCGCTCGATGCCGAGCGCATCTGCGAGCCGTAATACCTCCTCGACCCTGTGCAGCCCATGGATCACCGGCACGCTTCGACGCAGCACTCGGCGCTTGAGCGTTCCGCTCAACCGCGGCTCCACCGGCGCCAGATGGGCTAGGCCGGCCGCCAGCGCGAACAAAGTCGGCCGGTCACCGCTCTGCGTCGAGATCGCGAGTGCGTATCGTTTCCAGAGCCGCGCCATCAAGGCGGAGCTTTCGCCGACCGTTGGCCGCTCCGGCATGGTGATGACGGTGTCGAGGTCGGGATTGCCCTCGAGGATTCCCGCGGTTGGCGCAAACACCAGCGCGTCGATGGTGGCATCCGTCCACGCCCGCCGCAGGCTCCGGATCAACGGCGTGGTGAGCAGGACATCGCCGAGGCGCCGCAACGCTACGACCAGAATGCGCGGACTGGCCGGAAGCTCGATCGGTCGATCCGGCGCGGCGGCAGGAAACTGCAAGACGAGCTCCAGCTACAGACAGGGAAGCCGGTGCAAGATATCATGGTTCGGGCGCAAGCCTGCGCGGCAATGTGGGCATCTCACACCCCCGGATGGCATTGCCGATTCTGAAACGGCGCTGCAGGGCATGGCCTTTCTCAACAAACAGGATCGAGATGAATTCGACACAGGTAAAGGTGGGTATTGTCGGGCTCGGACGATGGGCCCGGGTGCTCGCCCGCGCGTCGTTGCAGTCCGAGACCTTGAAGATCACCACCGGCTACAGCCGATCCGAGCAGAAGCGCAGCGCTTTCCGCGATGAATTCGGCATTGCAGTAGCGCCCGATCTGGGCGCCATGCTCGCGGACCCCGAGATCGAGCGGCGTGATCATCACCGCCCCGAACGAGCAGCATTTGCCGATCGCGCGCGAGGTGGCGAAGGCGCGGCAAGCATATCTATACCGAGAAGCCGATCGCGAGCACGCTCGAGGACGGGCTGCGAGATCGAGGCGCTGGAAAAGAACCTATGGCGTCACCGTCACCGTCGGGCCACAGCGCCCGCCTGATGGCCGGCATCCGGCGCATCCGCGAGGCCATCGACGCCGGCGAGCTCGGCCGCGTCGCGATTCATCGAGGCGAATTTCTCGAACGAGCGCGCGCTCGAGCTCACCCCGCAAGACCTGGCGCTGGTACAAGGACAAGGCGCCGGGCGGACCGCTCTCGCAGCTGGCGATCCACCAGTTCGACGTGCTGCACTATCTCGGCGGCGACATCGTCGCAGCCAGCTCGATGGCCTCGAAGCTCTCGCCGGTCGGCGCCGAGGTCGACGATCAATCGATGACCACGATCAGATTCGCCGACGGCAAGCTCGGCTATGTCGGCTCGTGCTGGACCTCACCCGGCGTGTTCGCCGTGCGCGTGTTCGGTTCGAAAGGGCTCATGCATTACGAGATCGATTTCGGCACCTGGGACACGCCCGCCGAGCTGCACAAGACCTCGACGCTCTATATCCAGCGCGGCAAGGACGGTTACGGCAAGCGCGAGGAGATTGACGGTTGCCCGAAAGCGACATGTTCCGCGCCGAGCTCGAGATGTTCGCCGAGAGCTGCCGCACCGGGACGCCGAACGAGCTGAGCGCCCGCAACGGCAATGTCGCGGTCGCGGTAGTCTATGCCGCGCTGCGCTCGATCGAGAAGCAGGGCCAGGCGGTGCGCATCGCCGACGTGATCGCCGAGGCGCAACGCCCGCGTCGCCGAAAGGAGCCGCCATGTTGCCTAGCCGCTATCTTCGCCGATCTGACCCAGCCGGAGATCGCCGCGCAGTTCAAGAAGAACCCGCTGGTGATCCTGCCCGCGGGCAGCGTCGAGCAGCACGGGCCGCACCTGCCGACCGGCACCGATATCCTACGCGGCGAACGTCATCGGCCACGCGGTCGCGGAGCGCATGGACGGCCTGGTGCTGCCCGGCGACGCCGCTCGGCGTCACGCCGATGCACATGCCGTTCGAGGGCACCATCACGCTCACGCCCGAGACCTATCATGCGCGTCGTGGTCGAGACCTGCGTCTCCACGGCCAAGCACGGCGCGAAGATACCTGCTCATCCTCAATTGGCACGAAGGCAACATCCCTTCGCTCGCGATCGCGGCCGAGGCGCTGCACCGCGACCACGGCATGACGCGTGCTCACGGTGCAGGCCTGCTACGTCGCCGCCGAGCTCTACGGGACGACTGCGGCGGGCTCACGCATGGCGGCGAGATCGAAGCGCTGGCGGTGCTCGCCTATCGGCCCGACCTCGTGCACCTCGACCGCATCGACTATTCGTCCGACCACCAGCACGGCCACAAGATGGACAGGCTGCGGCGCACGCGCAGCTACCAGCCGGTGCTGACGCGACATCCGGACGATCGCGCCGACCGGCTGGTTCGGCAGCCCGCAGCACGCGACCGTGGACAAGGGCGCCGCGCATGCTCGAACGACATCGCCGACGCGATCGCGAAGGAGGCGACCGAGATCTTCTCGCCAGCTCGACGCCGTGCAGGGCGGCACCGCCGAAATCAAACGCCTGCGGCAGGTCAAGTGATGGCGCGCGTCTTCAAGAAGGCCGACGGCAAACGTCTTGCTCTGCCGGGACGCATCTCGCACGAGATCGTGTGCGGCGAGAACGGCGCGCGCGGCGTTACGCGTGCGGCTGGTCGAGGTGCCTCCGGCGAAGGCGGGCGAAGCACCGCGCGGACCGCACGTGCATCACGGCTTCGAGGAATGCATCTACGTCCTGTCCGGGCCGGGGCGTGACGCATGCCGGCGGCCGGGAGTATCCGCTCGAGCCCGGCGACACCTTGCTCGTTCCCGCCGAGGAGAGACACAAGACCGTCTGCACCGGCAGCGAGCCGCTGTTGCTGGTGTGCTTCTTCCCGGTTGCCGATATCCGGCCGGGGACCGAGGAATTCGCCGCGTCGGCGCCGACATGATGGCGAGCGACGTTCTCTGCCTGCGGCCCGAGGCCGATTTCGCTCGGGCGGATGCCATGCCGCCGGCGTCGCTGCGCGTGCACTACCTCGCGCCGGACAGTCCTGATCTGCGGCAACTGATGATGAAGGCGGACGCGCTGGTGATTCCAGCCGTGGGTCCGAAGCTCTCGCCAAGTCTGTTCGATGCAGGCCGGCTCCGCCTGGTGCAGGTAACGGGCGCCGGTCTCGACCGGCTCGATCAGCCCGCTCTTGTGCGCCTGGGCATTCCGGTTGCCAACGTCCCCGGCAACGAGGCCGTTGCCGAATATGCCGTGACCACCGCCACGATGCTCCTGCGACGTCTGAGCTGGGCCGACGCGGAAATCCGCAAGCGCAATTACGCGGCTTTTCGGGCACGCCTGCTGAGCGACAATCTCGCCGGCCTCGAAGGTCTGCTCGTTGGCATCATTGGATTCGGCGTCATCGGCGTGTCGGTCGCCGAGGCGTTTCATCGCGCGGGCGGCCGGATCTGCTACCACGATCCGGCACCGGCAAGACCGCAGGCGGCGCAAGCGCTCGCCGCTGCCGCTCTTTCGCTCGCCGAGCTGCTCGAGGCCGCGGATGTCGTAACTCTGCATGTGCCGTTGCTGCCATCGACCCGCGGCCTCATCGGCGAGCGTGAGCTTGCCGCCATGAAGCCGGGAGCCGTGCTGATTCAGGCCTCGCGCGGCGGCGTGGTCGACGAGGCGGCGCTCGCCACGCATCTGCAGACCGGACGTCTCGGCGGCGCCGCGGTCGACGTCTATTCGGACGAGCCGCCGCCCGCGGACCACCCGCTGCTCACGCTCGAAGGCGAGGCAGCGCACAGGTTGTTGCTGACGCCGCACATCGCCGGCGTCACCCGCCAATCCTCGGCCTTGTTGTTTCGCTCGGCCTGGCTGAACGTCGAACGCGTGCTCGTGCGCAACGAGCCGCCGCGCAACCGCGTGTATTAGAGTTGCGAACTGTCGCAGCCGACCACCGTAGCACGACCGCTTGATCGCGTGTACAAGGTGGGCATAGTGCAAGCCGAGTGGGGATGTTGCGATGTCGGTCGCATTCGCCGTACGATCCGACCAGGGGCCCCTGTTCGCTGAAACTGAGGAGAGAGAGAAATGCGTCGCCTCGTCACGATCACGGCTGCCTTGCTCGGGCTATTCGTTCTTGCGATCGGCACTGCCGACGCAAGCCCGAAGGGCAAGAAGGTCGCCTATCTGGCCACCAATCCCACTCACCCATTCATCGCAGCTTTGAGCAAGTCGTTCGTCGACAAGGCCAGCTCGTTGGGGATGGAGGTGACGAGCTTCAGCACGCCGTTCGACGCTGCCTTGCAGGCGCAGCAGGTCGATGACGCAATCGCTCGCAAGTTCGACATCATCGCGATCATTGCGGCCTCCGAGCAGGCCATCGTCCCGGCGCTCACGCGCGCCAAGCAAGCCGGCATGCCGGTGATCATGCTGAACACTCCAGGCAAGCCGGGAACCGAGGATTTGTACGTCTCGTTCGTCGGAGAAGACCACGTCGTGCTCGGGCGGCTGACCGGAGAGTCGGTCCTCAAGGCGCTCAAGGAAGGCGGGCGCGACGGCGGCAAGGTCGCGCTCATCACCGGTTCGCTGCAGGAGGGCGTTGGGCCGCGCCGGCTGACCGGATTCCGCGAGGTGCTGAAGCAGAATCCGAAGGTGGAGATCGTCGCCACCGAAGACGCCAAGTGGGACACGGCCAATAGCGAGCGCATTGCCGGCCAGCTTTACGCGCGCTTCGCACCGCGCGGCGGGCTGGATGTGGTTTACGGGATGGCCGACAACCAGGCGGTGGCCGCCATTCGAGCGGCCGAAGCAGCCGGCATCCCGCTCGGCGTAGAGAAAGGAAAGCTCGTTGTCGTGGGCAGCAATTGCCTCAAGCAGGGAATTGAGATGATCAAGGCCGGCAAGCAATACAGCACCGGGGTGCAAATTCCCTCGCGCACCGGCACCCGTGGCGCCGAGCTGGTCGCCGATCACTTCAATGGCAAGACCCTCGTCAAGCACGAGTACCTGCCGGTGGAAGCAGTCACCCGCGCCAATCTCGACAAGTGGGAAGGTCCGTGCTCCTGGTGAGTTGGTCCGTGTGAGCGCGAACGTTCGTTGTCGCGATCAACAATGAAAGAAGTCCTCGCGGCGCGGGACCTGAGCAAGAGCTTCGGCGCCGTGCAGGCATTGCGCGGCGTCTCGCTCTCTCTCGGCGAGGGCGAGATCCGGGCCATCTGCGGCGAGAACGGCGCCGGCAAGAGCACCCTGGTCAAGCTCTTGATGGGCATTCACCAACCTGACAGCGGCACCATCGCGCTCGATGGCACGGTCCAGGAGGTCCACGCCCCGAAGCAGGCGCATGGCCTCGGCCTGGCCTTGGTGGCCCAGGAGCTCAGCCTTGCGCCGCACCTGTCGGTGCTCGACAACATCTGGGTCGGCAGCGGGGCCGTGCCGTTCTTTCATCGCCGCGCGAAGCTGCGCGAAAAGGCCGCACAGGCGCTCGAGATGCTGGGGGTGGAGATCGATCTCGATGTTCCGGTCGGCCAGCTCACGCTCGGCCAGCGTCAGGTGGTCGAGATCGCCCGGTTGATCGCACGGGACGCGCGCGTGCTCATCCTGGACGAGCCGACCGCAACGCTTTCGGACGTCGAGATCGAACGAATCTTTGCGGTTCTGCGGGCATTGCGTTCCCAGGGGCGCTCGGTTCTCTACATCACGCATCGGCTCGGCGAAGTGTTCGAGATCTGCGACACCGTCACCGTGCTGCGCAATGGCGAGCACATAGCGACGCGCCCCACCGCGGAAATGAGCCGGCGCGATCTGATCGAGCTCATGCTCGGCCAATCGTTCGAAGAGATGTACCCGAGGCGCGACCAGCAGCGATCCGCTGGCGGCGGCCTGGTGGTCGAGAACCTGTCGGTTCCCGGCATCGTGAATTCGTTCTCGATCATCGCCCGCCGCGGCGAGATCGTATGCGTGGCCGGTCAAGTCGGCTCCGGCGCGACCGCCGTGATACGTGCGCTCGCCGGCCTGGTGCCCGAAGCGACCGGCTCGGTCACGCTCGATGACGTGGCGCTGCCGCTCGGCTCGGCGTCCATGTCCGTCGCCCGCAACGTCGTCTTCATCTCCGAGGACCGCGCCGGTGAAGGCTTGTTCCACCGAAGCGTACTGGAAAATCTCGTCGCTACACGATGGGCGGAGCACACGCGCTTCGGCATGGTCTCCTGGCCTGCGATAAGGCGGGTGGGCGCCACGTTGGCAGCGAAGGTCCAGGTCGATCGCCGGCGGCTGTCCGCAGACGCCTTCGACCTCAGCGGCGGCAATCAGCAGAAGCTGCTGTTTGCCCGCGCCACCGAGCGTGGGCACGCCGGCGTTCTTCTGATGAATGAGCCGACGCGTGGCGTCGATGTCCTGGCGCGTGCCGAGATCTACCGGTTGATGCGCGAATTCTGCCGTCAAGGCTATGCCCTGATGATGACGTCCTCCGATCTCGAGGAGGTGGTCGGCATGGCCGACAGCGTGGTGACGATGTATCGCGGCCGTGTGGTCTCCCGCTACGATCGCGACGCCATCGCGATTGCGACCATTCTGTCCGACATCACGCATCCTCCTGCGCCGGAGAAGGTGGCGGCGTGAGCAATATGGGGTTCGCCTCCACGGAGCAGAGCCGGGCGGACGCTCCAGCCGGCCGGGGCGCCCTCGTCATCTCGCGCCGCTCGATGGCCGGGGTTGTTCGCATCGTCGTCATTGCGCTTCTGGTCGTGGTCGCATTCAGCACGCCGGGATTTCTATCGGCGCCGAGCCTCCTTGCCCTGCTGACCACGCTTTCATTCGTCGGCTGCGTGGCCGCCGGCATGACGCTGATCACGATCAGCGGAAACATCATGTCGTTCAGCCTGGGAGCGACAGCGGCAGCGACTTCCGTGATGTTCGTCGCCGTGCTCAACCAGGCGGAACTCGCCGCCGGTTGCATTGCAGCCCTCGCGCTGGGAGCTGCGATCGCCGGTCTCCAGGGCTTCCTCATTGGATGGCTGCGCGCCAATCCGATCATCGTGAGCATCGCGGCCCTTGCCCTGATCTACGGGATCTTCAACGGCCTGACACGCAATGCGACCATAAATGCGGAGCCCGGCGCCGGTCACGAGCTGATCAAAGGCAAGCTGTTCGGCATTCCGATCGAGTTCGTGCTGTTCCTCTCTGTCCTGATGATCGGACAGCTCGTTCTCTCGCTCACGGTGTTCGGGCGCAATCTGTTCCTGATCGGAAGCGGCTTGCCGGCCGCCGATGCTGCCGGACTGCGTCCGTGGCGGACCGTCACCGGCGCCTATGTATGGGCAGGCCTGTTCACTGCGGTGGCCGGCATCATGCTGGGGGTGCGCTATAATCAGGCGAACATGGAGTTCGGCGTCGGCTACGACTACGATGCGATCGCAGCCGTGCTGGTCGGCGGAACCGCAATCCAGGGCGGTCGGGGTCGATGATCCGAACGCTGTCGGGCGTCGCCGTCATCAGCGTCGTGCAGGTGGTGCTGCTCCTCTACGGCTTTCGGCAGGAGTGGCAGTACCTGATCGCGGGGTTGATCGTGCTGTTGGTCGTGATGCTCCATACAGCCGGCGCAAAGCGCTGAGGCGGATGCAATGAGCTGGAGCAGAATCGGCGATCCGCAGTTCCGGCCTTACTTGTTTCTGGCGGGCACCGTCGCCTTATTGGCGTTGCTCGACTGGGACGGCGGGCGCTTCCTCAGCCGGGCGACCGCCTTCTCGACGATGCAGTCGTTCGCGACCCTCGGGCCGGTGGCGCTCGGGCTCGGCCTCACCATGCTAATTCGTGAGTTCGACCTGTCGGTCGCCGGCATGTTCGGGCTCGCCGGATGCATCGCGGTTCTCACCGGTGTCGAGCAGCCTTGGCTCGGCCTGGTGCTGGCGGTGCTCGCCGGATGCGGGTTCGGGGTCGCGCAGGGCGTCATCATGACCTCCCTGAACGTTGCCTCGGTCGGTGTTACGCTCGGGGGCCTGCTTACCGCGGTGGGGATCGCGTACGTCTTAACGGAGAGTCAGTCTCTCATCTATCCCAACATGGAATTGGCACTGGCGCTCAACGAGCGGATCATGGGCATTTTCTCTACGCGCAGCATCGTCGCCATGGGGGTGTTCGCGGTGGCGATCGTGGTGGTCGGGTTCACCCGTCTCGGGCGCGACATGATCGCGACCGGCAGCGATCGACGCGCGGCGCTGATTTCCGGAGTGAACGTCGATAAGATCGTCATCGGCACATTCGCCTTTTCCGGCGTCACGGCGGCCCTGGCGGGCTCGCTGCTCAGCTACAGCCTGGCATCGGCATCTCCGTCCGGCCTCTCCGACGTGCTGGTGCCAGCGGCGGCTGCCGCCATTCTCGGCGGTGTGTCGCTCTCCGGCGGAACCGGCACGCCGCTCGGCATCGCGGCCGGCGTGCTGACGCTTGCGATCATGCGATCGGGGCTCAACGCGATCGGAGCTCCGCCCTTTGCTCACGATATCGCGATGGGAACGATCCTCGTCACCGTCGCCGTGCTCGACGCCTCCCATCTGGGGCGTCGCATACGGCGGCTTCGAGCAGTCACAACCCGGCAACCCTGATGAGCGCCTCCCAGCGTTCCACATTTTAGGAGATTGCGATGGCAAGCCAGAAAAGCGACGAAGCGTTCTTCAAGGAGCGCGGCTTCGGCCTGAAGATGGGGTTTGGCGAGCGTCCTGCCCTTCTCATCATAGACCTCGTGAAGGCATTCACCGATCCGAACCGGATGCTGGGTGCCGATCTCGATAAGCAGATCGAGGCCACCAAGCCCTTGCTGGACGCTGCACACCAGCGCGCGCTCCCGGTGTTCTTCTCGACCGTTCGGTACGACGATGCCGATCTGCGCGACGCCGGCATATGGTGCCTCAAGCAGAAAGGTTGCGTCACGCTGGCGGCGGATACCGACGGTCACGAGGTGGATCCGCGGCTCGATTTCCGCAAGTCCGACAGCCTGCTGGTGAAAAAGTACGCCTCGTGCTTCTTCGGAACCGATCTCGTTCCGCGGCTGTTGAGCCGCGGCGTCGACACCCTGATCATCACGGGATGCACGACCAGCGGCTGCGTCCGGGCGACCGCCGTCGATGCGGTGCAGAACGCGTTTCGACCCATGGTCGTCCGTGAGGGTGTCGGAGACCGTTCGCAAGCGGCGCACGATCAAAGCCTGTTCGATTTGAATGCAAAGTATGCCGACGTGGTCTCGCTCGAGGAGACGCTCCAGTACCTGAGCACAATCGGCCACAACGCCAGAGCTGCAGCCCAGTAATGGCCCAGCAAGCAGGGAGACAGGAATGAACCAGACGACGCCACACCCCACCGAGCACGATCGCTTCGACTACTCGCCGATCGTCGACCGCAAGCCGTTGCAGTGGCCGAACGGCGCCCGCGTCGCCGTTTGGGTCATTCCCAACATCGAGCATTTTCTGTTCGACCGTCCCTCGACCTCGATCACGCAAGTGACCACGCGGCTGGTGCCCGACGTGCTCAACTACTCCTGGCGCGACTACGGCGTGCGGGTCGGCATCTGGCGCCTCATGGAGGTGATGGAGCGCTACGGCGTCAAGGGCACGGTTGCGTTGAACTCCGATGTCTGCAGCAAATACCCCCGCATCATCCAGGCCGGCAAGCAGCTCGGCTGGGAATGGATGGGTCACGGCGACAATAATTCCACCCTCATCAACCAGCAGTCCGAGAGCGAAGAGCGGGAGCTGATTTCAGGAGTGGTCAAGACCATCAAGGACAGCACCGGCCGGCAGCCGCGCGGATGGCTGAGCCCGGCGCTCTCCGAATCGCATCGCACGCTCGATATTCTGGCCGAGAACGGGATCGAATATGTGGGCAATTGGGTCAATGACGAGCAGCCGTATCCGATGCGGGTGAAGTCCGGGACGATGATCTCGATCCCCTATTCGATCGAGATCAACGACATCCCGGCCTTTCTCGACGTGGGCCTTACCGCAGAAGGTTTCGGCCAGATGATCAAGGATCAGTTCGATGTGCTCTACGAGGAGGGGGCCAAGAGCGGACGAGTCATGTCGATCTGCCTGCATCCGTTCCTGATCGGGCATCCATTCCGCAGCAAGCACTTCGCAAACGCCCTCGAGCATATCACCTCGCGGCAGGACGCCTGGATCACGACCGGCGGCGAGATCGTCGATTGGTACAAGAAGAACTACCTCGAAGTCTGAGTGCTACGTCATTGCCGGGAAGAGTTGCAACAGCGGCGCAAGTCGACCCGGCAAGCTTATTCTCCGTTAACTCGCGCTTCGTCATGCTTCATTTGCCATTTGCAAAGCACATCGATTGTGCGTCTCCACAACCGCCCCCATGTCCATGGTGACGATCTCGCGGTCCCGAACCACAACTTTGCCATTGATGACGGTGGTTCTGGCTTGTTGAGGAGCGCAGAAGAGAACTGCCGCCACCGGGTCATGCAATGCACCTGCATAACCAACGGTATGGAGGTCGAGGGAGAAAAAATCGGCGCACTTACCGGGTTCGAGCGAGCCGATATCGGCACGTCCGAGGACACGCGCGCCACCGAGAGTCGCGAGCTCGAGCACCTCACGGGCCGTCATCCACTCGTCCGCACGAACCGGGTGCGACTGTGAAAGGAACATATATTTGCGTGGCCCTTCCGGCGGAAGCAATCCGAGCCGCAACCGCGCCAGCAGCATGGCTTGGCGGGCTTCGAGCAGAATGTTGGATGCGTCGTTGCTGGCCGACCCGTCCACACCGAGGCCGACCTTGACTCCGGCGGCCATGTATTTCTTGATCGGCGCAATGCCGGAACCAAGACGCATGTTGGAGGACGGACAATGGGCCGCACCGCAGCCGGTCGCGGCGAATTTCTTGATCTCGTCGTCATCGACGTGGATCGCATGCGCGAACCAGACATCGTCGCCCAGCCATCCGAGCGTTTCCATCCAATCCACCGGACGCAGTTGAAAGCGTTCGAGCGTGTAGCGCTCCTCGTCCAGACTTTCACAAAGGTGCGTGTGAAGCCTGATTTTATGCTGTCGGGCGAGCGCGGCTGAAATCCTTCAGCAACGCGGTGGTGACGGAGAATGGCGAGCAGGGCGCGAGCACGATTTGCGTCATCGAGCCAACGGAAGCATCGTGATACTTCTCGATGACGCGTTGGCTGTCCTCGAGGATGAAAGCCTCGTCCTCCACGCAATCGTCCGGAGGCAATCCTCCTTTGGATTCGCCGAGAGACATCGAGCCACGGCTGGCATGAAAACGCACGCCGAGCTCGCTTGCGGCCTGGATTTGACAGTCCACGTTATTGCCATTCTTGAACACGTAACTATGGTCGAAGACAGTGGTGCAGCCGGATAGGGCCAGCTCGGCCAGACCAACCAGGGTGCTGGCGCGCGAGGCTTCCGGGTTCGTGCGAGCCCACACGCGGTAAAGAGCTTTTAGCCAGGGAAAGAGATTGTTGTTCTGTCCTGCGGGCAGGTTGCGCGTCAAGGTCTGGTTGAGATGGTGGTGGGTATTGACGAAACCCGGCAGCACGATCTGCCCGGTAAGATCGACAACTGTGTCGGCCGTGGTGGGAAGCTCTTCGTCAGGTCCGACTTTCTTGATCATGCCATCTTCCGCATAGAGTCCGGCATTTTTCAATTCACGGCGCTTGCCGTCCATGGTGACGAGAACTTCTGCATTCTTGGCTAAGAGTGTGGGCATGCGTTTTTGGGCGAATGGGGTTGGAAGAGGGTTGAAAAAGTCATGCCATCGTCGACGAAACCATGGCTGCTCGACTTTGTCCCCGGCTTTGGGATACGGGTAACCGTCAGTTGCAACTTAGCCACTCGCCTAGGTGGTTTGCAACGATCTTGATGTGTTCTTGAAGGCGTCTTCACGCCGACAAAAAACAAAGCCAGGAGCTGTTAGTTTCACATCCGGCGTTTCGCAACCCACGTCGCTATCCGAGATCAATGGGGACATACTTTCCAATCTGTGAACTGCTTCACATTTGCCGGCGGCCGGCCGTGCCACCTAGCGGGCCGCAAGGCTCAGCGAACAGCGAAGGTTTCTGGCGCGACTGTCGTCCCATCCCTATCAATCCAGGCCGGCCCTCACGGGTCGGCCGCTTTCCGAATGGCACGCGTGAGGAGCTTCCATGTTCACGTTCAGGCCTGCAAGCTTCAGAGGCAGCGCGACGCCGGTCGACACGGCCATTGCCGGATGGTCCGGAACGCGATCCGTGTTCTCCGGCGCCCGGCCGCGTCTCGACAGCATCGACCTGCTGCGACCGTTGGTCCGGATATCGATCCCGAGGAGATGCGACATGTCACGTGCACTTGCAGTTGCTTTGCCGCTGGCAATCCTGGCAGGCAGCGCCGGCCTCTCTTTTCTTGCGGCAGCGAGCCAAGTCCCTGCGCCCGCTTCTTCACGCTACTTCGATCCGCTCCTGAGTGACGCGGCGGCGCTCTGCACGTCGAGCGGCGCGCGCCGTAAGCTGCTCGGCTACTATCAGAAGCTGGCGGCGGTGACGGAAACGCGGCCGTTCCCGCCACCGCCATCGGCGGGCGCCGCCCCAGACACGAGTGAGCCGCCGCTCTACGACAATCTTGGCACGCTCACCGAGCCGATCACGACCAATAGCGCCACTGCCCAACGTTACTTCGATCAGGGATTGCGGCTGGCGTTCGGGTTCAATCACGCGGAGGCGCGGCGAGCCTTCCGCGCGGCGCAGAAGCACGATCCGGACTGCGCAATGTGTTATTGGGGCGAGGCGTTCGTTCTGGGGCCAAACATCAATGCGCCGATGGACAAGGAGGCGATTGCGCCCGCCATCGCGGCTCTGCGAATGGCCGGACAGAAGGCCCCTGCTGCGAGCGAACGCGAGCGCGCGCTGATCGTTGCCTTGGGCGACCGCTACTCGGAGGATCCGAATGTCGAGCAATCGGCGCTGAACGCGAGCTTTGCCGGCGCGATGAAGGGCATCGCAGAGCTCTTTCCCGAGGATGACACCATCCAGGTGCTCTACGCCGAAGCACTCATGAACCTGGCGCCTTGGGACTACTGGGAGCCGGGCGGCGTCAAGCCGAAGGGCGAGACTGCGGCAACCATCGCGGCGCTCGAGACGGTTCTGTCCAGGAATCCGAGCCATCCCGGCGCCATCCACTACTACATCCACACGGTGGAAGCCTCCGCCGCACCGGAGCGGGCACTGCCCCATGCGCAGCGGCTCGCGGCCACCATGCCGGGCGCCGGGCATCTCGTGCACATGCCGTTCCACATCTATTTCCGCATCGGCGATTACAAGGCTGCCATCGCGGCCAACAAGGAAGCGGTGGCAATCGATGAAGCCTATATCGCGCAGGCTGCGCCGACCGGCATTTATCCCGCCATGTACTATCCGCACAACGTGCATTCGTTGATGGCTTCGGCGCAAATGGCGGGCGACGGCGTTGCGGCCGTTGCTGCGGCCGAGAAGCTCGGGCGCGTGGTGACCGACGAAGCTGCGCGCGCGATCCCCTTGTCGCAGCCGATCAAGGTGGCGCCGTTCTTCGCACACGTCCAGTTCAGCCCTGCCAGCGCCGTGCTGGCCATCCCCGATCCGGGAGATGAGCTGCCGTTCGTGAAGGCGATGTGGCACTACGCGCGCGGCGCCGCTCATGCAGCCGAGGAAAACATCCCCTCCGCCCAGGCCGACGCGGACGCGATCACACGCCTCAGGGACCGTGATTTCTCGGCGCTGACCGCCGCAGGCATCCCGGGACCGGAGCTGCTCGACCTGGCGCGGCAGCTGGTGATCGGGCGCATCGCACTTGCAGGGAACGATCTCGAGGGCGCCCGTGCGGCCTTCGAGCAGGCGGCTTCGATTCAAGATGCGCTGCCCTATTCGGAGCCGCCGCATTGGTATTATCCGGTCCGGCAATCGCTTGGTGCGGTGCTACTGCGCCAGGGCAAGCTCGAGGCCGCGGAAGACGCGTTCCGGGCGAGCCTGGCGCAGGCACGCAACAATGGCTGGGCGCTTTTTGGCCTGGGCGAGGTGTATCGTCGCATGGGCCGCAACGACGCCGCCGCCGAGGTAACGCGTCGGTTCGACAGCGCCTGGGCAGGAGAGGACAAGACCGTCGATCTCTCCAGGCTTTAGCGCATGATCCCGAAAAGTTGCAGACTTTTCGGGATTTCCAGGTGCCACCGCCCCGCATGGCCCTCGTGCCCGCTGTGAATGAACCTTTTCGATCGCCTGCGCGACTAATGAGGAGTTCTCAGAGAGCCGCACAGGTTTCGCCATGTTCACATCCGTTCCGATCGAATTCCTCTGGCTGACCGTCGGCTTCGTCATGCTCATGGCATGCTTTCTCGCGACCAGCACAGAATAGGCATACGGCGCACCAAGCGCTGCGAACCGTCGATGCCCGGCCATGCTGCCGGGCATCGACGTTTTCATGACAGGGTTTCGCACCCGAAATGAGCTCGCGGCACCGCCGCAACATGACGTGACGCCATCACCGCCGCCACGTGTGGCGAATGGTCCTCTGCTGGACTGGAGGGGACTTGGTGTTAAAGTTGCCGGAGCGAAAAGCGTCATTCGTTGATCGTAGTTTCGCTCCGAGAGTTTTCGTAAGTTCGCATGATCTTACCCAAAAGGTCTGCAATTTCGGGGATCATGCCTCGAAGTTCAATCACTGCAGGAGGAACAATGTTGCGTCGTCTTCTTCCGATTGTCACGCTGCTATCGCTCGCTTCGAGCGCTGCATTTGCGCAATCCTGGCCTACGCGGCAGGTCATCACGATCGTTCCACAAAGCGCTGGGAGCGCGCTCGACATCGTCACCCGCGCCGTGATGGAACAGGTCTCGACCAGGCTTGGGCAGCCGATCGTGGTAGAAAACCGCCTCGGCGCAGGCAACACCATCGCCATGGCGGCGGTCGCGCGCGCGGAGCCGGACGGCTATACGGTCCTCGCCAACTCGTCCACGCATAGTCTCGTTCCGGTCACCTACAACAATCTGACGTTCGACACGTTCCGGGATCTCACCCCGATCATCCCGATCAGCAACACGCCGCTGGTCATGGTGGTCGCATCCTCCAAGGGGTACAAGGACGTTGCGGAATTCGTCGCCGCCGCCAAGGCCAAGCGCGGGGCCATGAACTACTCTTCCGGAGGCGCCGGAACCATCACCCACCTCGCGATGGAAGCATTCCGCCTCGCTGCCGGTTTCGATGCGGTGCACGTGCCTTTCAAGGGCGCCCCGGAGGCGCTCACCGAGGTGCTGGCGGAGCGCGCGGATTTCTACTTTTCGCCGCTGCCTCCGGCGCTGCCGTTCGTCAAGGACGGCAAGCTGAAGGTGCTCGCAGTCACCGGTTCGCAGCGCGCAAGCGCCATGCCTGACGTGCCGACCATCCAGGAGGCGGGTTATCCCGAGGCCACTTACAATTTCTGGGTCGGCTTGTTCCTGCCGTCGAAGACCCCGGCGCCGATCATGGATCGGCTTTACAAGGAAACCCACGCCGCGCTGCAGACAGCGGTCTTGAAGGAACGGTACGCCCGCATGGGCGCCGATTTCCTGCCGCTCGACCGCGCCGGGTTCGCCAAGCTGATCCAGGACGAATTCGTGCTCAACACCAAAGTTGCCAAGGCGGCCGGCCTCAAGGCGAATTGATCCGGAGCGCATTCGGCAACAGTAGAATCGGACGGGGTGCAGCGATTCGCGCCTGACGTCCGATCTTAAGCGCGCGATGAGCGACACGTCACCCGCGATCGCGATCATCGGCGCCGGGATCGCCGGACTGACGGCTGCCGCGACGCTGCGCAAAATCGGCCTCGAGGCCGAGATCTACGAGCAGGCGCCGGCGTTCGCCCGCATCGGCGCCGGCATCCAGATGAATCCCAACGCCATGAAGGTGCTGCGCGGCCTCGGGCTCGAGGCGCGCATCCGCCGCGTCGGGTTCGCCCCCGAGGTCGGATACAACCGCGAATGGGATACCGGCGAGATCACCTATCTGCATCCGATGGGCGACGCGATCGAGCACCGCTTCGGCGCGCCCGACATTTCGCTGCATCGAGCGGAATTGCACGCGGCGCTGCTCTCGCTCAATCCGCCCGAGATCATTCATTTCGGCAAGAAGCTCGTCGGCCTCGATCGCAGCGGAACGCGCCTGCGGCTGGCATTCGCCGACGGCACCCGGACAGAGGCCGACACCGTCATCGGCGCCGACGGCGTCCATTCGACGGTGCTCGAAACGCTGTTCGGAAGCGGCGAGCCGCGCTTTACCGGACAGGTGGCCTACCGGGCAATCTATCGCAGCGAGCTGCTCGGCACCGAGATCGACGACCGGGTCAAATGGTGGGGCCCAGACCGCCACATCGTCACCTACAAGGTCGATCCGCGCCGCGACGAGCTTTACTTCATTGCCAGCACGCCCGAGCCGGATTTCAGGATCGAATCCTGGTCGGCACGCGGCGATCTCGATGGCATGCGCGCTGCTTTCTCCGGCTTCCATCCGGACGCGCGCATCATCCTGGAAGCCTGTCCGGACGTCCGCAAATGGGCGCTGGTCGAACGCGATCCCCTGGCGCGCTGGAGCGAGGACCGCATCGTCCTCATCGGCGACGCCTGCCATCCGATGCTGCCTTACATGGCGCAGGGCGCCGGTTCCTCGATGGAGGATGCGGTCGTCCTGGCGCGCTGCCTCGACGCGCACCGATCCCGACGGCTTCGCCGAGGCGTATCGCAAGTTCGAGCGCAACCGCAAGGAGCGCACCTCGCGGATTCAGCTCGGCGCCCGCAAGAACGTCTGGATGCGCACGGCCCCGGACACGGCATGGCTCTACGATTACGACGCCTGGGCCGTGCCGTTGAATTGACGGCACCGCCAGCTTACGGTTGCATGATCTTGTCGGAAAAGCCTTCAAGCTTTTCGAGGGACATGCACCCAGAGGTCGACCAATATCCGCGCCTCCGGCACCGGCAACCAGGGAACCTCGATTGCCGAGAGCGGCAGCGGAGCGCCCTCCATCGCCTCGCTCCACACTTCGATCGCAGCCGACAGATCACGCAGATCGTGGTGGAACTGCTGGATGCGAACAGCGTTGCGCAGCGACGTTCCGGCCGAGCGGCAGATCTGCTCCGCCTGACGTAGGATCGAGCGCAACTCGGCCTTGAGCGGAATCCCATAGTAAGGCTGCCGGGAATCAACCATCGCCTCGGCAACGAGTTGGCCGCCTTCGACCGCCATCAGGCCCGACAAGAACAGGAGATCGCCGGCAAGGACTGCGCTCACCGAGCCGGCAAAGAGCGGCGCCAGCGATGTTGCAATAGCCTGCTTGCGTGTCTTGCCCTCGATGGCGAGCGCGATCACGTTAATCTCGATGCGCGAGTCCGGCATGATGAAGCCCGGCGTCGAGGTCGGAATGATCGTGGTCGCCGGAGGGTCGGGAAAGTGCGAGCGCCAGACCTCGTTGAAGGCCGGCACATCCTCACGATCGCGCAAATAGACTTGTGCCTTGACCACGGTCTCGAGACCGGCGCCTGCCGCTTCCAACGACGGCTTCATCTTGCGCCGGATGATGTAGTCGGTCTCGAGCTTGATCGGCGTGTCTTTCCAAAGGCCGGGCGGAAGCCGCGCCTCGGGATCGATCGGTCCGTCCTCGGGCTTGCGCGCCTCGGCGGTCTGACCCGGAAGGAAGCGGAAATCGCCGGCCCTCAGCCCCGGGCTGTACCCGGAGCTGTGGTGAATCTTGTAGCTCGGCTCGAAGGTCTCGTGCTCGGCCGCAAGCGTGCTGCCGGGCAGCGTCGCCATCACCTGGACCTCGATGGATTGGCCCGAGCAGGCGAATTTCTGATGCAAGTTCGAGGTCGAGGGTGGAATGCGCCCGGCAAACACTTCGCGGCGAACCTCATGATAGGAAGCGACCGTGCGGGCGTTGGTATAATACTGATCGATCCGGACAACGTCGCGAAGTCCGGCGCCGGCTGCGGCGAGCACTTCCCCGATGCTGCGAAACACGCCGCGTGCCTCGCGCTTGGCGGGCGGTTCGCCATCGAGCGGATGACCGGCCCGGATCACCTCGGGCGCCATTCCGTTGACGAAATCGGTCGCGCTCTGACCGGTGGCAAAGATCCAATTTCCCGCGCGGATCCCACGCGCGAACCTCGCATCGGTATGGGGGATCGCAACCGGCAGCAGCGGCACAATCGAGACGGCGGCGGAGCCTTCGCTTCGTCCGGCATGAAATTTCGCTTTCGAGCGGGATGTCGCCATCGCTGTTGTCTGATGCCCGGGAATGATGCACAGCTCGCATGCGAGGATCGGGTCGCATGGTCGAGCTGCACTGCGCTTGACATAGCGATTGCCGATTTTTGAAACTCGCGCAAGTCGGGACGGTGGCGGCGGGAAGCAGGACATGGCTGCGGGAAAATCGGCTGTCAGCGCTCGCGCCGCCGACAACCTCGGCCCGCGCAACCGCGGCGAGCCGTCACCGTCGGATGTGGTGATCTCGATCCGGCGCGTCGGGCAGGTCTTTCGCAGCAAGGGGCGTCGGGTTCAGGCTTTGCTCGAGACCGATCTCGACATCCGCGAGCGCGAGTTCCTGACCATTGTCGGACCGTCGGGCTGCGGCAAGTCGACGCTCATGAACATCATCGTCGGGTTGTTTCCTCCGACCGGCGGCGAGGTGCTCTACCGCGGCCGCCGTCACGCCGGCATCAACCGGGCGATCGGCTATGTCACGCAGGCCGACAACCTCTACCCCTGGCGCACATTGCGCAAGAACGTCGAGTTTCCGCTGGAGCTGCGCATGGTGCCGGCGGCGGAGCGGCGCGAGCGCGTCGAGCGTCTCATCGAACGCGTCGGGCTCGCGGGTTTCGAGGACAGCTACCCGCATGAGCTTTCCGGCGGGATGCGCCAGCGCGCCAACATCGTCCGCACGCTCGCCTACGAGCCGGAAGTGATACTGATGGACGAGCCGTTCGGACCTCTGGACGCGCAGACGCGGCTGATTCTGCAGAACCAGCTGCTCGAACTATGGCAGGAGGAGCGCAAGACCATCATCTTCATCACCCACGACCTCGCCGAGGCCGTCGCGCTGGCCGATCGCGTGGTGGTGATGTCGGCGCGCCCGGGCCGCATCAAGACGGTCGCGCCGGTGCCAATTCCGCGCCCGCGCGATCTGTTCGAGATTCATGCCGACGACCGGTTTCGTGAAACCTATCGCATGCTGTGGGCGAGCCTCGAGGAAGAAGTCAAAAAGGGATCCGCGCTATGGCGAGCATCGAAGTGAACCCGCCGCCGCTGCGCTCCATGCCGCCCGGCGCCGCCAACGTCGAGGACGACGTCAGGGCATGGGAGGTCGAGGAACGGCGCGCAAGATGGAAATTGATGGCCAGCCGCGCGGCGCTGGCAGTCTTCCTGCTGTCGGTTTGGGAGTACGGCACCGGGCGTTGGTTCGATGCGTTCTGGTTCTCGAGTTCCGCTCCGCATTGCCGACTATTTCATCACTTGGCTGCAGGACGATCTCGTCCATCATCTCGTCATCACGCTGCGTGAAACGTTCATTGGATATACCGCCGGGACACTCGCCGGCATCACGTTCGGCGCACTGTTGGCGCGGTTCGAATTCGCCGCAAAGCTGCTGGATCCGTTCATTCTTGCGCTCAACGGCATCCCGCGCATCGCGCTGGCGCCGCTGTTCATCATCTGGTTCGGGATCGGCGAACCTTCGAAGATCGTGCTTGCAAGCATGCTGTCGTTCTTTTTGTGCTTCTACGCCACGCTGTCGGGGCTGCGCAGCGTCGATCCCGCTTATATCTCGATTGCGCGCGTGATGGGCGCCAGCGAGCGGCAGACCTTCCTCAAAGTGGTGCTGCCGGCAGCGTCGCCCTGGATCATCACGGCGATGAAAGTCAGCGTGCCCTTTGCGCTGGTCGGGGCTATCGTCGGAGAATTCATGGCCGCTACCGCGGGGCTCGGATTCAAGATCCAGCTCTTTACCGCACAGTTCGACACCACAGGTGCGGTCACCGGCATCTTCGTGCTCATGCTGGTGGTGATCATGTTCAACACCGTGCTCAACCGGGTGGAAGCGCATGTATTGCGCTGGCGGCCCTCGTCCGATGCGGGCCAGGGCAGCGAAATGCAATAAACAACTCCTGAAGGACAAATCGGTGCGGAAGCAGACAGAGGAGATCGGCACATGGCCAAGCAAAGTTCCAAATCAAGGCTCACCCGTCGCCGCTTTGCGCTCGGCACGGTCTCACTTACCGCCGTCGCGCGCACCCACCCTGCTTCGCGCGCAAGGTCTCGCCAAGGTAAAGATCACCCAGCCGGCGGACAGTCTGACTTACATGCCGATCTACGTCGCTCGGGCGAAGAACTGGTTCAGGGATGCGGGCATCGAGATCGAGGTCGTGGTCACGCGCGGCGATGGTCCCGACGTGCAGGCTTTGATGGCGAAGGAAGTGGAATTCGTTGCCACCCCGCCGCACCATCTGTTCACGCTGTTCCTGCAGAATCGCAAGCTCCTCGGCGTCTGCGGCATTCTCGGCCGCTGCGGCATCAATCTGGTGATCTCCAAGCTGCCGCAGCCGAACGCGGCGTGTCCGAAAGCGTGCCGTTCGAGAAGAAATTACAGGCGATGAAGGGCCTGACGATCGGCAGCTCGGCTCCGGGCTCGCTGACCTTCAATATCGCACAATATTACGTGCAGCGCGCGGGCCTCAAACCGCAGGTCGATGCCAAGGTGGTGGCATCCGGGACCGGAGCGGCGGCGATCGCCGCGATGAAGAACAAGATCGTCGACGCCTATAGTTTCTCCTCGCCATTGACCGATCAGCTGGTGCATCTCGGACTTGCCGACTGGCTCATCAACAATACGCTCGGCCAGGACCCAGAGCTGAAGGATTTCCTGCATGCCGTCATCTACGTGCGGCCGGACTTCCTCGCCGACAACGGCGATCTCGTCCGGCGCATGGTCGGCGCCATCGTCAAGGCCTCGGCCTGGATCCGCGCCACGCCGGTCGACGAGGTGGCGACGACGATACGGCCGTATTTCGCCTCACTCGATCAGCAGGTTTTTCTCAGCAGCCTCGCCAATGTGCGCGAGGCCATCATCCCCGACGGCCGCATGAAACCGCAGGGATCCGATGCCTATCAGAAGGTGCTGTTGCAGACCGGGCATTTGAAGCAGGCGGTTGCCTTCGACGCCGTCTTCACCAATCAGTATCTGCCGGCATGAACGTGGCCGCAACGGCACCACCAATGCAACGAGGAATTCATGAGCAAAATCGAGGACAAGATCAAGACGATGGGTTTCGCTCTTCCCGCGCCGTTCAAGTTTCCCAATCCCAACCGGACGGGCTGCGTGGTGGTCGGCTCGATCATTTTCGTCTCCGGCCATGGCCGCGACCTCAGCGGCCCCGGCGTCAAGCCGGCGGGCAAGGTCGGGCGCGACCTTACCGTCGAGGAAGGCTATGCAGCCGCGCGCGCGGCCGCGCTTTCGATCCTGGCCAGCCTGAAGCAGGAGCTCGGGGATCTCGACCGGATCAAGCGGGTGATCCGCCTGTTCGGAATGGTCAATGCGGCGCCCGGCTTCGACCGCATGCCGCAGGTGATCGATGGTGCGTCCGATTTCTTCTACCAACTGTTCGGGCCGACATTCGGTCAGCATGCCCGCTCCGCCGTGGGCATGGCGGAGCTTCCGCACGGCATTCCGGTCGAGATCAATGGCGAGTTCGAGCTTCGCTCCTGACAAGATGCCGCTTCGCTCCGATATCGCGTTCCCGCTATGAACACCTCGACGTTCCCGCATCGATTTGCTGCAAGGGCGGGGGTCCGCATTTCTCACAGGAGGCTCACATGGTTGCTCGCTTGCGTCACATCGCACTTTCGGTTCCCGATCCCGAAAAGGCCGCCCAGTTCTTCGAGCAGGCGTTCGGCATGAAGCGCGCCGGCAAGGCCGGTCTCGGCCTCTATATGAGCGACGGCACCGTCAACATCGCGTTGCTCAAATTTCCCGGCGACGTGCCCGGCATGCCGCCCGGCAAGCCGTACTACGGGCTGATCCATTTCGGCATGTGGGTCGATGATCTCGACAAGGCCGCCGAGCAGGTGGAGAAGGCCGGCGGCTCGTATTTCATGGGTCGCGAGGATCACAACCCCGACACTTTCTACGAAGTGAAGTACAAGGACCCGAACGGCGTCGTCTTCGACATCACCCATTCCGGCTGGCGCGGCGCCGTCAAGGAAGTTGTGCCGGCCAAGGAAGAGGTCCCCGCCGGCTAGAAGCTTGGCCGGCAATGGCGACGGACCGGCACGATCATCATCGCCGGCGGCGGGCCGGTGGGGCTGATCGCCGGGCTCATGCTCGGCCGGGCCGGCGTCGATGTCACCCTGTTCGACATGGGCGACATCCTGCATCAGCATCCGCGTGCCGCCACCATCCATCCCGCGACGCTCGATATCCTGGACGATCTCGGCGTGTACCAGCGCATCGAACCGCTCGGGATCGTCTGTCCCGATCGTCAATTACTACGATCAGCAGGAACTGCTGGCGTCGTTCGATCACGGCATCCTCGCGGCCGAAACCCGCCATCCCTGGGTGCTGCAATGCGAGCAGGACAAGCTGTCGCGCGTGCTGTTCGACATGGCGCAGGACGTGCCGAAGCTGGAGATCCGCACCGAGACCGAGGTGGTCGACTGCGCGCAGTCCGCCGACGCCGTCGAGGTCGAGGTCCGGTCGCCGCAGGGCAAGCACGAGCGGATCCGGGGCCGCTATCTCATCGGCGCCGACGGCGCTCGCAGCACCGTGCGCAAGTGCATCGGCGTCGAGTTCGAGGGCTTCACCTACGGCGAGCGTTTCATGATCATCGGCACGCCCTACGATTTCTCGCAGGCCGGCTACGCCTATCGCAACTACATCTCCGATCCGGTGGAGTGGTACAATCTGTTCAAGATCGCCTGGAACGGACCGCCGGGAGTCTATCGGCTGGTGGTGCCGGTCAAGCTGAACGAGGTGCTGGACGACGACCGGATGCTGGAAACGTGCCAGCGCAAATTCCAGCGTTTTCACCCGCGATCGGAACCATACGAGATCGTCATCTACGATTCCTATGTGGTGCACCAGCGCGTCGCCGCCACGTTCCGCCGGGGCCGCGTCATTCTCGCCGGGGACGCCGCCCATCTCAACAGCCCGATCGGCGCGATGGGGATGAACAGCGGCATCCACGATGCCGTGAGCCTGGCGACCAACATGTTGCGGGTCCTTCACGAGCGAAGAGAACGAGGCGTGCGCTCGACCGCTACGTTCGCCAGCGCCGTCACGTCGCGGTCGAGCACGTGCAGACCGCGACCATCGCCAACAAGAAGAACATGGAGCAGGGCGATCCGGAGACGCGGCGAAAATATCGCGAGGAAATGAAGCGTGCGTCCGAGGATCCGGTGCTCGCCAAGAAGTTCCTCATGCGCACGTCGCTGATCGAGAGTCTTCGTGACGCCGCGATGATCAGGTGATCAGTGCGCTGATTACCTGATTGGAGAATTTGTGCTCGACCTGCGCGCCTATCTCTCTGATCTCGGTCCCGCGCTTTTTGCGCCGGCGCAGCCGCTGTCGGTCGTCCAGGAAATCACCGCGCTCCAACATGTGCTCGGACGTGCCGGGCGCTACCCTGTCATCCACGTCCGGCAGCCGCTCCTCGCCGATGGCAGCGCCAGCGCGCTCGGCGTCGTCACCAATCTGTGCGCAAGCCGAGAGCTGATGGCGCGCGCGCTCGGCATTTGCGATCACCGCGACGCCGCGCGCGCATTCGCGACCCGGGCGGCGGCCGGCATCGCCCCGATCGATGTCACGGCGGGCGACGCTCCAGTCCAGCAGATCGTCGCGCAGGGCAACGAAATCGATCTGCGGCAACTGCCGGCACTGCGCCAGCACGTCTACGACGTCGGTCACTACATCACCGCCGGGCACTGCACCACGATCGAGCCCGACAGCGGCGCCGACAACACCTCGGTGCAGCGGTGCTGGGTCAAGGGCGCGCGCCTGCTCAGCTTCTTTCCGTATGCGGGTTCGCACAATGCCCGCAACGTCGCCGCTTTCTGGGCCCGCGGCGAGCCCTGCCCGGTCGCGGTATGGATCGGGCACCATCCCGCGGTCGTCATCGGCAGCCAGGCGAAGCTCGCCTACCCGGAAAGTCACTGGGCTGCGACCGGCGGCGTTGCCGGCACCGCGGTGCGCCTGGTGCCGACGCTCACCCACGGCGCCCGGCTCAAGGTACCCGCCGACGCCGAGATCGTGATCGAGGGATTCATCCCGCCCAATCGCCTCGAGGCGGATGGGCCGTTCGCAGAGTATCCCGGCTATGTCGGCGTCCAGATCGCCACTCCGGTGATCGAGGTGAGTTGCGTCACGCGCCGGCACGAAGCGCTGTTGCACGACTTCGGCGGCGGGCTCGAAGACCATCTCATTCCGGAAAACATGGCGATGGAGGGAAAGGATCTACTCCCTCGTGAAGCCGGTCGCCCCCTCGCTCTGCAATGTGCATGTGCCATTTTCCGGCCGCCGCTTTCATGGCTATCTGCAATTCCGCGATCCGCCCCGCGGCGAGGTGCGCGACGCGCTCATGGCCGCGCTGGCCTACCGCCGCCTGCGCACCGTCATCGCAGTCGATGAAGACATCGACCTGTTCGAGGAGCGCTCGGTGCTGTGGGCGATTGCGACCCGGGTGCAGTGGCACCGGGACACGATCCGGGCCGATGGACTGAGCCACGGCAATCTCGACCCTTCGCTTCCGCTCGGAGCAGCGACCGTCACCAAGCTCGGCATCGACGCCACGCTGCCGCCGGCGCCGGCCATCGGTCTTCCCAAGCCGGTCGCCCCGGTCAATGCAGTGACCGACGCCGCGCTCGCGCGCGCCCGCGACGCATTGCAGGCCGTCGACTTGACCGCATGGCCGACGCTATGAGCTCGCCGTTCTGGGAAAAGTCGGGCAACGTCACCTGGGTCTCCTGCCGCTCCTGCAAGGGATGGTTTCCGGTAGATGACCAATTGGTCGAGCAGGACCAGGTGGAGCTGGTCTGTCCGCACTGCGGAGAGCAGTTCAGCGCCGCCGCTGCCGCCGAGATCAGGCGGCCGTGACGGCTCGACTGCTACCGCGAGGGCACAGTTGATCAGAGTGTAGCCCGGATGGAGCGAAGCGAAATCCGGGACCCCTTTACTTACCCTCCGGCACGATAGCCCCGCATTCCGCTTCGCTCCATGCGGGCTACCCTGTGCTGCGGACAGGAGTTCAGCGCGGTGGCTGCCACCGAGATCATCCGGCCGTGACGGCTCGACTGCCACCGCGAGGGCACAGTTGATCAGAGTGTAGCCCGGATGGAGCGAAGCGAAATCCGGGACCCCTTTACTTACCCTCCGGCACGATAGCCCCGCATTCCGCTTCGCTCCATGCGGGCTACCCTGTGCTTCGGACAGGAGTTCAGCCCCGCCGCCGGGATCATCCGGCCGTGACGAAATGTATCACTTGCTCCCGATCCGGCGCTGGGCAACCATGGTGCCTGGTCAGCAAGCCGGCACTGGTAGGCCGCCGTGAACGGCGGTCGATCGAGCCGGTTTCCCACCACAGAGGGAACGTCACATGATCACGACAAAGGAACTGTTCGCCCTCGCCTCAATCGCTGCGCTGGCACTGGTCCCAATGCCGGCGGCGGCCAAGGACAAGGTCAAGGTATCGTTCATCGGTCCGCTCACCGGCGGCACGGCGGCCAACGGCATCGGCGGCCGCAACTCGGCCGAGCTCGCGGTCAAGCTGCGCAACGCCGATCCCAAGGCGAAGTACGAGTACGAGCTGGTCGTGCTCGACGACGAATGCAAGCCGAACGTCGCAGTGCAGGTGGCGACCAAGGCGGCAGCCGACCGTAGCATCGTTGCATCGGTCTCGCATTACTGCTCGGTCGCGGCGATCGCTGCGGTCGAGACCTATAACCGGCTCGGCCTGCCGATGGTGGTGTGGGGCGCGGTGCTGCCCGACATCACCTACCGCAACAAGTTTCCCGAGGTGCATCGGGTCAACGGAACGATGATCAATCAGAACGAGGTCGCGGCCAATCTGATGACCAGCCTCGGCTTCAAGCGCTGGGTCAGCATCCACGACACGACCGACTACGGCAAGGCGCACAACCAGTACTTCTCGCAATACGTCAAGGCCAATGGCGGCGAGATCGTCGGCACCTACGGCGTCACCGCCGACCAGCAGGATTTCACCGCCGAGCTCACCCAGGCGAAAGCGCTCAATCCGCAAGTCATCTATTTCGGCGGGCTCACGCCGATCGGCATCCGGCTGCGCTCCCAGATGGACCGGCTCGGCGTCAACGCGGTGTTCCAAGGCACCTCGGGCATAAAGTCGGACGCCTATATCCAGGGGCTGGGCCCGCTGGCCGAAGGGTCGCTGAGCTTCCTCGAGGGCGCGCCGATCGAGAAGCTGCCCGGCGGCAACTTCTTCCAGGCGGAATACGACAAGGCCGGCTACAAGGAGCCGCCGGAGGCCTACGGCGCGTTCGGTTTTGCCGCCATGAAGCTCGTCCTCGACCGGATCGAGGAGGTCGGCCCGGACCGCAAGAAGATCACGGCGGCTCTGCGCAAGACCGCGAACTACGACTCCATCGTCGGCCCCGTGACGTTCGACGATCACGGGCAGAACACCGTCCCGCTCATCTCGAAATACGTCGCCCAGGACGGCAAGTGGGTGATCTGGGAGGACAGCGAGTACGTCGGCGGCAAGCGCAAGCTTGCGAAGTGAAGTTGGCCGTTGATCCACCCACATGCGTCACCCCCGGGCTTGACCCGGGGGTCCATCCCACTTCGCAAGAACGTGCTGCAATGAAGACGGATTGCCGGGTCAAGCCAGGTCAAGCCCGGCAATGACGACTGAATGCGGACACGGCCATGACGCATACCGACGGATTCACGGCGTGGAAATCGCGCTGCAATACCTGATCAACGGGCTCATGCTCGGACTGATGTACGGGCTGGTTGCCGTCGGCTTCACGCTGTTCTTCGGCGTGCTCGACGTCATCAAGTTCTCGCATGGCGACGTGCTCACGGTCGGGGTGTTCACGGGCTTTGCGACCTATCTCGGCCTGAAGGCGGCACAGGTGGGCTCGCCGCTGCTGCAGCTGATCGCGGTGTCGATCGTGGCGATGGCCGCGATGGCGGCACTCGGCGCCGTGATCGCCCGCACCATGGTGCTGCCGCTGCGCTCCGCGCCCGCACTCAACACCTTGCTGATCACGCTGATGCTGGGCACGGTATTGCGTGAAGGCGTGCGGCTCCTTTTCCCCGACGGCTCGAACCCGAAGCCGTTCCCGGCGCTGCTTCCCACCACGGCCTATCACTGGGGCAATTTCACCCTGCGGCTCGACAGCTTGATCCTGCTGGCCGCGGGCCTGGCGATGATCGCCGCCGTCCACCTCCTGATCAACAAGACCAAGCTCGGGCTCGCGATCCGCGCCGTCGCGCAGGACGGCGAGACTGCGCGCACGATGGGGATCAATTTCAACTTCGTCGTGCTGACCACCTTCGCGATCGGCTCCGCCGTCGCTGCCTTCGCCGGCGTGATGAACGGCCTCTACTACAACGAGATCAATTTCGGCATGGGGCTCCTGCTCGGCGTGTTCGGCTTCAGCGCGGCCGTGGTCGGCGGGCTCGGCAATATCTACGGCGCGATCCTCGGCGGCTTCTTGTTTGCGGCCTTGCAAACCATCGGTGCGGTGGCGCTGCCGTTTGCGAGCGCCTACAAGGACGTGTTCGCGCTCGCGGTCATCATCGCCATCCTGGCCTGGCGGCCGACCGGCTTGATCGCAGAGAAGACGAGCGAGCGGGTATGACCGCATGACCGGCCCGTCGATGCTGCCGGCGCTCGCCTTCTCGGCAGTTGCCACGCTCTACGGCATTGCGTTCCTCGGCGCCGAAAGCCATCGCGCGGTCGGCGCTCTGCTCGTTCTCGCCGCCGCCGCAATCATCATCGGTGCCCGCTTCGGGGTCGTCGACCGGATCAGGGCGAGCATCGGCAGCCACGAGCGCACCTTCGAGATTACCGCGGTGGCCGGCGTGCTCGCCGCGGCACTCTGGTTTCACGAGGAGCATTTCATCATCCTGATGATGACCACGGCGTTCCTGCTGATGGTCGCTTCGCTCGGCCTCACCATCCAGTTCGGCTTTGCCGGCGTGCTCAATTTCGCCGGCGCAGCCTTCCTCGGCGTCGGCTGCTACACCGCCGCCGTCGTCACGCAATACACGGCGTTGCCCACGATCCTGACGCTGCCGCTCGGCGGGCTGACCGCGGCGCTGATCGGCTCGATCCTGATCCTGCCGGTGCTGCGCACGCGCGGCCATTACGCCGCCCTGGTCACCATCGCCTTCGGGATCCTGTTCAAGGTGTTTCTCGAAGTGAACGACACGCTCGGCGGACCGCAGGGCATCCAGGTCAAGCCGGTCGTGCTGCTCGGCTGGAACTTCAACAGTCCGATCGCAATCGGCGGTGTCAGTGCGTCCTTCTACTTCTCCTATCTGCTGCTGGCGCTCGGTCTCCTGATCGTGAGCTTTGCGCTGGTGCGGCGGCTCGAACGCTCCTGGATCGGGCTTTCGTTCGACGCGGTCAGGCTCGATGAGATCGCCGCCGCCTGCTACGGTCTCAACCTCGCCCGCTGGAAGGTGCTCGCCTTCACTCTCGGCAATTTCCTCGCCGGGATGGCCGGCGCTGCTTACGCCCATGTCCTCGGCTTCATCGCACCCAATAATTTCACCTTCGGCGATTCGCTGATCCTCGTTTCCATCGTGCTGCTCGGAGGCATCGGCAATCTGTGGGGCGTGGTGGTTGCCGCAGCCTTCGTCGTGATCCTGCCGGAGAAATTCCAGGTGATCCAGGAATACCGGTTCGTGCTCTACGCGGCGCTGGTGATCCTGATCCTGCTGTTCCGCCCGGAGGGGCTGCTGCCGCGGCAATTGCGCGAGTATGTCCCCGGCGGCAAGCCGCAAGGTGCGTCATGAGCGGCGTCATGAGCGGCGTCACGAGCGGGGGCCTGCTCGCCTGCCGGCGGTTGACCTGCCGTTTCGGCGGCCTGGTCGCGCTCGACAGCGTCGACTTCGAGGTGAACGAGGGCGAGATCGTCGGTCTCATCGGACCGAACGGTTCCGGCAAGACCACGCTGTTCAACGTCGTCACCGGAATTTACCGCCCCGACGCGGGCACGGTCGCCTTCGCCGGCGCCGACATCACCGCCGCGCCGCCGCAAGCGGTTTATCGCGCCGGCATCACGCGAACGTTTCAGCGCTCGCGCATGTGCCTGCCGCTCTCGGTATTCGACAACATCATGGTCGGAAACCACAAGCGATTGAATCATGGCCTGGTGTTCAATCTGCTGCGGCGCGGTGCCTTTGTCGCGGAGCTCGAGCGCAACTGGGAAGCGGCGCGCGAGCTGGTGACGGTGTTCAATCCGCTGCTTGCAGACCGCATGGACGAGCCGGCGGCCGGGCTGCCGATGATCGACCGGCGGCGCGTCGAAATCTGCCGTGCTCTCATCAGCCGGCCTCGGCTGGTTCTCCTGGACGAGCCGTCCGCCGGCATGACGCACGAGGAAACGCGCAACCTGATGAACGACATCATGTCCGTGCGCCGCCGCATGCCGGGCCTGACCATCGTCATCATCGAGCACGAGATGGGAGTGATCGAGCGCATCACCGATCGTTGCGCGGTGCTCAACTACGGCCGCAAGATCAGCGAAGGAAAGTTCGTCGAGATCGCGGCCGATCCCCAGGTGCAAGAAGCCTATCTCGGGGTGGCCTGAAATGGCGGGCCGGCTGGAGATCGAGGGGATCTATACCGGCTACGACAAGGCCGACGTGCTGCAAGGCGTGTCGCTCACGGTTGCATCCGGCAGCATCACCTGCCTGCTCGGATCCAACGGCTCCGGCAAGACCACGCTCATTCGCTCCATCCTGGGATTGACGCTGCCGCGCGCCGGGCGGATCGCGTTCGACGGCAGCGATATCACGCGGCTGCCGACCCACAAGGTGGTGGCGGCCGGCATCGCCTGCATCCCGGAAGGCCGCAAGGTGTTTCCCAAGCTCACGGTCGAGGAGAACCTGCGCGTCGGCGCCTACCAGGAAGCCTCGGAGGCGGTGACGCGCACACGCATCGCCGAGATCTTCGAGATCTTTCCCCGGCTGCACGAGCGGCGCGCGCAGCTTGCCGGCACGATGTCGGGCGGCGAGCAGGCCATGGTGTCGATCGGACGCGGGCTGATGCGGGCACCGAAGCTCCTGCTCATCGACGAGCCGTCGCTCGGGCTCTCCCCGATCCTGGTGAAGGACAATTTCAACATCATCCGCGAGATCAATGCGCGCGGCATCACGGTGTTTCTGGTCGAGCAGAACGTGCACCAGACCCTTGCCATCTCGAGCTACGGCTATGTGCTGTCGAAAGGCCGGGTGGTCGCTGCCGGCGCTCCCGCCGAATTGTCCGAGCGTGACGAGGTGCGCGAAGCTTATTTCGGCTGAGCCGCCTAACCCAAATTCAGCGCAATCCGGACACCTTCTTGGTGGAAGCCGGCGAGCAAGGCACCCGATGTAGTCTGGTCCGATATTAAGAAAGTTACATCCCTGTGTTGGAGAGAACGGCGTCGGTCTCAGGAGATTCGATTGAACAATGGGCATCGGCTTGCGGATATTCTTCGAGCAAGAGTCTCTTCTCTCGCTCGCATATGCCTTCTGAATAATAACCAATCGCCATGGTGTCGCTGAGAATGAACGCATACAGCCAAATGATGACCGGCGTTTCCATGGTTCAGACCCTCTGAAGAACGCTCATCGAGAGTAGCGTTGGCCCAGCCAGCGGTCTGCAAGTAATTCCGTGCAAGAGCGCGTAATCCACCGCCAATTGCGGTACTCTCCCAAGCTCCATATCCGCCTTTACCTTCATTCTGTCGACGTCATGTGGCCTCCGAGCTTGATCGCCGGGCAGTGATTGACTTTAAAAAATATCGCAGTTCAGTGAGCGCGCCTGCACTATATTGCTGTTGATGCCTCACGGCTCTGATCGCCTGAGCGACCATCTACTTGGTCGTCAGCCATGAGCCAGGACAAAGACAAGCGCCGAACATGGAGGATCGCCGTGAACGTTCAGGATGCATCGCGATTTGACGCAACGAGCAGTGTTGCACGGAGCACCCTCGCTTCCGGCTACATGTCCGGGTTCGGCAACTCGTTCGAGACCGAGGCGCTCGCCGGCGCCCTGCCGGTCGGAAGGAACTCGCCGCAGAAGGTCGCTTTCGGCCTTTATGCCGAGCAGCTTTCGGGCTCGGCGTTCACCGCACCGCAATCCACCAATCAGCGCTCCTGGCTTTATCGCATCCGGCCGACGGTCAAGCATTCCGGCCGTTACCGCAAGGTCGACAAGGGATTCCTGCGCACGGCGCCGGCGGCGCGGGAAGAGAGCGAGCTTCCGATCGGGCAGCTGCGCTGGAGCCCGGTCCCGATACCGGACGCAAGGCTCACCTTCGTGAGCGGGCTGCGCACCATGACCACGGCAGGCGATGCCGAGACCCGCACCGGCATGGCGGCACACCTGGTGCTGGTGACGGAGAGCATGCACAACGAGTATTTGTTCAACGCCGACGGCGAGCTCCTGATCGTCGCACAGCAGGGCAGGCTGCGCTTTCGAACCGAGCTCGGCATCATCGAGATCGAGCCGGGCGAAATCTGCGTGATCCAGCGCGGAATGATCTTCCGGGTCGAGCTCGTCGATGGTTCTGCGCGCGCCTACGTCTGCGAGAACTACGGCGGCGCTTTCACGCTGCCGGATCGCGGTCCGATCGGCGCGAATTGCCTGGCCAATGCGCGCGATTTTCTCACGCCGCGCGCCGCCTATGAAGACAAGGAGGAGCCGTCGACGCTGTTCGTCAAGTGGGGCGGAGAGCTCTACGCCGCCGACATCGATCAATCGCCGCTCGACGTGGTCGCCTGGCACGGCAACTATGCGCCGTACAAGTACGACCTGCGGCGCTTCTCGCCGGTCGGCGCGCTGCTGTTCGATCATCCCGATCCATCGATCTTCACGGTGATGACTGCACCGTCGGAAACGCCCGGTACTGCCAATGTCGATCTCGTCATTTTTCCCGAGCGCTGGGCAGTAGCGGAAGATACGTTCCGCCCGCCGTGGTATCATCGCAATCTGATGTCGGAGTTCATGGGCTTGATCTACGGCGTCTATGACGCCAAGCCGGAGGGGTTCGTCCCGGGCGGCATTTCACTGCACAATTGCATGCTGCCGCACGGACCCGATGAGCAGGCGTTCGAGCATGCCAGCAACCGCAAGCTCGAGCCTGTCAAGCTCACGGACACGATGGCGTTCATGTTCGAGACCAGATTTCCGCAACGGCTGACCAGATACGCCGCCGGGCTCGAGCAGCTGCAAGACGACTACATCGATTGCTGGCGCGGCTTGCGCAAGCATTTCGACCCCGGCAGCAAGCGGCCATGACATGATCGACGATACCCATGCGCCGGAGCGCCGCAGCTGGGTTGCCTCGGCCAACGGGCATCCCGAATTCCCGATTCAGAACCTGCCGTTGGGCGTATTCGCTCCACCGGGAGGCTCGGCTCGCGGCGGCGTGGCAATCGGGAACGAGATCCTGGACCTTTCCGTCGGGCTCGAGCTTGGACTGTTCGAAGGGGTGGCACGACAGGCTGCGGAGGCGGCATCAGGCGCGACGCTCAATGCGCTGTTCGCCCTTGGCCGCGGGCCGCGCGCAGCGCTGCGGCATCGGATCAGCAACATTCTCGATATCGCCGGCGCGGAACGTGCCCGGATGGAAGCTGCGCGTGCCCGGCTTCTCCATCCCGCCGCCGATTGCCGGCTGAAGCTTCCGGCCGCTATCGGCGACTACACCGACTTCTTCGCCGGCATCCATCATGCCACCAACGCCGGCAAGCTTTTCCGGCCCGACAACCCGCTGCTGCCCAACTACAAATACGTGCCGATCGGCTACCACGGCCGCGCCTCCTCGATCGCGGTATCCGGCGGCAAGGTCCGGCGGCCCGACGGCCAGCGCAAGCCGGCGAGCGAGCAGTCGCCGAGCTTCGGGCCCAGCCGCAACCTCGACTACGAGCTCGAGCTGGGCGTCTGGATCGGTCCGGGCAATGCGCTCGGCTCGCCGATCCCGATCGCCGAGGCTGCCGACCACATCGCGGGATTCTGCCTGCTCAACGACTGGTCGGCGCGCGACATCCAGGCCTGGGAATATCAGCCGCTCGGCCCCTTCCTCGGCAAGAGTTTCCATACGAGCGTGTCGGCGTGGGTGGTCACTCCCGAGGCGCTGGCGCCATTTCGGATGGCGCAGGCGAGCCGCCCCGCCGGCGACCCTGCGCCGCTGGCTTACCTCTCGGATGCATCGGACCAGGCCGCCGGCGCGCTCGATATCGATCTGGAGGTCTTTCTGCTGACCGAAGATCTGGCGTCGAATGGACTTGCGCCGCATCGGCTGTCGGCGGGAAATGGCCGCTATCTCTACTGGACGGTCGCCCAACTGGTCACCCATCACAGCTGCGGCGGCTGCAATTTGCGGCCGGGCGACCTGTTCGGGACCGGCACGATCTCTGGACCCGGCGACGGCGAGCTCGGCAGCCTGCTCGAAATCTCCGCCGGCGGCCGGCAGCCGGTCGCACTCGCGTCGGGCGAGACCCGCCGCTTTCTGGAGAATGGCGACACCGTCATCATGCGCGCTCGCTGTCGCCGCGACGGCTTCGCCGGCATCGGCTTCGGCGAGTGCCGCGCAACCGTGGTCGCAGCGGCCTGACTTACGGCACCGGGCCGACGTCCCGGTCTGGGGGGCTTGCTGGTTTCCGGCTCTCGGAAGCCCCGGATCGAGAGCCCGGGGCCCTTCGGCCGGAATGACACGCCCGTCGATCAACCGAGGAAGTGGCGTGGGCGGCCGTGAGCCTACTCAGGTAGGACCTCGGACCGTTGAGCCAAAATGGCACTCTCACCGTCATCCTGAGGCGCGAGGCGCGCTTGCGCCGAGCCTCGAAGGATGACTCGGCACCAGGGCGGGGCCGTCGCCCTTCGAGGCTCGCCCAAGAGGGCGAGCACCTCAGGGTGACGGCGAGAGCGGATCACGCGAACAACCTACGTCGCATGAGATTATTTTGGAAACGCTGAACTAGCCCTGAACTAGCCCGTAAGCACTCCGTTTACCATTACGAGACAAAATCTCCCGTGCCAGCGCAGCCTGCTGAACCTGAGCCGGGGGTCACGACACTGTCGTTCACCACAGGTACTGGACTGCAAGCGCATGTGCGCGATGCCGGCTCGCAACCGCTCGCGGGGCGCGACAAAAGCGACGGGAACGAACGCGCCGGATTCGCGTTGGCCCGGACAACGCCGTTGGAGCGACGATCGATGCTGTTCCTGGAACGTCTTTTGCTGCACTATGGCATCTATCGCCGGTACCCGCTCAGGCGCTGGCCGGCATTCAAGAACGCCTGCCGGATCGTGTTCAGGTAGGTTGTGCGCCTGTAGCGCTGTAGGATGGGTTGAGCCCTTGCGAAACCCATCACTTTCGCCGCGGAATGGTCCTGATGGGTTTCGCTTCGCTCAACCCATCCTACACAATCCCTATCGTACGCATCCCAATTTCAGAAGAGCGCCAGCGTGCGAACCTCGATGCTGTCGTTTCCGAGTAGCACCGAGGTTCGGCTTCCGGTCACGATGTCCGGATTAACGCCACCGTTTCACATCATCCAGTCGGAAGTGTTCAGAAAGACCGATACGGTGTTGTCGCCAGCATTCGTGACGATGATGTCGTTCTTGTTGTCGCCGTTGAGATCTTCGATACTAACGTATGCTGGCCCGACTCCTGTTGCATATTGAATCTGGTCCTGGAAAGTGCCGTCGCCATTGCCCAGAGATACTGACAGCGTTTGCTGACTAAACAGGCTGGTAGTCACCATATCCAAATTGCCGTCACCGTTGAGATCACCAATCGCCAGGTCGTAAGGCGTAGGCCCGGTCGGGTATTCGATATGTGCCTGGAATGTGCCGTCACCGTTCCCGAGCAACACCGATACGGAGTCCGAAGAATTGTTTGCGACTACGATGTCCAGAGAATTGTCACCGTTCAGGTCGGCCAGCTCTGCCGCGTTTGCCGTGCCACCGGCTGCAAATGTTGTCGCAGCCTGGAAGCTGCCGTCGCCGTTGCCAAGCAGAACCGATACCGCGCTTGAGCCTGACGCTACGATATCCAGATAATTGTCACCGTTCAGGTCTCCGACTTGTGCATCGGCGGTGCTCACAAGTCCGTCAGCGTACTGAGTTGCAGCCTGGAAGGTTCCGTCGGCGTTGCCGAGGAGCACCGCCACACCTGAAGCACGGTCGGAAACAATGTCCAAGTTGCCATCGCCGTTGAGATCTCCAATAGCAATCGCGCCTGGTCCTGGAGGGCCTCCATTCCCGTAGGTCGTCCGAGACTGGAATGTTCCATCGCCGTTGCCCAGCGAAACGGAAATCGTGCCGGAGTTACTGTTGGCGTTGATCAGATCAGACTTTCCGTCGCCATTTAAATCGGCAATGAGAACATCATGGGACTCGCCTACGAAGACGGTGGTCTGGCCTTGGAACGTTCCGTCGCCATTGCCGAGCAAGATGGAATCCGTACTAAACGAATTGCCGTTGGCGATGACGAGGTCGAGGTTGTTATCCCCATTGAGGTCCGCGATCGCAATTGGGAGCGGCCCGGACCCCGTGGCGTAGTCGGCTCGCGAAAAGGTCGGTGGGTCATCTTCACCCGTAATTGTAATCGTCACCGTCTCCAGCGCGGTGCCGTCCAGGCTGTTGACGACAAAGCTGTCCGTCGCGAACTGGTCGGCGTTGAGATACTGCACGAGCGTGTTGTCAACGATGTAGCTCCAGTGTCCGTTGGCATCGACCGAGTAGGTGCCCAGACCGGCCAGGCCTGCGCCGTTGGTCACGATCTGGGTGTGAGATTCGTCATGGTCCGGGTCAGTGACGGTAAGCGTGCCGATCGCGGCGGTCGTATCGTCTTCGGTCAACGTGCTGGCGGTATCGCCCAACATCGAGGCGGCGTCGTTGGTGCCGGTAACCTCTATGGTGACCGTCTCGGTGTCGGTGGCGCCGTGCTCGTCGGTGACCTGGACCTGGAACGTGTCGTAAACGATATCGCCCTGCGCCAGCGCCTGCACATTGGCCTGGCCGTTGGCGAGCGCGTAGGTCCACACCCCGGCCTGGTTGACCGCCAGCGAGCCGTAAATGCCGTTGTGGACGGAATCCGACTCCTCCGGCGCATAGGCCACGATCTGCGCGCGCGTCCAGTTCTCGTCGTCGCCGGTGAAACCGGGTGTCTCGGTGCCGAATATTTTTCCCGCGACGCTTAGAGTCTGCGTCGTTCCGACTAACACGCCGCCGTCGAGCAAATCGAACGAGGCCGTGATCGTTCCCAGGTTGGCGTTGTCGTGCGACAACCGGAGCCGCCATCGTAGGTGTCGGTCGCGCCGGCGTTCTCGGACTGCCGATAGATCAGAACGTCGCTGCCGGAGCCGCCATCGACCCGGTCGCTGCCGGAGCCGCCGTCGGCGACATCATTTCCCGATCCGGCGTTGATGAAATCATTGCCGCCGCCACCGTTGATCGTGTCGCTTCCGGAGCCGCCGTTGAGGTGCTCGTTAGCGCTTGTACCGGTGATGGTTTGATCGCCCGAAGCCATGATGTGTCTCCCGTCCAGCTGAATGATCCAATGATCCGGCTAAGTCCCACCGCTGACCGACGAACGATGGGCTCGATCAAACGGCCGCGCATCACCCCGATGGGTTAGATTCATCGGCGTGGCGCCTCCCCGTTCAACAGGCGCGACAGCAGCGCAACGAATTGCGCCTGTCGATGGACACCGGTCTTTTCGAAAACCGACTTCAACTGGCTTCGCGCTGTTTCTTTGGCAATGCCGAGCTCATCCGCGACGGTCTCGAGCGCATCGCCCGACGCGCAACGTGATGCAAGCTTCGCTTCTGCCCTGGTCAGGCCGAAACACGAGCGCAATGCTTCCTCCGGCGGCTGGAAGCGTTTCTCGACGTCGATCAACACGACGAGCGCCTGGCAGGCGGCAAGCGCATCCGGTGATACGCCGGCGAGCCGCACCGGATACGCAAGCAGCGGACGCCTTTCCGATCGCGGCAGGGAGATTGGCGGCATCAGCGCCGAAGGGGACGCAGCCCAGACAAGCCGGTGCAGAGCCCGATCGAGCTCTGCCGTCGCGGCCCTTTCCCGCGAAACGAGCCGCCCGCGAATGATTTGAAGGTCGGGACCGAGCGAGCGCTCGGCAGCATCATTGAGTCGGATCACATCCCCATGCCGATCGAGCAGCACGACCGCCGACCCGCTCATCTCGAAAGCATCGAGCGCCGCTTCGGCGCGGGCAAAGCCGAGGGCGCGGGCAAGCGCTCCGGCGCTCGCCAGCTCCTCCGACAAACCGGCGAGCCGTCTTGTCTCTCCCGATGAGAAAGGCCCTTGCTCGATCGAACGCTGGATCGCCAAGCACCAGAGGTCGTCACCGAAGGCGATCTTGACGCCGCCGAACCATCGCATTCCGTAAGGTGCGAGCAATTCCTGATAGAAGGAATTGCCGCGAATTTCGTCAATGTCCGTAAAATCGAGGTCAGTGAACGTCCCTCGCCGCATCATTACGTCTACGCCGCGATACCGTTCGTCGCGGTGGACCCACCCTTCGCTGAAGTAAGTCGCCATCAGAGGTGCAATGCTCTCGCTGCACGGAACATTCGGCAGCCGGCCTCGGATCGGCAGAAGCACGGCACCCACGCTGTTTGTTGCGGCGGCGGCTGTGTCCATTGCCGCATTCCAGCGCGACGGATCAACCGCGGCTCCCGCGAAGGCCTCGGCAACGCTCTCGAATTTCAGTCCCAGGGCCAAACCTGTTGCCCCTACTGCATGAAAAGGTGTAAGCGCGCGGCACCATTTGCGTGCCGACGTGCTGTTTGCGGGCTATCAGCACCCGCAAATAACTTGGCTAACTTTCAGGGGATGTTGCGCCTGCCGATGGCACTGGTCTGCCATTCTAAATGAACGGGGCGTTCGGTACGGTCCCGTTAAGGCAGAACCCAAGGAATTCGATTTCCTCGCGCATGTACTCTAATCGAGTCAATTCATATGTAAAGGACTATTTTACCACTATTTTACGTTCGGCGCCATGATTAGGTAATGTGGCGCCGCTCCAATACGATTTGAGCACGTGCGAAATCCATCACCGTCTCTCGATACCTTGTCTCGACGGAGCCCCTCCCGATGGGTTTCGCGGAGCCTGTTATCGGGCGGCGTTTAGCGCCGCCCCGTTAACTCAACCCATTCTCCTTCAAAACAGCGCCAGCGTGCGGATCTCGATGCTCTCGCGCGGGCGGGCGTCGACCGGCGAGGTCGGATCCTCGAAGGCGGTGTGAGCAGACCAGCGGGCGCGGCCGTCCTTATCGGAATCGAAGACCTTGAACACCAGCGCCTCCTCGCGCCGCATGCGCGGCAACCAGTACCAGCGATGCTCGGGATTGTAGGTGACGGCATAGGTCTGTCCGATCCGGTTCGGATAGCGGCGCTCCGAGACCACCAGGTCCTCGGGCGCGATGCTGCGCGCATCGCAGATGGCAAGCGGGAAGCTTTCCACCGGGTGACGAATCGGCCGCCACACCTGCACGATGGCGAAGCGTCGGCGCAGCAATTCGTCGGCCTCTTGCGGCAGCAGGTCGCGCAGGCGCTGCGGACCCGACCACTCGGTGTAATCGTTGTGCACGCGGCGCACCACCTCGCGGATCTTGCGCGCCTCGCGCAGCGCATCGTCGGCCGTGCGCAAGGTGTGATCGAACACGACCACGCGAGCCGCGCCGGTCTCGGCTTTCACCAGCGCTTCCATCTCCGGGTAATAGACCCGGCGAATCTCGTCCTCGTCGAAAAAGTCGACGACCCTGGTGTCGTGACGGACGAAACGGAAGCCCTCGCGCTCCAGCACGAAATCATCGGCATGGCGGCGTGCGTTCCGGATCGTGACCACGCGCGGATCCGGCGTGCTGCCGGTTCGCACGTCGAGCGAGCCGGGCCCGCCGGTGTAGACGTACGGCGCCTCGCCGCTCTCCAGGAGATAATTGACGGTCGCTTCGATCGTGTCTGCGGCCGCTTGTTGCTCGGCGATCTCAACCATGGGAGCTCCTTTTCCTTTGTCATTCAATATGGGCAGGAAGCGATGGATGGGCAACGGCAGCTTTGCCGTTGCCGTTGCCGCGCGGCCTAGACATGGCCGCGGAGGATCTCGCGCGCCAGCACCATGCGCATGACCTCCACCGGACCTTCGGTGATCATGAAGCTGCGCGCGTCGCGCCACATCTTCGCGATCGGCAGCTCCGATGCCAGTCCCATGCCGCCGTAAATCTGCATGCAGCGGTCGGCCACGCGGAAGCCGAGCTCGGTGCCTGCGATCTTGGCCATGTAGCTCTCGTGCCGGGCAGCTACGCCGGCGTCGGTGCGCCGCGCCAGCTGATACACCATCAGCTGCGTCATGTGGTGCTCGGTGAAGCTGTTCGCGATCATGAACTGCACGGCCTGGCGGTCGGCGAGCGGCGCCCCGAAGGTGACGCGCTGCCTGGCGTAGCTCACCGCGAGGTCGAGGCACCGCTGGGCGACGCCGAGGCCGCGACAGGCCTGGTAGAGCCGGCCCGCGGTGATCCACGACTGCGCCTGGCGCATCCCCTCGCCTTCCTTGCCGATCAGGTTCTCGGCCGGGACCGCCACGTCGTCGAGCGCGATCTCGCACGGCATGTCGTCCATCATGGTCGGCGTCGCGCGCACGATCTTCACGCCCGGCGATGCGGTATCGACCAGGAACATGCTCAAGCCGCCGCGGCTGCCCTTCGAGCGATCGGTGGCCGCCACCAGCTGAAGGAAATCGGCGGTCTGCGCATTGGTGATCCAGCGCTTGTAGCCGTTGATGACGTAGTGGTCGCCCTTGCGCACCGCGGTGGTGCGCATGGCGCCGGGATCGGAGCCGGCATCGGGCTCCGATTGCGCGAAGGCGGTCGTCTTCTCGCCGCGCAGAACCGGAAACAGATATTTTTCCTTCTGCGCGGGGTCGAGCGTGAACAGGATCGGCTTCACGTCGGGGCCGAACACGCCGGGACCGCGCGGCGGCAGCGCAATGGTGCGCGCCAGCTCCTGCCAGACCACCACCAGTCCCAGCAGATCGAGGCCCTGGCCGCCATGCTCCGTCGGCACGTCGAGCAGCCACAGGCCCAACTTCTTGGCCTTGCGTTCGAGCTCGACGCGAATCTCCGGGCGAAGCTTGTGACCATCCATGGCAGTCATCTCGATCGGTATGAGCTCCCGATCGACGAAGGTGCGCACCGTGTTCTGGAGGAGCTCGAGCTCCTCGGGCAGATCGAAGTCCATGGCTGTTCCTGTGTGCTCGAGGGCACCACGCAAAGAAGCTCCGCAGGCTGTCCAGGAGCGGAGCCACCGCTCATCGATCCCACCCGATGAGTTGGCGACGTCATTGCGGAATCGAGCGCAAAGTCCTCCCCGGCATTTCCTCGGGCGAGGATCTTGCGGCTTTCTCCCTTTCCTTCGCTTCATAATACTCGGCTGAAAACTTGATGGACCACCGTTCGAAAAACCCGCTGATCTTTTCACTGAGCTTTTCTGAATTCCTGTGCTCCACTTTCCGATAGTGGGCTGTGTAGCCCCTGACAACCGGGCCGATCAGCCGGACGTCGGACAATCGGTCGAACGTCTCGCTGGTTGCTTTCCGAAATGCTTTCCCCCACGAAGCCAAAGTATCGAGCCCGGCCAATAGCCGCTTCGACAAACCGCCAAGTCCGGCGCGACGGGCGAGGCGCCTCATGCCTTCAGTAAGCTTTTCGGCAGCATGCTCCGTCTGCCGGTAGCGAACGCCCATCTTCCGGATGAAAGGAAAATTCTCGAAGCTTTGATAGCCTCTGGCAATTGCCTGCACGAGCGGATGCTTCTTTGCCTGGGGCCAGGCTGCCGGATATACCGGCAAGACCACGAGCTTGCTCTTGGCGACGATGGTCGCGAATAGATGCAGGAGCTGCATCCAGGCGGGCAAGGAAGCTGCCTTCGCCAGAAGCAATACGTGGATGGCGGTTGCGGCACCAAACGACAACGGAAGCCAGAGAACGGCGCCCGCGATGACATACAAGGCCTCACGAGGCGTAAGATTTCTGCATTTCCTGAAAACCCATTCCATTGCGTGCTCGAACGCTCGATGGACCGCCTGTTCGAACAGCTGATAGCTGATCCGCTGTCTGAGCCAGGACCATTTCCGGCCGATGAGCACGCGCCACTTCTCACGGTTTTTTTCCGGAACCGGCAAGCACGCCACGATGCCCTTGACCGCCGCAACCGCGCCATCGCCGATAATTCTGAGGGTGAAGAGAGGAAGCCTTGCCAACTGCAGCGCAAGAGGAAACGCATAGTCCAGGATGCGGATGAGAATTGAAACAGCGGCCCGAGCAAGACTTTTCGCAGCAAAGGCGGATACAACCAGCGGAAGAATAATGACATCATCGATGCCAGCTCGGTAGCCGTGTCCGTTCGTGGAAACCTCTTGACCGTCTTGTTCGTTGCTCACCGAGCGTTGGCTCCGGCTATTTGGACACGAAGCACGGTGCAGCAGCCTCGGGGAAATTCGGACTTCGTCGCTTGCTCCCCCGCATGCGGTTATGTTGCCGGCATGATGGCCGCGTTCGGAGTGACCGCCATGCGGTCGCCACGGCACAGAACGATGCGCCGCGGCGAGCCGTCGTCACTGACCGTCAATCCTTGGTCTTGAGCAATAGCCGATCCGCGCTCCAGGGCCCGCCCCCTGCTGCCGCAAGGTAGAGGAAGACGAAGCAATAGAGCACCGCCAGCTCGCCGGCATTGAGGATCGGGAAGAAACCTCTGTGGGCGTGCGCATAGAAATAGGCGACGGCAGTCATTCCAGAGAGGATGAACGCAACCGGCCGCGTGAACAGGCCGATGATCAGAAGAACACCGCCGACCAATTCGAGAATGCCGGCGGCGCCGCTCATCGTCATCGGGGACGCGTTGTTCATTGGGCCCACGGGAAAGTTCAGGTACTTCGCGGTACCGTGCTGCAGGAGCAGGAGCCCCGACATGATCCGGAGGACGCTGAGAAGCTGCGGTTGGTAAGGCCGTAGAAAGTCCATTGACCACCTCCATGCGAGTGACTCTGCCTGAGATTGGCGTCTCGGCGTTCGCTCGTCCAGCCCGAACGCTGGCTCAACGACTCCTCCTGCGACGCATGCATGCCGGCATATGGGCGAGGGCACGATCCTGTGTCCAGCGTCAACCCGACCAACTGTCTGCACCAACTGCCTGTACCAACTGTCTTGCGGCAGGCTCCGGAACGGCGCAGCATAATGCCCTGGGCCGATGCTCGGGAAAACGCCGATAAAAAAGGGAGGCGCCGTCATGAACACCGCCCGCTCGCAATCTTCCGATGCAAACGCCGAGGCAATCGAGCAGGCGCTCCGCCGGATCGGCGAACCTGTGACCGAGGCGCAGGTCGAGGCGCTCGGGCGGGAGGATTGCGAATGCAAGCAAGGGATGTTCGCGCTGGCCGCAACCCGCCGGCGCTTTTTCGGCGGTGCCGGCATGGTGGCCGCGGTCGGAATGACGGCCATGCGGCCGCGCCCGGCGCAGGGCAAAGCCCCGCCCGGAGCGGTCGAATATCCCGTACCGGCCGAGCCCACCAGGGAGCAGGGCCGAATGATGGGCGTCGACGGCGGCTATGGCGCGCGCTCGCAATTCGAAAGCGAGGTGCGGTGGGTCAATCCGACCAAGACGGCCTCGTTCACTCCGATGCAAAGCAGTTACGGGATCATCACGCCTTCCGGCTTGCATTATGAGCGGCACCACGGCGGGATCCCCACCATCGATCCCGCCAGGCACCGGCTCATCATTCACGGGCTGGTCGATCGGCCGATCACGTATTCGCTGGCCGATCTGAGACGCTTTCCGACCGTGTCCCGAACCTATTTCATGGAATGCTCCGGCACGACCGGCCGCGAGTTGATGCGCGCAACGGAGCCGACCGTGCAGCGCTCGCATGGTCTCGTCTCCACATCCGAGTGGACCGGCGTGCCGTTGTCGACGCTGCTGCGGCAAACCGGACTGAAGCCCGGTGCCGCCTGGGTGCTGGCCGAGGGCGCGGACGCCGCCGTGATGACCCGTAGCGTGCCGATCGACAAGTGCCTGTCGGACGCACTGGTCGTGTTCGCGCAGAACGGCGAGGCGATCCGTCCAGAACAGGGCTATCCCATGCGCCTGTTCCTTCCGGGGTGGGAAGGCAACATTTCAATAAAGTGGCTCCGGCGCCTCGAGGTCGGTGACCAGCCGTTTTACACGCGCGAGGAAACCTCGAAATACACCGATCTCATCACCAAGACCGGCAAGGCGCGCATCTTCACCTTCACGATGGAAGCGAAATCCGCGATCACCTTCCCTTCCGGCGGGATGAAGCTGCCGGGGCCCGGGTTCTATGAAGTGACCGGGCTCGCATGGTCGGGGCGCGGCAAGATCGCACGCGTGGAGGTCTCGTCAGACGGCGGCAAGACCTGGAATCTCGCCGCCTTGCAGGATCCGGTGCAGCCGATCTGCCAGACCCGCTTCCGCTTTCCGTGGGTGTGGGATGGAACGGCGGCAGTGCTCCAGAGCCGCGCCACCGACGAGACCGGCTATACGCAACCTACCCACCAGCAGTTGATCGCGGAGCGCGGCCCGCTCGAAGCCCCCGGAATGATGTACCACATGAACGCGATCCAGAGCTGGGGCGTCGCCTCGGACGGGAGTGTGAAGAATGTGCATCCGATCAGCTGATCCAGGTAGATCCGGCTTCGCCCGCACAGTCGCGACCATCGCCATGCTGCTTTGTTCGAGTCTCGCGCATGCGCAGGGTTATCCGGGCACGTTCGATTTCGGCCAGCCCGCGACCGAGCAGGAGATCGCGGCGGTGGCCATCGCGATCCCCGCCGACGGCAAGGGATTGCCGCCGGGCAAGGGCGGTTACGAAGCTGGCAAGCAGGTATACGAGACCGCCTGTGCGGCGTGCCATGGCGCCAACTTGCTGGGCGTTGCGAATATTCCGGACATGCCCTCGGGGGCGCAACTGCGCCTCATCGGCGGACGCGGAACGCTGACAACACAAAAGCCCGTCCTGACGGTTGAAAGCTATTGGCCCTACGCCACGACGCTGTTCGACTATATCCGTCGCGCAATGCCGTTCCAGGCGCCGGGATCGCTCTCCAGTGACGAGATCTATGCGGTCTCCGCGTATATCCTGTCCGAAGCCAAGATCATCGACAAGTCGCAGGTGCTCGACGCGCAGACGCTGCCGAAAGTGCAGATGCCGAACCGAGACGGCTTCATCCCCGATCCGCGGCCGGAAATTTTCAAGTAGCAGCAGGGCAGTTCCGTCTTCCAGCTCCAAAAATCAGCTGCAATTCCGCCTTTGCTGGATGGCGGACAGGGGGCGGTGCCATTGGAGCAGAACACGCAACAGCAACGCTGCTCGCTGCCAACAAAAGGAAGCCCTGAAACATGCTGCAGGCCCGCTTCATATCGTTCAGGATTATTACCGCCCTTGCTGTGGTCGCCACGACCGCATCAACATCCACATTTGGGCAGGACTGGCCGGCGCGGCCGGTGACGATGGTGGTCACGTTCGCCGCCGGTAGCGGTGACGATGTTTTGGCGCGCATCCTCACCCCGCACCTCTCGGAACTGCTTGGGCAGCAGGTGGTTGTGGAGAACATTGGCGGCGCCGGCGGCATGAACGGCGCGAGCCGCGTGGCGAAGGCCGCGCCCGACGGTTACCAGTTCGTGCTCGGCGGGACCGGCACGTTTGCCGCCAACCAGACGCTGTATAAAAATCCTCTGTATAGCGCGACAATCGATTTCACGCCGGTCGCGCTGATTGCCGAGCAGCCGATCCTGCTGGCGGTTCGAAGAGATTTTCCCGCCGCCAGTTTGCAGGAATTCATCACGTATGCGAGAGCCAATCAGGCGAAGCTGCAGTACGCTTCGGGTGGGCCTGGTTCCGCCACCCACCTTGCCTGCGCATTGCTCAATTCTACGATCGGAGTGAACGTCACGCACGTTCCCTATCGTTCCACGGCCATTGCAATCCAGGACGTGATCGGCGGCCGGATCGACTATGTATGTCCAATTACGTCTACCGCCATCTCGCAGATAGAGGCCAACCAGGTGAAGGCGATCGCGATCCTTTCGAAGAATCGATCGCCTATCCTGGCGAACTTGGCCAGCGCGCACGAGCAAGGGCTTGCCGATTTCGATGCCTATATCTGGAACGGCATCTTCCTGCCCAAGGGCACGCCGGCGACGATCGTGCAAAGGCTACACAAATCGATCGTTGGCGCAATGGACGTCCCTGCCGTGCAGATGCGCATCAAGGAGATCGGCGGGAGTACGGTCGCGCCGGAGCGTCGGTCACCAGAATATTTGCAAGAATTCGTGGCGAGCGAGATCAAGAAATGGGCCGGACCGATTCGAGCGAGCGGGGTGTCAATGGATTGACGAGCGGAAAGCTCGCGCCGGGACGGACTTACTCCGACGGAACGTACGCGGTGACTTCTATTTCCAGCATGTAATTTTCTCGAAGTTTGGCCACGCCAACTGCCGTGCGCGCCGGAAGATCCTGGCCAAAATAGCGTACCCAAAGCTCGTTCAGAATGGGAAGGTTTTCATCGACGTTCATGAGGTAGCACGTTGCTTTCAAGCAATGCGCAAACCCGGTGCCCGATGCTTCCAGCACGGCTTTCAGATTTTCCAGAGCCTGGGTTGCCTGCTCCCGGAAGCCCCCTTCAACGACCCTATTTCCCTGCTTCGGATCTCGCGGCGAAGCTCCCGAACAGAACACGAGATTTCCCAGCTTGATCGCTTGAGACAACGGAGCGCCGGTTCGCGCTGCTTTGTCGGTGGAAATGACTTCTTTCCGCATGTGAACAGCTCCGGATGGTTTTCGCACTGCCCGAGAACCAAGGGCCAAGCGGGACAAGGGCGACGGCAAAGCAGGTTGACATATTGTTATAACAACCTCAAGATCGCATTCATGCGCCAGCTCGGACCGGCCGCTTTTGTTCCTGGCATTCCCCTTTACCGCCAGGTCCAAGATCGGATCGAGGATTTGATCCGCGCCAACGATCCATCGGAGAAAATTCCGCTTTCAGACACTTACTTGGCTGAGCATTTCGGGGTCAGCCGAATCACGGTGCGCCGTGCCGTGGACGAGCTCGTCGATGCCGGCGTGCTCTACAGGATTCAGGGTGTCGGTACATTCGTGCGTCCACGCAAGCTGCGAGAGCAGCTTACATTGAACAGTTTCCTCGAACCTTGGGCGCATGGAGGAGGGCGTCTGGACGTGCGCGTGGGAAGATTTGAGCGCATTGCCGCCGACAAGGAAATTGCGGACCGGCTCTCGATGCTCGTCGGCGAACCGGTGATTTACGTCCAGCGGCTGCGGTTTCAACGAAAAACGCTGGTTGCGGTGGACGATCGCTACCTTCGCCCTAGCCACGGCCACCAGCTTACCGCTCAAGATATCCTGACAGCGTCGCTGGTCGATTATTTGCGAAATCGGGCAGAGATCGAGATTGCAGATGGGGAAATGGATATCGAGGCGCGCGCAGCCGATCAGCGTGAGGCGAAGATGCTCTCCATCAAGCAAGGGCAGCCGATCCTATTTCGCCGCGTGACGTTCTTCGCATCGCGACAGCAGCCGGTGCTGACGGGCATTTCCGTCTACCGAGCCGATCGTGTCAGCTACCGCGTGAGGTTGTCGGCGTGAGCGCAGGATCGCTGGCGGCGCACACAGTCGCACCGGGAACGAGCACTCCGGCGACGGTAGGTCCGCGCGGTGCGCACGCGGTCGCGTGGCACGAGCTCGTTCTCGAAGGCGTATCGGCAACATTCAACCTCGGCAAGACCAACGAGTTTTCCGCCCTCAGCAAGGCCGATATGAAAGTCCGCAAGGGTGAGTTTTGTTGCCTGCTCGGTCCGAGCGGATGCGGCAAGTCGACGATCCTCAATCTGGTCGCGGGCTTCATTCGACCGACATCGGGCACGATCCGAATGGGAGGCAGGCATATCGTCGATGCTGGTCCGGATCGCGTGGTGGTGTTCCAGGATGTCGCCAACGCGTTGTTTCCCTGGCTTCGCACCGACGAAAATGTCGCGTTCGGTCTATCGATCCAAGGCGTACCGAAAAAGGAAGCCGCACAACGTGCCGGCCAATTCCTCGAGCTGGTCGGTCTCAAGGATCATGCCCACAAGTTTCCGTATGAGCTTTCGGGCGGCATGAAGCAACGGTGCCAGCTTGCACGAGCCCTTGTCGTGGAACCGGAAGTGCTACTGATGGATGAGCCTTTCGCCGCGCTCGACGCGATCAGCAAACGGATACTGCAAAAGGAATTGCTGCGGATCTGGGAAGGCTATCGCATGACGATACTCTACATAACCCATGACGTCGGCGAGGCCATTCTTCTGGGACAACGGATTGCGGTCATGCGACGTGGCCCGGGCTCGAGCATCAAGGAAGAGTTTTCTGTCGACCAGCCGTACCCGCGCAAGGCGACCGATCCAGCGGTGACTGCCATTTACGCCGAGGTCGAGGCATCTTTGGAGGAAGAAGTGGGAGTTTCGCTGTTGTGACTCCTGGCCTGACAGCATTCTTGCGCCGTGCAGCGATCACAGCGGCATCGCTGTCCCTCGCCTTGCTGGCGTGGTCGCTGTTCGCGCGATATTTCGCTTTTCCCGATCTTGTCCCCTCGCCCTTCGATACGCTGGGCACCGGTGCAGAAATGATCGCGAGCGGTGCCTTGATCTCGCATGTCGGAATCAGCCTCGAACGCGTGCTCATTGGCTATTCGGCGGGCTGCATCCTCGGCGTGCTGATCGGCACCTTGATGGGACGCATCTCGTTCGTCGGGCAATTCGTCGATCCGTTGCTGCAACTCATGCGGCCGATTTCCCCGGTGGCGCTGGTCCCATTGTCGATCATCTGGTTCGGCATCGGTGACCTGTCTCGTTACTTCATCATCTTCTACGGCGTCGTCATCATTATGATCATGAACACGGCTGCCGGCGTGTCGGCCACACCCAGACTGCGCGTGAATGCCGCGCGTTGTTTCGGGGCTACCCGGATGCAGATCTTCTATCGGATCATCATCCCTTCGGCCGTGCCTTACATCCTGACCGGAATGCGGGTGGCGCTCGGGTTCGCCTTCATGGGCATCGTCGCTGCGGAAATGATCGCAGCACAATCCGGCATCGGCTATCTGATCATGCAATCTCGGATGCTGCTGCGCACTGACATCATGTTCGTCGGGCTGGTCACGCTAGGCGTGCTCGGCGCCCTGATCGATGGTTGCTTCAAGCTGGCGATCGATCGAACGATGAAGCGCTACATGGAACATCAGGTCAACGTTTAGACGGTAAGCGGTGTCGAAGTCCGAACAGAAGAGAATTGGAAGTCGAGCCTCCTCAGGCGAACTGAGCAGTTCCACAACGAGTCCGATCGATGCACCCGGTGCCTGGAAGAACAGAAAGGAATTGAACATGTGCGAATCAGGTATGAACATCAGTTTTTTCTGCAAGGGATCCAGTCTCTTGTCGCGGTTCCTCGCAGTCACGACGACTGTGCTCATCAGCCTTGCAAGCGCGGCCTATGCTGCCGATCCGAAAGTGCAAATCTTCAGCGGCACCGATGAACATTGGGTTCCGCTGCAGGTGGCCAAAGCCAAAGGCTTCTTCGCTGCCGAGGGGGTCGATGCGCAGGTCACTGTGTTCACGACCGGCGCCACAGCCACCGAAGCTTTTCGGGCGGGCCGCGGCGATTTCATTTCAGCCGGTGACTTGCCATCAACAGCGATGTGGAAGACCGGCAATGTGATCGGGGTCGCCCCGATGTCCTCCGACACGGAGATTTTCGGTATTGTCGGCAAGTCCGACATCAGCTCGCCCAGGGACTTGCGCGGGCGCAAGGTCGCTACCAGGATGGGCTCGACCGGCGAGTTTCTGCTCTACCGCTATCTCGAGTTCGGGCAACGTAATGCCCTCGGAGGTCAATATCGTCGACCTTGCGCCGCCCGAAATGGTCCTTTCGCTCGTGCACGGAAACATCGATGCCTTCGCCTGGCTGGCGCCATTCACCACCCGGGCCATGAGTACGGGGAAGGACATCAAACTGATTTCCAATGCAAGAGGACTTGCCAACAACCGCATCATCCTGAGCGTGACCAGATCGTTGCGCGATCAGAAGCCGGATCTCGTCACAAAGGTGTTGCGATCCGTCCATCGCGCGATCGACTTCACCCACACGAATCCCGAGGAAGCCACGCAGATTTGGGCGAAAGCGGTCCACGGGGACGTGAAGCAATCACTGCCGGTCGTGCGTCTCATCAGCTATGGCATGAAATTCGACGACTCCTTCGTCAACGACATGAATGAGCTTGCAAAATTCATGACGCAGAAGGGCGCGCTCAAGGAACCGATCAATTGGAGCAAGGACGTGGATACAACGTTTCTGCACCAGATCGACCCGGCCTTGGTGGCGGTAAGCCCATCCAAATAGCGCAAGAGCGAGCTCCGGATTTTGATCTCGTCGCGCACGGATGCGCCGTTACGCGAGAGATATCGTCGAGCTTCACGGGCAATCTCGATCGTGCAGAGGTAGCACAGGGGAGCACTACATCATGCCGGGTTTAGTTTCGCCGCTGGCAGAGAAGAGAAAACCGGGCAGAGAATTCATTTCTCTCCCGGTGACGCGTTTGGTTTCGGGTGCCGAGTTGCGGCTCGGCCTGCATGTAGTGACCGGCCAGCGCGACGGTCCGACGCTCGGTATATTGACGACTGTGCATGGCGACGAGACGATGGGATTGATGGCCGTGCGGGCGCTGCTCGAATCTCTCGATGTCGAGGCGCTCGCAGGCAAGGTGGCGGCCATCCCTGTTGCCAATCCGCTCGCCGTCGCTGTTTTCAACCGCCAGACTCCGGAACAACATGGGAAGACCGATCTGCATGAGGTTTTCCCGGGGAATGCCGAAGGCAACCTGACTCAGCGTTTGGCAAGTGCGATTACCTCGAACGTGCTCGACCATGTCGACGCCCTGATCGACATCCACTGCGGCGGACTTGGCGGGCGACTTCAGAGCCGCGTCGATCTCGATGCTTCAGCCCCCAAGCCGGTCTACGAGCAATCACTGAAATTGTGCCGCGCATTCGGAACGTCATTCGTGCATGCCAACAACCTGTCCGGCACCGCGGCCCGGTATTGCAACGGGAAGGGGGTTCCAACGGCGAATCCCGAGGTGGGCGGCGTCTACCTCGGCCCGCTTGCGGAGGCGGCATATGTCAATGAGGCGGTCGAAGGCCTGCGCGCTGTGATGGCGGCCTTGGGTATGCTCGACGAGCCCGCGAAATCGCCGCCGAAGCAGCTTCTGTTCAGTTTCAGTAGCCGGTTCGAAGTGAATCCTTCGGTGGGTGGCTTCCTTCGCTCCAGTTTCGACACACCCTCTCACCTCGGAAAGAAGGTCGAGCGGGGAACCAAGCTCGGTGAAGTGATCGATATCCACAGCCTCGAGATCGTCGAGGAGCTCAAAGCAACGGTGACTGGCTATTTGTTTTTTTCGCGCTATTCGGGTGTGGTCGACGCCGGGACGAAGGCTTTTGCATTAGCGGAAGAAGCAACCTCGACGTGGCTGTGATGGATGCGATCCGCGCTGTTCTGCTCGAGCCGAATGATGATGTTGCCGCCGCGCTCGAGCACGTGCCCGCGGGAGGACGCGTCGCAATAACTCTCAATAGCTCCGGAGAGGTGCTCCGCGCAATCCAAGTGCGGCAGCCTATACCGTTTGGGCACAAGCTTGCCGTTCGACGGCTGGGCCGGGGCGACAAGATCAGGCGCTATGGGCATCCGATCGGAGCGGCACTCGCAGACATAATGGAGGGGGAGCATGTGCACACACACAATATGCGCAGCCTACTCTCTCCGGTTCCGAAGCAGAGCTTGCTCGAACCGTCTGTGCGGCCAGCGCCATGGGTCCAATGTCTGGTCAGGCAAATTCTGGAAGCGGCCGGCGCAATCTCGGAAGCCGCTGACGCAATGGCCACTGCGCTGACCGAAGCGCATTTGCGTGGGGTAGAGACACACGGCCTTCGGCGGCTCCGCCCCTATTTGTTGCGCATTCGTTCGGGTGGCGTGGACGCCAAGGCTAGGCCCCACGCGGATTCCAACGAGGCCGTGCTGAGCATCGATGGTCGGAATGGGATCGGCCACTATGTAGCGACTTATGCTGCACGGGCTGTCAGCGATTCTGCGCGGAAATACGGCGTCGCGCTCGCACTCGTGCGCAACAGCAATCACTTCGGCTTTGCCGGCTACTATGCGACCTTGATCGCCGAGCAGGGGCAACTCGGAATTGTGACCTCGAATGGCCAGATCTGCGTCGCCCCCGAAGGCGCGAAGACGCCGCTCCTGAGCAACAACCCGCTTGCGATTGCCGCACCCACCGGTCGAAGAGATGCATTTTTCGAGCTGGACCTTGCGACCAGTGTCACCTCACGCGCGAACATCGTAGAGGCGGCAAGATTGCGAACGCTCTTACCGTGGGGGTGGGCCCAGGATCACGAAGGCAAGCCGACGCGGGATCCGAAAGCCGCACTTGACGGAAGCCTGCTTGCATTCGGCGGAGCGAAAGGCTTCGCCTTGCTGCTTGCATTGGAAACAATGACCGGAGTCCTCAGCGGGGGCGCCTATGCTGACCAGGTTTCCTCCAAGGAGGCCGCCCCGAACGCACCCGAAGGAACGGTCCATACGATGATCGCGATCGATCTGCAAAAATCGATCGGGGCGGATGCATTTTCGTATCGGCTGGATGATCTCTTGGAACGGTTGGCCTGTTTATCGATGAACGACGCGACAACGCAAGCTCGTTATCCCGGCGAGCGCCGCTGGACGCTTCGTCGAGACCGGATGCATGGAGGCATACCTATAGCCCCCGCAGAACTTGACGATTTGCTTGGACTTGCAAGCGAGCTCGGCATCCAGAGTCCGTAATCGGCGAAACCATGGAGACTCCCCAAAGATGTGGTCAAGGGAACTGACCGGATATCCGAGAGAGAACGGTCGCAAAGGCATTCGCAATCTGGTCGGTGTGCTTGCAGCTGCGGATAATGTGAATCCGCTTGCGCGGCAGCTCGCGGCCCGCGTCCCTGGCGTGCTCTGTCTGCCCGCAAGTTATGGCCGTGGTCAGCTCGGAAAGGATTTCGAAATCAGCCTCCGCGCCATGGCCGGCCTGGCCGCCCACCCGAATATGGCAGGCTGTTTGGTTGTCTCTTTCGAGCCCGAGAGCGCCGAGCGAATTGCACAGCTCGCGGCAAGTCTGGGTCGCCGTGTGGAGACGCTATCCTTTCTCGCAGAAGGTGGCCTCGAACCGAGTTCTGAAGAAGGGCAGTGAAATCCTTCAGCGCATGCTCGAGCAAGTGAGCAGCATGGAACGTGTATCGCTCCGCGTAGATGAGCTGATCGTCGGGCTTGAATGCGGCGGCTCGGATACGACTTCCGGATTATTCGGAAATCCCGCACTTGGCTCCTTTACAGATTGGGTTATCGACGAGGGCGGTACTGCGGTCTTCTCCGAACCGGTCGAATGCCTCGGAGCGGAGCAGTTGCTGGAGCGGCGCGCAGCGTCCCGCGATGTCGCAGAGCAGCTTATCGCCACCGTTCAGGCCTACAACGGCTTGGCGAGAGAGCACGGCGTGGACCTCGCAGGCACCAATCCCACGCCGGACAATATGGCCGGGGGATTAACGTCGATCGAAGAGAAATCGCTGGGCGCTTTGGCAAAGACCGGGTCGCGCACGATCATGGGCGTGCTCGGCTATGGCGAAACTCCCCCCGGTCCTGGAGTGTGGATGATGGATGCGCCTGCCGCGGCCGTGGAGAACATCACCGCGCTTGCTGCGGGAGGCGCTCAGCTCATTTGTTTCGTGACGGGCTCGGGCAATCCGGCCGGACACCCGGTCGCACCAACGATCAAAATCTCAGCCAATCCAACGACAGTGCGGCGGATGGCGGCGCATCTCGACGTCGCTCTCTCGGAGACGCTGAAAGGAGCGATGAACACCACTCAGGCGGCGGACTTGATCGCCGCAACGGTAGCCAGCGTGGCCAACGGAGCGCTGACCGCGGCGGAACGGCTGGATTATCTCGAGACCAATATCAGTCGGGTCGGACCTTCAGTTTGAGCAGGCTGGCGTTCAGGGAGATCGAGGTGTGCTTAGGAAACGAGTTCGGTCCCATACGCTCCTTCTGAGTGTACGTCCACGCCGCCGGTCGCCATCCGCATGACGCGAACGGCATTGCCGGTCACGTTTAAAGGGGCTGCTTCTCACCTTTCGGTCCGCGCGCATCAGCTGCAACAAGTCCGGCTTTGCTGGATGGGCGGACAGGGGACCGAGCCGTAAGAGCAGAACACGCAACAATCGCCCGGGAGCGGCTTCAGCCGTTCCCCGCAGCCCGTGCAATCATAGAAGAACCGGCAGGCATCCGTTGGCATGCGCTCGATCGCCTGATGGCCGCACTTGGGGCAGGTGATGGTGCAATCCGGCGTCACTGATCACTCCTGTCGCCGCAAGCATATGGGAGTCGCCGGCAAGTTGATATGACACCCCTCCGCTCATCATCCGCTTATCGAGGCTGCCTTGTTGGTGCGGAAGGAAAAGAGCATGCTCAGGCGTAATTCAGGAGACTTACCCATGCGTCGCGGCACATGCGCCTCGCTGGTCTTCCCCGCTCTGCTCAATTGCGCGGCCATAGCGGGGATGCTGATCGCATCTGGTGCCTCGCCGGTTGCGGCGGATGATTTCTACGCCGGCAAGCAGATCACGTTCATCGTCGGCGCCGGTGTCGGCGGCGGCTACGACCTGCAGGCGCGGGTGACCGCGCGTCATCTCGGCAAGCATATTCCAGGCAAACCCACGATCATCGTGCAGAACATGCCGGCGCGGATCGCGGCGGCCAACCACATGTTCAACACGGCCGCGAAGGACGGGACCGCGATCGCGCTCATCCAGCGCGGCATGCTGCTGGCCAAATTGATCTATCCGTCCGGCGTTCGCTTCGAGATCGACCGGTTCAACTGGCTCGGCAGCCTCAACAGCGAAACCGCAGTGACTCTGGCCTGGCACACCGCCTCGCATAAGAGCGCGAAAGACCTGTTCGAGCGCGAGCTCATCGTCGGAGGGATCACCGGGGTCGATCCCGAAACCACGCCGAAGCTCTACAATTCCCTCATTGGCACCAGGTTCAAGGTCGTCACCGGCTACAACAGCACGGCGCAGATTGCATTGGCGATCGAGCGCGGCGAGGTTCACGGCATCGCCGACTGGTCGTGGTCGAGCGTCAAGGCGGTGCGGCCCGACTGGCTGCGCGACAAAAAGGTCACCCTGCTCATGCAGGGCGCGCTGCGCAGGGAGCCTGAGCTCGCCGACCTGCCGTCGGCGCTCGACTTCATCAGCAGCGATGCCGACCGCAAAGTCATGGAGCTGCACTTCACGCAGAAGACCGCCGCGCGGCCGGTGATTGCGCCGCCCGGCGTTCCCGCGGACAAGACTGCGATGTTGCGCAAGGCGTTCGCGGCGCTGGCGCACGACAAGGAGTTTCTGGCCGAGGCGCAGGCCAGCAAGGCCGAGTTCGACTTCGTCACGGGCGAGGAGGTCGACAAAGTGGTCGCGGTGATCGTCGCGACGCCCGCCGAAATCGCCCAGCGCTATGCACAGGCGTTCGGGCCGGCGCAGCCGTGAGCTCTCGATCCGCGTGACGCGTCGCCGCAGCACGCACGACACGAAGCGAAGTCGTTGCAGGCCGGCGCGCGCGGCGCCTATCATACTCGCGCGAGCTCTCGGCAGCGCCGAGCCACCAGCATCGCCGTAGAGACCGAGCTGTCATGACCCTTGCGCTCCTGGTCGAGCAGCTGTTCAACGGCGTGCAGTTCGGGCTGATGCTGTTCCTGATGGCCGTCGGTGTGACCCTGGTGTTCGGCATCATGCGGGTCATCAATCTCGCTCACGGCTCGCTGTTCATGCTCGGCGGCTATTTTCTGATGGCCGCGCTCGCCTGGACGCAATCCTATGCGCTCGCCGTGCCCTTGGCTTTTCTCGGCGCCGCCCTGGTGGCGGTCGTGCTCGAGATCGTGGTGCTGCGGCCGCTTTACCGACGCGGTCCGCTCGATCAGGTGCTGGCGACGTTCGGCCTGTCACTGTTCTTCAACGAGGCGGTGACGGTGATCTGGGGTCGCGAGTCGATCCCGCTCAGCATTCCGCCTTTCCTCACCGGCTCGGTCGAGATCATCCCCGGTGGCGCCTATCCGGTCTACCGGCTGGTCATCACCGGCGTCGGCATCGTGGCCGGGCTCCTGCTCTATCTCTTGATCACGCGCACGCGCGTGGGCGCCCTCATCCGCGCCGGCAGCGACAATCGCGAGATCGTGGCCGCGCTCGGCATCAACATCAATCTGCTCTATACGCTGGTCTTCGCGCTCAGCGCGGTGCTGGCGGCGCTCGCCGGCATCATGATGGGGCCGCTTCTCTCGGTCGAGCCGGGAGCCGGCGATCCGATCTTGATCCTGACGCTGGTGGTGGTCGTCATCGGCGGCATCGGCTCGGTACGCGGCGCCCTCGTGGGCGCACTGATGGTCGGCATCTTCGACACGCTCAGCCGCGTGCTGATCCCGCTCGCCATCCAAACCCATGCCACCTCAGCCCTGGTCGGCATGGCGGTCTACGTGCTCATGGCAGTGGTGCTGCTGTTCAGCCGCACCGGCTTGTTTGCCGCGCATCGGGGTTGAGATGGGCGTGCGTAATCGACGCCGCCTGCTGGTCCTGCTGCTGATCGTGACGGCGATCGTGCTGCCGCCTTATCTCGGCATCTACTACACGCGCTTTGCGACGCAGATCGCGATCTACGGCATGGCGGCGCTCAGCGTCGATCTCCTCCTCGGCTATACCGGCTTGATCACCTTTGGACAGGCGGCGCTGTTCGGCGTGGGCGCCTATGCCGCCGGCATGATCACGGTCTACGGCGTCGGCAGCGCATTCGTGGTGTGGCCGCTCGCGATTATTGTCTCGATGCTTTTCGCGCTGGCGATCGGTAGCCTGTCGCTGCGCACGCGCGGCTTCCAGTTCATCATGGTGACGCTCGCGTTCGCGCAGATGGTCTATTACTTCGCCCAGAGCCTGCGCGGCTGGGGCGGCGACGATGGCTTCACCATTCCCCAGCGCAACCACCTCGGAATTCGTCTCGCTCGCCGATCACACGATCTTCTATTACGTCGCACTGCTGCTCCTGGTGCTCGTCATGCTCGTGGCGCACCGGATCGTGCAATCCGAGTTCGGCATGGTGATCCGCGGCATCCGGGACAATGAGCGGCGGGTGGCGGCGATAGGCTTCCCGCCCTACCCCTATAAGCTGGTCGTCTTCGTGATTGCCGGGGGGATCGCGGGACTTGCCGGGGCGCTCATGGCCAACCACACCAAGTTCGTGTCGCCGGCGACGCTGAGCTGGCAATTGTCCGGGGAGCTGCTCGCGATGGTGATCCTCGGTTCGGCCAATTCGCTGATCGGACCGGTCCTGGGCGCGGCGTTCTTTCTCGCCTTTCGCGACGTGCTGTCGGATTTCACCGAGCACTGGATGTTGTTCTTCGGCCCACTGCTGGTCGCACGCGTGCTCCTGGTCAAGGACGGGATCTGGGGCATGCTGCTGCGAGCGACCGGCGCACAGGACAGGCCGCAAGCACCCGAGCTCGATTTCCCCGAGCCGGCCGAGGAAGCGTCCAAACCTGGAGCAGGCACGCCTGGGGCAGGCAAGCCAGGAGCAAGCAGGCCGGGAGCAAGCACGTGAGCGAGTTCCTGCTGGAAACCGAGAGCTTGCGCAAGGCCTTCGGCGCACTCGTTGCGACCGACAACGTAACGCTGCGCATCCGCGAAGGTGAAACCCATGCGCTGATCGGTCCCAACGGCGCCGGCAAGACCACGCTGGTCGGGCAACTGACCGGCGAGCTGGCGCCCGACGCCGGCCGCATCATTTTCGCAGGCCGCGATATTACGCACCTCGCGACCGCCCAGCGCGCGCGGCTCGGCCTGGCGCGGTCGTTCCAGATCACCAGCATATTCGACAGCTTCAGCGCCGAAGGCAACATTGCGCTCGCGGTCCAGGCAACCGAGCCGCACAGCTTCCGGTTCTGGCAACCGGCGCAACGGATCGAGCGCCTGCAAGGCCCGGCGCGCAAGCTCCTGCGGGAGGTCGGACTGCGCGGGCTCGGCCACCTGATCGCGTCGAGGATGTCGCACGGCCAGCATCGCCAGCTCGAGCTCGGGATGGCGCTGGCGACCCGTCCCGTGATGCTGCTGCTCGATGAACCGATGGCCGGGCTGGGCATCGAGGAGTCGCGCGCGATGTCGCAGCTTCTGGCGAGCGTCAAGGGGCAGTACACGGTCCTGCTGATCGAGCACGACATGGATATCGTGTTCTCGCTGGCCGATCGCATTTCGGTCCTGGTCGGCGGCCGTCTCGTCGCATCGGGAACGGCGGACGAGATCAGGAACCATCCGGGCGTGCGCGTAGCCTATCTCGGTGAGGAAGACGATGATCTCGCGGGTGACCGGCATGCTGACGGTTGAGGGACTGACCACCGGCTACGGCCAGAGTCAGGTTCTGTTCGGGATCGACCTCGAGGTTCGCCGCGGGGAGATGGTGACGCTGCTCGGTCGCAACGGCATGGGCAAGACCACCACCATCCGCTCGATCATGGGAATGACCCCGCCGCAGGGCGGCAGCATCGCGTTCGAGGGCCGCGAGTTGCGAGGCCTTACGTCGTTCCGCATTGCCCGGCTCGGGCTCGGCCTGGTGCCGGAGGGCCGCTGCATCTTCCCGAGCCTGACGGTCTGGGAGAACCTTACCGCCACCTCGGTGCAGCGCGCCGGTGGGACGCCGCGCTGGACCACCGATGCAATCATCGATCTGTTTCCCTGGATCCGCGAGCGCAGGCAGCAGATGGGCAGCCAGCTTTCCGGCGGCGAGCAGCAGATGCTGGCGATCGGGCGCGCGCTGATGACCAACCCCGAGCTTCTGATCCTGGACGAGGCGACCGAAGGGCTGGCGCCCATCATTCGAAACGAAATCTGGAAGGTGCTGCGCCAGCTCAAGTCCGGCGGCCAGTCGATCCTGATCGTGGACAAAAATCTGAAGGTTCTCGCCCGGCTCGCCGACCGCCATTACGTGCTCGAGCGCGGGCGCGTGCGCTGGAGCGGAGACTCGGCAGCGCTCGGCAGCGAATATGACGCCATCCGCCGCTTCGTGGGGATTTAGTAAAACTCTTGTCGCGCATCGACAGGTCGAGGATGCTTGGTCTGATGTCTGAAACCGTCACCCTCGAGCCCGCCGTTCCGGTCTTGCGCATCTACGACCTTGCCAAGGCGATGGAGTTCTACGTCGATTTTCTCGGCTTCAGGCTCGATTGGGAGCACCGCTACGCACCTGACTTGCCGGTCTACGCGCAGGTCTCGCGATCGGGCGTCAAGCTGCACTTGAGCCAGCACTATGGCGACGGAACACCCGGCGCGGTCGTCTATATCCGGGTGGATGACGCTCCGGCGCTGCTTGGCGAGCTCCATGCCAAACAGGCCAGCTTCGCCCGGCCCGCACCGAACGCGCTTCAGGCCGACATCACCGATCCGTTCGGCAACGTTCTGCGTTTCGACGGCAGCCGGCGATAACTTGACTCGGGCCCCGCCCATTCCCCAACGCCAGGTTTAGACGCCGGCAAATCTCGATGCTAGAGCGCGTTTCGATTAGGTTGAATTGGAAACGCGCTCTAGCTTCTTTAGCTGGTCGCATTTTCTGCGGAAAACCGGTGTCCACTTTTCCGGAAAATGCTCTAAGCTTGGCAGCCGCTATAGTGACATCAAGAAACCGCACCCGGAGGAAGTGACGATGCGACGAATTGCTCTCGCAAGCACGATGCTGATCGCCTTATCCGCGGGCACGCAGGCCGCCGATCAGGTCAAGCTCGGTTTCATCACGCCGTTGAGCGGGCCGATCTCTCCGGCAGGCGCGGAAACCAAGCGCGGCGCCGATCTCGCGCTCGAGGAGCTCGGCAACAAGCTCGGCGGTCTGCCGGTCCGCTACACGGTGGTCGACGACAAGACCAATCCGGCCGAAGCCGTGCAGGGAGCGTCGAAGCTGATCGATGATGCCAAGGTCGATTTCGCGACCGGGTTCAGCGCGTCCAATACCATGATCCCAATCTGGAAGACCTTCAACGATGCCGGCATTTTTACTGTCGGTGCGCTGGCCGGCCCGCTGCAGTTCGCCGGCAAGGAATGCCTCCCGAACGGCTTCGTCGTGTCGTTCTCGAACGACGACTGGCCGGCTGCCATGGGCAAGTACATGTCCGACAAGGGCATCAAGAGCGCGTTTTTCCTCGGCGCCGATTATCAGGCCGGCTACGAGCACGTCGGCGCCGCGATGAAATATTTCAACGGCAAGGCCATCGGCCCGGTCTACACGCCTCTCGCCCAGCTCGACTTTGCTCCCGAGATCGCCCGCATCCGTGCGGAAAAACCGGATGCAGTGTTCGCCTTCCTGGTCGGAGCCGGCGGCGTCGCCTTCAGCAAGCAATATGCCCAGGCGGGCCTGCAAAAGCAGATCCCGTTCTACACCGAAGATCCTGTTGCCAATCCGCTGACCTTCCCGGCCCAGGGCGATGCCGCGCTCGGCATCATCATGAGCACGAACTGGGCGGCGGAGCTCGACAATCCCGCCAACAAGAAGTTCGTGACCTCCTTCATGGCGAAGCACAAGCGCGAGCCCGCGACCTTTGCGGCCCTGGGCTACGACGCAATCAAGCTCATCAACTCCGCAGTCAGAGAGGTCAACGGCAGGATCGAGAACAAGGATGCCGTGCGGGCGGCGCTGCGCAAGGCCAATTTCGAATCGGTGCGCGGTTCTTTCAAGTTCAACAACAACCACTACCCGATCCAGAACCTGTACATCATGGAGGTGATCAAGGACGACAAGGGAGCCTTGAAATCCAAGTTGAGGGACACCGCGATCAAGGACTGGAAGGACCCCTATCACCAGGAATGCCCGATGAAATGGTGAGATCGTCACCGGACGGCGCTCGCTTCGCGCCGACCGTCGGCCAGTTCGCCGACACCTCCCTGGATAGGAGAGAGCTTGCGCGACATGACTCCTGCTGCACCCTCCCGTGATTACACCGCCCGCGCGCGGCTGTTCGGCGGCAATCGGATGAAGCTCGGCGTGATGGCGTTCAATTGCAGCCACGGCTCCACCATCACCACCGTTCCGGAAGCCTGGAAGCTCGACTGGCCCGATACCCGGGACATCGCGCAGGCGGTCGATCGCTCCGGCATGGAGGCACTGCTGCCGGTCGGGCGCTGGAAAGGATATGGCGGGCCGTCGAACTTCAACAATTGCACGTTCGAAAGCTTCACCTGGGCGTCGGCGCATCGGCGCGCTGACGGACTACTGCACCGTGCTGGCGACCGTGCACGTGCCGCTGGTGCATCCGCTGATGGTGGCGAAAATGGCGACCACCATCGATCACGTCACCAGCGGGCGCTTCGCCATGAACATCGTGTGCGGCTGGTTCAAGAACGAGTTCGACATGTTCGGCGCCCATATGCGCCCGCACGATGACCGCTACAAATATGCCACCGAATGGCTCGACTTCGTGCGACGGGCATGGACCGAGGACGAGGAGTTCGACTTCGACAGCGAGAGCTTCCACGCGGCGACCGTCTGGAGCCAGCCGAAGCCGCTGCAGAAGCCGCATCCGCCGATCATGAATGCCGGCGGCTCGCCGGCCGCGCAGGACTTCACCACCCGCTACTGCGACATGAATTTCGTCATCCTCAAGGATCGGACCCATCTCGAAGGGCGCGAAGACGCAGATCGACAACCTCAAGAAGATGGCGCGCGCGCACGGGCGCGAGACGCGGATCTGGATTCACGTCTATGTCGTGTGCCGCGAGACCGAGAAGGAGGCCAAGGACTATCTGCACCACTACGTCTACGAGAAGGGCGACTGGGAGGCGGCCGGCAATCTGCTGCGCATTTTCGGGCATGCAGACCGAGACGCTCGACCCCAAGACTCTGGAGGGCCACAAGGCGCACTTCATCGCCGGCCACGGCGGCTATCCGCTGGTCGGCACCGCCGAGCAGATCGTGGACGAGCTCGGCAAGCTCGCCGATATCGGCGTCGATGGCTGCCTGATCTCGTGGGTCGGATACAAGAAGGAGCTCGCGCAGTGGAATGCCGACGTGCTGCCGCTGATGGTGCAGGCAGGGTTGCGCGAACCGTTCCGGCCGGCCGCGACCGAACGCGCGCGGAAGATGTCCGCGCGCGTCGGCGAAGCCGAAGTTGCCTCGAGCCTGTAGCCCGGATGGAGCGAAGCGCTAATCCGGGACCTCATCCCAAGATGATAGCTCCGCAAAACCGCACCTGTTCGCGCTCAGTGAAGAGGGGCTCGAGACATGCGCCGAATCTTCACTGCGCTCGCCTGTGTTGTCACCTTGGCGCTGGCCGGCGTGGTTTCGCGCGCGGAGGAGCCCTATCCTGCGAAGCCGGTCCGCCTGATATTTCCACAACCGGCGGGCGGCGCGGTCGACCTGATTGCCCGCACGCTCGCGGATCGTCTGTCCGAGCAGATGCGCCAGCCAGTGATCGTGGAAAACAAGCCCGGCGCCAATGGCGGATTGGCAGCAGGAGCGGTGATGCGCTCCACGCCCGACGGCTACACTCTTTTCATGGCGGTCGACACCAATCTTGTAGTCAATCCCAGCCTATACCCCAACCTCGCCTACGACCCGTTCCGCGATTTCACGCCGATCAGCATCATCGCCAAAGTCTACCTGGTGCTGGTCGCGAACTCGAAGGTGGAGGCCAACAGCGTCGAGGCGCTCGTGCGTTTGGCGAAAACCAATCCTGGCAAGCTCAACTACGCTTCGATCGGACTCGGCACGCAGGCGCATCTCGGCATGGAGCTGTTCAAGATGATGACCAAGACCGAGATCACACAGGTTTCTTATCGCGGGACTGCGCCGGCCATGACTGATATCGCGGGCGGGGTCGTCGATGTCATGTTCACGGGCCCGCCTTCGGCGATGGCGCTCGCAGCGGGCGGCAGGGGAAAGATGCTGGCAGTTGCCTCGCCTGCGCGCTCTTCCTTGATGCCGCAGGTGCCGACGATGCAGGAGGCGGGCGTGCCAGGATACGAGCTCAGCGGATGGTTCGGCCTGCTTGCGCCGGCGCGGACGCCGGCCAGCATCGTCGACCGGCTCTCGAGCGAGGTCAAGAAGGCGGTCGCCGATCCGAAATTCAGGGAACGGCTGACCGAGCAGGGCCTCGACGTGTTCGGAAGCTCATCGGAGGAAATGCTCGCGGTGATGCGGGCCGATACCCGCAAATGGAGCGAGGTCATCGCGGCAACCGGAGCGAAAATCCCGCATTGATCATTGTTCGCTGCATCGGATCGATGTCGTCGGGCGTTGCTTGGACCGACTGTTGCGCGCAAACCAGCTCCCATTTGGAAACACAGGAGCGCCGACATGGCTGAAGGCATTACCGGATGGCGCCTGCATGTCGGAGTGATCTTTCCGACTCCGGTCCCGCCGCGTGCCGTGCTCGAATTCTATGAAGCGGTGCCGGAAGGCGTCGACATGACCACGGTGTCGCTGACGATCCAACAGCTTTCCGATGACGATATGGACGAAGCCATCAAGGGGATGGAGCGCGCGGCAAAGCAGCTGGCGAGCTTCGATGTCGACGTGATCTACCAGTCCGGAGTTCCGCCGGTGGTGCGCCGCGGATTGAAATTCGGTGATGAGCTCGCCGACCGGTTGTCGCAGGCCGCCGGGTTGCCGGCGATCACCGATATGTCGAGCGTCATCGATGCCATGCGTAGCACGGAGCTCCACACGTTCGCCATGGCGACGCCGTTCGAGCAGTTCATCAACGAGCGGCTGGTCAACTACCTTGCCGCTGAAGGCATCGAGATCACCAACAACATCGCGCTCGGAATCAAGCGAAACGTCGAGATCCGCCGGCTTCCGATTCCTGTCGAGTACACCACGGCGCGCAAGACCTTCCTCGAATCCGCGAGGAGGCCCGACGGCATCTACATTCCCTGCGGCGGCTGGGGCAGCATCCACAACATCGATCTGCTCGAGAAGGACCTGGATACGACCGTGGTAACCTGGATGAATGCCATGATCTGGAGCTCCATGCGTCGCGGCAAGGTCGGCGGCGCCATTCGAGGCTTCGGGAAGCTGCTGGCGTCGCTTTGAGGCCACCACCATTGCAGCGTGAATGAGCGTTCATCCCCTGCCCTCGAAGACCGCCAGCGGAACTTTGCGAGCGCAGCGGGATTTGCTAAATCCGCACGACGGGTGTGACGATCTTCGATCGCGTCCCGAGCATTCCACTCCTCGGACCTGGTTTTGGAAGTGTCCAATTCTTTGCAAACCAAAGAATCGTCGGTGACGGCACCGGCGACAAAGGATGTGGCTGACGCGACGATTGCACGCCCCTGCCCGGCCTGCGGCCGTACGACGGATCATCTGCGCCGCTTCAGCATCCGAGATAGCGACATTTTGCAATGTCGCAGTTGCGGCCTCGGCCGCACCGAGACGTCGGCATTCGACCCGGTCGGCTATTACACCGAGGACTACTTTGCCGGTGGACACGCCGATGGCTACTCCGACTATCGTGGAGCCGAGCCGGTGCTGCGACGCGAATTCGCCCGCAGCGTCGAATTCATCGGCCGCTTCAGTGGCAGCGGCAAGCTCCTGGAGCTTGGATGCGCCTACGGCTTTTTCCTGATGGAAGCCGCGCGTCATTTCGAGGTGGCCGGGATCGAGCTGGCGGCAGACGCGGTCGGCCACTGCCGCCGCGCCGGGCTCAACGTGTTGCACGGCATGGCCGATGAAGCGAATTTACAGAGGATCGGTCGCGTCGACGTCATCGTTCTGTTCGATGTCATCGAGCATCTGCCGGATCCGCGCGAAACGCTTGCGTTGTGCCACCGGTATCTCAATCCGGGCGGGATCATCGTGCTCACGACCGGGGACTTCGGCTCGACGCTGGCCAGGCTCGCCGGAGCAAAATGGCGACTCATGACGCCGCCGCAGCACCTCTGGTTCTTTACGCAGGAGAGCATTCGCAGGCTGTCCGAGGGACTGGATCTTGCAATGGAGCACGTGGACCATCCCTGGAAAATCGTCCCTGCCTCCTTGATCGTCTTTCAATTGCGGCGAATGCTGGGGTTGCGCCGCGGTGCCGTGGCGAGCGCCAGCCGGATCGGCTTACCGGTCAACCTGTTCGATGCCATGCGAGTGGTGCTGCGAAAACAATCATGATGGGCAACGACCGTCTTTCGCTCCCCCAGATCGCAGTGCTGGTCGCCTATGCTGCCGGGATGGCCGGCGGGCAGGTTTTGTTCAAGGCGGCAGCGCTTCGATACGTTCCTGAAGGGTCGCTGTGGGAGCGGCTCTCGAGCCTGCTTGCGAACAGCTATTTTGTTGCCGCCATCCTGCTTTACGTCGGCTTGACCGTGCTTTGGGTATGGGTTCTCACCTTCACTCCGTTGTCGCGGGCTTATCCCTTTGTGGCGCTCGCGTTCGCGGTAACCCCCTTGCTGGCCGGCCTCATATTCGCCGAACCGATCGCGCTGCGGCTGATCCTGGGAACGGCGCTCATTCTTTGCGGACTGGTCCTGGTCGCGAGCTGACAATCTGCCTATCTGTACGGCGGACCAGCCAACGGATCGGCGCGAAGCGCCACCCAGTGACGGGCTCCGCGTAATCCGCCGATCTCGGGGTCGGCGGGTAGCGCCTTCGGGTAACCCGCCCTACGACCCCGGTGGTAGGCGAAGGAACTTTTCGAAGGGCTGCGGAATTCTCGATTGTCCGGAAGCGGGAGATTGCAGGTAAATGGAAATTGGCTCCCCGGCGCAAGTCCACGTCGTCATAGCCGCCTATAACGAAGCGGCCGTCATTTCTCGCGTGGTCAACGAGGTCAAGCGCGCCGGCTATCGCATCGTGGTCGTCGACGACGGCTCCAAGGACGCAACTGCTGCGGTTGCTCGCGCAGCCGGTGCGACCGTGGTGAAGCATCCGTTCAATCTCGGTCAAGGCGCCGCGCTTCAGACCGGCGTCGACTATGCGCTCGCCCAAGGAGCCGAGGTCATCGTCACCTTCGATGCCGATGGCCAGCACAGGGTCGCAGACATCGCCGGCCTGGTCGACGCGCTGACCGAGGAGCGGGCCGAGTTCGTTCTCGGCAGCCGCTTTCTCGGACAGACTACCGATCTACCTCCGTTGCGCCGCCTGCTGCTGAAGGCGGCAACACTGTTTACGCGACTCACGACAGGCTTGCGGCTCAGCGACACGCACAACGGGTTGCGTGCCATGTCGCGCCGAGGGGCAGCTGCGATCCGCCTGCGCCAGAACCGAATGGCCCATGCATCGGAGCTTCTCGGCCAGATCGGCAGCAGCGGGCTTCGACATGTCGAACGCCCGTGACGATCGAATACACGGCCTACTCGCTCGCCAAGGGCCAGAAAATGCGCGATGCCGTGTTCATTCTGGTCGACCTGTTTGCGCGCCGGCTCTACCGCTGATCCACCCACACCCTCGACGCGTGCGGCGGGTTACGACGAAGCGCAATTCAGCGGCGGGCGTAGACCCAGGCGTAGCTGCGGTCGAACCGCTTGACCTCGTCGATCAAGACGACGGAGGGCAGGTTCTCGGCACACCGCCACCGCTGTGTCTCGATGATGAACTCGGCCTTTCGCGGGTCGGTTTCGACCGTCCAAGGCCTGCGCAGCATGGGGGCGACCATGCCTTCCCGCCACGGAATGCAGATGAGAATGCTGGGCGGAGCTTCGGCAGTCAGCACGGCTCTATCGTAATCGAGACGGTGCTCCAGACGCCGCAACGCGGTGGTAGCAGCTACCGACCAGTAATCGGTTTCGAACCGGTCATGGCCCCCGCTCCCGCCGGCGATGGCGTTCATTGCGACATATTCGAACGGATGCAGCACCGCGAGCGTGATAACGATGCTGCCGGCATAGCCGCCGCCAGCCGCGGCGGCGATCAAGGGAGCCCGGCGCAGCAGCGGCAGCAATGCAGTCATGCCGGCTCCGGCCAGGACAGCGAGCATCGGAATGACGAACAGCACATGCCGTATTCCGTCATAGATGATCGCACGCTGCGCGATCAGGAACCCGAGCGGCAGGATCGCGGCCCCGCATAGGACGAGAAGCGCGCGCCGGCGCGCAAGCGTCAGCGCGAGGACGCGTACGGTCCCGAGACGATCGATGCGCCAAGCCGAGCGAACGTCGCCGGCGATGTACGCTGTCGCTGCAATCGCCTGAACCATGGCGACGACAAGCAGAAGCAGAAATCCTTCGGGCAATCGTGCCAGAAGCTGACCTGGAATGTAGGACCACGGCAGCGCGTCGGTCCTTATCCGCTCGCCCCAGTGCGGGAATTCGAACGACATGGGAATGGCTGAAAAGTGCAGCAGCGCTGTCTTGAACTGCTGCAATGGATTGCCGATTTGCAGCCAAGGCCACAGCGCAATGGCTACGAGCCAGGCGATGATCACGACCGCTCCGTAACGCATCCCCATTTCCGAGAGATAGCGCAGGCTCAGACCGCCGCGCAGGGCGGCAAGCTCGACGGCACAGAGAACCATCGCTGCAAAGAGATAAGCGTGCGTGATGATCCCGCCGGTGCGCGTTGCGATCGCCAGTCCAGTCAGCACGCCCGCGATGATCGTCGCCGGCCACGAGGGCCGGAACTCGTCGCGTCATGACCAGAATGGCGAGCGTCGCCCATGTCATCGCCGCAAGAAACGGAGCATCGATCGGCGCGAAGAACAGGTTGCCGTAGAGATAACCCGTCAGCAGGCAAAGCGCGATTGCGGTAAGCCCGGCCCACCGTCCGACCGCCAGGCGCGCGATCGGCAACAGCGCAGCCACCCCGGCGAGCCCGACCAGAAACGTCATGCGGTGGCGGACGGTGAAGCGGTCGGCGATCTCGAACGACTGCACGAAGGCCGTGAGCATGTGAAACCATGGGCCGTAGTACCACAGCGAGAATTCCACGGTTTCGAAATGCGAGCGGTCGGTAAAGCCGCTCGTGTACCAGGCGAGCGCCTTTGGACCGTAATCGTCCGCATTGAACTCATCGACGGTGATCCCGTAATCGGCTGCGGTTGCCAGTCCCACGACAGCGACTGCGCCGAGCAAGGCGGTGGCAAGGATCACCTCGGCATCGACTGCTTTGGCACCGCTCGCCCGCCCGGTGCTGCGATCGAGGGAGGCGCAGCGGCCAGCCGTCGTGTTGCGCTCGATGGTCAGGCTCATGACGGATATGCACGCGATCTTGCCGGCGGTGCGGTCCTGCAACCATCTCGCGGCGCTGACGCGTGCTGCGGGAGCCGCCGGCACACCACGCCAGCCTGCGGTCAATTCGCGACCTCGTTGCAGGTTCCATTCAACGCCGGCCCGGCCGGGGAACGCGTGGCGTAAACCCGCAAGCTGTCGACGTGCCGCGATGCTGAATGAACAGAAGGCACGATCAGGATGCCATTGTCCTTGGCGTCACCTGCATGCACAGTGTGGATCGACCAACCCTGTGTTGCCCGGGAGGCGAGCATGCTCACACGGAGAGGGTTTTCGAGGCTGCTGGGAGCGACGGCGCTGAGTGGTCTCGGCTCCGGCGCATCAGGATTGACGGCGCGGGCATTTGCCCAGCCCGCCTCGGCGGGGCGCGGCAGTTTCCTGATCAAGGGCGGTGCGATCGTGACTGTCGACCCGAACCTGGGGACGCTGCCGCGCGGCGACGTCCTGGTGCGCGACGGCAGGATCGAGGCCATCGGGCCCGATCTGACGGCGGCCGCAGCCGAGACGATCGATGCCGCCGACATGATCGTCATGCCGGGGTTCGTCGATACCCACTATCACATGTGGAGCGCGCTCGGCCGCAACTTCGTGGGTGACGCCGGCTTCGGCTATTTCCCGGCCAAGAACGCGACCTCAACGCTCTACAGTGCGGAGGATTTCTACAACAGCGTGATGCTGGGACTGGTCGAGCTGGCCAATGCGGGCATCACCACCGTGCACAACTGGTCCCATAACACGCGCTCTCCGGCCCATGCCGATGCGGAGCTGCGCGCGCATCGCGATGCGATGCTGCGTGCCCGCTATTCCTACGGCCACATCGACCGGATGCCGCGTGACCAGCCGGTCGACTTCGCCGATGTCGACCGCGTCAAGCGCGATTACTTCGGCAGCGGCACCGCATTCGAGGGGCTCGTTCATTTCGGGCTCAATCTGCGCGGCCTGTCGCAGAGCGACGAGCGTACCTTCCACGAGGACATGCAGGCGGCGCTGGCGCGTGGCTTGCCGATTGCGCTTCATGCCAGTCAGGCGCCGCCCAGCTGGATCGACGCCGAGGATTTTCAGAAGCGCGGCTGGCTCGGCCCCAATCTGCTGCTCTGCCACTATGTTCCGGCGCGTGACGTCGACGCCGAGCTCATGGCGCGGACCAAGACGCCGTTGAGCTGGGCGACCCATTCCGAATTTCGCCTCGGGCTCGCGGGCGACCCGAGGGTCGCGCTTCTGCGCATGCGCAAGGCCGGCGTCGTGATCTCGCTCTCGTTCGACGCCACCTCGATCGCGCCCCCCAACATGTTCGAGAACATGCGCTTCACCTGGAACATGGGCATCCCCTGGCGCGGCACGCCGTCGGAGGGTTTGCCCCCGGTTGGTTTCCGCGAGGTGATCGAGATGGCGACCCTCAACGGAGCCAAGGCGCTCGGGATCGGCGACGCGACGGGCTCCCTCACCGTCGGCAAGCGCGCGGACATCATTCTGATCCGGGCAAACGACATCAACGTGGCTCCGCTCGCCAATATCGAGACCACCGTCGTGCAGTCCGCCACCCCCGCCAACGTCGACACCGTCCTGGTGGATGGCCGCATCGTGAAGCGGCAAGGCAGGCTCGTCGCCTACGACGTGGAGAAAGTGGTCAGGGATGCGAAGGCGTCCTCCGTTCGCATCCGCACCGCGGCCGGCGGGGTGCTTGCTCCACCGGCAAAATAAGGCAACCGGCCTCTGCTCGCGTGTCCGGGGCGAGCAACCCGCTCGCTGGAACCATGCGCTGTCGGTATTCGGACACAACGTGTCCGGGCGATCCCTGTTTGCGCGGAACCGCCCCGCACAGCCCCGTGTTGGTTCGCCGCGCAGTCCATGAACCCGCCGGGATCGGAACCGGCATGCGGGTCGATCATCACCGAGGAGTTCCCGATGCAGCACCCATTCATCAACGGCTTGCTCGTTGCCGCCGCATGCCTTTTGGGGCAAACGTGGATGCCCCTGCGTGCGCAAGGTCCCGCGGCACCCGGACAGAGCGGTCAACAGCAGGTGCAGTTGCAGGAGGTTGCCAGCTTCGAGCATCAGGTGACCGGGGTTGCCGTTGCAGGCGAAGGCCGCATCTTCGTGAGTTTCCCGCGCTGGACGGAGGATTCACCGGTCTCGGTTGCGGAGGTCACCCGCGAGGGCGCGATCCGTCCATACCCGAACGAGCAGTGGAACAACTGGCGCAACGCAAAGAAGAACCAGATGGCTGCGCAGGATCATTGGGTCAGCGTGCAAAGCGTTTTCACCGACGGTCGCGGCAACCTGTGGGTGCTCGATCCAGCGGCTCCGGCGACCGAGCGCGTGGTGCCGGGCGGCCCCAAGCTGGTCAGAATCGACCTCGCCCGCAACGCTGTGGCCCAGATCATCCGTTTCGATGAATCCGTTGCCCCGCCGAGCAGCTATCTCAATGACGTCCGCATCAGCCCGGACGGCAAGCACGCCTACCTGACGGATTCCGGCAAGGGCGCGCTCGTGGTGGTCGATCTCGCAAGCGGCGTGGCGCGGCGCGTTCTCGACGCTCATCCGAGCACGCGGGCCGAGAAGAACGTCGTCGTCAAGACCGATGGAACGGAGTTGCGCCGGCCGGATGGACGCGCCCCCGAGTTTGCGGCCGACGGCATCGCGCTCTCGCCTGACGGTCGCTTTCTCTACTGGCAGGCGCTCACGGGCAAGACGCTGTACCGGGTCGCAACCGATGCATTGCAGGACGCCAACCTCCCGGCCCGCAACCTGGAAAGCCAGGTCGAGCAGGTCGCACAGACCGGAGTGTCGGACGGCTATTGGATGGATGCCCGCGGCCGGCTCTACATCAGCGCGCTGGAGGAAGATGCCATCAAGGCGCGCGAGCCGGACGGGCGCATGTTCACCGTTGTCCAGGACAAGCGGCTGCGCTGGCCCGACAGCTTTTCCGAAGGCCCCGACGGCGCGATCTACGTGACCTCTTCCCGCATCCAGGACAACGCGTGGTTCAAGCCGGACGCCGGGCCTCGGCTCGCTACCCAGCTCTGGCGCTTCATTCCACCGCCGGCAGGTGGCGATCAGACAACCGGAACGACGCGCCGAGCACCTGGTCAAAGATAGCGTTGCAAGCCCGACACAATGACGGCTTGAAGAGCCGCATCTTCAGATTTTTCGGGTGTTATCCCCGCAGTTCTCGATGGAGCGCCGGCGAGAAACACACAATCGGCACGATCAAGATGACTTTTTGCAGGATTTATCGGGGGATCAGGCCGTGCTCGTCTATCGTTGTCCGACCACGCAGCATCAGGTGCAATCCGAGATCGAGACAACGCCGCAGGCGTTGCATCGCCTCGGCGCAATGAAGCTTTCGTTGTGGTGCCCGCATTGCAAGACACCTCACACCGTCTGCGCCAGCGACACGGCGGCGTGGACCAAGGGCTTTTGACGGAAGCCGTTCGAGCAGCGGGCGGGGATCGTCATCCCATTCCAGATGCGGACACGGGTTCGATTTCACACATCATCCGCACTTCCCCGGGCTTGGCGAAGGGATACTTGTCCTGCCCGAGATATTTCCGTGCGAGCGTGTCGATGTGCTCGTCGGCGCCTTGCTCGGTGACGCGCGCGACACGGCCACGCAGCTGGAGATAGCGGTAAGGGTCGTCGGGATCGATGATCGCGAGCGCTACCGGCGCGCCCTTCTTCATGTTGCGTGCTTTGACCCTTCCCTTGGCGGTGTTCACGCGAACGAGACCGTCCTGGTAATCGAACCAGACCGGCGTCACCTGCGGCGACCCGTCCGGCATCGCGGTAGCGAGACTGGCGAACGCCTTCTTGCGCTGGAGGAGGTCGACGTATTTGTCTGGAATGCTGGCCATGGTTCGAATCTCCGCCTTGTACGCACGCCGCGCCGGTGAGAATGCCACGCCGGCGTAGAGCCGGATTTCACTTTCCCTTGAACTTATGAGCGGCCGCCGGATCAGCAGGATTTTAGTGCCCGGCTGCATCACTGTGCTTGCAGCCGGCCACCGATGCGCTGAGGTGCCAGATGCGCTGGTGCAAAAAGAAAACCCCGCCGGGGAGAGCGGGGTTTTCAGATTGGGCGGGCCGACAGCCAAGGGGATCGGGGGGCTGGGGGGATGGCCGTCTAGCTCGCCTGTACCCGTTAGTCGCGGCACCCCGGCAGGTGGTTCAAGAACCTCCACAAAATTTTTGCGCAAGATCGCCGGCGCAACTGATGCCCCCCATTCAGCACTAAGCCATTCATTTTGCTTGGAAACGCCTGCGAGGCGCGCATGGCCTCACGCCCCGCAGGGCGGCCGTGGGGCAAAGCCGGTTTTGGCCGAGCAAACCCAACGCGTGCTCACGCACGCTTTTGGCCCGAACAAAGCTAACGGGCAAAAGCTCAAGCATTACCGGATGTTCGCACCAGTTGCTCGGATTCTGCCCGAGCCCTTTCAGAATTCCCAGATCGACCACCTGAGCAAGCTTGGTGACGGTCGCGTGCTCCTGCTGCAGCAACGCACGCATGCGCGCCGGGTCGCCGTAGTCCAGGATCATTCCGGTCTTCTCGATCGCCGCCTTCAGCGCCGGCTTGCGGCTAGCTTCGGCGACCGCATTGGTGAACTTCTGCACGATCGGCTGCGGGGTTGCAGCCGGCATGAAGAAGCCCATCCAGATGTTGATCTCGGTGCCTCCGAAGCCCTTCTCGGCGAGCGTCGGGACGTTCGGGAGATCGGGCAGCCGGCGCGACGCCGTGGTGATGAGCGGAATGACATCGCCTCGCTCCACCAGCGGCTTGGCGGACGAATAGGCCGAGGACATGAGTGGGACATGGCCGCCGAGAATCGCCTGGACGGCCGGCCCGGATCCGCGAAACGGCACGTGCACGATCTTTATGCCGGCCGCGTGCTTGAACAATTCGGTCGACACATGCGTCACGGTGCCCGGCCCCGCCGAAGCGTAACTGAGCTCGTCCGGCTTCTGCTTCACCCGCTCGATCAGCTCCTCGATGGTCTTGATGCCCAATTGCGGCCGCGCCACCAGGATCCCGACATCGACCGCATACATGCCGAGAGCGGCGAAATCCTCGATCTTGTATGGGACTTTCTTCTCGATCGCGGTCCGCACGCTGAGCGGAGGATTGCTGGTTGCAAGAACCGTGTACCCGTCCGGTTTGCTCTGCGCGACATATTCGCAGGCAACGCCGCCGCCGGCGCCGGGCTTGTTCATGACCACGAGGGTGGCATTGTCCAGGAGCGGCCGCAGGTGCTCGAGCGCAACGCGCGGCGCCGTGTCGGTCGGGCCTCCCGGCGGAAACGGGACGACCAGCTCGATCGGTCCGCTCGGCCAGGCCGTTTGCGCTGCAAGCCGCGATGCCGGGAGGAGAAATGGCGCGGTCGCCGCCATCTGCAGGAACGCTCTTCGTCGCATGCGCTCGATCTCCTGTTTGCACGAACTGCTCCGGCATCCTAGCGTAACAGCCGGCAGAGAACGCGTCGAGTTGATTACCTGAACCATCCCGCGGGCCAACAGACCATCCGGATTTCGTGTCATGCGTCGTTATGATTGCCTCGAGGCGATCGCTCCGCTCGTCGCCGACAGCCTCGTGATCACCAACCTCGCGAACACCGCGACGGAGTGGAGGTCGGTTCGCCCGCATGAAGGCAATCTCTATTTCGTCGGAATGGGGATGGTGACGCCGTATGCGGCCGGCCTCGCCATCGCGCTGCCCAACCGACGGGTTCTCGCCCTCGACGGCGACGGCGGCATCCTGTTCGACCTGAGCATTCTCGGGATGCTGGCGCAGACGGCACCAGCAAATCTTTGCGTCGTGGTGTTCGACAACGAAGGCTACGCCTCGACCGGCAGATGGCCCTCCACGGCCTCGCTGACCGCCGGCCCCGTCGACATCGAGGCCGTCGCCAGGGGATCGGGAATCGCGAGCGCGTGCACGGTGCGATCTCTGGACGAATTGGTCTCCGCGCTCGAAGCTTCCTATCGCGGGGCGGGGCCGAGCCTCATCGTCGCCAAGGTCAACAAGGAGCAGGCGTTCGTCGGTCCCACGCTGATGGATTCCAAGGAGAACAAGTATCGGTTCGTCCGTCACATCGAGCAAAGCGAGGGCAGGATCATCCTGCGCCCCTCGTCGAAGGAGCACGGCGAGGCGCCTAAAGCCGATCCGAGCCTTTCCGCGGTGTCCGGCAATGAGGATTTCGCGGCGATCCTGTTCGACGGCCTCCAGGAGAACAACGTCGATTTCGTGGTCGGGCTGCCGTGCAGCGGTCTCTCCGCCGCGCAGGCCATGTGCATGAAGGCGCAGTCGATGCGCTATGTCGCGGTCGCGCACGAAGGCACCGGTCTCGGCCTCTGTGCCGGCGCGTGGCTCGGCGGCAAGCGGCCGGCCGCCCTGATGGAGAATTTCGGGCTGTTCGCCAGCACCTATCACCTGCTGCGCGGCCACTACAGCTACGGCATCCCGACCCTGATCGTGCTCGAATTCCGCGGCGACAGCGGCGACCAGGAGTTCTTCGCGGAATCCGGCGAGATGACGGAGCCGCTGCTCGCGGCCGCGCGGGTCAATTACCGCGTGGTCAGGGATATCGGAGAATTGAAGCCGGCGATCCGCGACGGTCTGCGGTGGATGGATTTCGCCATGCGTCCCTATGCGGTTGTGCCGGGCTACGAGCTCACCCGCCTTAAGCCGGGCGGCGAGACGAAGCCCAGGTAACATCGCGGAGAAAGGGATGATCGTCGATGATCACGCTCACGCCATGAGCATCAGCGGTCAAGCTCATGCTATTCGGTCGCCACTCACGCTGTCCCGCCGTCCCCGACCCATGCACCTGAAAAGCGGGACAAACCAACTAGGTCTTGCACCCACAGCGCTTTCGCGTCCCAAAATGGCGTCGAAAGCCGACTGATCCGGGACACTTTCGGATTCCTCGTTGGCAGCGGCTTCGCCGTTGCTCGCTGACGTCGGTCGCGTGGGCACGGCGCGACCAATGCAGGGGGGCGTGGGACAGCGGGAAAAAAGGGCGGCAAGCACCTGCCGCTGCTCGATTTCTGCTGTCCCGGCAGCTGTCCCAAGGAGCTCAATCTGTCCCGGCCGGAGCCGGCGGCTCCGCGCTTCTCAAAATCGGGCGTCGGTTTCGGGGTGCGTTTTCTTGTTGGTCATTGAGGTGCTCCGGTTTCGATGAAGGTGATCGGGGCGCGACGCCGGCGACGCCACAATGGGCGCGACGCAGATGTTGTCGCGCGCCGAGGCAGCCGCGGTCGTAGTAACGACAGCGGTGGCGCCGAACGTGGTCAATGCGCAGTTCTGGACGATGCGCCTTTATGGCATAAGTCCTGTAACACTGTCAATAGCTTCTTTTGAACCTGTCGGGAGCACACGAGTTCAGGTCACTGAATGTGCCGCATCCGCGCGACCGCGTCGATGGATGGCCGGGCCGCCATCTTGGCGCCCTGTCGCTGCCCGATTGCCTATTATGAGAGGCATTGTATTGTAATGCAGGAAATCAGCTTGTGTATTTCCTCATTCGGGATAGTTTATGCCGTATCGAGTTGAGAAAATCGATCCCAGCAAAACCGCGATGATCGTGGTGGACATGCAGAATGACTTCGTCGCCGAGGGAGCGATGTTGCGATCGGCTCAGGCCGCCGCGATGGTTCCCAAGCTTGCTTCCGCGCTCGACTTTTGCCGCGAGAACGGAATCAAGGTCATCTACACCGCGCATGCGCACAGGAAAGACGGCTGCGACATGGGGATGTACGACGACTTGTATCCGCCGATCGCCAATCGGGCTTCACTCGTCGACGGAACCAAGGGCGTCGAGATATTCGGCGAACTGGCTCCAGCGACCGGGGAGCATGTCATCAAGAAGCATCGGTACAGTGCTTTTTTCGCGACCGACCTCGACATGATCCTGCGCGGCATGGGAATCACGACGGTGATCGTCTCCGGCACGACGACGGAGAACTGTTGTCACGCGACTGCACGGGACGCGCTCTTCCACGATTACAAGGTCGTCTTCCTTTCCGATGCGACCGGGACATTCGACTATCCTGACGTCGGCCAAGGCGCGATGTCGGCGGAAGAGGTTCATAAGGCGACGCTGACGATCCTGGCATTCTCGACGGCCGACGTCATGACGGTCGACGAATTCAAATCGCGGGTGGTCAAGACCTCAGGGCAGGCCAAGGCAGCCTAGTACCCACTGTCGTCAAAGCGCGAGTTGCATTTCCTGTTGGAGCCAATGACCTGTCGGCAAACTCGGTGGGCTCCCTCTCCCGTAGGGAGAGGGATGGGGTGAGGGGTTACGGTCCCTCGATAGGTTTCGAGCCCCTCGAAATCGATCGTCGCAAGCTGTGGCGCCGTGCAACGGTCAAGGTGACCATCGGCGTGGCGCACGTGCCTTTCGTCGGCCGCGACAGCGAGCAGCGTCTGCCACGTACGGCGCGATGATGAGCCTGCGTACACGCGACGGCGATGTTGCCTCAAGCTCAGCTGATCCCTCCTTTGGCTGCATCGATGGAGTGCTCTGCGCCATCGATAGCCTCCAGCCCCCGGCCGGCGAACCTGAGCGGCACATCAGTCGTGTTGGGGGGAAAGAAGCGGAAGGCGGACTGTCGCTAAAAGGTATCCATCCTGCACCACCCGTGCGCCCTGCCGCAGCGTGATCTTCTCTTTCGGCTTGGCTCTCCCGTCGGACGCGCTGGGCCGAGCCCGTCGGATCCTCTTGAGCCGCGACGCTTTATGAGGGACACAAGAAAACCCTCCTGGACCACTGCGGAAAGACCATGGCCGATAGGTATTCCGAGCCAACTAAAGACGTCGTGATGGTGATCATTCTGCTGGTGATTGCTTGCATCTTTTTGGGCATAGGTCTGGGCGGCTTGTACTACTTGGCGCCAGGCGGCTTTTTTAGCACTTCCGCTGCGCCAGCGAAAACGAAATGAGCCGATCATTCGCCGCGAGCGTTGACGCGCCTAGTCCTCACACCCCACATGCCGTCCATCACGACAAATGATGCACTGCTTGCGGGCCTCAAACAGGCCGCGGATTTGATCGACGCGGCACAGGCAATCCTTGCCGACCAGGTGAGGCCGGACGGCCTCAATGCAGAGGGTCCAAGCACATGACCCGACGAAAGGGCGAAGCGACAGGCAAGGTCAACGAGCGCGATTATCCGAACATAGTCGAACTGCCGGTGCCATCGGGTGGCTTTCGTGAGACCAGCGTCGGGATTGTTGCCTTTCATCGAGAGCGTAGGATCGAGATCAAGCACGGCCGAGGCCGCCAGGACGAAGGGCGCTTCTTTGTGCGATATTGTTTTGCCAATCCGACTGTTGCCGATGCATTCCGTGATCAGTTCGGCGGCCAGCGACTGATATATGGGGCGCCATTGAAGCAATCATGACCGCGGCTCTTTGCTAAGCGGGGCCCCATTGGTCGGCCGTGTTGATCTCGGCAATTCGCCTCCAGTCTCGCGCTATCGCATCATGGAAGGTACAGCGATGTTCGACCTCTCGATGGGTATCTGGGAATTCGTGCTGCGTGCAGCGATCGTGTATTTATTCCTGTTTGCGATGCTGCGATTGGGAGGGAAGAAACATGTCGGAGAGTTGACACCGTTCGATCTCGTCGTTCTGCTCATCATCAGCGAAACCGTTCAGGGCTCCATGATCGGGGATGACAAGTCGCTGATCGGCGGGCTGATCGCAGCGGCCACTCTGTTCGCGCTGGTCTATACCGTCAACTATCTGAGTTGGCGCAGCAAGACCGCGGAACGGTTATTTGAGGGAGCGCCGACGGTTCTGGTGCGCAATGGCAATGTTCTGCGCGACGCTCTGGCGCTGGAGCGTATTACGCATTCCGAGCTTATTGAGGCGCTTCGCCGAGAAGGCTGTACATCACTGACCCGAGTTCGGTTCGCGGTTTTGGAAACCGACGGCTCGATCACCGTCGGTTTGCGCTGCGACAGGTGAGATCAAAAGGGCCAAGCGCAGGATGCGGGCAAATGGGCGAATTGACGCGGCCAGTATCGTTACCTCTTACCGGCTATGTCTCTGCGTCCCATCCCGGCAGGGTTCATCGAGCCGTGCCTTTCTACATCCGCGAACGTCGCCATCCCGCGAGGGCTGGCTGCATGAGATGAGCATGACGGGTTTCGCGTCGTCGTCGAAGACTTCGGGTGAGGAAGCCCGATTTATCACCGCGCCTCGTCATCGCCACGCGACGAACTCACACGTACTGATATGTGACATAGAGCGCGAGCAGGATCGCCAGGGCGATCAGCACATATTTGAGCACAATGTAATACAGCCAGTGGCGCGCAAACGGCATGTCGGGCTTGCTCATGGTGTGCTCTCCTCACGAACGGTGATGACCTTACCAACGACCGGGGTGCATCAATCGTCGTGGACGCGCGCCGTCTCACTCAATCACCTCATCGGCGCGGGCGAGCAGCGTCGGCGGCACTTCGAGGCCGAGCGCCTTGGCGGTCTTGAGATTGATCACGAGCTCGTACTTGGTCGGTGCCTGCACCGGCAGATCGGCCGGCTTCTCGCCCTTGAGGATGCGATCGACGTAGCCCGCAGCGCGCCGGTATTGACTGACCAGGTCGGGGCCATAGGAGATAAGCCCGCCGCCGGTGACGAAGAAGCGATAGGGATAGACAGTGGGCAATCGGTGCCTCGCCGCCAGCGTCGCGACCAGCTCGCGGTGAAGCTGTCCCGCCGCGCTAACCACTGCGATCAGCCCGGCGTTTGGGACGCGCGCGACCGCCGTCATGGTGCGCTCAATCGTCGGCTGCACCCCGCAGATCGACCGACATCAACTCGATGCCCAGCGGCTGCGCCGCCGCCTGGATGACAGCCCACTGCCCGATGCCTGCGGGGGCGCCGGGGTCTCGCATCACGCCCACGCGCTTGACTTCGGGCGCGACCTCCCTGAGCAGCTCAAGCCATTTTCCGCCAGGCTGTACTCGAACTGGAGGAAGCCGGTGGCGTTGCTGTTGGGCCGCGCCAGCGTCTCGACGTTGCCCGCGCCGACCGGATCGATTGCCTGCGCGAACACGATCGGCACCGTTCTGCTCGCCTGTTGCAGCGGCTGCACTGTCGCGCCGGTGCCGGCCAGGATGACGTCCGGATTGAGCGCGACCAGCTCCGTCGCGTATCGGCGCACGCGCGCGTTGTCGCCGCCGCCCCAGCGGGTGTCGATCCGCAGTTGCGGCCGACCGCCCAGCCCGCCTCCTGCAGCCCTTGCAGGAATGCCGCGATCCGGGCCTGCGCCTCCGGTTCGTCGGACAGCGCGTTCATCAGCACGCCGATGCGCCGCACGCGCTCGGCCTGCTGCGCCGCGCCGCGAGCGGCCATGCGGCCGCCGCGCCGCCGAGCAAGCGTGATGAACTCGCGCCGCCTCATTGGGCTCACTCAATCCAGATTGTTGCGGCCAAGGGTACTCCATCCCATCACATCTGTCGTGCGTATGCATGCCCTCCGGCTGCGGACCGATCACACCGCAGCGGTGAGGCAACATCCGAGAAACGAGTACTACTGTCTGGCTCAGGGTGGGATCGAGTGACTTGAAGCGAGACTATCCAGCTTCCGATGCGATCCCTTTGCACGTGATGTGGCCTTGGACCCCGGCAGGGCGACAGCACCTCGCAATGGCGGTGCCGCACATGTTGCCTTCGAGCGAATAAAGGACTTTCACCGGCTGGATCGCACCAGTTTGCGGCTGGCGCACTCACTCGATCACCTCGTCGGCGCGGGCGAGCAGCGTCAGGCGGCACTGTCGAGGCCGAGCGCTTTCGCGGTCTTGCAGGTTGATGACGAGTTCGAATTTGGTCGACTGCATCGACCGGCAGGTCGGCGGGCTTCTCGCCTTTGAGAATGCGGCCGGTATAGATGCCGGCTTGGCGATAGGCGTCGACGAAGCTGGTTCCGTAGCTCATCAGGCCGCCGGCTGCGGCGAATTCGCGCATGCTCATAGATCGCGGGAATGGCGATGGCGTGCCGCCAGCGCGACGATGTTGCTCGCGCCGGCTGTTGAAGAATGGATCGGCGGCAACGAGCAGCGCGCCGGCGCTGCATTTGCGCAAGCGCTGCGAAGGCGGCGTCGATATCGCGCTCGCGTGCTTGCGTGCACAAGATCAGGACTTGCAGCCCGAGCGCGCGCGGCCGCTGCCTCGCAAGTCTCTTCGACTGGCTCTCGGCAGTCGGATTGCTCGGGTTGACGAGAGCGGCAATCGACGTGGCGCTGCGGCACCAGCTCGCGCAGCAGCTCGAGCCGCTTCGCCTCCAGCTCGACGTTGAAACAGGTTGACGCCGGTGACGTTGCCCCCCGGCCGGTTGAGGCTGGCGACAAGGCCGAGCCTGACCGGATCGCCGCCGATGGTGAAGACGATCGGAATGGTCGCTGGTCGCCGCCTTGGCCGCACGATCGCCGACAGTGCCGCCGGTCGCGACGATCACCGCCACCTGGCGGCGAACCAGATCGGCCGCCAGCGCCGGCAGGCGATCGTAGTGGCCCTCCGCCCAGCGATACTCGATCGCGACGTTCTGACCCTCGACGAAGCCCGCTCTCGTTCAGGCCCTGCGCGGAACGCGCGCCACGCAGCTGCGCCATCGGCTCAGCCGACGCGCTGCCGAGGAATCCGATCACCGGCATCGCCGGCTGCTGCGCGCGCGCCGCGAGCGGCCACGCTGCCGCCGCGCCGCCGAGCAGCGTGATGAACTCGCGCCGTCTCATTCGATCACCTCGTCGGCGCGGCCAAGCACGGTCGGCGGCACGGTGATGCCGAGCGCCTTCGCGGTCTTCAGGTTGATCACCATCTCGAATTTGCTCGCCGCCTGCACCGGCAATTCTCCGGGCTTGGCCCCTTTGAGAATGCGGTCGACGTAGGCCGCAGCTTGGCGGTAGGGCTCGTTGAGATCGATGCCATAGGACATCAGGCCGCCACTCACCGGATAAATGCGCGCCAAATAGATCGAGGGGAGGCCATGGCGCAGCGCGGCGCTGGCAATCACCTCGCGATGCGCGGTGGCGACCGGGCTCGGCAGGAGGACGAGGCCGCCGTTCGGGACGCGGGCAAAGGCGTCGATTGCGGCTTGAATCTCGGCCGGCAGTGTTTACCGGCGCTGGCGTGACCTCGACGCCCATGCCTGACGCGACCGCGCCGATTGCGCGCAGGTAGGCGTTCCAGGCCGGATGATCGGGGTTCTGCAGTACAGCCACCCGCGTAATGCCCGGCACGACCTCCTTGAGCATCTCCAGCCATTTCCCGGCGAACGAGTGCTCGAAGATAGTGAAGCCGGTGATGTTGCCGCCCGGACGCGCGAGGCTTGCAACAAAGCCGTCGGTGACCGGATCAGTGACCAGCGTGAACACGATCGGCACGGTCTTGGTCACGCGATGCAACGCCCCCAAAATGGGCGCGCCTGTTGTCACGATCACGTCCGGATTGAGCGCGGCGAGTTCGGCGGCGGCGGCGCGGGTTTCTTCGGCAGCGTTGGTGGTGGGGAAGCGGACATCGATCTTGACGTTGCGGCCTTCCGTCCAGCCGAGCCCGCGCATGGCATCGCGAAAGGTCGCACCGCGTTGTTGGCTTGTGGGATCGTTGCCGCTCCCACCGATCCAGACCACGACGTGGCGGATGCGGCCGTCCTGCTGCGCGCGCGCCGCAATCGGCCACGCTGCCGCGGCGCCGAGAAGGGTGGCACGACTCGCGCCGACGCATCGGCTTTCCCGCTGTCCTACGGCACTAAGCTTGACGCTCCAGCAGGGTCAACTCTGTCCGCCCATGTCCTTGCGATGTCGTCATTTCTTCGGCGCGTGCGCCCCTTGGCGAAGGCCACAAGTTCAATTCGCTCTGCACCTCGTTCTTTGAGAACCGTGCCGCCGACGCCCACGCAGGAATACTCCTGCTTGATATAGTTCTCGTCCAAGGTACTCCACTCCCGTATGTGCTGCACGCTCAAACAGGAGATGACGGTGCAACATGCGGCACGCCGTGCATTTGGCGCTCCTGGTCACCTTGACTTGCAGGACCGCCTGCGGTTCTGGAAATGCCGAACGGCGTAAATCTTCGCCCACGTTCGACGCCGAGCAAGAAGGCGGCGCTATTCCCCTAGAATTCTATTCTGAGACATGCTCCACTCACGATTTCAGCGAAACGATGAACAAATCCGTCCGGCGGTTCGCCGGATGGCGGCTTCAGATGAGACGCAGCGCGGCGCACCGCGGCGTGCAGGTCGCTGAAGGCCTGATCGATGGCGCGTTTCGGCAGGCCGATGCTGAGGCCGAATTTCTCCAGACCAGACCTCAGGTCGCATTCGATCTGAGGCATGGTATGGAAGCGTGAGGCCTCGAGCTGGAGCTTCTCTCGCAACACAGGAAAACTGACGAATGAGCGCGGAAACTCTCCAGCATGTCTGGGACGCCAACAGCATTCGCCTGATCGGAGACGGCGTTCCGGCGGGCGACCTGTTTGCCGCGAAGGCGAGATTGAAACGATGGGACGACTGGTACCCGTTCTGGGCCGGTCGCGGGGATTACTACGAGCAATTGGCGCGGGCCGCGCTGGCGCGTGGACGCTCCCAGAGCGCCGGCGAGCTGTTCTGGCAGGCGTGCCTCTCTTATCACTACGCCCAGTTTCTGTGGTTCCATGATCCGAAGACGCGCGATGACGGGCAGCGGCACAAGGTCGAGCTCTATCGCGAGGCGGCGCCTTTGTTTGCGTTTCCGGCCGAGCGCTTCGATCTGCCGTTCGAGCAGTTCACGATCCCGGGCTATCTGCGTATCCCGCCGAACCGCACGGGCCGGGTGCCTTTCGCGATCATTCTGGGCGGGCTCGAGAGCACCAAGGAGGAGAGCTACCGGTTCGAGAATTTGTTCCTCGCCCGTGGTGTCGCGACCTGCACCTTCGATGGTCCGGGGCAGGGCGAAATGTATTTCCAAGCGAAGATGCGGCCTGACTTCCATCGCTTCGGCTCTGCCGTGCTGGATTGGCTGCAAACGCGACCCGAGGTCGACGCCGAGCGGATCGGCGTGATCGGGCGCAGCCTTGGGGGCTTCTACGCCGTGCATTTCGCCGCTCACGAGCCGCGGCTGAAAGCCTGCGTGTGCTGGGGCGTGCTGTTCGATCTATCCCACTACGACATGATGCGCGAACCGAGCCGGCGCGGATTTGCGTTTGTGGCCGGCTACGACAATCAGGGAAGGCTTCGCCCTACCTCAAGCAGACCCTCGACCTGTCGGGACAGGCGGAGCGCGTCCGCTGTCCGGTCTACGCATTGCATGGCGCACTGGACCCATTGATACCGCCGGAGCAGGTCGATCGTCTGCGCAAAGCCTTGGCGCGCCATCCAGACGCCGAGTTCGATATTCCCGCGGACGGCGATCACTGCTGCCACAACCTCTACCACGTGGTGCGTCCACGAATGGCGGATTGGCTGACCGAGCGGCTCAGTGGGCCCCTAACACGTGGATGACGCGATACCGCGATCACTCAGTCGCGGCGCCTGCCGCCGAGCGGCGTGCGCGTGGGCAGATGGCAGCAGCAGCCAAAGCGCGTGATCGTCAGCGCCACTGAGGCCGGTTCTGTCCTGCTGCACCCACTCGTGCATGACGCGATCTCCGATCCTCGATCCGCGCGGATCGCAGATGCGCTCACGACGCCGTGCGCAGCTGCGTGGGCGAGCGCGGCTGGCGCAGCAACATCAATGGCGAATGGGTCTCCGCACCCCCGACCCTTTCGGATACCGAGCTTGCATCGAATCGGATGGACTGGCCAACTGCCGGCCCGCGACCGACAACTCGTCATCACGGCCTTCGCGCTCCAGTGCACAGCAATGCCGCCATAGCTGCAAAACCTCGGCGCTGATCGGCCGCCGGCGGCGATCTCTGGTTAGCGTGACGCGATTTGTCGGCATAGGATCACGCGTAGTTAAACGGCTTGGAAGGCCGGCCGATCTGCCGCAACGGTTCGGCATTGACGCCTAATTTTATCAACGACCTGACAACAAAACTTCGGTACTGAAGCTCGTGCTTCAACAGCGGGTTTTCCCTCGTGCCACCCCTGCCGTGAAGGATCTCGCCGTCGCGATCAAGATACGCACGAAGTCTGCTGACCATATCCTCCCTAATGGAAAACTTGTTTTCACGCGTTCTGCAGCCCGGCACCGGTCCCGAGATCGACGCATGCTCGGTCAACTGCGCCCGCCCCTGTCTTACACACCGCGATTGTGCACTCTCATGCTCGGTCCTTGGCACGCCCGGAATGATATTCACTGCAGCCGTTGCAGCAGCAAAGCGGGCATTGGAACCTGCGTGCGGCTCGAAATAGAAAACGTTTTTGTCTATTTCAAAATGGTCGCTACTCTCCTACTATGGTAGACTTTCCAAAATTGCACGCGCGGAGGATTTTACCATGGCTGAAATAAACAAACTCTCCGTTGGCAAAGTGCTCGATAAGCTGCGTACCACCGATGCGCCAGAATCGAAGATCGCGCGGCTCAAGGAGAAAACTCAGGCGCTTGACCAAGAGATACAACGCTTGAAAGCGGCAACACGGCGCCTTAAGCGGGATCAACGAGCCGGCTCGACTTGACGCGATTGAAATATCTCAGACGTTGCCACAATAGGGCGAGGGGCATGGCAGCAAAAACCCTCACGAACAAACCTGGCGTGCTGCGCAGCGACGGATCCGGCAAGGGGGGTGCCGCCGCGCGCGGATTATGGTGGCCAGCAGTCTCAGCAGTGATGGCACTGAATACCGCGTCGAGGTGGGCTACGCTCCGGTTCAGTTCCGCCAGCCGAATTATGTTCTCATGCACTGGTGCTGCGCCGGGGCGCGGATGCGGATACACGGCACGGTCTTGCCGCCGAGCGCTGTCACGGTCGCATACAGCTCGATCGAATGACCAAACCAGTCGTCGGTGTCGCCGCACCCGGTGATGCTGGCAATCGCATCCCAGTTGGTCAGGTTCAACGGCAACCGCCGGTCGGTGCCGCGGAAGCTGAGGACGGTCTTCGACTGCTCCCGACCGTCCGGCGCTTTCAGCGTATCGTAACTAGCGGCCGTGATCCGCAGGGTAGTTAGCGCCTTCGAGCCGATCATCACACCCTGCAACCCATTGAAAATGCTTGATAGAGCTTTGCAACATATGCGACATGAAAACGGGCGGCTGGAGACCGCCAGTAATGCAAGATATACCGATGAAATAAGGGTTTATGCCTGGTAGCGGGGGCCGGGATCGAACCGGCGACCTACGGATTATGATTCCGCCGCTCTAACCATCTGAGCTACCCCGCCCCGCTGTTGATCCGGACCAGTCCGGAACGCACACCGACACTCTATATACATAAGCGTCCTGGGCCATAAGGCTCGGGGAGGCCCGGGATATAAAATGCCGGCATAGGGTGTCAACCTGCACCGCCCGGAGCACGGTCCGGTTCCCCTCGGGTCTCCGGCATGAGAACAGCAGCAAGCACGAGCCCCGCGGCGGCCACCCCGGCGAGGAACAGGAATGCCGGGGCAGCGCCCTGACTGTCGAAGATGTAGCCGGCCAAAGTCGTGCTGAACGACGCGCCGACGCCGACGGCGGCACCCACGACCCCCTGGGCGAAATTGAAATGGCCGCTACCTTTCATCACGTCGGAGATCACCAGGGGCACCAGAACGCCGAGCGTCGCGGCTGAAATGCCGTCGAGCAGTTGCACCGCGATCACCACCGCGGGCTCGCTGGTCATCGCGAAGACGCTGCACCGGATCGCCAGTGCAACGAAGCAGAGCAAGAGCAGAGGCCGCCGTCCCCACAGCTCGGCCCGGCGCCCGACCCAAGGCGCGATCGCTGCGACCACGAACTGTGGCGCAAGGATGCAGACGGACAGGATCAGCGTCGCGGTCTCCGGCAGACGGGTCGTCAGCAGCCCCGCCATGACCGGCAACGCGGCCGCATTGGCGAACTGAAACAGCAGCACGGCGGCGGCGAAGATCAGCAGTGCGCGGTTGTGCAGCAAGGCGCGGAAGGCATGTGCCGAGGCGCGACCCCCGCTCGCCCCAATGCTCCCGCGCGCGAGATCCGGGTCGATGTCGCCCGGCCGGATCTGCGCCAGCGCGATGAAGGTGGGGATGCAGAGCGCGGCCGTGAGAATGAAGATCGCCCGATTGGAGAAATAATAGCCGACGGCTCCCATGACGCCTGCGGCAATCGCGTTTCCGAGCGAAAGAAACCGGGCATTGCGTCCGAGCCTCACGCTCAGGAGCGCGTATCCGACGAGCCCGAGGCTGGTTGCGGCCAGCACCGGTCCGAGCAGGCAGCTTGCGACGGCGTGCAGCACCTTCGCCGCAACCACGACGCCGAAGCTCGGCCACAGCGCCAGCAGGAGCGCGCTGCCGCTGACGCAGGCGACGGCGAGCGCGGCCAGGAAGCGTTTCGCCGGCACCCGATCGACCAGCGCGCCGGCGGGAATTTGGAACGCGAACGCCGCCAGCGTTCCGATCGTGAGGACCAGGCCGATGTCGAGTTGCGTCCAGGCAACCGAGGTCAGATAGGCCGCGAGAAACGGGCCCCAGCCGGTCTGAATGTCGGCGAGGAAAAAGGCGAACCAGTCGAGGCCGCGAAGGCTGCGGTCCGACGCCTTGGGATCCGCGCGGATCGGTCCAGTGCTCGCCATCGCACCGCTATACGCGTCAACCGCGGACGATCACACGTATTGCCGCCCAGCGGCAGGCGCTCGTGCGGGCCCGCTCCCGGCGGCCCGCTCGAAGCGGATCAACGAGAAATGCCCGAGCGGCGCCATCGCGCGGCGCTCGACCACGCGCACGCCGCCGTGGCGCTCGGCCCATTGCGCCAGCCGTTGCCAGCGGAATTCCGGCCGCCAGCCGAGCCGGCGCGCGAGCGGGGCAAAGCCCTGCTCGAAGGCGCGCCGCAGCCCCGTTTCGGCGCCGAGATGGTTGACCAGGACGATCTCGCCGCCGGGCCGGGTGACGCGTGCAAGCTCGTCGAGCGCCGCTTCGGGATCGGGCACCGTGGTGATGACGTATTGCGCCACGACCGCGTCGAAGAAGGCATCGCGAAAGCCGAGCTTCTGCGCATCCATCACGGCGAGCGCCTCGACATGGGCGAGCCCGTGCCCGGCGACGCGCTCATGCGCCTTGCGCAGCATCGGCTCGGAATAGTCGACACCGACGATACGGTTGCGAGGAGAATAGTCGGTCAGCGAAATGCCGGTGCCGATGCCGACGTCGAGAATGCGCCCGCCGATGCGCTCGGCGGCCACGATCGAGGCCTTGCGGCCGGCGGCGAACACCGCTCCGAAGACGAGATCATAGACCGGCGCCCAGCGCGCGTAGGCTCTTGCAACGGTGTGAATGTCGATTTCGCCCGCCATCGCCTCATCACTCGATGGCGCGCCCGCAGGCGAGCAGATTCCTCTGGCGATTCACCCCCGCCCTCCCCGGACGCGGGAGCCTGCGGGGCCGCGATCGGGTGGACGGCTATGACGATTCACGGATGCGGGCCCGATCGGCGTCGGACGCCACGCGGTGCGCGCGCGCAGGCACGGTCTGCGCCGCCGCGACCGCGCTGGCGATGAAGCCGCCGCCGAGCACCCGCGCCTGGCCTTCGGCGGCGTCATAGAACACGCAGGCCTGGCCGGGCGATACTCCGTCCTCGCCGGCGACGAGATCGACCTCGATACCGGCGGCGCCGCGGCTCAGCCATGCCGGCCGCGGCGGCCGGGTGGAGCGGACCTTGACGAAGACCTCGTGCCAGCCGGCACACAATGCATGATCGATGCTGCCTTCACCGAGCCAGTTGACCTCGCGCAGCCGCATCCTGCTGGTGCGCAACGCCTCCCGCGGCCCGACGATCACCCGCCGCGAGCGTGCATCCAGTCGCACGACGTAGAGCGGATGGCCGGCAGCAATGCCGAGCCCGCGCCGCTGGCCGACGGTGAAATGGATGATTCCGGAATGAGCGCCGACCACCTTGCCCTCGAGGTCGACGATCGGGCCGGGCTCGGACGCGCCCGGCTTGAGCCGCTCGATCACCTCGGTATAGCGCCCCGAGGGCACGAAGCAGATGTCCTGGCTGTCCTGCTTGTCGGCAACCGGAAGGCCGAAGCGCCGCGCCAGCTCGCGGGTCTGCGCCTTGGTCATGTCGCCGAGCGGGAAGCGCAACATCTCGAGCTGCTCGCGCGTGGTGGCGAACAGAAAATAGCTCTGGTCGCGTTCCTGCTCGCGTGCGCGATAGAGCGCGCGCCCGCCGTCGGCGAGCGGCCGCGAGGCGACGTAATGGCCGGTCGCCAGCACGCTGGCGCCGAGCTCGCGCGCGGTCTCCAGCAAGTCGCGGAACTTGATCGACTGGTTGCACTCCACGCAGGGCACCGGCGTCTCGCCCGCAACATAGCTGTCGGCAAAGCGGTCGATCACCATCTCCTTGAAGCGGCTCTCGTAGTCGAGCACGTAGTGGGGAATGCCGATCCGCTCCGCCACCGCGCGTGCGTCATGGATGTCCTGGCCGGCGCAGCAGGCGCCCTTGCGGTGGGTGGCGGCGCCATGGTCGTAAAGCTGCAGCGTGACCCCGACGACGTCATAGCCCTCGGCCTCGAGCAGAGCGGCCGTGACCGAGGAGTTGACGCCGCCGGACATGGCGACGACCACGCGGGTGTCCCGAGGACGGCTTTCGAGGTCGAGACTGTTGCGCACTGCGAATGTCCGTTGCGATTTGGCCCGGGCGAAGCCAGGGGTCGCCGGGCTTATTATAGGGTGCCGCGCACCGGTTGGCACGGGTGTCCCGACAAAGGATTGCGGAATGTTCGGGGCCGGCAACCGGCAGAATTCGGCAACGTGTGGACAATTGCGATGGTTTGCTTAGCCAAATTTTAAGTGGCCCCGGGTAGTTTCACGCCACAGTTGTTCAGTCCAGTGCGTGAGTTATCTCATGACGGAGCCCCTTCGACCAAGGGCCAAATACGTGATCGGGCCTGACGGCAGTCCGCTGACGATTGCCGATCTGCCCGCGCCGGGCACCAAGCGCTGGGTCATCCGGCGCAAGGCAGAGGTGGTCGCGGCCGTACGCGGCGGGCTGCTCTCGCTCGAGGAGGCCTGCAGCCGCTACACGCTGACCGTCGAAGAATTCCTGTCCTGGCAATATTCCATCGACCAGCACGGCCTCGCCGGCTTGCGCACCACGCGCATCCAGCAATATCGCCAGTAAGCTCCGGCCACGCCAGCGGGACCCGACGCTCGCGCAAGCGTTCGCCGCATTCGCTCGGGATACGCGTATTCCCGGCAGCGCCACATGTACCGCAAGCAGTGCGCTGCGCCCGCAATTCCAGAAACGGAGATCGCTCCGTCTGTGTTAACCTGACAGTAACCACGAACCGGGCAATGCTTGCCGGACGCGGATGCTCGCAGGGCCGGTCACGTGCAGGAATTCGATGGCGCGCTCATGCTGTTCGCTCCGGAGACCGCGACGCGGGCACTGGTCGGCCGCACGGTCGCCAAGGTAGAGCGCGATCTCATTCTTGCGACCCTCGAGCATTGCGCCGGCAATCGCACCCACGCTGCCAGCATGCTCGGTATCTCGGTCCGCACGATGCGCAACAAGCTCAGCGAATATGCCGGAAACGGGCTGCCGGTACCTCCGCCCGGTGGCGCCGATGCGCACTGCACGGGATATCACCGCATCGCATTGGAGAGGGAGCCGCGTTCACCATGACGGATGTCAAGTTCAAAAGCGCGCTGATCGTCGGAGCCGGTTCGGGGCTGAGTGCCGCCCTGGCGCGGGCCTTGACCAATGCAAACATCCAGGTTGCGCTCGCCGCCCGCAGCACCGGAGACCTCGAGACATTGGTCCAGGAAACCGGCGCGCGAGCCTTCGCTTGCGACGCCAGCAGGCGCGCCGATGTCGAGAACCTGTTCGCCGAGCTCGACGCCGGAGCAGGCACCCCCGACATCGTCATCTACAATGCGAGCTTTCGCACCCGCGGTCCGTTGATCGAGCTGGATCCGGCCGACGTCGAGAAATCGATCGCGGTCACCGCTTACGGCGCGTTCCTCGTCAGCCAGCAGGCGGCACGGCGCATGCTGCCGAACAAGCACGGTGCGATCCTGCTCACCGGTGCTTCCGCCGGCGTCAAGGGCTATCCGCAATCGGCGCCGTTCGCCATGGGCAAGTTCGCGCTGCGCGGACTGGCCCAGAGCATGGCGCGCGAGCTTTCGCCGCAGGGCATTCACGTTGCGCATGTGGTGATCGACGGCGGCATCCAAAGCGCACGCCGGACCGGATCGCCGGACAGTCCCGACAGCCTGCTCGATCCCGACGCCATCGCCGCCACCTATATGCACCTCATCCATCAGCCCCGCAGTGCCTGGGCCTGGGAGGTGGAGCTGCGGCCGTGGGTGGAGCGGTTTTAAGCGTACGGGTTACGCGCTCCGCCGTAACCCGCCGCACGTGTCGGAAGTGGCACCTATTGGCTAACCGCTAGACATCAGCCGAGGACTGTCGGATTCAGCGTACCGGGAAATTGAAATTCGCGAATCTGACTGAATGACGATATCCGTCTCTTGCCCCGATACATATGCCACAAATAATCCCTCGACGAAGCGATTCCGTGCTAACATCCTCGAGGAATCCGACAAGGAAAAGACGTCTTGTCCCGCGCCTGCGGCAGCGGGCTGCAACACGGAGAGGTGACGTGAGCGACCACAAGTTCAAGATCGGCCAGAACGTCCTCTACACATCCGGACCGTATGGTCACGCCAGCGCCGGTGCCGTCTACAAGATCACGCAGCTGCTGCCGCCGGAAGGCGATGACCGGCAATACCGAATCAAGTCCGCCAACGAGCCGCACGAGCGGGTGGTCAAGGAAAGTCAGCTCAACCGCGACACGTGACCGCCCGCCGCAGGCGAGAGCCGGCCGCTAAAAATTGCCGCATTGACAAACACCCAGGTTTGACGTTGCGCCGCCGCCGGCATATATAGCCGCCGCAACCAGGTTTTCGGTCTGCCTTGCTACGCTCCCGTTTCTAGGGTGCTCAGCTAGCTCCCAAAACTCGGATGACCGGTGCGCCATGTTGGCGTGGCCGGATTCACTTGAAGCGTACAACGCAAGGAGGCCAAGATGGCCACAGGTACCGTGAAGTTCTTCAATTCCCAAAAAGGCTTTGGGTTCATCCAGCCGGCCGACGGCAGCAAGGATGTTTTCGTTCACATCAGCGCAGTCGAGCGCGCCGGCATGCGCACGCTCGTCGAAGGCCAGAAGGTCAGCTATGACGTGGTGACCGAGCGCGGCAAACAGGCCGCGGGAAATCTCCAGGCCGCCTGACGTCGCCTTTCGGCGCCAGCCACCGTATCGGAAACGCCCGGCATCACCGTGCCGGGCGTTTTGCACAGGCCACACACCGCCACGACATTCTCTCGAGCTCCTCCAGCTCGCCGCCCACCCCGTTGCGTTTGCAGTGATCGCCGGCATTGCTGTGATCACCCGCTCCGGCCGGCGATCACGGGATGACGTCTGCCTGCGAATGTGCCACATGTTCGCAATTCGCGAGCGTGCAGCAGACTGCAATGCTGGATGGTAGTTGGGTAATGCCAGCTGGGGCATCAATGCAATTGGACGCAGACGCCGCCCGCAGCCAGCTTGCAGCCGCGCTGGTGCGCGCCGGCAGCGGCGACCGCGCCGCCCTGCGGCTCGTCTATCAAAATACTTCCGCGAAGCTTTTCGGCGTTTGCCTCCGTATCTTGAATGACAGAAGCGAGGCCGAGGACGTGCTGCAGGAAGTCTACGTGACCGTGTGGCGCAAGGCCGCCGCTTACGATCCCGGCCGGGCGAGCCCGATCACCTGGCTGGTGGCCATTGCGCGCAACCGGGCAATCGACCGGCTGCGGGCGAGCTCGGTGCGCCGCCGCATGGAGCCGATCGAAGCCGCCGACGCCGTGAGCGATCCCTCCCCGGCCGCTATCGAGCGCGTCGAGCTGGCGCAGCAGCACCGGCGCCTCGCCGCCTGCCTGGAAGAGCTGGAAGCGAGCCATTCCGCCGCCATCCGGGCGGCGTTCCTCGATGGCGTCACCTACGAGGAGCTCGCGGTGCGCATGGGCGTGCCGCTCGGCACCATGAAGAGCTGGATTCGGCGCGGATTGTTGAAGCTCAGAGCCTGTCTGGAAGCATGAGCGCGGACCACACCATAGGCCCGACCGAAGGCGGCAACCTGATCGCCGCCGAATACGTGCTCGGCGTGCTCGGCGCCGAAGAGCGCCGCGAGGTCGAGCGCCGGATGGCGCAGGAGCCCGTGCTCGCCTCCGAGGTTGCGTTTTGGGAGGAGCGCCTCGGTGGGCTTGCCGACGCTGTCGCGCCGGTGGCGCCGCCGCAGGACATCTGGTCGCGGATCGAGGCCGCAATCGATGCGCCGCTTCCGGCGCGGTCCACATCCGCTTGGCAGAGCCTCGCCTTCTGGCGCGGCTTCGCGATTGCCTCGGCCGGGCTTGCAGCCGCCAGCATTGCCATGCTCGCCTATATCGTCCTCGTGCCCACTGCGCGCGCGCCGCTGATGGCGACGCTTGGAGGAAGCGCCGGTCAGCCGAACTTCGTTGCGACCGTGAGCGGCAACAGTCTCGTCGTGGTGCCAGCCGCGCTGCTGACCAGCGATCCGCGCGCGATCGAACTGTGGCTGATCCCATCCGGGCCCGGCGCGCGCCCGCATTCGCTCGGGCTCATTCAACCGGGCCAGCCGATCCGGCTCGAGATTCCACCCGAGCTGGCGCGCGGTATCACGCGCGATGCGACGCTCGCCGTCTCACTCGAGCCGCCGGGCGGCTCGCCTACTGGATTGCCGACCGGGCCGGTCATCGCCAGCGGCAAGCTGACGAACCTTTGACCACACGACCCGATGCCGGGCGTTGCATGTCCTCGATGCACGTCCGTAGGCGCTAATTTTAACGGCGTTTCCCGGGCGCGGCGCAGCATGTAGCGTAGCGTAATGATGCGCTGCAGACCCGGGATCATTCCGGACTCCGAGCTTGGAACGGTCCCGGAGCAGCGGTGCACCGCTTCGCTACGCTCGCGCTGCACCGCGTCCGGGACACGGATTCGGGCGATGCGCGCTGGATGGGCGCATCGAGGCACGCCGTTACCGTCACGACCTCAGGCGGAGCTCGATATCGAGCCAACCGGAGCAGTGCGGCAGTGATAGGCAGCAACGATCAGTGACACACCCATCATCAAAAGGTTTATGCCCACCATCAACCCGATCACCCACGTCGCCGTGCCAGGAAAGCCGGACATGATGATGAAGGCGAGCGCCAGATCCACGATCCCGCTGAACAAAACCCAACCCCAGGCTTTCGGGATATCGCTCTTGTAGCCGATAGCCATGACGATCTTGACGATGCCGCCGGCCAACAGGTAGGCGGCGAGAAGAATGGTGAGCGTAAGAACGCCGGCGACCGGCCGGATCAACAGCGCGAGGCCTGCAAGCAGGTAAATGATGGAGGTGAAGAGATTCCACCAGAATCCCGAAGCGGATTTGCCGGCTGAGAAAACGGCGATCAGCCCGAATACACCACCAGCCACCAGTAGCCAGCCGATCAGGATTCCGGTGGCAAGCGTTGCCACATACGGCACTGCGATCGCCAGAAAGCCGAGAATGACCAGCAGCACGCCGTAAAGCATGAACCATGTACGGTATTTGCGAAGTGTATCGGCTTCCATTGGAATCCCGGTTGGCATGGCTTCCTCCTGTCGCTATCGAGGTTCTGGACTGATGCGCTATCCGCGAGACTATACTTGATTCCAGGGTACGAGGAATGAGGCCGATCATCGATCCTCGCCGCGGCGACGTCGAGGATGATGCGTGCAGCACCAAGCGCCGCTCCCTGCTGTCGCTCGCCGGCAGCCTGCTCGCGGAGATCAGCCTTCCGAAGCTGGTGTTTGCCTGGATGCTGCTGCTCGTTGTTCCGAGCATCATGCTCGGGCTGGCGCCACTGGTTGCCTCCGCCTGGGTCAGCGCCGTCTCCGGGAAGATCTCGTCCCCGCTCGCCGGGATCTGGCCGGCGTTGCTCCTCGCAATCGTCGTCGCCCTCGGCTGGTTCGGGGGCCGTCCACTGTTCCGGATGGCCGAAAGCAGCTTCTGGTCGCTGAACTCGCTGGCCGTGGAGCCTGGCTACGCGGCCTGTCGCGAAGCGCTGCGGCATCTCGCCGAACGGCTGCTTCGATCGCGGACCACCGACGCACAGCTCGCCACACTGCGCGCCGCTACGGCCGCCGCAGCAGGCGTCATGATCTGCGCCGTGGCCCTCCTGACACTCATGCTCGCCTGGCCACACTCGCGCTGGGTGGGCGACATCTCGAATATTGCCTCACTGCACCTCCTGGCTCCTGTAGCTCTGGCCAACAGCATCGTGCTGGTCGCCGCCTATCTCGCGGCGGCCGCGCTCGTCTGGGCCATCGCCGATGCGACAATGGCCCAGCCCCGCGATCTCCACCAGTTCCACATACGCCCTGAGGGAGGCCGCGCGTGGCGCATCGCCCACTTGTCGGATATCCACGTGGTGGGTGAGCGTTACGGGTTTCGGATCGAGAGCGGCAGATCGGGGCCGCGCGGCAATGAGCGGCTGCGACAGGCGCTGGCACAATTGGACGCGCTCCACGCGCAGGACCCGCTCGACGCGATCCTGATCACGGGAGACATGACCGACGCCGGCAGTTCCGCGGAATGGGCCGAGCTCCTGGATGCCCTGAGAGCTCATCCCCGACTCGCCGAGCGTGTGCTGGCGCTACCGGGCAATCACGATCTCAATATCGTCGACCGCGCCAACCCCGCACGCCTCGACCTGCCGACAAGCCCGAACAAGCGACTGCGTCAGATGCGGGCGCTCTCCACCATGGCCGCGCTGCAAGGCCGGCGGGTCCATGTCGTGGATCGTGCGAGAGGCTGCCTGGGCGAGAGTCTCGCAAAGACGTTGGACCCGCATCTCGGCGAGATGTCCACCTTCGCCGACACGGGAAGGCCATGGCGGTCACAAGCACTGGGGGAGCTGTGGGCCGACATCTTTCCGATGGTGCTGCCGCCGGACCGGGACGATGGCCTCGGGATCCTGCTATTGAACTCGAATGCCGACACCCACTTCTCCTTCACCAATGCGCTCGGGATGATGTCAGCGGAGCAGGTCCGCGGCATCGAGATCGTGATCGCGCAGCATCCGCGAGCCTGCTGGATCGTCGCCCTCCACCACCATGTCATCGAGTATCCCAAGACGGCGAAAGCACTTTCCGAGCGCATCGGGACGGCCCTGATCAACGGCAACTGGTTCGTTCGTCGATTGCAGCCCCTGGCAGACCGGGCCGTCCTCATGCACGGTCATCGGCACATCGATTGGATCGGCGAGTGTGCGGGCCTGCGCATAGTGTCGGCCCCGTCTCCGGTCATGGAGGCGACCGACGACATGCCGACGTATTTCTACATCCATACGTTGGCGTCAGGCTCCGACGGACGCCTTCGACTGCTCTCGCCACAGCGGCTCACGATAGACGGCCAGGCTCGTGACCAGGACTAGGGTGACGCCGCCTTGTCGTCCGAGTGCGATAGCAGCGTCGCGATCCAGCGATTTGACGCGCTCTGCTGACACATGACGAGCAAAGCCATCGTCAGGGGAACTCCGATGAATGCGCCGGAAATGCCCCAGAGGAAGCTCCAGAAGAAGACGGCAAACAGGACCATGAATGGCGAGATTGCAAGCGCGCTTCCGGTGAGAAGGGGCTCGAGATAGCTTCCGATCGAGAATTGTATGAAGGTCAGTCCAGCACAGACGATCAACATCATCTGCCACGACTTCGAATTGGGCGACGGCGAACAGGGTCGCAAGTGCAACGACAGCAAGTGGACCCAGGAATGGAATGTAATTCAGAACAAAAGAAATGATGCCCCAGGCCAGTGGGAGCTCGAGGCCTACCAGCAGCGCAAAGCACCAGGTAGCTACGCCGGTGAGAATGCTCGCCAGCGTTCGTACGATCATATACTTGCGAAATTGTCCTGAGATCCGCTCGATCGTTTCAGTCCAACGCCAACCCGGGTGCTCGCTTTCCAGTTTCCTTATTCTCTTGCCGAAATGGCCGACTTCCAGCAGGCCCAATATCATGAATGTGAAGGCGAGCAACGCGAAGCCGATCATGGACTGGAGTTCGTAGCAAGACCTTGAAGGAGCCGAACAAGCCACATCACGTCGAACCGATCCACCAGGACTCCGGTCACGACAATGCCGTGGCTATCGAACCATTCGGTGGCGCTCGCATATGCCGTCTGAAATCGGTTGAGATTGCTCAATATCCAATGGCCAATCTGGGAAAAGCCCCAGACAATCGCCAATCCAAGCAGCGTGAACACCATCAGCGTCACGACCAGCGTGAGCGCAAGTGCGGCGAGCTTCGGCATCCTTGATTGGAGCGAGCTTTGGACAGGCCACACAATCGCCATGGCGAAAAGCGCAAAGGCGACGGGGGCAAAGACCGAGCGAGCAAAATAGAGAACGGCCGCCACGAGCACGGCAGCCCAAAGCGCGGGAACCCAGCGAAGGCGTGCGTTGCCGTTCAAGTCGGGCGCGTCATTGATCACGAGCTACCCCCTGGTACGTCGATCGTGCGAGGCGGGCACGTGCTCCTCGGTGTTGGCCACCTTAACGAGCTCGCTCCCCGTGGTCGAGAAATGCGATTAGTGCCGGTCTCCGTGAGATGAGCGGGGCGTCGAATGCATGAGCAAAGTCGTCGTGTGGTGCTGCTGCACCCACGCAACGAGAGCATGGTGACGCAACAAGCGCTGCGCTAGGCTCGGGCTAGCATCGTAAAATCTGACCTGCGAGGCACCATGCAAACGGCATCTTCCGATGCTCCGACCAGTTCCGATCGTAATGACTTTCTGATCGACCTCGCTCTGCAAGGCGGCGGCGCTCATGGTGCCTTCACCTGGGGTGTGCTGGATCGACTGCTCGAGGAACCCCGGCTGCGGATCGAGGGCATTTCCGGCACGTCGGCAGGTGCCATGAATGCCGCGGTGCTGGCCGATGGTCATGTGGCAGGCGGATCTCAGGGTGCCCGGGCGGCGCTCGAAAACTTCTGGCACCGCGTCTCTCGTGCGGCTCTGCTCAGCCCGTTCCGGCGCAGCCCGTTCGATGTGATGATGGGGCGGTGGACGATGGACACGTCACCGGTGTTCCTGGCTTTCGATCTGGCGGCGCGCCTGTTCTCGCCCTACGACCTGAACCCGGGAGGAGCAAATCCGCTGCGGGATATCCTGGCCGAATGCGTCGATTTCGACCGCGTCGTTCGATCACCGATCCGGCTGTTCGTCACCGCCACCAATGTCCGCACCGGCCGTGGCCGGGTGTTCCGCAATGCCGAGCTCACGCCGGACATTCTGCTTGCGTCGGGCTGCCTGCCGACCCTGCATCAGGCCATCGAGATCGACGGGGAGTCATATTGGGACGGCGGCTTCGCGGGCAATCCCACCATGACGCCATTGGTGCGCGAGTGTGAGTCCAGCGACACCGTGCTGGTGCAGGTCAATCCGATCGAGCGCCCGGGCACGCCGCGCAGCGCACGCGATATCATCAACCGCGTGAACGAGGTTTCCTTCAATGCGACCCTGCTGAAGGAGCTGCGCATGATCGCAATCCTGCGGCAGGCGGCGATCGTGCGGCAGGCCGCAAGCCCCGGTGACCGCGAAGTCGCCAGGTGGGCCGGAATGCGCATCCACCGCGTTGCCAGCGCCGCGATGACCGAGCTCGGCTATTCCTCCAAGCTCAACGCCGAATGGGAGCTTCTTGTGCATGCTGCGCGACGAGGGCCGCCGTTGCGCGGAGACGTTCTTGACCGAGCACGGGCAGGACATAGGCCGTCGATCGACCTTCGATCTCGACGAGCTTCTGGAACAGGTCTGACCCGATGGGGCTCATCGGCATCCTTGTTGCGCTCGGACTGCTGATCTGGCTGGCCTATCGCGGCTGGAGCGTGCTCCTGCTGGCGCCGGCGGCGGCCCTTGTGGCCGCCGCCATCTCGCGCGAGCCGCTGCTCGCCCATTGGACACAAACGTTCATGGGCAGCGCGGCACAGTTTTTCGCGCAGTTCTTTCCTTTGTTCCTGCTGGGCGCAATATTCGGCAAGCTGATGGACGACAGCAGCTCGGTCGAGGCCGTCGCGCGCTTCATGACGGAGCGATTGGGACCGCAACGTGCGGTGCTGGCAGTGGTGCTCGCCGGTGCCCTTGTTACGTATGGCGGGGTCAGTCTCTTCGTCGCCCTGTTCGTGCTGGCGCCGATGGCGCAGGCGCTGTTTCGGACCGGAGACATCCCGCGACGGTTGATGCCGGCAGCCATCGCTCTCGGCACCATGACGTTCACCATGTCGGCGCTGCCGGGGACGCCCGCGATCCAGAACGCGATCCCGATGCCGTTCTTCGGCACCACGCCCTTCGCTGCCCCCGGCCTCGGCATCATCGCATCGGCCATCATGCTGGGGTTCGGCTTGTGGTGGCTCGGCCGTGCCGAGGCCGTCGCCCGCCGGGCCGGCGAAGGCTACGGCGGCGGTGGCGATATCGCTCCCGATGCGATTGCCGAGGACCAGACCATTCGAGAGCGGGCGACGACCGCCCGCGAATTCGATCCCGCCGAGATCCGTCACGGCCGCCACAGTGAAACAACTCCACCCATCGGAGTGGCTGTGCTGCCTCTCGCGGTGGTTGTGAGCGTCAATCTCATGATGTCGCTGTTCGTTCTGCCGCGACTCGAGTTTTCCTTCCTGGCGGAGGCGCGCTGGGGTGCCACCTCGCTGTCAGCGGTGGCGGGCGTGTGGTCGGTGGCGGTGGCGTTGGCGGCCGCGATCCTGACGCTCGTTTTGATCAATCGTCGGCGGCTGCCGACATTGCGCGAGAGCATGGACGCCGGGGCCAATGCCTCCGTCCTGCCGATCCTCAGCGTCGCCAGCCTGGTGGGATTCGGCGCCGTCGTCGCGGCGCTGCCCGCGTTCGCCGTGGTGCGCGACTGGGTGCTGTCGATCGAGGGCGGGCCGCTGGTTTCGCTTGCCGTCGCCACCAATGTGCTCGCCGCTCTGACCGGCTCGGCCTCGGGCGGCATGACGATCGCGCTCGATGCGCTCAGCGAAACCTACATGCGCCTCGCGGCTGAACAAGGCATCGATCCCGCGCTGATGCATCGCGTGGCCGTGATCGGCTCCGGCACGCTCGACAGCCTGCCCCACAATGGTGCGGTGGTCACGCTGCTCGCGGTGTGCGGATCGACCCATCGTGAGAGCTATCTCGACATCGTGATGGTCGCGATCGTCTCCGCGATCATCGCCCTTGTGACGGTCATTGCGCTGGGCTCGGCATTGGGATCGTTCTGAGGCATGCTGAGGCGCGACCCCTGGCGACGACGGTTGAAGCCGGCTCGAAGCACGGGCGCGGAAGCAGAAAGAGCCACGACACGAGAACGAACGGCGCGGTAAGGGCGGGAATGGCCAGCGGCATCAAGGCGACATTCAGCGCCGATTGCGCGATGACCGTGAACACCGTGCCCAGCGCCGCGTAGACCGCCACGCGCACGCTCGGCCGATAGAACACCGTGCCAAGCGTGATCGCGGTCAAAACCGGGCTGAAGCCCAGAAGGCCGCCGGTGATCAGTTCGCTTTCCGCGCCAAGGAGATGCGCCGTGACGACGGCCAGGACGGCGCCTGCGAGAGCGAACACGGCGGCCGCGAGGGAATTGACGGCGAGCCCCACGACCAGAAGCAGCGGCCGCACAGTCGTTGGCCTTCAGGAAACTTGTGAAATGCTCTGGAGTATCCCCTGAACGAGATCGCTGACGTTGAGCGGGTTGGCCTCGTAGGGCTGGAAGGGGATGACAACGCTGCCGGCGGGCAGCGCCGTGCCGGCGAGCCCGGCAGAATCCATAGGTGGCCAGCAGGAGAAGCCAGGTCGTAAGCACGAACGGGAACGTCAGGGCGGACACGCCCCAGTGGTTTGACGGCATTGACGGTGCCGAGCATCGCGACAACCGAGACGGCCGCACCCAGCACCACATACACCCAAAGCAGCGGGCCGGGCGCCAGAAACGTCGCCAACGCGAGGCCGACGAGGACGCCGTTGTAGCCAAAAAGACCTGCGGCGAAGCGACTGCTTCGTCGACACGAAGCCATTGCGCCGTCAAGGTCGACACGACCAGTGCGATCAGGCCGGCGAGCGCCACGTGGGGCACGCCGGCTGCGTATGAACCCCAGCCGATAGCGGCGAGGAAGAAGCGCGCCGGTCAGCGGATTGTTCTGAAACATCACCTGCGCGATGCCGCGCAGATTGATGTCCACGAACCGCAGAACTCCCGACGACGTGCACAGGCGTTTCCAGGTTGTCAACAGCTTCTCCATTGTCACCTCCACTGAAAGCGACGACCTCCGTCGGTTAGATGATCGTGCGAGATCGCTGACCTAGCGCCAGAGAAAAGGCGGAGGAAGATCGGCGCCGGTGACCTCCTGGCGCGCGAGTCCCCAGAATTCGCGCACCTTGGCCTTTACTTGTGTGGTTTCGCGGCCCGAGCACTTTGAAGATCAGGCCGGCATCATTGGGCAGCCGGCACGCGCCAAACGCCAGGCCGCGAGCAAGGTCGACGTCGGCTTCCACGCGCTGCATGGATGCGATCAGCAACGGCCTTGGGCGTGCACAGGATCACATTGCCGAACACATCGAACGAATCCATTACGCCCGTCTGCCGCATCGGATATCGCTGCGGCTCGATCACCAGCTTCTCGGTGAACAGCGTGCGGCCGTCAGGACGCGCGGCAGCGATCGATACCGAAATCACGGTGGCACCGAAGCACTCGTCCGGATGATGATGCTTTCGGCCCGGTTGAATGATCTCCGAAAAGAGAAGCGTCGCCGTTGCAGCGATGGAGATTCGCGTATCGCTGATGAACCGTGCGCGCCGATGCGGGATCACGGGATCAGGAAGGAACTCCAGATATGCGTCATCGGCGAGCGTGATGGTCTGCGTCTGCGCCGCATAGTTGGCGTCCATCGTATGGATCTTGGTTGCCGACTGCGTGGTGACATGGGCCCGCGCGCGCGGGCCGAGCACGATGTCGAGCGCGAGCCGGTCTCCCTGCAGCAGGCAGCCGGTGGTGGTGATCATGAACACGCGAGCCAGGTCCGGCATCTCCTGGTCGCAATACAGCGCGCGTTGCGCCATGTACGGCGCGCGACGATCGAGGTCCGCCAGGATCGTACGGCTGCCGCGGCGCTCGAAGCCAAGACGCAGGAAGCCGGTCTTGCCGGCCGTGCCGCTCTTCATCTGCAGCGGCTCGTCCTGAAACGCCGCCATCTCCGGAGCCGATCCGCCGAGCGCTTCGGCGGCGGCCCATGGAGCAGCGGCCGGCGGCATCATGCCAGCCTCAGGCTCGCGGCGCTTCAAATCGAACAGCAAGTCGTTCCCGATCAGGTCGACCAGCTCCGGAATGCCTTCGCCGGTCTTGCAGTTGGTGAACAGGAACGGCTTGTTGCCGCGCATCAGCCGCGAATCCTGCTTCATCACCTCAAGGCTGGCGCCGACGTGGGGCGCGAGGTCGGTCTTGTTGATGACAAGGATGTCCGAATGGGTGATCCCGGGCCCGTTCTTGCGAGGGATCTTGTCGCCGGCCGCCACGTCGATCACATAGATGAAATAGTCGACCAGCGCCGGTGAAAAGGTGAGCGTCAGGTTATCGCCACCGCTTTCGATCAGAACGACATCGCTGTCCGGGAAAGCGGGCCTCCATGTCCTCGACCGCCGCGAGATTCATGCTCGGATCCTCGCGCACCGCCGTATGCGGGCAGGCGCCCGTCTCGACTCCGAGGATGCGTTCTTCGAGCAGAATGCCCTTGAGCGTGCGCTGGACGTGCTTGGCGTCCTCGGTCGTCACCACGTCGTTGGTGATGATCAGCACCTTGATGCCGAGATCGAGCAGCCGCGGCGTAATGGCTTCCACGATCGCGGTCTTGCCCGAGCCGACCGGGCCGCCTATGCCGATGCGCGTGATCTTCTTCTTCGACATTCGACACTCCCGATCGACATTCAATTCATGAACAGTCGCACGTGTGCCTTGGCGTGGACTGCGGCCAGGATTTCCGTCAGCGGCGCATAGCCCGACATGTCCGACAAACGAGCCGCGGCGGCGATCTCGTAGGCCGCTTCCGCCGTCCGATTGAGCTCATAGAGGATCTTCTGCGTCTCAACGTGGCTGATCTTCATCAGCCGCAACGCGGCGCCCAGGATCGCCGCCGCCAGGCCATACTGATGCACGACGAACGCTTCGAGCGCCGGCGGGCCTTGCGCCGCAAAATTCATCGCCAGCGCCACCGGATAGCATCCCGGAGTGGCGGACGTTTCGATGCGATCCAGCCACGCTGCAAAGCAGCGGCGCGCCGATCGATCTCGAACGCCCATCTCGGTGAATTTCTTGCCCATGCGCACCGACATGGTTCGCATCTCTTCGGAAAGCTTGCGGGCATACACCTGCTCGTCGATTCGGATGAGCGCATCGACGTCGCCCGCCACCGCTGCGCGATGAGCGGCGATCAGCGCGATACCGTCGCCACGCGCCGCCTGCTCCACCGCGGTGCGCGTGAACGCATGGAGAGTGGCCGCATCGGCCACCACACCCTTCTGGATCGCCGATTCCAGTCCGCAGGAGAACGAGAACCCGCCGATCGGGAACATCGAATCGCCGAACTGCAGCATGCGCGCAAGAAACGCCGCACGTCCTCTGCGCTCCGGCGCCATCATTCCCGACGGTCATTCGCAGCAAGGGGCTTTATCGGCGATACATTTGGATGAGCATCGGTCCCGGAATGCGCGTGGCGGCGCACCGGTGGGCGCCCGTACACGTGGCCCGTTTCGGCCTCGACGGCGGCATAGCTCTCATGCGTGTGCGAATGCACCGGACCTTCCGCGCCGCCGAAAAGCCGGCGCGATTCATGCGGAGCAAGGTAGAGGAACGACTTCACGGCCCGGCACGAACTCGTAGCGGATGCCTTCGAAGCGATGCGTGTCCATGACGGATGCCATCACCTTGCGGTCGACGGTGAGCGGCACATAGACGAGGCTGCCCTTGACCAGCGCCGGCCAGTGCTGGTTGCCCAGCGCATGACCCAGCTCGACGCATGTACGCATCGCGATCTCGGGCGTGAGGGGCGCCAGATCGTCCAGATGCACGATCATCACATCGCGCAGCTCGATTCTCGCAACGATGGCCGTGGCTGCCTGAGCATCCCAGAGCAGCACATCGCCATCGCGGATGATCGTGCCGCGGTCGAGCGAGATCGCCACCTCGGTACCCCTTGCGGTCGTTCTTTCGAAAGCGGCTCTTCTGCGCTTCCCACTGATCGACCTCCAGCAGGTCTACGCTGGCAGCGGACAGCCGCTTCGGTCCACTCGGGATCGCCGATGTTGCCCAGAACGGTTTCAATGACGACCATGGCGCGCTCGTCAGCTGAAGAAATATTTCTGATTGAGCGAGATCGTTTTCAAGCGGCGGCACGGTCGCGTGCACGCCGTCGACCGTGACGGCAAACGTCTCCGGGTTCACTTCGATCTTCGGCGTTCCGGAATTGCGGACCATGTCGCGCTTGCCGATCTTGCGGGTGTTGCGCACGGGAATCACCTGCCGCTTCAGCCCCAGGCGCTGCCTGATCCCGGCGGCATGGGCGGCTCCGGAGACGAAGGTCACGCAGGTGGCCGGCAAAGCATCGCCGTAGGCGCCGAACATCGGCCGATAATAGGTCGGCTGCGGCGTGGGCAGCGACGCGTTCGGGTCGCCCATCACCGCCCAGCTGATGAAGCCGTTCTTGATCACGAGCTTGGGCTTGGCGCCGAAGAATGCCGGCTCCCACAGGACGAGGTCCGCGATCTTGCCGACCTCGACCGAGCCCAGCACATCGGCGATGCCGTGCGTGATCGCCGGATTGATCGTGATCTTCGCCACGTAGCGCAGGACGCGGAAATTGTCGTTGCCCGGCGCGTCTTCCGGCAGCTTGCCGCGTCCGGTCTTCATCGCATCAGCGGTCTGGATGCAGCGCAGCCAGCATTCTCCGATGCGTCCCATCGCCTGCGAATCGCTCGAGAACATCGAGATCACGCCGAGATCCTGAAGGACGTTTTCGGCGGCGATGGTCTCGGCGCGGATGCGGCTCTCGGCGAATGCCACGTCGGACGGGATGTCGGGACTGAGGTGATGGCACACCATGATCATGTCGTAGAGCTCCGCCTGCGAGTTGATGCCGTAGGGGAGCGTGGGATTGGTCGAGGAGGGCAGCACGTTGGGCAGGCCGGCCATCTTGATGATGTCCGGCGCGTGGCCGCCGCCCGATCCCTCGGTATGGAACGAGTGGACCGTGCGACCCTCGAAGGCCGCGATCGAGTCGTCGACGAAGCCGGATTCGTTGAGCGTGTCGGTGTGGATGCACACCTGTATATCCATGTCATCCGCGACAGTGAGCGCGGAGCGAAGCACCGCCGGGGTGGTGCCCCAGTCCTCGTGGCACTTCACGCCGACCGCGCCGGCCTCGATCTGCTCGACCAGAGCGGCTTTGCCATGCCCGTGCCCCTTGCCGAGGATGCCGACATTGAGGGGCCAGCCTTCGAACGCGCGCAACATCATCTCGATGTTCCCCGGACCCGATGTGACGGTGGTCGCATTGGAGCCGTCCGAAGGGCCCGTCCCGCCGCCGATCAAGGTCGTGGTGCCGTTGGACAGCGCCGCATCCGCCTGCTGCGGAGAAATGAAATGGATGTGCGTATCGACGCCGGCGGCGGTCAGGATCAGATGCGCGCCCGAGATGGCGTCGGTGGCCAGGCCGATTTCCAGGCCAGGCGTCACACGATCCATCGTCTGCGGATTGCCGGCCTTGCCGATGGCGCTGATGCGGCCATCCTTGATGCCGACATCGGCTTTGACCACCCCCAGCACCGCGTCGATGATCGTCACATTGGTGATCACGAGGTCGGGAGCGCCGGCCGCGCGCGTCACCTGGTTGTCCATGCCCATGCCTTCGCGCATGCTCTTGCCGCCGCCGAAGACGATCTCGTCGCCGTAGCCGCCGCGCAGGTCGCGCTCGATCTCGACGAACAGTCCGGTATCGCCCAAGCGGATGCGATCGCCGGTCGTGGGACCGAAAAGCCCGACATACTCTTGTCGCGAGATCGTAGCCATGAGCGACCCTCCCTCGAAGAAACAGGCGGCGCATGCCGTACGTGCGGCGTCGTCGGCTCACGACTTCGACGATGACGAGCGGAAGCCTCGCTGCGCCGCCAGCGCCACGGCCTTGGACTTGACCGAGTGGCGGCATCCTTGCCTGCAGTGGGGCCGTCGACGAGATTGTTGAAGCCATAGACGGCACGCTTGCCGCCATAGGGCACCAGCTGGACCTCGCGCTCGTCGCCGGGCTCGAACCGCGTGGCCGTGGATGACGGGATGTTGAGGTGCAGCCCGAACGCCGCGGCGCGGTCGAATTCCAGCGCGCGATTGACCTCGAAGAAATGGAAGTGCGATCCCACTTGTACCGGCCGGTCGCCGGAATTGCGCACCTTGAGCGTAGTCACCGGCCGTTCCGCATCGAAGGTGATCGGTTCCGGGCTGCATACATAGCCGCCCACTGCTACGTCCGCCGTCGCCGGGTCGACATCGGCGGCAACGGTGGGCCCTGCTTTTGGTCCGGCCATGTCAACGCTCCTGTTGCGCCCGTCTTACTGGATCGGCGTGTGCACCGTCACGAGGCGGCTGCCGTCGGTGAACACGGCCTCGATCTGAACCATCGGAATCAGATCGGCGACGCCGTCCATGACGTCGTTCTTGGTCAGCGCGATGCTCGCGTCCTTGGTTACCTCTTCGATCGTCTTGCCGGCCCGCGCACCATCGAGGGCGACCGCGGAGATGATCGCGACGGCTTCCGGATAATTGAGCTTCAGGCCCTTCGCCTTTCCGCTTCAGCGCAACGTCGGCCATCATGTAGATGAGCAGCTTGTCGAACTCTCTCGGCGTCAGCTGCATTTTTTTCCTCCCGGCACCTTCTTGCTTTCTTGCCTTACCCAAAATGATAGAAGAAGGGTATGCGCGATGCAATGCGATGGCGTCCGTTCGGCAGCATGAGCAACCACCTTGCATCCGGCTGATCTCGAGGTAATGGAATCCGCAACTGCCCAGGAGGATGCTCATGAAACGCGCAGTCATAACGATGCTCACTGCCGCTTTCGTCCTTGCTCCGGCCATTGCGCTTGCCCATAGCGGACACGGCGACACAAGCGGATTGATGCACGGCCTCACCCATCCGATTACCGGGATCGACCATGTGTTGGCGATGGTGGCGGTCGGCCTGCTCTCCGCTCACCTTGGCGGACGGGCACTGTGGCTGGTGCCGCTGGGTTTCGTGGGCGTCATGGCGGTGGCGGGCGCTCTCCCCGCAGCGTCCGGGTTCCCCTACGCGGCGGGCTTCGTCGCTGCGACGGCAATGCTGCACGGAGCAGGCGTCGGCCTCGGACTGCTGATCGGCCTGGCGGGAGCGACGTTGGGCCGCCGCATGCTCCAAGCTGGAGGGGGCGCCATGGCGCTGTTCGGCACCGCAGTCCTGGCGGGTGTCCTTTGAGCAATGCCCGGCCATGGCCCGCCCGGGTCGCACGCTGACGGATTATCTCCGCGGCGAGAATCTGCGCGACGCTCTCCCCATTGGCGCGCTCCATGAATAGCGCCCGCGATCCTGCCCCCCATGTGCTGCGCGCTTCGCTTGCGCGAGGTGCAGGCTTTTTCGGGTTCTGGCTGATACTTTCCGGCTTCGATCTTGCTGATCTTGCGGTGGGCGCGGCGGCAGCTGGGCTGGCAACCTGGGCCAGCCTGCGCCTGTTGCCGTCGGGGCAGTGGAGCCTGCGCCCCGTTGCGCTGGCTCGGTTCGGTCTCCGATTTTTGCGTCAGTCCATTGCAGCGGGGATAGATGTCGCATGGCGCGCACTTGATCCTCGGCTGCCGCTGCGGCCGGGGTTCGTAATATATCGATCGCACCTCGTGCCGGGCCTCACGCAAACTGCGTTCTTCACCGAGACGAGCTTGGTGCCGGGCACGCTTCCGTCGGGGCTGGACGAGAACGGCGCACTCATCATTCACTGCCTGGATGTCGATCAGCCGGTGGTGGCGCAGTTGACAGTGGAGGAGGAATTGCTGGCGCGAGCGTTAGGGGCTCGGCAAAACGATGGCTGATTTCATGATCGCGGCTGCCGCCTTCGTGCTGGCGATGGTGGCATTGGGCCTGATCCGAATTCTGTATGGGCCGGCGAACGGCCGACCGAATGATGGCGGCGCAGCTTCTCGGCAGCGGCGGCATCGCGGCACTGCTGCTGCGGGCAACGGCGACCGAGATGCCTGCGGTTTCGGATGTTGCGCTCGTTCTGGCGCTGCTCGCCGCTTTCGCCTCGGTCGCATTCGTGATGAGCGCTTCCCGCGGCGAGCGGGTTGCGCCGGAGACAACGGACGGCGGATGAGCATCGTGTCCGACGTCTTCACCGTTCTCGCGGTCACGGCCGGGGCCTTCTTCTTTCTGGCCGGCACGGTTGGCCTGTTACGCTTTCCCGATACGCTCACTCGCCTGCACGCGCTGACCAAGGCTGACAATCTCGGCCTCGGCCTCGTCGTGCTGGGCTTGTTGCCGCGGGCAGAAGGGCTGCTCGGTACGCTGAAGCTGGTCGCCGTCTGGCTGCTCGTCTTGTTGTCCAGTGCGATCGTCAGTCAGCTTATTGCGAGCGTGGTGCGACGAGAGGGGCCGCAACCATGACAACTGCGTTGGTGTTCGATATCGGCCTGGGGATAGTGGTGCTGGTGGTTGCCGGCTGGACGATCGCCGCGCGCGAGACCTTTGCCGCAGTCGTCGGCTTCGTGGCCTACGGGCTTTTGCTGGCGCTCGTCTGGGTGCGCCTCGATGCCGTCGATGTGGCGCTGACCGAGGCCGCGATCGGCAGCGGCTTGACCGGCGCGTTGCTGCTGGGCGCGGCGGCCCGTCTGCGAGCCAGCGAGATGCCGGCGGCGATGGAACGTCCTGGCGCGATCCTGCGCTTCGAGGCCGCGGTCCTTTGCGCGATCGTCACGGCAGGGCTCGCGGCCGGCGGTCCTGTTCCTGCCAGAACCCGCGCCCACGCTCGCGCCGGCGGCGGCCGAGAACGCCGCGGCGACCGGTCTCGGCAATCCGGTCACGAACGTGCTGATGGCCTTTCGCGCGATGGACACCATGCTGGAGAAGGTGGTGCTCCTGCTCGCCCTGGTCGGTGTCTGGTCGCTGGCGCCCGATCGCCTCTGGGGCGGGCTGCCCGGGGGCGCGCCACCAGGCCGATCCGCACGGCGTGCTCGCCTTCCTCGCGCGGCTGCTGCCGCCGCTCGGCATCGTGGTGGGCATCTACATCCTCTGGGTGAGCGCCGACTATCCCGGCGGAGCGTTCCAGGGCGGCACGATCCTCGCCGCCATGTGGCTGCTGGTCATGATGGCGGGGCTCACGGATGCGCCGCCGGTGAGCCGCCGATCGCTGCGGCTGATGCTGATCGCCGGCCCGGCGGTTTTCCTCGCCGTCGGCCTCGGCGGACTGTGGCTGGGCGACGCGTTCCTCGCCTATCCCGTGGCCTACGCCAAGCCGCTGATCCTGGCGATCGAGTTCGCGATGGTGCTGACGGTCGCGGTGACGCTCGGCCTGCTGGTCGCCGGTCCGCCGGAACGGAGCGCTGCGCGATGAGCGCGGCGACGGTGTTCGGGCTGTGCGGCGCGGTGGCAGTGGGGCTCGGGCTCTACGGTCTGATCGCGAATCCCCAACCGCTCCGGAAGATCCTCGCCTTCAATCTGCTCGGCAGCGGCGTGTTCCTGTTCTTCGGCGTCGTCGCGCGCAGGGGCGCGGCGGCGGGATTTGGCGGCGACCCGGTGCCGCAGGCGCTCGTCATCACGGGTATGGTCGTCGCCTTTTCGGCGACGGCCCTGGCGGTCGCGCTGTTGCTGCGGCTGTTCCAGGCAACCGGCTCGGCCACGCTGCGCGCCGACGCGCCGGCGAGCGCGGGCACCGATCCGAACGACGCCTGATGCCGCATCCAGCCCCGGTTCTGGACGCGGTAACGACGACGGGCGGGTTCCTGCTGGTGCTGTCGATCGTCGTGCCGGTGGCGGGCGTGCTGCTCGCCTTCGTCGGCGGCGGGCGCCATGTCGAGCGGGTCGCGTTCGCGACCATGCCGCTCGGCCTCGCGATTGCGGTCGCGATCGCCGTCGCGATGCTGCAGTCGGGCGGTCCGCTCGTCTATCTGCTCGGCGGGTGGGCACCGCCGCTCGGCGTGGCGCTGCGCGCGGACGGGCTGTCAGCGGTCATGATGATGACTCACGGCGGTGGTGATATGCGCCGTCGGCGTGTTTGCGCACGCGGATTTCCGCACCCCTGAAGGGTCGGTCGAGGCCCGCGCGCCGTTCGCGTTCTGGATCTTGCTGCTGGCGATCTGGGGCGCGCTGAATACGGTCTTCCTGAGCGGGGATCTCTTCACGTTGTACGTCGGCCTGGAGCTGCTGACCTTCGCCGCGGTGCCGCTGGTCTGCCTGGATGGCCGCGCGGAGACGCTTCAGGCAGCGCTGCGCTATCTGCTCTTTGCGCTCGTCGGCTCGGTCCTCTACCTGGTCGGCACGGCGCTGCTCTACGGCAGCTACGGCACGCTCGACATCGTGCTGCTGTCCCATCGGGTCCACGCGCAGCCTGCGACGCTCGTCGCGGCCGCGCTGATGACGGTCGGGCTCCTCGCCAAGACCGCGCTCTTCCCGCTGCACCTTTGGCTGCCGCCGGCGCACGCCGGCGCGCCGGCTGCCGGCAGCGCGGTACTCTCGGCGCTGGTGGTGAAGGGATCCTTCTTCATCGTCGTCCGGCTCTGGTTCGACGTGATGCCGGGGCTGCCGGGCTTCGCGGCCACGCAGCTGCTCGCGGCGCTGGGCGCGGCGGCGATCCTGTTCGGCAGCGTGGTCGCGCTGCGGCAGGTGCGACTGAAGCTCCTGATCGCCTACTCGACGCTGGCGCAGATCGGCTACCTCTTCCTGATGTTTCCGCTCGCCTTCAGCGCCAGTTCGATGCAACTCGAGAGCGGCGGCGCATTGACCGGCGGTCTGCTGCAGGCGATCTCTCACGCCACCGCAAAGGCCGCCATGTTCATGTCGGCCGGATTGATCTACGCGGCGCTCGGCCACGATCGCATCACGGGGCTTGGCGGCATCGGACGAGCGCTGCCGATGAGTGTCTTCGCCTTCGCGCTGGGTGGAGTGGCGCTGATCGGCGTGCCGCCGAGCGGCGCCTACCTCGCGAAGGAGCTGTTGCTCCAGGCGGCGGTCGAGACCGAGCAATGGTGGTGGGCGGTCGTGATCCAGGCGGGCGGGATTTTCACGAGCGCCTACCTGTTGCTGGTGCTCGCCCATGCGCTGGCGCCCGCGCACGAGCCGGTGACGCTGCGAGTCCGCGTATCGCGCATTGGGGAAGCGGCTGCGCTGGTGCTCGCGCTGTGCTCGCTGTTGCTCGGGCTTGTTCCTTGGGAAGCGTATCTCGTGGTTCCGCACGGCACCGCGTCGAATCCGCTCGCCGACGCGCTCGACCAAGACGCTCTGGCCGATCCTGGCCGGCGGCGTGCTCGCGATCCTGCTGGGACGCTGGGGGCATGGCCTGACGCGCGTGCCCTTCGGGAAGATTCTCGTTGCGACGCTCGGCCCTGCCCGACGCGCGGCGCTCGTCATCGGCACGATGCTCGAGCGGATCGATGGCATGCTCCGGCAGTGGCCGGTGGCAGGCCTCTCCGTCCTGGTGCTGGCTATCCTCTTCGGTGCCGCGATGCTGGCGGCCCGGTGACGCCGATCCCGGAGAACTGCGCGGTCCTCCTCCCCGACGAAGCCAGTCTCGCCCTGCCGCGTTGTCAACGGGTCATGGAGGACCTCACCATCGCCTCTGCGTCGGTCCACTCTGCGTCGGTCCGGAATTGACGTTAGGACAAACCCGTCTAAAGTTGGAGGTCAGCACCGCCTGCTGAGAAACACACGGAGGATCGCAATGCTCTTCGAAGGAGGTTTCACTTTTGCCAATTTCCTAGCCGACGCCCTCGCGGTATTCCTGTTCGTCGTATGGTTCTGGCTGCTCATTATCGTTTTTGGCGACTTGTTCCGGCGTCAAGACATATCCGGTTGGGGTAAAGCGCTGTGGGTGATAGCCCTGCTTGTTTTCCCGTACCTTGGCGTGTTCGTGTACATGATCTCCCAAGGAAGAGGCATGGCGGAGCGAAGCAGCCAGCAAGTTCAGCAGACACGCGATGAGTTCCGGCGTGTCGTGGGCTTCAGCGTCGCCGATGAGATCGAGAAGCTCGAGGGACTCAAGAAGTCAGGATCGATCACCGAGGTAGAATTCGCGCGTCTTCGCGCCAAGCTGGTTCAGTAGCCGGAATTGCTCTCCCGCGAGTGCATTGCCAAAACGCATCGAAGCCGGCCGCGAGGCCATGATCGCGGTGGCACCGTTCGCGTTGCAGCTGCATTTCCGGATCCACCCTTCGAGTACATGAATGGTGATGTTCACTCCGGTTTCGATATAGAATTGGCGCTGACGGCGCTCCCCCGCCGCAGATCCGCCGGCGGGAACGCGTTCGGATTGACGAGGCTCGGCGGAGGAGGAGTATTCGCGATGGCAGCCAGATCCCATCTGGGGAAAGCCGGGTCTTCCGAGGGGGGGAACCAAGTGCCGACGGTCCATCAGCACAGTGCTGACTGCGGTTGCATGCGACGCCGTACCGTGCTCGCCGGCGCCGGCGCGATGGCTGGCTGGGGGCTGATCGGCAGCTTGCCCCTCTCCGGGCCGGCGTTCGCTCAGGCGCTAACGAAGGTGCAGCGCGATGGCATGACCCCGGACCAAATCATTGATCTGATGAAGCGCGGCAACGAACGCTTCCGGGCTGGCACGCCGAAGGATCGGGACTGGCTGGCCCAGCAGCGGGCGACAGCCGCGGGCCAGTACCCGGCGGCGGTCCTCTTGAGCTGTATAGATTCGCGCGCGCCGGCCGAGGTCGTTCTCGATTTGGGCCTGGGCGACGTCTTCAACAGCCGGATCGCCGGAAATGTCGCCGACGTGGCCGTTTTGGGCGGCTTGGAGTTCGCCTGCAAGCTAACCGGTGCGAAGGTCGTGCTGGTATTGGGGCACACTGCCTGCGGGGCGGTGGCGGGCGCTATCGCCGGGGCGCAGCTCGGCAACCTCACCGCACTCCTGTCGAAGATCGCCCCGGCTGTCGGGGCGACCGCGTTCACTGGTGAGCGTAGCGCGAGCAACCCAGCGTTCGTCGATGCCGTCGCGCGCACGAGCGTCGCCATGACGATGGCGACGATCCGCCAGGACAGCCCTGTGCTCGCCGAGATGGAACGGCAAGGTGCGATCAAGATCGCAGGTGCGATGTACGACCTGAGCAGCGGGGCGGTCAACTTCCTGGCCTGACAGCCCGGTGTCGATCCTCGGCTCTCCATGAAGCGGCGAGCCGTATAGCCGAGAAGCATGGCATCGGTCGTGAAGGCCTCTCAATGGTGCGACCTTCGATCCGGAAGGATCCAGGGATCGCGGGATTCACACAATAGCTTGTTCTATTGCGTTCACGGTCGATGGTGATCGCGTGAAGTTCAAGGAATACCTTACAGGATGGGAACCGGCTCTCGATGTCCGTTCACAGAACATGGGGCAAAATTGCAAGCACCGTCGAGGGCGGCCTTTACCGCGCCCATGCGGGCGAAGGAGGAAGGATACAGAAAGGCAGTGATCAGCGAGTCAGCGCCAGACGCACACCCGTCGTCCCCTGCGCCAAAAGCAAACGCGGCGGCGCCGGCGGCGACGACGAGGTCCAACGACGACTTGCGCCCTCTCGACCAAACCATCGGGCTTCGCCGCACCATTCTTATCTGCCGCTAGTGGCAAGGACTCGGCGACGTTCGGCATCATGGAGAAGCCGACGGTGGCGACTGCAGCACCACACAGAATACCCCTCAAGATGCTGCGGCGATCCATTGCTGTCATTGGCTCACTCCCGTTTTGAATGAGTACGTGTTGTCGAAGCGATTTGTCAAGCTGCTGCTTCTGCTTCTGAGCTGCTTCTGCTGCTTGGCTCACTCGAGGCTGACTCTAACCTGGCTCACCGGTAGCATGTTCTGCATTCCGCGGCGTTGAGTCGAGCGTATTCTGAAAAGGTTGCCGGAGTTCGATCGAGAACGCGGCTGCTGGTCGCAACGCTGCGGTCTTGCTGCAAGTGAGTATTCCGCAACGCTCTCAATCCGCAGACGATCCCATGACAGTAAGATGCCCCTGGAAGATTCTCTGGTCATCTGGGAGGAAGCGTTGTCCCCGCGTCGCGCTCATTCCCCTCCCAAAGCAAGACATCAAGGTTACGCCGCCGCTAGCGGAGAAACTGTCGTTCGCGTCGTGGTATGCCCGGCAAAGCTCAAAGCCGAGCTCAGCAAGATCGTTTGATGTCGCCATGTCCCCGTGCTTCTCTCGTGCGAAATCAAGAAGCCGCGTGCCACGAGCCGCGTTGGTGGCATTGGCGCTGCCGGCAATGCTCGTGGCGTGTCAGCAAGAGGTCGAGGTCGTCACGCCCGAGATCCGACCTATTCGGACCGTAACGGTCGAGAAGCGCCAAGCGGGAGTTCCGACCACGCTCACCGGTCGCATCGAGGCGCTCGACGAAGCATCGCTCGGCTTTCGCATCGCGGGCCGAATTCTCGAGAACGACATCAAGCTCGGCGATCGGATCGAGCCCGGTCAGGTGCTTGCCCGCCTCGAATCGCAGAACGAGATGAATGCCCTGCGTTCGGCGAAAGCAAATCTCGCGGCCGCCCAGGGGCAATTGACCCGGGCGCGTAATCATTTCGAACGCCAGGAGTTCCTTCTGGCGCGGAACGTCGTGTCGCGTGCCACGTTCGACGAAGCGCAGCAGCAACTGCAGACAGCCCGGTCACAGGTCGATGCCGCCGAAGCGCAATTGGAGACGGCCCATGATCTGGTGAGCTTCACCGAGCTCAAGGCGGACGCGCCCGGCATCGTGACGGCCACAGGTCCTGGTACGGGTGAAGTGGTGCAGGCCGGACAAATGATCGTGAAGCTTGCCCGTCGGGGCGGGCGCGATGCGGTTTTCGACGTGCCGGCCCAATTGCTCCGCTCGGCGCCGGCCGACCCCGAGATCACCGTGAGCCTGGCCAGTGATCCGGCAGTCACGGCAATCGGGCGCGTGCGCGAGGTCGCGCCGCAGGCCAACCCGGTGACCCGCACCTTCGAGGTCAAGGTCGGGCTCACCGATCCGCCGGCGGCGATGCGGCTCGGCGCGACCGTGACCGGGCGCATGCAGGTGGATGCCACAGCCGTCATCGAGGTTCCGGCGACAGCCCTGACCAAGCTCAACGGACAGCCGGCCGTCTGGATCGTCGACCCATCGAGTCTCACGGTGTCGATGCGCAATATCGATGTGCTGCGCCGCGAGCCATCAACCGTTGCTGTTTCCGGGGGGCTCGACGCTGGCGATGTCGTGGTGACGGCAGGAGTGCGGGCCCTGCAGCCAGGGCAGAAGATTCGCCTGCTCGGATCGGGGCCATGATGATCATATGATTGACCGAGACCTGGTCAACTGCGAACGTTCGACGTGATTGCGGCATGTCGCACGATGAGGCCACCGCCATGCCTGCCTGCTTCGGTCATGCAAGAGCACGAGGTGCCCTGCCGGGGGCAACTGTGCTGGTGCTTGCGGCGGCGTCAATGCTTGCAGCGTGTCAGCCGGAGGTCGACGCCGCCCCGCCGGAGCCCCGCCCAGTTCGAACCGTAACGGTCGAGAAACAACAGGCGGGCGTCACGATCACGCTCACCGGCCGCATTGAAGCCCAGGACGAAGTGACGCTCAGCTTTCGCATCGCGGGCCGGATCATCGAAAGCGACCTCAAGCTCGGGGATCGGGTCGAGCCCGGTCAGGTGCTGGCGCGGCTCGAAATCGCAGAACGAGCGCAACGCGTTGCGGACGGCGCAAGCAAATCTCGCGGCCGCCCAGGGGCAATTGACCCAGGCGCGCAATCATTTCGAGCGCATGGAGACCCTTCTCGCGGATGGCTGGACGACGCGCGCGCGGTTCGACGAGGCGAAGCAGGCCCGGCAGTCGGCGCAATCAGAGGGTCGATGACGCCGAAGCACAGTTGAAGACCGCGCATGATCTGGTGAGCTTCACCGAGCTCGAGGCCGACGCACCGGGGACAGTGACGGCTACAGGCCCGCGGGCGGGAGAAGTGGTGCAGGCCGGACAAATGATCGTGACGCTCGCCCGGCAAGACGGGCGCGATGCCGTCTTCGACGTGCCGGCGCAATTGATCCGCTCGGCGCCGGCCGACCCCGAGATCACCGTGAGCCTCACGGACGATCCGGCGGTGACGGCAGCCGGGCGCGTCCGAGAGGTCGCGCCGCAGGCCGACCCCGTGACCCGCACCTTCGAGGTCAAGGTCGGCCTGACCGAGCCTCCGGCGGCGATGCGGCTCGGCGCGACCGTGACCGGGCGCATGCAGATGGATGACTCGGCGATCATAGAGATTCCGGCGAGCGCCCTGACCAAGTTCAATGGACAGCCCGCGGTCTGGATCGTCGATCCAACGAGTCTCACGGTGTCGATGCGCAACATCGACGTGCTGCGCTACGAGCCCTCGACCGTGGCCGTTTCTCAGGGGCTCGATGCCGGCGAGGTCGTGGTGACGGCAGGTATACAGGCTCTTCACCCCGGCCAGAAGATTCGCCCGCTCGAATCGGTGCAGTGATGCGGTTCAACCTCTCGGAATGGGCCCTCGGCAATCGTTCGCTGGTGGTCTATTTCATGATCATCGCCGTTGTTGCAGGCGTTTTTGCCTTCTACCGGCTCGGCCGCAACGAGGATCCTTCCTTCATCATCAAGACGATGGTGGTTCAAGCGGCATGGCCGGGAGCAACCATTGAAGACACGCTCAATCAGGTCACCGAGCGGCTCGAGCGCACGCTTCAGGAGACGCCGAAGCTCGATTTCCTGCGCAGCTCCACGAGGGCAGGCATCACCACGATTTTCGTCAATCTGCAGGGCAACACGACTGCCAGGGAAGTTGCCGACATCTGGTACCACGTTCGCAAGAGCATCGGCGATATCCGCCATACCCTGCCGGCGGGCATCGTCGGCCCGGGCTTCAACGACGAGTTCGGGGATACCTTCGGAATCATCTACGGCTTCACCGCCGACGGCTTCACCCATCGCGAGCTTCGGGACTTCGTCGAGGACATCCGCTCGAAGCTCCTGCACGTGCCGGACGTATCGAAGATCGAGATCCTGGGAGCCCAGGACGAGAGGATCTTCGTGGAGTTCTCCATGCAGGAGCTCGCCAGCCTGGGCATCGATCGCTCGGCCTTGATCGCCGCGCTGCAAGCGCAGAATGTGGTCCGCCCGGCCGGCACGATTCAAACGGGTTACGAAAGTCTCTCGCTTCGGGTGTCGGGCGCGTTTCGGTCCGAACAAGATCTGATGGACATAAACTTCTTCGCCGGCGGGCGCATGCTCCGCCTCAGCGACATCGCGCAAGTCCGGCGCGGCTATGCCGATCCTCCTCAGCCGCTTTTTCGCGTCAATGGCGAGCCCGCCATCGGCCTTGCCATTGCGATGCGCGACGGCGGAGACATTCTTGCGCTGGGCAGGAACATTCAACGGTCCATGGCGCAAGCGACCGCGGGTCTGCCGATCGGCATCGAGCCGAAGCTCGTCGCGGATCAGGCAGTGACGGTCAATATCGCCATAGCCGATTTCATGACGTCGCTGTTGCAAGCGATCGCGATCATCCTGGTAACGAGCTTCATCAGTCTCGGCGTTCGACCTGGCCTGATCATTGCACTTTCGATCCCCTTGACGCTCGCTATCGTTTTCCCGGTCATGCAACTGGCCGGAATCGATATGCAGCGCATATCGCTCGGCGCGCTCATCATCGCCCTCGCGTTGCTCGTCGACGATGCAATGACGACCACCGACGCCACGCTCACTCGTCTGGCAGCGGGCGATGACAAGGTGCAGGCAGCGTCATTTGCTTTCCGGACGTACGCGTTGGCCATGCTGGCGGGCACGCTGGTGACGATCGCCGGCTTCGTCCCGGTCGGCTTTGCGGCAAGCTCCGCCGGCGAGTACACCTTTTCGCTCTTCGCCGTGGTCAGCATTGCACTCATCGCCTCCTGGTTCGTCGCGGTCGTCTTTGCACCGCTTTTGGGTGCCGCCATCCTCAAGCCGCCCAGAACGGCGCAATCTGCCGCCCCGGGGCTCGTGTTCAGATTGTTTCGGGGCTTTCTCACCTGGGCTATACGGGCAAAGTGGGTGACGATTGCGGTCACCTTGGCAGCTTTCGCCGCATCATTTCTTGCGATGCCGCTGATACCGAGGCAATTTTTTCCGTCGTCGGATCGGCCGGAGCTTCTGGTCGACCTCAGCCTGCCCCAGAACGCTTCGATCTACGCCAGCGAAACCGTAGCCCGCCGCTTCGATGATGTGCTCAAGGGTAATGCCGATGCCGCGAGCTGGAGCACCTATGTGGGCCGAGGCGCCATTCGCTTCTACCTGCCGCTCGATGTCCAGTTGCCGAACGATTTCTTCGGCCAGTCCGTGATCGTCGCCAAGGATGTCGCGGCGCGCGAACGGCTGCGGGTGAAGCTGGAGAATGTCCTGGCGAATGATTTCCCCAGCGTCGTCAGCCGCATCTCCCCGCTGGAGCTCGGACCTCCGGTGGGATGGCCCGTGCAATATCGCGTCAGCGGTCCGGATGTCACTCAGGTGCGGGAGATTGCTTTCAGGCTCGCCCAGGTCGTCGCAACCAATCGCCAAGCCGAGAAGGTCAATTTCGACTGGATCGAGCCGGCGCGCCAGGTGCGCATTCGTGTCGACCAGGACGAGGCGCGCCAGCTGGGTCTGAGCTCGCAGGCGCTGGCGAGCGTCCTCAACACGGTCATATCGGGCAGCTCCATCACACAGGTGCGCGACGATATCTATCTGGTCGACGTCATCGCGCGGGCAACCGACGAGCAGCGCGTCTCGCTTGCGACCCTGCGCACGGTGCAGGTCCCCCTTCCAAGCGGGACGAACCGTTCCGCTCAGCCAATTCGCAACATTCGAATATGAGCAGGACTATCCGCTGATCTGGCGCCGCGACCGGGTCCCGACCCTGACCGTGCAAGCCGATGTGGTGCCGGGAGCGCTGCCGGATGCCGTTATCAGCGCGCTTTCCCCGGCAGTTGACGAGTTGATCAAGAGCCTGCCGCAATCCTACGCGATCGCGGTGGGCGGCACGGTGGAAGAGAGCCAGAAGTCGCAAGCCTCCGTCATCGCCGTCGTGCCGGTGATGCTGCTCATCATGTTCACCGTGCTGATGGTCCAGCTCGGGAGTTTCCAGCGCCTGTTCATAGTGCTGAGCGTCGCGCCGCTAGGCCTGATCGGCGTGGTCGCGGCGCTGCTCGTCTCCGGCAGGCCGCTGGGGTTCGTCGCTATCCTCGGCATCCTGGCGCTCATCGGCATGATCACCAAGAATGCCGTGATCCTGATCGGCCAGATCGAAGCCGAGCGGGAACAGGGTAAAGATGTGAGGGAGGCCGCAATCGATGCGAGCAGCTCGCGCTTCCGGCCGATCATGCTGACGGCAGTGTCAACCGTGCTCGGCATGATTCCGATTGCGCCGACGGTGTTCTGGGGGCCGATGGCGTTCGCGATCATGGGCGGCCTCCTGGTCGCGACCATTCTCACGCTCATTTTTCTGCCGACGCTCTATGTGACCTGGTTCGAGCTGAGGAAAAAGAAGCCGGTCGAGCCTGCTGCTGCATCGACATGAACCGTCATCGTGCGGCGGCGATGGCTTGAGCGTTGATCGCCGTCTCATTCGATCACGACGCAGGTTCCGCTGATCCTGAAAAGCGCTCAACCCCCGAGACTGTCCGGCTCCGTCATCGCACGAGGCTTGCCGAGCGGGTCGGCAGTGCGCGGATGCTTGTCATGCAGGAAAACGGCGAGCTGCGCTCTGATGGCTTCGCCCCGAGCCGTCACGGCTTCTTCAAAGAGATGATTTTGCACGCCTTGAGGCAAGCTGCTCCATATCCTCACAACAGCTTGGCCCAGGGCTCCGGTCAGCTGATCCGCAGTTGCACGCGGGAGTGAATCCATAGCGGGTTCTCCTCGATGCAAGACTTATTCCCAATGCCCGGTTGAATGCCGCAGTTCCTGAGCGGGCGGGATCATCCTGCAAGTCCAGGGCTCTTGATCGTCGCATTGGTCCCGGCGCGCCACCCCAAGTCCAGCGGATTCCCGTGGAGCGTGCTCCGGTGCGGCGAGGCTGGCCGCTGCATCCATTCATCTCGCCCTTCCGTAACTGCATTCGCAAGCCGCTCGCAGGGCGCGACTGCAAAAACACACATACTGCAAACACACCTGGAGAAACGACATGAGATTTCGATCCCCCAAGCTGCCGAGCGCGGTTGCCGTTGCCGCACTTGTATTCGCCGCGGCCATCTCGACGCCGACGTTGGCACAAATGAAAGAGCAGACCGTCACGGTCGGCGGCGCGCCGATGTATCCTTCCAAGAACATTATCCAGAACGCGGCCAACTCCAAGGACCATACCACACTGGTGGCGGCGGTGAAGGCCGCGGGCCTGGTCGAAACGCTGCAAGGGCCCGGCCCCTTCACCGTTTTTGCGCCGGTGAACAAGGCCTTCGACAAATTGCCCCAAGGTACGGTGCCGACGCTGCTCAAGGCCGAGAACAAGGACAAGCTGGTCGCCGTGCTGACCTACCACGTCGTGCCGGGGCGGCTCTCCGCCAAGGACTTGTGGAACGCCGCCACCAAGGCGGGCGGCAAGGCCAAGATCAAGACCGTCGAAGGCGACGAGCTCACGGTCGAGTTCAAGTCGCAAACCCTGACGCTGCGCGACGCCAAGGGCAATGTCTCGCGCGTGACGACTCAGAACGTGTTCCAGTCGAACGGCGTCATTCACGTCGTCGACACGGTGTTGCTGCCGAGCTGATGTCCCCGCCCCGAGTGGATCGGCGCAGCCACCCTCCCCCCACTGCGTCGATCGATCCAGGCCCGTCGCGCACGTGCGGCGGGCCTATCGATCAGATATCGCCGCTCGAATTAGGCGGTGCCATCGGCCACCCCTCTTCCCCATCGACGGCGGTGCGCCCGACCATGTCCTCGTTTGCGGGCGGGCCGGCGGCGCCTTGCTGCTCCAGCGCTTCGCCCGTGGCCCGGTAGTCCCGGGCCATCTGCATCAGACGGGCCGAAATTGCGTTATCGGAGGCGATCAAGGACAGGCGCAGGCAGATATCGGCCTGGCGGCGGAAATACACGGCATTCGGCACGCAAGGATCCCCCCACATTTCGTCACGAACGCAGAACCTGGCGTTCGGTTCCCGACATTCTGTATTTTTTTCGACGAATGCGTCATCGCGCGTCAGCCAAAGGGCGATCCCGTTAACGCGCCTCCTCATCACCCGGCTATGCCCATCGCCTGCTCGAACGCGCGTCGCACCTCCGCCGGCTGGCCGTAGCAATGCCGGAAAGCCTTCAGGCGCGCTTTGAGCAGGGGATATTTCTCGTGCTCCTCGAGGGTGATCCCCTCGACGCTCTCCCGCTTCTGGAAGAAAGGCAATTCCACGCACCTGGCGACATTGGAGCTGCGGATGACTGCTTTCGGATCGCGGCCCTGCGCGACCGCATCGAGCTCATCGAACAGCCGCTTTCTGATCAAGGCGATACCCATATCGCTGGCACCGAGGTTTTCCTTAGTGCGGTCGGCGATGGTCCCCTGCCCTACCCAGGCGGAGATGTCCTGGTTGATCACGTGGCTCGAAATCCAGCGGCCGTTGTCATCCTTGATCGGACTTTTCCAGGTCGGCACCTTGTCCTGCTGGTAAGGCTCGCGCCCTTTCGGCACCCGCATGAAGAACCAGGCGACGCTGAGCGTGTTCTCGTCGTCGACCGGGACCCGCCACTCGAAGTGGTTGCCGAGATAGAACCCGTTCGGCCAAAGCGCGACCCGCCCCACCGTCCAGTATGGGTTGCGCTCGTCCGAATCCTCCCGCACCCGCTTGTAGATGAATCCGTGCTCGAACTCCTCGAACTTCAGCTTGAGATGCTTGCTCGCATAGGGGCCGGTCTTGCCGGCGAGCCGCAGGCTCCAGTTGTCATGCATCCATTCGAAATGCACGGGGTCACAGGAATTTTCCTGGCACTGAAACCAGTTGCAAGGAACGTCGGAAAGAACGATCTCGCGGAAGCCGTTCTCCCAGGTGAACGGCTCCCAGACCGGCAGCTCGGGGACCGGCTGCGGTCCCATGTAGGCCCACAGGAGTCCGGCGCATTCCTTCACCGGATAGGCCTTGGTCGAGCAACGCTCCTTGGCCCGCGAGCGCGGGTTGACCGTGTCGTCATAGGGCTGCTCGATGCAGCGGCCGGTCTCGTCCATCAGCCAGCCGTGATAGTTGCAGCGGATTCCGGTCTCCTCGACGAAGCCGTAGGAGAGGTCGGCGCGCCGGTGCGGGCAGTGCCGGTCGAGCAAGCCGACCTGCCCCGCCATGTCCTTGTAGAGCACCAGATCCTCGCCCATGAGGCGCATGGCCTTGATAGGATTGCTGTCGAGCTCGCTGGCGCCGCCGACCGGCATCCAATAGCGGCGAAGGAGCTCGCCCATAGGCGTTCCCGGGCCGACCTGGGTGAGAAGCCGGTTCTTCTCGGGGCTGAGCACGCACTGCCTCGCTTGCTTCTGGGATCCTTTCCGATTTTGCTCGGGAATCCACAATTCGGCAACAGCTGAGCCCGTCCAATTACCTCGACACGATAAAGCCCCGGGAGATGATCTCCCGGAGCTCTGATTGCAGAAGCAAGAGGCTAATCCCAGATCGTTCAATACCGCGCGTAGACCGGGCCCTTGCCGCCAAACCGGTAGTTCAACCCGGCTTTCACCATGTGCATCCTTTGATGCACGTCTGCTGTCGCGATGAAGTCGTTCCCACCAACCGTAAACGGGAAGTTGTAGGTGTCGGTGCCGAAATCGATGTAATTGTACTCGATCTTCGCCGACAAGTTCCGAGTGAACGCGTATTCCACGCCGGTCCCGAGCAGCGCGCCAACGCGGGTGTCCGAAACCGAGGTCGTGACGGTCGCGCCCGGACCCAGGTTGAGCGTAGCGCTGTAATCGCTGTCGGCCCAGGCAACTCCGCCCTTGACGTAAAGGAGCGCCTTATCGGCAGTGACGCCGAAACGGCCGGCAACCGTCGCGACCCAATTGGTCTCGGTCTTGCACGCAAGGATCACCAGGCACGGCGCCGTGCCCCTGATGTTGGTCGCGCTGATGTCAGCCTCCACGCCGAAAACGAACACGTCGGTCTGCCAATTGAAGCCGCCCTGGAGCCCACCGAGAAATCCGTCCAGCCCGTGCGAGGACACCGGAATCACGAAGCCGTTTACCGCGGGACCACCGACCTGGCTCACGGCCGTGAGCTCGGATTCGACCGTGCTCCATCCTGCGCCGACATGTGCGCCGAGATAGAATCCCGCCCAGGTCCAGATCGGCGGTGGCGGCGGTGGCGGCGCTACCTTACGTACCGAGAGATCTGCGGCGGAAGCCGCACTAGAAACTGCCACCAGGCTCGTGGCGGCGAGTAGACCAACACAAACGCGACGCATGCTACTTCCCCTAATCACACAATGTGAGAGCAACAATTCGCGCATGGACCGCCAACAGAGTCTTAACTGCCACTGGGAACTGAAAAATCCAGGTCGACTGTCGCAAATCGGCAACAGCCGGCTCGACTAGCCTTACACTAAGGGGCTCGCTTCGGGAGCTTGTCCTGCAGCCTCGTTCGCCCGGAGCTCCGCGTCGCTCTATCCGGCTCACACGCGAGTCGAGCCTTAACTATAAGAGGTAGACTTGGACGGCGCTGGGCGTGATCGCAATCTTGAGTACACCGCTGCGGTCGGCGACTGCTATGAACTCTCGACCGCGCCGATTGGAAAACTGCCAACCGCATTGTGCCACCTCATTCAACACTCATCTCGAGCCACCCAAGTCCCCACTGGCGCCAAAGAGAAACTCGATGTTGCTTCAGAAACAAACACCTCGCTGAGTCAGTTCCTCTGCCCGTCATCCGAACTGCGAACTGCGGCGCTACTTTTCTTTCAGCCGCTCCGCGCGAGGCGTTCTCTTCTGGCTTCCGTTCACCGCAGTGCATGATTGTACAAGCGCTTCGCGTAGGAACCCGGGGAAGATTGGCGGACTTAGCCAACAGTACGGACGCCGGGAGCACCTCAATGCGTGATCAAGAAAACGAGAAAGTCTCGCCTCCCCTGTCAAAGGTTGAAGCAGAAAACCTTCGTACGGGATCGAGTGAGCCACTTGCGGAGGTGGACCTGCAAAGATTCGGGAAAAAACTGGGTGAAATAATCGCTGGCGCAGCGGCTTCGCGCCGCGAACCTAATTGCGATAGCTGACAAGATTTGGGGTTTACCCGCGGACCGCGCAAAGCGCGCGCCCGGGGCCTCCTCGTGTCCCGCCGGGGCGAGCGCTCCGCGATCTTTGACGAATCGCGCGGCACCCCGGAACCGCGCGGTCAGCCATCCGTTGTCCAGTGCCTCTGCCGCCGAGGAGTACGTCGATGGCCTTCCCGGATCAAAGCCGGTCTATCCCCCATCAGCACAGCACGGCCGCCAACATTGGGACCCCGCGGTGACTGACCGGAGTGCAATGGCCGGCTACGGACCGCGCGCACCGCGAACGCCGCTTTGGGCAACGGCTGCAGGCGCACTTCTGATTGCCCTTGGATTCGGCCGCGATCACCGCCGCTCGCCGGAGCGCTTCCAAGCGGAGCGCAGGCAGTCGGGCCGTTCCCACCCCGGAGACCAGCGCGATTCGCCTTCCGAGCACGGCCGCGGACGCGATGCGACAACGCCGTCCGAGATCCCCGCGCGTGGATGGAAGGACATTCTTGTGCGCGTCTATCGCGGCCTGTCGGAGGACCGCATCGTTGCCATTGCCGCCGGCGTGACCTTCTACGTTCTGCTGGCGATTTTTCCGGCGATCGCAGCCCTCATTTCGCTATATGGCTTGTTCACCGATCCTGCCACGATAAGTCAGCATATCGAGACGCTGGCCGGCATCGTCCCGGGCGGCGCCATCGACATCGTCCGCGAGCAGATCGAGCGCGTGACCGCGCAAGGGTCGCAGACGCTCGGCTGGACGCTGGTGGTCGGTCTGGCGGTCTCCTTGTGGAGCGCGAATGCCGGCATGAAGGCGCTGTTCGATGCGCTCAACGTCGTCTATCACGAAAAGGAGAAGCGCGGCTTCTTCAAGCTCAACGCCATCTCGCTCGCGTTCACGCTCGGAAGCATTGTCTTTCTGCTGATCGCCATTGCGACCGTGACGGTCCTGCCGATGGTGCTGGAATATGTGGGGTTGTCGGGGGCCAGCCAACTGATGATCACGATGGGACGTTGGCCGGCGCTGCTCGTCGGCGTCAGCTTCGGCATCGCGCTGATCTATCGCTTCGGCCCCAGCCGCGACGCACCGCAATGGCGCTGGATCAGTTGGGGAAGTGCCTTCGCCGCAGTGGCCTGGCTCGTGGCCTCCATGCTGTTCTCCTGGTACGCGGCCAATTTCGGGGCCTACAACGAGACCTATGGATCGCTGGGCGCGGCCATCGGCTTCATGACCTGGGTGTGGATTTCCGGAATCGTTATCCTGCTCGGAGCCAAGATCAACGCGGAAATCGAGCATCAGACCGCGCACGATAGCACAACTGGTTCGCCCAAGCCGCTGGGACATCGAGGCGCCACGATGGCGGACACCGTTGGTGCTTCGCAGGGGTAATACCGACGACGCCACTCAATGACCGTCATCCTCTCACGGTGACGGTGAGAGTGCCTCGTTCTTGGCGCCCGTTGGTATCAGCTTTCCAATCCGGTCGGAACGTTCTTGTTCTCGCTCTCGAGCTTCATGCCCGACGCGAGCGCCATCGTTTCGAGCAGTGCGGCGAAATCCTTCTGCAGATATTGCTCCGGACTTGATCTTAGCGTCGCCGCGCCGAAATGGCTCTGCAGCACCTCGCGCGTTGCCGCCGTCACCGGCATCGGCACGTCCCATTCGCGGCCCAGTGCAAGCCCGAGATCCAGGTCCTTGCGCAGCAGCTCCGGCGTGAAGGTCGTGGTCCAATCCAGATTGACCAGCGCCGGCGCCTTGTAGCGCGTGAACATCGATCCCATCACGCTGTTGTTCATGAAGGCAAGAAAGGCATGGCGCGGAACTCCCATCTTGTTGGCGAGGAGCGTGATCTCGATCAGGTTCTCGATCACGACGCCGAGCATCACATTGTGAGCGATCTTGCAGATGCGCGCGAGCTCGCCCTTGCCGACATAGGAGACGCCCTGCGGCGCGATCACCTCCAGCAGTCGGCGCCACGGTCTTGCAGGCTGCTTCGCTGCCGGAGATCACCGCCGAGAGCTTGCCGGCTTTGATGACCTTGGCATTGCCGCTTACCGGCGCCGCCACGAACTCGCTGCCGAGCTGCTCGAGCCGGTCACGGATCGAGGCGGACTCCTCGACCGCAATGGTCGAGCAGTCGACGAAGATTTTCGGCAGCTTGCCGCCATGACCGGTCACGCTGTTCTTGCCGAAATAGACCTGGTCCAGGTCCTTTCCGGCCGACACGATCGAGAACAGCACGTCGACGTCCTTGAGATCGAACAGCTTGTCGACAACCTTTCCGCCGAGCTTGGTCGAGCGGCTCCGCCTTCGCGCGCGTGCGGTTCCAGATCGAGACATCGTGTCCGGCTTTGAGCAGTCGTTCGGCCATGGGAAATCCCATGCGGCCCATGCCGATCCAGCCGATCTTTGCTTCTCTGCCATTCCCATTCTCCTCGAGCAGCATGGCCGAAGGCGGCGCTGTCTAGACCACCCGACTAGCACACAAGCAAACTGCTTGTCGTCATGGCCGGGACGTGTCCCCCGCCGAGCGAAGCGCGGACCGCTCGTGTCCCGGGCGAGTGCAGCGAGCACTTGCGAGCGGAACGAGACCCGGGACCCAGCGCGAAACTCGCGAAGCGCAAAATTGCTTGGTCTCAGCACGCCGTGTGGTACCGGGTCCCGGCTCTTCGCTCGCGAAGCGCTCGCTCGGCCGGGACATGAGCGTTTCACTGCTTCGGCGGCTTGCCGTAGGTCCAGTCGGCGATGCCACTGAACAAGATGAGCGCAGTGCGGCACCAGACCAGCACGATGATGATCCGCATCAGTTGGAAGCCGGCAATCAGCGTCGCGTCGAGGCCGAGCAGCTTGCCGGTGAGCACCATCTCGGCGAGACCGGCCGGCGCCATGGCCAACACCATTGTCGGCGCCCGATAACCCATCGAGCCACGCAATCGCCGCGCCGAACAGGGCCATGGACCCGGCCGCGAGCAGCACGACCAGGCAGGATGCCCACAGCAGGCCGAACAGCCGGGTGAGAAATTCCGGCCGAAACTGGGCACCGAGCGCGCTGCCGATGACGACCTGTGCGGCGATCAGGAGCAGGTCCGGCATGCGGCCATCCATGAGCCCGAGATTGCTGACCGCGGCGGCGATGAAAAGCGGCGCTATCAGCCAGGCATTGGGAGAGCGCGTGCGCGCGAGCAGCGCCGCGAGCAGTGCCGACACCGCGAGCAGGGCGAGCACCGGCGGCCACGGCAGCGACCGGCGCGCCGAGAAGCGGGTTCTGCCCCGCGCTGCCCGCCACGGAGATCACCAGGAACGGCGCCAACACCACGATGAGCGCGACCCGCGTGGTCTGCGCCACCATGATCGGCTCGAGTTGCCCGCCATAGTGCGGCGCCACGTTCATGGTCTCGACCACGCCGCCGGGAACGGTGGCGAAAAATGCCGTCGCGCGGTCGACGCCGGTGAGCCGCATGAACAGCAAGCCCCCGATGGCGCCTACGGCGGTCGAAAGAAAAGCCGCGGCGATGATCAATGGCAGCAGCGTCACGAGCTTGGCGATCACGCCGGCGGTGAACTGCAAACCGGTCGACGCGCCGACAACCAAGGTCCCTGCCGGGCGCCCCCATGGGATGAGTCGCACCGGCGCGCCCGCGAGCGACAGCGCCATGATCGTGAACAGCGAGCCGAGCAGCCAAGGCAGCGGCAGACGCGCATAGCTCGCAGCAAAACCGCCGGCGATGCCGGCCGCGAGCGTGCCCGCCATCGCGAGTGCGGGAACGAGGCGCTTGGGCACGTGTTGGAGAAAGCTCATTGCATGCATCGCACGAGGGCGTGGTAACAGCACGGCGTCGGCAAATCCATATGATGCAGCGCAGATACGAGGACCCCGTAGCCCGCATTGAAATCGTGCGAAACGACAACCCGCGGCTTGTCGCGGTGGCTACACCCGCATTATCGTGTGCCGATGTCCGATCTTGCCCCCACGGTAGCGCCGAGCACGCTTGCGGCCGGGACGCTGGCGGCTCCTGGCGAAAGCCGCCTGCGGGTGATCGCGCGAACGGCCTTGCCGTTCCTCGTGGTCGGGCTGCTGTGGGAATTCACGGCGCATCTCGGCGTTTTTCCGCGCAAGCTGTTTCCGCCGCTGGAAGAGGTTGCGTCCGCCTTCGTTCGACTTTCCGCCGCCGGCATTCTGCCGCACCACGTGCTCGACACGCTCGTTCGCCTGCTCGCCGGATTTGCGCTGGCCGCGATCGCCGGTGTGGCGATCGGCATTGCCATGGGGCGCTCGCGGCGCGCGGAAGACATCTTCCTGCCGTTGGTGAGCATCGCCGCGCCCATCCCGGGTCTCGCCTATGCGCCGCTGTTCCTGCTCTGGTTCGGATTGGGCAACCGGACGGCTATTCTGCTGGTCGGTTTCGTCTCCGCTTTCCCGATCATCTTCAACACCTGGACCGGCGTGAAGGCGGTCAAGGAGATCTGGGTGCGCTCGGCCCAGGCCATGGGCGCCGACAGCCGGCGGCTGTTCCGTCACGTGATCCTGCCGGGAGCGCTCCCTTACATCCTCACCGGACTGCGGCTGGGGTTGGCGCAAGCCTGGCGCATCCTGGTCGGCGTGGAAATGCTCGCCGCGGTGCCGTGGGGACTCGGCTGGATGATCTTCGGCGCACGCGAGTTCTTGAACACCGACGTCATGCTGGCCGGCGTCGTCGTGATCGGCGCCATCGGGCTGGCGCTGGAAAAGCTGGTGTTCCAGCGGCTCGAGCAATACACCGTCATTCGCTGGGGCATGATGTCGTGAACGCCGCCGCCGAGCGCGCCCGATCGGCCTACCGGGCAGGCATCACGCTGCTGCTCGCGGCCGCGCTCTACGAGGCGATCGCGCGCAGCGGCGAGTTTCCGCCGGCGCTGCTGCCGACATTGCCGAAAATCGCGAGCACGCTCGTGACGCTGCTGCTCGACGGCACCATGCTGGAGCACGCATTCTTCACCATGTACCGGGTGCTGTTCGGCCTTTCGCTCGCGGTAGCGGTCGGGCTGCCGCTCGGCATCCTGATGGGCCGGTTTCGCCCGGTGGAGAATTTCTTTCTTCCGCTGGCGAGCGCGCTGATGCCGATCCCCTCCCTCGCCTGGGTCCCGCTGTTCATTCTGTGGTTCGGGCTCGGCAACACGGTTGCGATCCTGATCGTTTTCTACGCCGCGCTGTTCCCGATGATGCTCAATGCCTGGTCCGGCGTTCGTGCGGTCAACCCGCTGTGGCTGCGCGCGGCGGGAGCCATGGGCGCCGACGAGCGCGCGCTGTTCTGGAAAGTGATCATCCCGGGCGCCTCGCCGTTCATCATCACCGGGTTGCGGCAAGCCTTTCTGCGCGCCTGGATCGCAGTCGTGGGTGCCGAGATGCTGGCTGCCTCCGACTGGGGCTTGGGTTGGGTCATCTTCGACGCCAAGGAATTCCTGAATGCGGACGTGATGCTCGCCTCGCTCGCCGTCATCGGCTGCATCGGGTTTTTCTTCGAGCGGCTGGTGTTCGGCTCGATCGAGCGCGCGACGGTCATGCGCTGGGGCATGATGCGAACGGCGAAAGGATGAGCCCTGCCCGAAGTAAGCTCGAACCGCCCGGCGGGGGACAATCGGCCGTGAGCCATATCGAGATTCGCGACGTCTCGCTGGTCTATGACACCCCAAGCGGCGCGGTCACGGGCGTGCAAGGGGTAAGCTTCTCGATCGACGTGTCCGAGTTCCTCTGCATCGTGGGACCATCGGGCTGCGGCAAGTCGACGCTGCTCAACATCATTGCGGGCTTTCTCGCGCCCACCGCCGGGGAAATCCGCATCGGCGGCAAAGCGGTCCACGGGCACGGCCAGGACCGCGGCGTGGTGTTTCAGGATTTTGCGCAGCTCTTCCCCTGGCGCACGGCGCTGGGAAACGTCACCTTCGGCCTCGAGATGAAAGGCGTCGGCAAAGCCGAGCGCGAGGAGATCGCGCTTGCGCAGCTCAGGCTGGTGAAGCTCGAGAAATTCGTGCGGTCCTATCCGCACCATTTGTCCGGCGGCATGCAGCAGCGTGTCGCCATCGCCCGCGCGCTCGCGTACAATCCTTCGGTGCTGCTGATGGACGAGCCGTTCGCGGCGCTCGACGCGCTCACGCGCGACGACATGCAGCGGCTGCTCGCGGACGTTTGGCGGGAAACGCGAAAGACCGTGATCTATGTGACGCACAATGTCGCGGAAGCGGTGTACCTGGCGGATCGCGTCGTGGTGATGACGCCGCATCCCGGCACCGTGAAGGTCGAATTGCCGATCCGGCTCCAGCGGCCGCGCAACGCGCTCAGCGTGGAGTTTCTGGAGCACCAGAAGGAGCTTTTGCGCCATCTCGGCCAGGAAGAAGTCGCGAGCCCGCCGATGAGCACCGCGGAATGAGGAAGCGAATGCGAATGCCAGGACGCGTTTCGTTGTGGTTGATGCACAAAGGTGCGGCGCACTCGGCGATACTCCGCTGCCCCCTGCAAGGGGGAGGTACACTCTGCGGCACGGCCTCGGCCCAACCGTGGTTCGATTTCATCGGAACGCGCTCTAAAGATTACGATCAAGATCTGCTGCGGGCTTGCATTGCTCGCGGTGGCAGCAACGACGGCGCAAGCGCAAGAGGCGTTTCCTGCCCGGCCGATCCGCCTGGTGGTCGGCTTCGGCGCCGGCGGACCGACCGACATTCCGGCGCGCTTCGTGGCCGACAAGCTCGGTGAAGCGCTCGGACAGCGCGTGGTGGTGGAGAACAAGCCGGCCGCGTCAGGGATGATCGCCGCCCGGGACGTGCTGTCACAGCCGCGCGACGGCCATACCCTTCTGCTCTGCACCCACTTCGAGGCGATCAACACCGCCGTCTACAAGAACGTGCAGTTCAAGCTGGGCGATATCGCCCCGATCTCGCTCATCGCCAAATACTATTACGGGCTCGCGCTGGCGAACTCGATTCCCGCCACCGATTTCGAGTCTTTCGTTCGCTATGCCAAGGCACATCCCGGCGAGGTGAGCTACGCGACCATCGGTGCGGGCTCGGCGCAGGAAATCCTGGCGCGGCAATTGGAGCAACTCACCGGCATCACCATGAACCGCATCCCGTTCCGCGGCGGGCCGCAGGCCGTGCAGGAGCTGGTCGCCGGGCGGGTGCACTTCTACGTCTCGCCGACGCTGGCGGTGGTCCAGCAGAACGAAGCCAAGCAGCTCAAGATTTCTGGCGGTCTCGGCGCCCGAGCGATTGAAGAATCTCGCCGACGTTCCAACGCTCACCGAAAAGGGCATCAACTTCGTGCGATCAGGCTGGCTCGGCATCTGCGCCGGCAACGGCACGCCGCAGCCGGTCGTTGACCAGCTGCAGCGGCACATCGCAACCGTCGTGGCCACGCCGGAATACCGTAGCCTGATCGAGAAAGCCGGCTCCATTGCGGTATCATCGACGCCGGCGCAGCTCCAGCAGGTGATCACGCAGACCCTGGACGACGTGGCGTCGAGCATTCGCGAGCTCGGGATGCAGCAAGAACAATGAGAACCACGGCAGCAACGAGGCAGACGTCGATCGAAACGGCACCACGGAGGACAATGCGATGAGGAGCATGACACGACGGCAATACCTCGCGGCCAGCGCCAGCATGCTGGCGCTCGGGCTTGCGGGCACGCGGCCCGCTTTCGCGCAGACCATCCGCCAGGGCTACCAGACCAATATCTGGGGCATGCCGACCTACTACCTGCTCAAGTCAGGCCTGCTCGAGAAGCGCGGCATCAAGGTCGAGGAGTTCGCCGTGCCTTCCGGCAATCTCACCATGCAGCAGATGGTGGCGCGACAGGTGGACCTGGGCACCTATGCCGGCCCCTCCTTCACCATCGGCCACGACAAGGGCGGCCTCGTCGCCATCGCCCAGATCGAGCATGTCGGCAAGACCGCGCAGATCGTGATCCGCAAGGACCTGGCCATCACCAAGGTCGAGCAGCTTCGGGGTCTCAAGGTCGCCAACCAGACCGGCTCATCGATCGGCAATCTGTTCGTGGACGTCGTCGCGCGCAATGCCGGCCTCGGCAAAGGCGACTTCCAGGAAGTGCGCATGAACGTCAATGACATGGTCGCCGCGATGGCCGCCAAGACCGTCGATGCCATGGTCAATGTGGAGCCCTACAACGAGATTGCCGTTGCCGAAGGCATCGGAACGTCGCTGATGGATTTCTCCGGCGTCGACAGGATACCGGTGTTCATGGCTGCAACCCCGGATTTCGTCGAAAAGCATCCCGACACCGTCGTGGCCTATCTCAAGGCGTGGCAGGAGGTGGCGGGCGATTTCAAGGACAATCCGGGCAAGGTCGCCGACGTGATCTACGCGTTCTTCACCTCCAAGGGCTATAGCATGACGCGCGAGACCTTCGCCAAGGCACTCGCCCGCGTCGAGGTCGATCCCGGCTTTCCGTCCGACCTGGTGCCGGGACTGCAGCGGGATGCGGAGGTGCTTCTGCGCGAGAAGAAGATCTCCGCGGTCCCGGACTGGAAGAAGGCGCTGCGGCCGGACTTCTGGGCGAAGGCCAGCAGCTGACGCATGTTGCAATCGGGTTGGCTCAGGGTTACCCACCCACATGCGTCACCCCCGTCCCCGGACTTGTTCCGGGAGTCCATCTCGCTCGCAAGAACGTCTTGCGAGGAGGATGGATCGCCGGGTCAAGCCCGGCAATGACGACTGCGTAAAAGCGCTCTACTAGTCAATCGCAGGATCACCCGCGTATCTGCAAGGAGCACACACATGGCCGTTGCCGAAACCAGTCCACTGCGAGAAGGCGCGTACCAGCCCGTCACCTGGAATTTCAGGCTGATCGGCCAGCACGCACTCGACGGCTTCGGCGGCATGGGCGAAGGCATGTCGATTCAGATCGCGCCCGACGGCCGGCGCATCCTGTGGCTCGCGCACGAGAGCGCGCCGAAGAACTTCACCGCCGTCGACGTTTCCGATCCGCGCAAGCCCGAGGTGGTGGTGCAGACCGATCTGCCGCAGGCCCACATGCGCTCGAACTCGCTCGAGACTTGCGGAAACCTGATGGCGGTGGCCTACCAGACACAGAAAAAAGGTCTGCAACCGGCCGGCTTCGAGCTGTTCGACATTTCGGTCCCGGAGAAGCCGAAGTCGATCTCGTTCTTCGACTGCTCGGGGCCGACCTCGCGCGGGGTGCATCAGCTCTGGTTCTGCGACGGCGAATATGTCCATACCGCTTCGGGTGCGCCCGACTTCACGCCGACACACCCTTCGGACGATCAGTTCTACCGCTGCGTCGACGTGCGCAATCCGTCCAAGCCGGTCGAGATCGGTCGCTGGTGGATGCCCGGCACCCGCCAGGGCGACAACGTCATGCCGCCGCCGCGACACCATCTGGACAAGGGCTACCGCGCCCACAACACCAACGTGTATCCGCAACGCCCGGACCGCTGCTATCTCGCCTATATCGACGGCGGGATGTTCATCCTCGATATTTCCGACAAGGCCAATCCCAGGAAGGTCTCGCAGTGGACCAATTCGCCGCCCTATACCGGCTTCATGCACACCGTGGTGCCGCTGTTCGACCGCGGGCTCATGCTGGTGACCGACGAGTCGACTGAGAACAATGCCAAGGATTGGCCGAAGCTGATCTGGGTGCTCGATGCGCGGGAGGAATCCAATCTGGTGCCGATCTCGACCTGCCCGTTGCCCGACCATACCATCTACGCCGCCGCCGGGCGGTTCGGCGCCCATAACATCCACGAAAACGTGCCGCTGCCGACGTCGTGGCAGTCCGATGCGATCGTGCTCGGCACCTTTTTCAACGGCGGTTTGCGCGCCTACGATATCGGCAATCCCTATCAGCCCAAGGAGATCGGGGTGTTCGTCCCGCCAGCGCCGCCGATGGCGCCGACCGGCACGATCCAGCTCAATGACGTGTTCGTCGACGAGCGCGAGATCGTCTACACCGTCGACCGCCATATCGGCGGGCTCTACATCCTGGAGATGGATTTTTGAATTTGCGCCTTGCGCGATGTCATGCTCCGCGTAAACGGAGCATCCAGTAACCACCGACCTCCTGCGCTTGCACTCCACAGCGCGATATCGCGTCCGGTGCGTACTGGATCGTCCGCCACCCGCCTTCGCGCGGGGACATGCCTTCGCGGACGATGACACAGGAGTGTTCTGGAGGCGGTGTGCTCGATCTCTTCCCCTCGCGCGAGGCCGGCCCGTTCGGGCGACGGCTCAAGCATGCGCGCGGCGCACGCATTCCGGTCACCGTCATCACCGGCTTTCTAGGCGCCGGCAAGACCACGCTGGTGCGCCGCTTTCTGGCCGCTCCCGAAGGCGCAGGCACTGCCGTCGTCATCAACGAGCTCGGCAGCGTCGGTATCGACGACGCGCTGGTGCGCGCCAGCACTGACGCCGTCACGCTGCTCGGCAACGGCTGTCTGTGCTGCAACACCCGCTCCGACCTGCAGATCGCGCTCCGCCGCCTGGTCGCCGAGCGCGACCAGGGCACGTTGCCGCAGTTCCGGCGCATCCTGATCGAGACCAGCGGGCTCGCCGATCCCGGCCCGATCCTGTCGACCTTCGCCACCGATCGTGCGCTCGGCGGAGAGTTCTTCGTCGAGGTGGTGGTGACCATGGTCGACGCAACCAATGCCGTCGACACGCTGGAATGGTCGACGGAAGCCCGTAAGCAGATCATTCTCGCCGACCGGCTGGTGGTATCGAAGGCCGATCTCTCCGGCGAGCAGGCGGTCGAGCGCTTGACCCGCCGTCTCGATGCGCTCAACCCGCGCGCGCTGGTTCACGCCGCGATCCAAGGCGAGCTCGACCCGCGCTGCCTCATCGACTTGGAGGCGACCTCAGCATCGGACTTCCAGCGTCGCTCCGGCTTCGTTGCCGAAGCCGCGCACAGCGACGGGATATCGAGCTTCGTTCTCACCGACGATACGCCGGTTCCCTGGGCCGCGTTCTCCCGCAGCATGGAGACGCTGATCGCCTTGCGGGGCCCCGATCTGCTGCGCGTCAAAGGCCTGCTCAATGTCGCCGGCTGCCGCGGGCCGGTCGTCGTACAGGTCGTGCAGCACCTTGCCCATCCGCCAATCGAGCTCGCGGGCTGGCCGGACCAGGACCACACCAGCCGGCTCGTTTTCATCACCCGCAACGTTTCCGAGCATCAAGTGCGCAGCCTCTTGACCTCGGTGCGCGACCTGGCCAGCACCTCCGATCAGGAGCAGGCGTCGTCTCGAGCACCGGGCTTGTAACGGCCAACGATAGGCCAGAGCACAAGCGCTCGATCGTCGCCAACAACATGGTAGAACGAGTAGAGGTTCGCCGTTGGATCGCAGTGAGTGACTCCGATCAACACGCGTGCGCCCACTGACGGCTGCGGCGCACCGGGCGGCAGCCTGATCGTCCCGTGCTCATCGCCAGAGAAGGAGTACATCGATTGGTCTGCCACTCCGATCAATCGATCGGGCATCGGCCCGTTCACGGCCAATGCTTTGGTCCCGGCATCAACCGTGACCTGCCCAGGACGATTGATGGACACCACTGTCGCCAGGACAAATAGCGCCCTCTCGTAGGGAAGGCTCGTGCCGTCCAGCTCTCGGATCCGGCCATAATCCGCATCCATGAATACATACGAGCCGACTTGCAGCTCGCTATACGGCCCGCCGTGCAGATCGAACGCACTGGCGCCGGTGCCGCTGCCCGAAACGATCGAGGGGGTAAGCTTTTCGGCTTCCAGCCTCGAGATCAACGAACTGATAAACCCTGCCGCCGCTGCGACCGAGCGCTGTCGATCTTGTGCATCGATTATGTGCTGAAGGTGCCCGGCATAGGCTTGCAGCCCCGAGAAACGCAGCCTCGGCGCAGCTTGAATGAGCTTTGCCAGCGCCAAGCCATCGTCGATGCTGACGACTCCTGTGCGATCCTGCCCGACGTCGACATCCACCAGAAGGTTCAACGGTGCGTCGTCCGTCGCCAATGCTTGGACGATTTCCTCCACTTGGCGGGCGTGATCGACTGCTACCATCATGGGTGAGTGGCGATGCAGCCGCGCCAAACGCGCCAGCTTGTCACGACCGACCACCGGTGATGTGATCAGCAGGTTCCCAATCCCTGCTCCGGATAGTTCCTCGGCTTCCAACAGTGTGGCGCAAGCGATCCCGATGGCCCCTGCCTGTAGTTGGCGACGCGCAATATCCGGTGATTTATGCGTCTTAGCGTGGGGTCGCAGCGCAATTCCTGCCCGTTGGGCGGCCAACGCCATGCGCACGATGTTCGCCTCGAGCCCGACAGCATCAACTACCAGCGCTGGAGTTGGCACAGCGCTCAAGGGTGGGACGTCAGGATCCAGCCTATGCATCATTTCGGCACCGACGAGAGCGACGGTCAGGACAGCCGGGTGGCTTGGCAGGCGGCGAGCACACGCTCCGGTTTGTGGCAACGTGAACAACGGCCCCTCGTGGCCGGATGTTTTTGGGGTCGATGGCACGTGCAATTCAGTCAAGGACTCTGGTCATTCGACCGATGCGCTCCCCGAAGCAGCTGCCGGAGCAGACGTATCGCAAACCACAAGAACAAGATGACCACCACGAGTGCGGCGAGCGGCGCCGCCAGGGCCAGAAGCGAAACCAGGAGCGCACCACCGAGTTCCGCGGTTGCGATGACCAGGTTGCCGAGGCCGCCGGTGAAGACGGTGGACTTCGCCCTGAGCATTGCGGTGACGCCTTGCGTGAGGCCAGCGACGCCGCCCCCCGCAATGACGGCTGCCGTCCATTTCACCATCGGCGGCAGGTCGGTCATGACCGCCGCTGACACGACCGTTCCTGCGACGAATGCGCCTGGTGTCGCCACGGCGTCGAGCAGGTTGTCGACTCCCGGAACGTAATAAGCGACGATTTCTGCGAGTGCCGCCGCGCCGAGCATCGTCAGGGCAGCTGGCGTCCCGAGCCATGCGAAGCTATCGTCCAACGAGAGATGCCCGGTATAAGCCGCCCCGCTCACAATGAGCATCGGCAAGAACACCCGAAAGCCGGTTGCAGCGGCCAGCCCGACGCCAAGCACAATTGACAATGCGAGATCGAAGTTCGACATGAAGCTCTCTACAGGCGAGGTCATCCCTCAGAGACGTCGGACCTTCGCCACAAGTCAGCGGCCATCTTAAGCTTTTTTCGCATCTGACGGCGAATTCTCGAGCCATCGATAGCGGACGAAGGCGTTCAAGACCATCACGATAGAAGAACGGTCGACAATCTCCTTTGGGATCAGCCTCGTGGAGGGCGTCCGATGTGTGAGGTCCACGCGCTGATCGCCTTAGCAGTGTGCGCAGCCGTGCTTGGATTTGCGATCGGCATCCCCTGCGGCGTCGCGCTGGCGAAACGGCGAGGCTGACAAAGCCTGGCAGGCGGCGAACACACGCTCCGGTCCCAGCGGCAACGTGAACAACGGCACCTCGTGGCCGGATTTCTTGGGGTCAATGGCACGTGCAAGCGCGTTGGCAATCGTCGCTGCAGCGGGGATGACCCCGCCTTCGCCAATGCCCCGCACGCCGAGCGGGTTGGTCCCGGGCCTCGTTTCCATGTGGACGAGACGGATACGGGGGATCTCGGGCGCCGTCGCCACGAGGTAGTCGGCGAGCGATCCGGTGAGCAATTGGCCGTCGCGGTCGTATACCAACTCGGAGAACAGCGCACCGCCAATCCCATCGGCAGCGCCACCCACGATTTGTCCTTCAACGATGATGGAGTTCAACGCACGGCCAGCATCGTGGCCGACGACGTAATCGAGCAGGCGGAAGAACCCGGTGCGAGGATTGAGCTTGATCAGGCACGCATGGACTGAAACCCCGTAAGTGATCGGCTGATCGGTCTTGAAGACGAACTGCGCCTCGAGTGCGGGGTCACCGGAGAACAACGGTCCGCCCGGCGCGGCGGCGCGGGCAATCTCGGCTATGCCGAGATTGGTCGCCTCGCCGTTGCTGCGCCGGATGAATCCTCGCTCGATCATCAGGGTGGACGCGTCACATTGCAGCAGAGTACCCGCGTGCGTGAGAATCTTGGAGCGAAGGAGCTCGGCTGCCCCGAGCACGGCATTGGCGCCGAAGATCGCGCCGCGGCTGGCGAAGGCGCCACGGCCGAACGGCACGAGTTGCGTATCCCCTAACCGCACGCGTACCCGCTCGAAGTCGACACCCAGCGTTTCGGCGCAGACCTGAGCGTAGGTCGTGAGCTGGCCCTGACCCTGAGTCGTCATGCCGGAGTGCACCGTTACGTTTCCGAGAATGTCCACCAGGATGTGTGCGGTTTCAAAATTGACAAAACCGCTGGCCTCGATCCCGCAAGCCAGACCCCAGGCCTTGCGGCTTCCGTCGGGCTCCGTTTCCACTTCCTCTACGAAGCCGCTCCCGGCGACAGTGGCGTTCAGCATCGCCGGAAAATCGCCGCTTTCAAATCGGACCTTGCCGCCGGCGAGCAGCTGGCCGGGCTCGAAGGGAAGATCCGCGGGACGTACCATGTTGCGGAGGCGCAGCCCGACCGCCGTTTGCCCGATCTCCTTGGCGAGAACATCGACGAGGCATTCTGTCGGGAAGCAGGATTCCGGCATGCCCGCGCCGCGGTAGGTGGCGATCGGCGTCTTGTTCGTTCCGACGCAACGCACCTCGATGGCGACATTCGGAATCTTGTACACATTCGTAATGTGGGCGCCTGCAACTTCGGACGTCATGACGCCGCTGGTGAACACATACGCACCAAGATCGAGCGTCACCGCGGCCTTCAACGCTGTGAACGCGCCCTCTTCATCGCAACCCAATTCGAGGTCGACGTCGATCGCACGCGAGTGGGCGGTAGCTTGCATGCTCTCGAACCGATCTTCGATCCATTTCACCGGCCGGCGCATCACGCGACTGGCATGACTGACGATGATCTCTTCCGCATAGGTGCGCGATTTCGCCCCGAAACCTCCGCCCACGTCCTCGGCGATCACCCTGACCTGGTATTCCGGAACGTCGAGAATAGTCGAGAGGTTCTGACGCACGTTGTAGTGCGCTTGCGTCGACATCCAGACCGTGAGACCCTCCCGCTCTCCGTCATAATCAGCAACGACGCCGCGGGTCTCGAGTGCGAGCGGCGTTTGCCGCGCAAAACGGAACTGCCGGCGCACACGATGCGTTGCGGCAGCCAGCGCGCGCACCGGGTCGCCTTGCGTATGGCCAAAACTAGCCGCCACGTTGCTCGGCCATTCCGGATGAAGCTGGGGCGCACCTTCTGCCAAGGCCTCGTCGATTGTCGCGAGGGCCGGCAATGGTCGATACCCGACATGCACCAGCGCGGCCAGATCCTCCGCCTCATATCGATTTGCCGCCACCAGGAAAGCAACCGGCTCGCCCACGAAGCGAACGCGATCCGGCGGCAGGAACTTGGGCATGCCGTTGCGGATGCTGGGATGCCAATACCGTACGACCCATGGCTTGTTGTTGAAGGGCAGATCTTCTGCCGTGAGCACGCACAAAGCACCGGCTGCAAGCGCCTCGGTAGCGTCAATCGATGCGATCTCGGCGTGTGCATGCGGGCTGCGGATGAACACGCCGTGCACCATTCGATCGAGATGCACGTCGTCGACAAATCTGGCGCGTCCAGTGAGCAAGCGCCCGTCCTCCCGACGCAGGGGCGGTTGAGACGGGGCGTTCACGGCTCGAGCACCTCGCTGAGGCATTCCTCGATCAAAACGGCGGCCAGGTGCCGCCGGTATTCGGCGCTGGCCTGGAGATCACTCAGCGGCTGTGTTCGAGCCAACTCGGAAGAAACCAGAGATGCCAAGCCGACGCGAGTAAAATTTTGCGTGCACAGGGCCTGAACCAGGCCATGACAATGCCGTGGCCGCAATTCCAGCCCGCCAACGGCGACCGTAAGCTGCGGCCGCGCAAACTGCGCTCCGACGGCTACGATGGCGAAATCGCCGGCGCGACGCGCCAGCTCGCGGAAGCTGCAATTCGCGCTCGGAGGCGCGACTGGAATTGCGATCTCCGTAAGCAATTCATCGGACGCGAGATCGGTGACCATGGCATCGACGAAGAACTCTCGAGCCGCGATCATCCGTTGACCGCCCTTGCTTTGGACGGTCAGCACGGCATCGAGCGCGACCATCACGAGCGGCAATTCGGCCGAGGGATCCGCGAGCGCCAAGCTGCCGCCGATTGTACCGCGCGCACGCGTCTGGACGTGACCGATATGCGGCAGCGCCCGGCAAAGCAGCGGCGCATGCTGCGCAACCAAAGCGCTTTCCATCAACTCGCGCTGACGCGTCATCGCGCCGATACGCAGCCGGTCGCCGTCGCGCCGGATGCCGGAAAGAGTGCCGATCCGATTGAGGTCTACCAGCAGGCTCGGCGTGGCCAGCCGCAGGTTCAAGATGGGCACAAGGCTTTGACCCCCCGCCAGCAACTTTGCGTCCGCGTGCTCGCGGAGAAGCGCCAGAGCCTCCTCAACGGTGTGTGGACGCGACATCTCGAACGCAGCCGGCTTCATCGTGACAATTCCAGAACCGCATCGACGATGTTCTGGTAGCCGGTACAACGGCAGATGTTGCCGGATATGAGATCGCGAACCCCATGCTCATCTTTCGGCACCTGGTTCTTCTGTAGGGCCGCCTCGATCGTCATGAGAAACCCCGGCGTGCAGAAGCCGCACTGGAGGGCATGATGCTGATGAAATGCCTCTTGCAGCCTCGACAGCTTGCCGTCGCGCGCAAGATCGTCGACGGTACGAATGGCGCAGCTGTCGGCCTGTGCGGCGAACATCAGACAAGACCGCACCGCCTCACCATCCACGATTATCGTGCATGCGCCGCACACGCCCATTTCGCAGCCGACATGGGTGCCGGTAAGTCGGAGCTCGTGCCGTATGAAGTCCGATAACAGCATGCGCGGTGGAATGTCTGTCTCTACGAGCGTGCCGTTCACGGTGCAACGCAGGTTCATGTCGCTTCCTCGAGCGCAGCCGCCAAGTATGCCATGTCGTGCGTAGGCTGCTCGCCGATGAACGTGACCACCAATTCGGTCACCCCAATCTCGCCGAAACGCGCCATGGCGGCGAGGCAATCGTCGGCATTGCCGGCTATGGCATAGCAATCGACGAACCTCTCATCGAGGACCTCGGCCGGCTTCTCACCCGCCCGGATGCGGGCGATTGCTGCCTCGAACTGTTCCTTTGGAATACCGCTGCCACGCATCATCGCTTCCCGGATGGCCGGCCAGTTCTCTCCCATTGTCCAGTAGGCGGAAAGCATTTCACCGATCGTACCCTTCACCACCCGGCGCGCTTCCGCCCGGTCCTTGCGAACGACGCAGGGTACGTACTGAATGATGGTTTTTGGCGCGTGCCGCTGCGCTTTCGCTGCACCCTCCGCCAGCAGCTCGAGCGCGCGCACCGTATAGCCGGGCGGACACATATTGGAGATCATCAAGCCATCCGCTATCTGTCCGCAAACTCGCAGTGACTGGTCGCCGGTCGCCGCCATATAAATCGGCATGTCGGGCCGGAGTGCAGCAAATTCAAGTCTTACGTCGACAGCCGAGAAGACCTTTCCACGATACGTCACGCGCTCGCCTTGCAACATTCCGCGCACGATCGTCATTGCGTCGCGGACCGCGGCCAAAGGTTTTTCGTAGGAGAGGCCCATCCGGGTGACCCGGTCGCCGATGCCCGACCCGAGTCCCAGGTTCGCGCGTCCATTCGCCAACTCGTCGAGCGCCCCGATTTCCATCGCGATGAGCGTGGGATGCCTGTTGTAGGGATTGAAGACGCCGATTCCGATCCTGATCCGCTTGGTTGCGAGCGCCGCGCCGGCTGCAGCAGGAAGCACGCCGCGATTGAAAGGGTTCTCCGCAAACCAGAGCGCACCCAAACCGGTTCGCTCCACCAACTCGGCGATCTCGATGCAAGCCTTGGGCGACATGCCTCCGTGAACGCGGACTCCCAGCGTCGGTACACCTGGCACATCACCCTCCGAGGTAAGCTATCTTGACTTTCTCGTCGTCCATCAACGCCTCGGACGTATCGTGCATGGCGACACGGCCGCGCTCGATCACGTAGCCGCGATCACTGACCTCCAAGGCGATGAAAGCGTTCTGCTCGACGAGAAGAATCGAAACACCCTGCTCATTGATGCGACGAAGCGTGTCGAACACCTGGTCGACCAGGTTCGGTGCGAGCCCGAGCGACGGTTCGTCCAGCAGCATTAACGTAGGACGCGCAAGCAGCGCACGCCCGATCGCCAGCATCTGCTGCTGGCCCCCGGACAACGACCACCCGAGCTGATTGCGCCGTTCCGCGAGAACCGGAAAGAGACCGTAGACCAGATCGAGATCGCGTTGCATCGTCATTCCGCGGCGCAGCCACGGTGTCGTCGCAATGCGTAAATTGTCGTAGACGGTCAGGCCCGGGAGAACGCCGCGGCCTTCGGGAACGAGTGAAATGCCCAATCGGGCGATCTCCGGCGTGGCCAAACCCGCAATGTCCCGGTCTTTGAAACGGATCGTTCCGGAGCGGGCGCCGAGCAGCCCCATGATCGACCGAAGCGTCGTCGTCTTGCCGGCGCCATTGGCCCCGATGAGGGTAACAAATTCGCCTTCTTCGACGGTGAGGCTGATCCCGTGCAGGACTTCGACCCCGTCGCCATACGCAGCACAGAGTTTGTCTATCTCAAGCAGCGGCATGGCCGAGCCTTTTGGAAAGCCGCTCGCCCAGATAGGCCTTGATGACCTCCGGATCGTTGCGCACCAAGTCCGGAGCTCCGTCGGCGATCTTGCGGCCAAAATTCAGCACGGTGACGCGGTCGGCGATCCGCATCACCAGCGGCATGTTGTGCTCGACCAACAGAATAGTGATGCCGAGCGCCCGCATCCGCACAATGCAGTCCACCAGGCCTTCCACTTCCGTCGGATTCATTCCGGCGGCGGGCTCATCGAGCATCATCAGGGTCGGGCGCATGGCGAACGCCCGTGCAATTTCAACCAACCGCTGCTGTTCGTGCGGGAGCTTGCCGACCAATCGGCTACGGAGGGACTCCAACCCGACGAACCGCAACGCTTCCTCGGCGCGTCGACGCAATTCTGATTCCTCGCTTCGCGCACGCCGCGTCCTGAAGAATACTCCCACCCAGCCAGCTTCGACCTGTGCCCGGCAGCCAACCAGCACGTTGTCGAGAACGGTCAACGACCTGAACAGCCGCAGATTTCTGGAAAGTGCGCACGAGACCCCGATCCGCGATGCTCCATGGCCGCAACGATTCGATGGACCGGCCACCGAAAGTGATGCGCCCGGCTGTCGGCTTGTAGACACCCGAGACCAGGTTGATGAACGTGGACTTGCCGGATCCGTTGGGCCCGATGAGCGCGTGGATGGTGCCGCGCTGCACGTCGAAGTCCAGCGAGTTGATAGCCACCAAGCCACCAAATCGACACGTCAAGTCGTGGGTGCTCAATAGTTCGTCGCCGGCCGAGCAGTCGAGCGCCGGAGCCCGATCGGCAATCGGGAGCTCCGGTTCCAGCACGCGTGGGAGCGCATCGGATTCCGGACTTTCCGCCCGGCGCAGACTGCTCAGCATCAGCGTTGGCCGCCAACGCCGGAGCAAGCCCATGAGGCCTATAGGCAGGAAGATGACCATTGCCACGATGCCGGCGCCATAGATCAACTGGTAATACGCTTTCGAGACGCGCAGCAGCTCGGGCAGAAAGGTGAGCACTACCGCGCCGAGCACCGGTCCCCACGTCGTACCGATCCCCCCGATCAGGACCATGCTGAGTATCTGCGCAGTGACATCGAACACGAATACATCCGGGCTGATATAGCTCGACAGGTGCGCATACAGCGATCCCGCAAGACCAGCGATCGTTGCGCTGATCACGAACGCGATGATCTTCAGCCGCGAGACATCGACCCCGGCGGTACCGGCCGCCAGCTCGGCATCGCGAATTGCGGCCAAGCTCCGACCATACTTCGAACGCTCGAGCCGGATCGTGGCGATCATGACAATGGCGAGAACGGCAAGCGCGAGATAAAAAAAGCTCTTGTCCGTTTCGATCTTGAACAACCCGAAGGAGGGAGCGGGAATTCCACTGATGCCATCCATGCCGTGGGTCACTTCGCGCCAGTTGAAGAAGATGTGCCGCATGATCTCGCCGAACCCGAGCGTCGCAAGGGCCAGATAGTGGCCCTTCAGACGCAGAGTTGGAATGCCGATCAGAAGGCCGGAAAGCCCGGTCACCAGACCGGCAGCCACGAAGCCCGGCCAGAACAACAGCCCATTCCCGCCGGCAGTTATCAGCGCGGCAGTGTAGGCGCCGATGCCGAACAAGGCTGCATGGCCAAGTGCGAGCTGCCCGGCGTAGCCGAGCACGATATTCAAGCTGACCGACAACAGCGAGTAGATCAGGGCAATATTCACCAGCCGCAGAAGATAGTTGGAATTGGTGCTGAACGGGATGGCCAATAGGGCCAAGACGAGAAGAATGAGAACGGGCTTCCGCATCTTCTAGGCCCGCTCTGCCACCTGTTCGCCGAAGATGCCTTGGGGAAATGCGATCAGAAAGAAAATGAGCACCGCGAAGGCAATCGCATCCTTGTAGACCGAGGAGATGAAAACGGCGACCAGGATTTCGAGAAGGCCTACCAGAATTCCTCCAACCACAGCGCCGGGCACGCTACCGAAGCCGCCGATGATCACGGCGATAAATGCTTTCAGGATGAGATTTAGCCCCATCTCGGTGTCCACCAGGAAGATGGGAGCGAGGAGAACCCCGGCAATCCCGGTCAGAAGCGTCGAAACAACGAACGTAACTGCGATCATTCGGTTCGCACGAATACCCATGAGCTGAGCCACTTCGGCGTTTTGTGCCGTGGCGCGGAGACAGCGCCCCAGATCGGTATAGAAGAACATTCCGTACTGCAGCAGCAGGGCGACCAGGGTGATCGCGATAATGAACAAGTGCTCCGGCGCCAGCACCACGTTTGCGACACTGACGACATTGTCCTGAAAGAACGAGGAAACCTTCAGCGGATACGGGCCCCAGATCAGGAGTGCGAGATTGCGGGCGAAAATCGAGAATCCGATCGTGGCGATGATGAAGGCCAGGAATGAGCGATTTCGCAGCGGATAGAACAGCACCTGTTGAAAGACAAAACCCGCAATTCCCATCAACGCAACCGTGATCAGCGCGGCCGCGACATAAGGCGCGCCCGTGCTGACCATGGAGTAGAACACGAACGCCGCAAGCATCACGAGCTCGCCCTGCGCGAAGTTCAGCCCGCTCGTAGCGTTGTAGATCAGGATGAACCCGAGGCCCACGAGGGCATAGATGCACCCCATGGCAAATCCAGAAGCCAGAACCTGCGCCACACTCGGCCTCCGATTTAACCGCCGCTTTCGTAGTGCCGCGGATCACTGCTTGTATCGACGGACGATCTTGATTTTCCCTTCCGGAAGAAACTCCATCACGACAGCGTTATGCCACAGGTTTCCCTCCTCATCGGTTTTGTAAGCGCCGATGATCCCTTCGTAAGCCATCTCTTGAAAGCCTTGACGGATTTTTTCACGATCGATGCCGTACTTCTTCATCACGGCGATCAGCATTCCGGTCGCGTCGTAATAGTGGGTGGCATAAATGTCCGGCAGATACCCAGTGCGCTTCTTGTATGCCTCGACGAACGCCTGCACCTGCGGTCGCTCGTTGAAGGGGGGCATCACGTCCGGGCCTTCGCAATAACGGCCCGCAACTTCAGCCGGTGAAACGAGTTCCCGGAGGAACGCGATACACAAGGTCCCGGATCCGATATGGGGAACCTTGACGCCGAGCTGGATCATCTGCTTCACCAGCAGAGCTTCATCGATCGGATGCCCCTGCGCCACGATCGCATCAGCGCCGTCTCTGCTCATCTGCAGGATCTGCGCCGTGAGGTCCTTGTCGGTCGGCTGGTATGACGCAATCGAAACCGGCTTCAGGCCGTAGAGCTTATCCAGGAACATCGCCGTATTGTCACGACCGGAATAGCCCCATTCGTTGGCGACATGCAGGATCCTACTTCTTCTTGCCGAGATTCTCGACGAGAAACCGTGTCCACGTTTCCTTGTCGATTGCGTCGTGAGTGCTGTTTCGAAAATAATATTTGGCGCCCTGTTGGGTAACACGTCGCGTGCTCGGGCCCGCGATCAACGGGACCTTCTCTCGTTCGGTGATCGGCATCATCGCCAAGACCTGCGTGCCCAGGGCTGCACCGAAAACGGCTATTGGATTAGACCCCAGCACCTTATTCAGAGCATTGATCGCGACCGTGTTCGAGGCCTGGCTGTCCTCGACGACCAGCTCCACCTTACGTCCATTGATCCCGCCGGCTGCATTTGCTGCCTCGACCGCCATGTTCATCGACTTCGACGAACGGCGTGCCGTAAGGCGCAAGAACACTGGTAATTGGGACTACGACACCGACCTTTATGGCTTGCGCCGCACTCTCGCCGGTGAAGCCGACGAGCATTCCTGCTGCCGTTATTCCGGCAAGTGCAGTCGCACCCACCGACGTCCTAACTACGTTCGATTGCTTCAACATTGCACTCCTCCTTGCCTAAATCTCCAACAACGCCACCGTGTCGATCGCGACCGTCACCAAATCGCCAACTCGAGCCTGCAAATTAGATGCCACCCGGACGCGGCTCGCTGCTGGCTTCCGAGAAATGCACGTGCACCACGCGCCAACCGCCATTCTGCTTTCGAAAGACCATGGTCGAGCGTGAAACGAAATCCTTGTCTTCGTGCCGCTTGTCACCCGGCCGCGGATCGGATGCCGATCCAGCGCAGCTTGGTCTTTCGGTGACACCACAGCACAGCTACGTCGGAGCCGATTACGCCGCCGATGTCGTATGGAACCCACTCGCCCGTGGCCATGTGCTGCTTGTAATACTGCCAAAGCTCGATCCAATGATCGCGTCCATTGTAGGTATGACCGTTCAGATTGAAGAAAGTCGCTTCTGGCGCGTCGCTCCAAATCCTGTCGCGCAATGCTTCCCAATCGAATTTGGAGTTCGCATCAAGGTACGCCCGCTGCTGTTCGAGCACGCTTTTCCGGTCGCTTTCGCTCCCGCCGATTAATTTCATTTCGGACATCGCTTCGTCCCTCCTTGATCGACATCGCACTCGTCAGAAATACGCTGACGTTGTCGGGAAAATGCCCCAGGACGGCGCGCATCGCCTGTTCGGCGGCAATGGCATTACGCCTTTCGATCGCGTCTACGACATCGATATGAGCTTTGATATCGGCGTGTAGCGCGCTCGGGGCGAGGCGCGGAAGTCCGAAGTACCAGAACCGCGCGGCATTCTTGTGCAAGGCCGTTATCTGTTTTTCGATGAGCTTGTTTCGGGTGGCAGTCGCCAGCGCACGATGGAATACCTGGTCCATTCGCACGAGCCGCCGAAAGTCACGCCGGTCGATTGCTTCTTCGTAGCCGAGAAACGCTGCGCGGAGCGCCGCAACGTCATTCGAGGACGCGCGCTCGGCAGCGAGCGCAGCGCACGATCCTTCCAGAATAACGCGCGATTCGAAAACGTCGTGCAGCTCGTGGAGGCTCAGGTCCGGAATGCGGGTGCCGATCCGCGGGTGCCGCTCGACCAGCCCCTCGAGAGAAAGCCTGTAGAGCGCATCGCGAACGGCGGCGAGGCCGATCCCGAACCGCCTAGCCAATGTCTTTTCGTCGATCGCGGACCCCGCCGGCAGATCGGCAAAGATGATGCCGGAGAGGATCAGGTCGTAGGCGCTCTTGCGCCGGGTACCGGTGCCATTCTTGCTTTTCTTGCGAGCCATGGTCAAATCGGGTGCAGATGTCGAATACAGACATTTCAGTTTGCGAGGAAAGCCTGAAATATGCGGCATGGGACGTCAAGCGAAAGATCTGGGCACCTCGAAATGGATGGCACTGAGCAATGATCACCGAGCTCTCGATCCGGGAGATCGCTCGCTCATATCGACTGGGCAAATTGTCTCCGGTCGAAGTGATCGATGCTCATTTTGCACGAATCAACGACTTGAACCCGCAGTTGCGTGCTTTCGTGACGATAACCGAAGAACAAGCGCGTGAAGATGCGCGCACCGCGGAGCTGGAATTCAGGCGAAATCCAGATGAAGCGCCGCCGCTCTGCGGCATTCCGTTTTCGGTCAAGGATACGCTACCGACCTGCGGTGTAAAAACGACATTCGGCTCACGCCTGTTCGCCGATTTCGTACCGAACGAGGATTGCGCAGCAGTCGCAGCGGTGAAGCGCGCAGGCGGGATCCTGCTCGGAAAGACGAACACACCAACACTTGGCTGGACTGCCATAACGCACAACAAACTGTTCGGCGCGACGGCAAATCCGTGGAATCGATCGTTCACGGCAGGCGGATCGAGCGGCGGCGCCGCCGTGGCCGCCCTTGCGGGGTTGAGCGCGATCAACATCGGCACGGACGGCGGCGGCTCACTGCGGGTTCCCGCATCATTTACCGGCACTGTCGGATTCAAGCCTTCCTATGGTCGCGTGCCGAACTATCCGACGGGTCCGAATTGGGGGCTACAGCACATCGGCCCGATCGGACGCACGACTGAGGATGTCGCAATCGTGCTCGACGCGCTTGCAGCGGCCGACGATCGTGACCCTTATTCTCTGCCCCAGACACAGATGCGATTTGGCGAATGCATCGCACGTTCACCTCCCAATCTGAAAGTGCTGTTCTGTCCGGACTTCGGCTTCGCGGAGGCGGTCGACCCAGAAGTCGTGACGATTTGCCGCAAAGCCGCCGAGAGTTTCCAGGAGCTCGGCCATGCGGTGGCTGAAGGCGTCCCCGGATGGTCATCGCCGATGGAATGCTGGCGGACCATGTTCGTGGCCGGCGTCGCGCATCGTCTCGGGCCCTATGTGGCCGCGCATGCTGATGACATGGAGGACCAGTTGCGCGCGTTCATCGCCGAAGGCGAAAGCCTGGGGGCGGATGCATATTATCGCGCCTGGCTCAGGAAAAACGACTGGTGGCAGGAGGTGCGGCCGACGTTCGAGAAGTACGACCTCGTGCTCGCGCCGGCAGTGGCTTGTCCGCCATTTGCTGTTGGCCAGGACACTCCGGGCCAAGTGGCCGGCAAGCCGGTTTCTTTCTATGGATGGCTCCCCTTCACGGTACCGTTCAACCTGACCGGGCAGCCGGCAATTTCCGTTCCCGCCGGATTCACGACTGGCGGTTTGCCAGTCGGGCTGCAGATCGTCGGCAAAAGATTTGCCGACGATCTCGTGCTCGCGGTGGCCGCGGCCTACGAACACCTGCGCCCCTGGTCGACGTGCCGAAACCGACATCTCGGTCGGGATGGGACGATCAGAGGGCATCGCGACTAGCGATCTTTCATCAACACCTCTGCGGGCGCGTCTGATAGTATTCTCCGGCTCGAGTACCACATCCCATCCCGGATTTTGTCCATGCGGCGGCGGGAATTTATCAACCTTCTCGGCGGCGCGGCAGCGCCGCTGTCATGGCCGCTCGCCATACGCTCGCAGCAATCCCCACGGTGCTCGGCTGGCTAAGCTGCCGGACTGTCCTGAAATTGGTATTTCTATCATGACGCCGGAGCAGATTGATCTAATCAGGAAATCATTCGATGCGCTGTGGCCACTCCGTCGAAAACTCGCCGAGCAATTCTACGGCCGGTTCTTCGAGCTCGCGCCCGATTCACGACGCTTGTTCTCCAACGATATGGAAAAACAGCACCTCAAGCTGATGGACACGATCGCCGCCATTATTGGTGCGCTTGATGAACGCGAAATATTCCAGTCAATCATCAGCCATACGGGTCGGAAGCACGCACAATTTGGAGTGCAGCCATCGCATTTTGTTGCGTTTGGTGACGCATTGATGTGGGGCCTGCAACAGCAGTTTGGCCCCGCATTTACTCCGGAACTGAAGCAAGCTTGGATCGCGCTCTATGACGCGGTGCAGAGGGAAATGATAAGTGCCGCAAAAACACAAACTTGAGATTTTATCGAGTTCAATTGCAAGGAGGAGGTGGCGCAAGCGATCGGGCAGCAACTCGTCATTCTCGATGTCAGAAGCCACCGCGACATCGAGGCAGCCTTTGCAACGTTCGTCCAACGTGGGGCTGGTGCGCTGCTCGTCGGCGCCGGCGGGTTTTTGAATTCCAATCGGGAACGAGTCGCCGCGCTGGCGGCTCGCCATGCGCCGCCGGCGATCTATGCTCAACGCGATGCCGCATTGGTCGGTGGCCTGGTGAGCTACGGGCCGAGCATTTCGGATGCCTATCGCCAAGCCGGCATCTACGCCGGACGAATTCTCAAGGGCGAGAAGCTTGTCGTGGTACTGGCTGCGAGAGGCCTTTACGCTTGCATCGGGCAAGCGTCGCGCGCGGCCAGGGGAATCTCAATTTTGCAGCAAACGCCGCCGGATGCGAATGCGAGGTCGACCGAACCGCTCGAGCTCGTGCGGGATGAGATCGCGAATGATGCTGACGCCGTATCTGCAGTCGGGCGAAGCTGCAACGGCGGGGCCTCCGATCTCGCGCCATTCGATCGACAGATTCGCCGCATCCTCGCCGGGTCCGCGGTTCCAGTTCACCTCCACCCGCCCATGCGGGGTCGACAGCGCGCCGTATTTCGTAGCGTTCGTCGACCAGCTCATGCAGCACCATCGCCAGCGCCTGGGTCGCCGCGACCGTGAGCGTGACGTTCGGGCCGCCGATGGTCGTGTTTGCGTCCGTCGCATAGGGCGCAAGTTGACGGCGGACGAGTTCGGTGAGGTCGACGCCGTGCCAGCGATTCTGGCTGAGCAGCGCGTAGGCATCGGCCATGGATTGAATGCGCCGATCGAGTGCTTGAATGTACTCGTCGAGCGAACCGCTGCCATGGCGCGTGTCCTTGGCGATGACGGCAACGCGCGCCAGCAGATTCTTGACGCGATGATCGAGCGCGGCGATGAGCAGGCTTTGCTGGTCCTCGGACCGCTTGCGCGCGCTGACGTCGAGAGTGAGGCCCTTGAGGCGTACAAGGCGCCCCACGGCGTCGAATTCGGCCTTTGCTGTTTCCTCGAGCCAGACTTCCCGGCCGTCGGGGTGCGTGAAGCGGAAGGTGACGGTATAGGCAGGGCGTTCGGGGTTGACACCGCGCACGAGCGCCTTGAACCGCTCGCGATCGTCCGGATGCACCCGCGACAGAAAGTTGCTCGGGCTGAAGGTTTGCCGCGGGTCGAACCCCAGGATTTGCGCGGCGTTGGCGCTGCGCTGCGACGAACCCGTGCCGACGTCCCATACGAACGTCGTGACCGCTCCTGCCGTCAGCGCCTCCTGCAAGCGGGCTTCGCTCTCCGCGAGCGCGGCTTCGTGCTGCCGCCGCTCGGCGAACAGCGCGGCGAGAACGTATGCGCAGAGCGCGACAGCCAGGATGCCGGCGCGAGCGGCAAGCACGCGGTCCGCCATCGGGAGACCAGGATCGCCGAAGTGACCGATTCCGATCGTCGTCGTCCAGACGATTGCGAGGGTGACGATGAAGGCCGCCGCCGCAGCGAAGACCGGCCGGCAGCGTGCCGCGATCCACAACAGGACCGGAAACAGCAGCGCGATCGGCACGACCGTCGTCCAAGGCTCCGGCGGCAGTGCAATGACGATGACGCTCATAACGATGAGCGACGCCAGCGCGACGAGACCTTCGATGGTTTCGCTCCGCGCCGGCGGCTCGCGAGCTGCCGAGGCAAGCCCGATCACCAGGGGCGCGATCGTGACGATGCCGAGCGCGTCGGATGCGAACCAGTCCCGCCAGGTGACGAAGATGGATGCCGTCGCGCCATGGAACATGGCAAACCCAAGGGTCCCGCCAATCCCGGAGACGGCGGCTGCGACGATCGCTGCCCCTAGCAGGCCCAGCACGTGGCGCAGCCGGTCGAGATTGAAAGGCGAACCGAAGTAGCGCTCGATCAGGCCGGCCGTCAGCAGGGCTTCCCCAGCATTGCATAGGGCGAAGATGATGGAGCTCAAGAGGTTTCGATCGCCCAGGAGATTGGCCACGATGGTCGCGACCATCGTCCCGCCCGCGACCGCCCATCGCGCAGGCGGCCCAAAAGCGATCAGCGTGCCCGCGGCGACGCCGGCGGCCGGCCAGAACACGGCCACGCCGTCGGGAGTGAGCAGGGAAAGGCTCATCTTTGCCGACAGGATGTAGACGCAGCCGACCACGACGGCGAGCCAGATCGAGCTCATCCACCGCCGTGCCGGTCAGCCGCGTCGGAGCTCTGGGCTTGTACTGGCAGATTCTGCAGCATGTCGCGGTCTCGGACGCAGTGTTCCTATGTAGCACAGGACGTGTGTTGCGAGTCGACTTCAAGTTTCATGATCATGGTACCAATAGGCGCACGTGGCAGGGCTCGATCGCTGTGTGTTTCAGCTGGCAATGTCCGAGTTGGATCTCCACGTTGAATCTGTTTCGCCTCAGGCACGAGACATGCCAGCTGCGCTCAGCACTTCGCATTCGTGCCAATTTGCAAACATGCGAATTAGGAAGACGACGGCGCTGCCGCTGCTCAGGGTTTTCCCTTACCGCCATTTCGGGAAAACCCGTGGATCATAGCAAAGGACGCATAAAATAGACTGCCTCCTGATGGGGATCAGGAGCGATGTAGACTGCGGCCACAAACTCGACCGGTCCGCTGGCGAATTGACATTACTCTTTTGCGATAATGCCGGCCGTTAGCGGACCCTCCACCGCAGCAGCACACACTGCTAGGCAAACTGCGGCAGCCGCCAACGTTTTGCAGGCGATCACAAATGCAGCGTCAGGGAGCAAAGCAATGATCAGAACGAGTCTCGCAGCACTGTCTATCGTTTTCGCAATCGCATCAGCGCATGCGCAAACATTTTCTGCTGAAGACCTGCCCGCCGCAGCATCGAGCGCCGTGCGGTCGAAGCGGTGAACTGGGGATGTCGGCCGTCAACTACGACCTGATGCTGCAGGAAATGCTCAACAAGACCGAGGGCAAAGTGAACCAGTTTGTCTATTGGTCGCGTCCCCTCGATTGGCACAACCAGACCCTCACGCCAATCCGGATGCGATCTACTTCATGGCGTTCTTCAATACCAAGGACGCCGGGCCGATCGTGGTCGAGGTGCCGCCTGCAGATGGCGGCGGCTCGCTCAACGCCAACTTCGTCGACGTTTGGCAAATGCCGCTTGAGGACGCCGGCCTGTACGGGGTCGACAAGGGCGCTGGCGTCAAATTCCTGATCCTGCCGCCCGGCTTCGGCAACGCTGTTCCCTCAGGCTATATCGCGCTTCGGCCAGCTACATTCGGCAGTTACGCGCTCTAAGGTCGAACCTCGCGAGCCACGGCGCCACCGATATCGCAAAATCGGTCGCCTATGGCAAGCGGGCCAAGGTTTACCCGCTCTCGCAGGCAGCCAATCCGCCGACGACCAGGGTTCACCGACGCTGCGGACGTGGTGTTCAATTCCACCATCCGCTACAACGCGAGCTTCTTTGCCTCGCTTGACCGCATCGTGCAGAGCGAGCCGTGGCTCGCCGCGCGACCGGGTGATGATCGATGTGCTGAGGTCGATCGGCATCGAGAAGGGCAAGCCCTTTAATCCGGACGTCAAAACCAAGTCTGCGCTCGAATCGGTGCATCCGCCAGGCACAGGCCTGGCTGGAACTCCAAATATGACGCGGGTCTCCCGCCATTCTACCCGGGCAGCCGATGGACGGTGCCGGCCCTGCCCGAGCTCCTCGCCGCCGTGCAGGTGGACTTCGACGACCCCGACAAATACCCGGTCGATGCCCGCGGGCTCACCTAT
>CAWHPT010000032.1:0-60151 GCA_963831225.1 uncultured Alphaproteobacteria bacterium
GTGTTACCGACCACCACAGTTGGCTCTTGACGGGCGATCCCAAGGACAATTATAAGAACCTCGCAAGGAAATAACGAAGAGCGGCCACTATGCGCAATTTTATTACTCAGTTGCGGGTATCGGTAGGAAAGCGCACCGCCGGGGATGGCTGAGCCCATCCGCGAACTGGCGGTGCGCAGAACAGGGCCCTTGCGGCCCTTTTTTAATTGGAAACAGAGCTAAGAGCGAGTGGAGTCGACCATGAACAAAGAGCTGACCGGCGCCGAGATGGTGATCGAGGCACTGGCCGATCAGGGGATCGAGCACCTGTTCGGCTATCCGGGCGGCGCGGTGCTGCCGATCTATGACGCGCTTTTCCAGCAGGAGAGGGTCAGGCATATTCTGGTGCGGCATGAGCAGGGTGCTGTGCATGCCGCCGAAGGCTATGCCCGCTCGACCGGCAAGGTCGGCTGCGTGCTGGTGACCTCCGGCCCCGGCGCCACCAATGCAGTCACCGGCCTGACCGACGCGCTCATGGATTCGGTCCCGGTCGTGTGCATCACCGGGCAGGTGCCGACCCATCTGATCGGCAACGATGCCTTCCAGGAATGCGACACCGTCGGCATCACGAGGCCCTGCACCAAGCACAATTACCTCGTCAAGAGCATCGGCGAGCTTCCGCGCGTGTTGCACGAGGCGTTCCATATCGCCGAGAGCGGGCGGCCGGGTCCCGTGGTGGTCGATATTCCCAAGGACCTCCAGTTTGCCAAAGGCACGTATTCCCGGCCGAGGGACTTCCAGCACAAGGGCTACCAGCCGAAGATCAAGGGCGATCTCGACCGCATCAAGTCCGCGCTCGAGCTGATGCGGCGTGCCGAGCGGCCGCTGTTTTACACCGGTGGCGGCATCATCAATTCCGGATCGGAGGCGAGCCATTTCCTGCGCGAGCTGGTGAAGCTCACCGGGTTTCCCATCACTTCGACGCTGATGGGGCTCGGAGCCTACGCCGCCTCCGATTCGCAATGGCTCGGCATGCTCGGCATGCACGGCACCTACGAAGCCAACCTGTCGATGCATCACTGCGATCTCATGATCTGCATCGGCGCGCGCTTCGACGACCGCATCACCGGCCGGCTCGATGCATTCTCGCCGGGCTCGAAGAAGATCCACGTCGACATCGACCCGTCCTCGATCAACAAGAACGTCAAGGTCGACGTGCCGATTATCGGCGACTGCGCGCATGTGCTCGACGACCTGGTGCGGTTGTGGCGCTCCGGCTCAGTCTCGGCAAACAGGAAGGCTCTGGCCGAATGGTGGGGGCAGATCGAAAAGTGGCGGGCTAGGAAATCGCTCGCCTACAAGGGCTCGAACGAAATCATCAAGCCGCAATACGCGATTCAGAGGCTCTACGAGCTGACCAAAGATCGCGACACCTACATCACCACCGAGGTCGGCCAGCACCAGATGTGGGCCGCCCAGTTCTACCGGTTCGAGCAGCCGAACCGCTGGATGACCTCCGGCGGGCTCGGAACGATGGGATATGGTCTGCCGGCTGCGGTCGGGGTGCAGCTCGCGCACCCAAATTCGCTGGTGATCGACATCGCCGGCGAAGCCTCGGTGCAGATGACCATGCAGGAAATGTCGACGGCAGTGCAATACGACCTGCCGATCAAGATCTTCATCATCAACAACCAATATATGGGCATGGTGCGCCAGTGGCAGGAGCTGCTGCATGGCGGGCGCTACGCGCATTCCTACAGCGAAGCCTTGCCTGATTTCGTCAAGCTCGCCGAGGCCTACCATGCAGTGGGCATCCGCTGTGAGCGCCCCGGCGATCTCGATGGTGCGATCCGCGAGATGATCAACGTGAAAAAACCCGTGATCTTCGACTGCGTGGTCGATCCGAACGAGAACTGCTTCCCGATGATCCCCTCCGGCCGTGCCCACAATGAAATGCTGCTCGGAGGTGCTGCCGAGGACATCGAGGATGCCATCACCGAGGAAGGCAAGGTGATGGTGTAGCAGAAATACTGCACCCGAGCCTTCCAGCCTCACGTCGCGACATCCCGCGCCGCCGGTGTGCGGTTCGGCGCCATCCCTCTCCGGCAACGGGAGGACGCACGGAGCAAGTTCTCGTGAGCAGCACCACGCACTATCCGGCTTCGACCGTGTCGCAGGGTGTCGAGACCCACACGCTGTCGGTGCTGGTCGACAATGAGCCGGGCGTGCTGGCGCGCGTGATCGGCCTTTTTTCCGGTCGCGGCTACAATATCGATTCACTCACCGTCTCGGAGACCGAGCACGAGAAGCACCTCTCGCGTATCACAATCGTGACCCGCGGCACCCCGATGGTGATCGAGCAGATCAAGAACCAGCTCGACCGGCTGGTGCCGGTGCATCGCGTGGTCGACATGACCGTCGCCGGGCCGCACATCGAGCGCGAGCTCGCCATGGTCAAGGTGCGCGGCAAGGGCGAGCATCGGATGGAGGCGTTGCGGCTGGCCGACGCCTTCCGCGCCCGGGTGATCGACGCGTCCACCGAAAGCTTCGTGTTCGAGATCACCGGTGCGAGCGATAAGATCGAAAGCTTCGTCACGCTGATGATCCCGCTCGGCCTGGTCGAGGTCTCGCGCACCGGCATCGTGGCGATCGGCCGCGGCCCGGACGGGATGTGAATGGAGATGGACTTGACTTGTGTACGGTAACGCCGTACGACGTAACATGCGCATCGTAAGTTTCAGGCATAAGGATCGGGAGCGGTTATGGCAACGTGGTGAGGGACGAGGCGTTGCCCGACAGTACGAGGCAAAGCTTCGCGCGATGCTGACCGCGCTTGAAGAAGCTGAGAATCTCGACGAGCTGGAAACGATTCCGGGATGGCGGCTGCATCCGCTCAAGGGCGATCGTAAAGGCGTATGGAGCTTGAGAGTGACCGGCAACCATAGACTGACGTTTCGGATCGAGCGTCAGATGATTACGGAAATCGATTTTGAGGATTATCACTGAGGAATGGCTATGCCGATGAAGCATCCATCGCATCCTGGTGAAGTTTTTTACTGGGGTGTTCTCGAACCTCTTGATGTCAGCGTTTCCGAAGCCGCCCGGGCCTTGGGGGTGCGGCGTGCGACGTTGTCTGCGGTCGTGAACGCAAGGGCGGCCCTCTCTCCGGAACTGGCGCTTCGGATCGAGAAGGCGTTTGGACCCACCGTCGATCTCATGTTGCGCATTCAAGCAGCCTATGACGCGGCTCAGATCCGCAAACGGACCAAAGCTGTCAAAGTGAAGCGCTATATTGCCAAGGCAGCGTAAGATGACCTGATTAGCGATCGCGGCTGCGCGCTCGGGCATTTGGCGATCGCGCCGGCCCGAAACGAAGCAAAGGGTCTTCGTCGTTGCGTCGGTGCGCTGGTCAAGACGCGGCGCTTGATTTTCCGGGCCGATTGCCGTTTGTGCTGAGCAAATTTCGTCACTCGATAGAAGGAAGGAACGGGCGCATGCGCGTTTATTACGATCGCGACGCCGACATCAACCTGATCAAGGGCAAGAAGGTCGCCATTATCGGCTATGGCAGCCAGGGCCACGCCCACGCGCTCAACCTGCGGGATTCCGGCGTCAAGGACGTGGCGGTGGCGCTGCGCAAGGGCTCGCAGGGCGTCAAGAAAGCGCAAGCCGAGAAGCTCGCCGTGATGGAGGCGACGGAGGCTGCAAAATGGGCGGATGTGATGATGATGCTCACGCCCGACGAGTTGCAGGCCGACATCTACCGCGACCATCTCGCAGCCAACATGAAGAACGGCGCCGCGTTGATGTTCGCGCACGGGCTCAATATCCATTTCAACCTGATCGAGCCACGCGCCGATCTCGACGTGATGATGATCGCACCCAAGGGGCCCGGCCACACCGTGCGGGCCGAATACCAGCGCGGCGCCGGGGTGCCGGTCTTGATGGCGGTCCACAAGGACGTTTCCGGCAACGCTCATGATCTCACGCTGTCCTACGGCGCGGCCATCGGAGGCGGGCGTGCCGGCATCATCGAGACCACCTTCCGGGAGGAATGCGAGACCGATTTGTTCGGTGAGCAGTCGGTGCTGTGCGGCGGGCTGGTCGAGCTGATGAAGGCCGGTTACGAGACCTTGGTCGATGCCGGATATGCGCCCGAGATGGCCTATTTCGAATGCGTGCACGAAGTAAAGCTGATCGTCGACCTCATCTACGAGGGCGGCATCGCCACCATGAATTACTCGGTGTCCAATACCGCCGAGTACGGTGAATACGTCTCGGGTCCGCGCGTGGTCAATGACCAGACCCGGGCCGAGATGAAGCGTATTCTCGACGACATACAGTCCGGCACCTTCACCCGCAACTGGATGCTGGAAAACCGGGTCAACCAGACCTCGTTCAAGGCCATGCGCGCCAAGATGGCGGCGCACCCGATCGAGGAGATCGGCGCCAAGCTGCGTGCCATGATGCCGTGGATCAAGCAACGGGCGCTGGTGGACAGAAGCCGTAACTGACCCCGCGCGGTCGCGCGGTGCCCGGCAAGGCTCCTCGGCCAGGCGCCAGCGGGAGGGCAGGGGGGATTGGTGGCCGCCAATGTGGACGCAGGCTTCGGTGTGCCGCCGGGCGCGCCTGCTGTTGCGCTCACGCAGGTGGCTGTGAGCTTCAGGCTGGCCGATGGCGGCGCCTATCCGGCGGTCGAGCACACCTCGCTTGCAGTTGCCGACGGCGAGTTCGTGGCAATCGTCGGTCCGACCGGCTGCGGCAAGTCGACCCTGCTCAATGTCGCGGCCGGGCTCATCGCACCTTCGGCAGGGCGCGTCGACATATTCGGCGCGCCCCTCGCCGGCCTCAATCGCCAGGCCGGCTACCTGTTCCAGGCGGATGCGCTGTTCCCGTGGAAGACGGCGCTCGAAAATGTCGCCATCGGCCTGGAGACCGCGGGCCAGAGACGCGTCGAAGCCCGCAGTCGTGCGCAGGCCTGGCTCAACCGCGTCGGCTTGGCCGATTTCGGCGCACGCTATCCGCATATGCTCTCGGGCGGGCAGAGAAAACGGGTCGGGCTCGTGCAGGTGCTGATTCGCGATCCGAAGATCCTGCTGATGGACGAACCGTTCGGACCGCTCGACGCACAAACTCGGCAGATCATGGGCAGCCTGCTGCTCGACCTGTGGAGCTCCGACCGCAAGGCGGTGTTGTTCGTCACCCATGATCTCGAGGAGGCGATTGCGCTCTCCGACCGCGTGGTGATCATGTCGGCGGGACCGGCGGCGCGTGTCATGGGGGAATGGAAGGTCCGGCTGCCGCGCCCGCGCGACATCGCCGAAGTCAAGTCGGAGCGCGCCTTCTACGACCTTCATCGCGAGATTTGGGCGATGCTCAAGGCCGAGGTGCTCAAGGGCTACGCGCAAACCGGCGGCGGCTGACACTCGGCGGAGATTTGCACGCGATGTCGCGAACCAGGCTTCTCACCCTCCAGCTTCTGGTTGCCGTCCTGGCGGTGCTGCTCTGGCACGTGCTCACCACCGTGCCGATCGGCGGCGTCAAGCTGTTGCCGCCGTTCTTCTTCTCGACGCCGTCGGATGTCGCCGGCCGGATCGTCAAATGGTTCGTCGAGGGCACGATCTGGAAGCATCTTTGGATCACGCTCTTGGAATCCGTTCTCGCTTTCGTGATCGGATCGGTCAGCGGCGTTCTGGTCGGCTTCTGGTTCGCACGGCAGCCGCTGGTCGCTGCGGTCTTCGATCCGTACGTCAAGATGATCAATGCGCTGCCGCGGGTCGTGCTGGCGCCGATTTTCGCGCTCTGGCTCGGACTCGGCATCTGGTCGAAGGTCGCGCTCGGGGTAACGCTGGTCTTCTTCATCGTCTTCTTCAACGTCTATCAGGGCGTGAAGGAGGTGAGCCCGACCGTGCTCGCCAATGCGCGCATGCTGGGCATGAGCGAGCGCCAGCTCATGCGCCACGTCTACTGGCCCTCGGCGCTGTCCTGGATGTTCTCCTCGCTGCACACGGCCGGTCGGCTTTGCGGTCGTGGGCGCGGTGGTCGGCGAATATCTCGGCTCGGCTGCCGGTCTCGGCTATCATCATCCAGCAGGCCGAGGGGGTGTTCGACGTCGCCGGCGTGTTCGCCGGCATGCTCGTGCTTGCCGCCTTCGTCATCGGCATCGACTGGCTGGTCACGGTGGTCGAGCGGCGCCTTCTGGTCTGGCGTCCGGTCGCGGCGGAGACGCGGCTTTGAACCGTGTCGCGACTTTCGCGCAGCTTGGCTAATATAACAGGCCGATGAGCCGGCTCTCAATTGATGCGTTTTCGGCGCGGCAGCCGGTTGGCCGCAGACAAAGCGTCGACGGCAAGAATGCCGAGCGGTTTGCGATCTGACGGAAATCGCTCGATCCAGCAGCTGGAGGATCGCATGACGGCAGTCAAGCTCATCGTCGGTACGCTCGCGCTCGCCCTTTCGCTCGCCGGCGCCGCGCATGGCCAGGCGCCGGAGAAAAAGTCGCTCACGCTTGGCGTCGGCGGCAAGACCGCGCTCTACTATCTGCCGCTGACGATCTGCGAGCGGCTCGGCTACTTCAAGGAGCAGGGCCTCGACGTCACCATCAACGATTTTCGCGGCGGCGCGCAGTCGCTGCAGGCGCTGGTCGGCGGCTCGGTCGACGTCGTCACCGGCGCCTACGAGCACACCATCCGCATGCAGGCCAAGGGCCAGGACATCAGGGCGGTGATCGAGCTCGGCCGCTTCCCCGGCATCGTGGTCGGACTGCGCAAGCAGAGGGCAGCCAGCTACAAGTCGCCGGCCGACCTCAAGGGCATGAAGATCGGCGTGAGCGCGCCCGGCTCCTCCACCAATTTCTTCGTCATGTATCTGATGTCGAAGGCCGGGCTCAAGCCGGCCGATGCCTCCTATATCGGCGTCGGGATCGGCCCCTCGGCGGTCGCGGCCATCAAGAAGGGCGAGATCGACGCGCTTTCCAACCTCGATCCGATGATCACCAAGCTCGAGCAGGACGGCGATATCAAGATCATCGCCGACAGCCGCACCGAGGAGGGCACCCGCGCAATTTTCGGCGGCTCCAATCCGGCGGCGGTGCTCTACCTCAAGCAGGATTTCATCGAGAAGAATCCGAACACCGTGCAGGCGCTGGTCAATGCCTTTTACAAGACGCTCAAATGGCTGGAAAAGGCGACGCCCGAGCAGATCGCCGCGACGGTGCCGGAGGAATACTATCTCGGCGACAAGGCGCTCTATCTCGCCGCGGTCAAGGCCAACAAGCCGGTCTATTCGCTCACCGGTATCATTCCCGCACGCCGGCATGCAGACGGCCGCCGACATGCTGACTGCGTTCGAGCAGGAGCTCGAGGACGCCAAGGTCGACCTCGCGAAGACCTTCGACGACCGCTTCGTCAAGAAGGCCGCGGGAATGTGAGTCTGCCTAGGGCATGCCGAGGGCGGGTTAGCTTCATAGGCGCTGCGCTGCGCCCGGGAAACGTCGTTAACATAGCGCCTGGGCAGCTTTGCGTCCCAGGTCCGGGGTAGTGGGAGGGGGAACGCGTGCACGAACGCTTCACAGCCCCCTCCCGGTCCCTACCCCTTCAGGCGGAGGAGGGGGGGGACGCCACAGCCGATCGCGGGCTCAGCCCGCACGGCAATCGCGGCGCAACCTCTCTCCACCCTTGCCATGACATTCTAATTACAGAAAGATGACAGGTTCCGCGCCGGCGAAAGGTAGCCGGGGGCGCCGAGCGTAAGTCATGCCGCCCGCCGTGCTCAACCTGACGACCCGTCTCGCGGCTGCCGGCTGCCGGCCCGCGCTCGCCCTCCTGGCCGCCATCCACTTTGCGGCTTTCGCGATATGTGATCTGGTTCGAGGCGGAGCCGGCGGCGCAAGCGGCCTTCGTTCTCACCTGGGGGCTGCTCAATTTCATCTGGCTGGCTTTGCTGCGCCGCCCGCTCACATCGGGGGCGCTCTCGCTCGCTGTCATCGTCGTCCTGATCCTGCTGTCGCAGTTCAAGCACGACGTTCTCTTGATGACGGCGACTTTCGTCGACGTGATGATCATCGACCTCGCCAGCTTCTCGTTCCTGCTGTCCATCATCCCGGGCCTTGCCTGGAAGGTCGGTCTTGCCGTCGCTGCTGGCGATTCCGGTGCTGGCCTTGCTCTGGCGGATCGAGCCGTTCCGGGTACGGCGCAGCATCGCCGCGAGCGGCATGCCTGTTGTGCTTCGTCGCGCTCTGCCGGGCTTTCATTCGCGGTGCCGACCGACCGGGAGGACGAGTTCCTTCGGCATCAATATGTTTCCAAGTTCGCACGCTCGGGGGCGGTCGCCGCCATCGATCTGATGACGCGCGGCGTGTTGGAGGCCGACGCCGCTTCGCCGGACCGCTTGAACCTGACGACAACGGCGGCCTGCGATGCCGGCGGGAAGCTGCCGCATATCGTCATGGTGTTCGACGAGTTCGAGCTTCGACATCACCATGATCCCCAACGTCAAGGTGCCGCCGAACTACCACGACCGGTTCCGCTCGTCCGACGGCAAGACGGCGCTCGTTCGTGGTCGAGGGCGCCGGCGGCCCGAGCTGGTACACCGAATACAACGTGCTCACCGGCCTGTCGGTGCGCTCCTACGGGCGTTTCGCCGAATCCGTCACCAGGCTCGCCGACGGTCGGGTCAAGCGCGGCCTGCCGCATGTCGCTGCGAGATTGCGGCTACAAGACCTACAGCCTGTATTCCTGGTTCGGGGCCTTCGTCGGTGCCCGCGGCTTCCAGACCACCGCCGGCATCGAGCATTTCCTCGACGCCGGGCAATTGCGCACGGGGCCGGCCGATACCGACAGCTTCTTCTACGACCATGCCGCCCGGGTGATCGCCCGGGAGCGCGACAGCGGCCCGGTATTCGTGCTCGTCTACCTCGCGACCAACCACTTTCCCTGGACATACCGCTACCGGCCCGATCTCCTGCCCGACTGGGTCAATCGCGGAAACCCGTTCGAGATCGACGAATATCTGCGCCGCCAGGAGATGAGCGTTGCGCGACTTCGCGCAATTCAAGGAGCGGCTTGGCCGCGAGTTTCCGCGCGACCAGTTCTTCATCGTGCGGTTCGGCGATCATCAGCCGAGGTTTGCCAAGCACGTCCTGGATCCCACGCTCGACGAGGCAGAAGTGGCCAGGCGCATCGGGCAGCGCGATCCACGCTATTTCACCACCTATTACGCGATCGAAGGGGTGAACTTCCGGCCGCGCGATCTGTCGTCGGCGCTCGACACGCTCGATGCGCCCTATCTGCCGTTGGTGGTGCTGGAGGGCGCGGGGGTGCCGCTCGACGCCACCTTCCTGGAGCAGAAGAAGATCCTCAACCGCTGCCGCGGCATGTTCTATCTGTGCGCCGACGGCGCCGAGGCGCGTCGGTTCAATCGCCTGCTCATCGACGCCGGCCTGATCCAGGGATTTTGATCTTTTTGATCATCGGCCTCGCATGAACATTCTCTCCATCCAGTCGCACGTCGCCTATGGCCATGTCGGCAACTCCGCTGCGGTGTTTCCGCTGCAGCGCATCGGCATCGAGGTATGGCCGGTGCACACCGTGCAGTTCTCCAACCACACCGGCTATGGCGCCTGGCGCGGCCGCGTCTTCAGCGGCGAGACCATCCGCATGACGGTCCAGGGGATCGAGGAACGCGGCGTGCTGGGCGAGTGTGACGGCGTTCTGTCCGGCTATCTCGGCTCGCCCGATACCGGCGAGGCCGTCCTCGATTCGGTCGCGCGCGTCAAGACCGCAAATCCGGCGGCGCGCTACTGCTGCGATCCCGTGATCGGCAACGCCGGCCGCGGCATTTTCGTGCGCCGCGGCATTCCGGAATTGATCAAGGAACGCCTGCTGCCAGTGGCCGACATCGTCACGCCCAATCAGTTCGAGCTCGAATACCTGGCCTGCCGCGCCACCGCGACGATGGCCGACCTCGCCGCCGCCATCGATACCGTGCATGCTCTCGGGCCGCGCGTGGTGCTCGTCACCTCGTTGCATACCGGGGTCACGCCTCCCGATTGCCTCGATCTCGTGGTATCCGACGGGAGCGACCGTTACCGTCTGCGCACTCCGCAACTGCCCATTGTGGTGAATGGAGCCGGCGATGCAATCGCAGCGCTTTTTCTGGCGCATCTCATGAGCTCGGGGTCGGCGGTCGAGGCGATGTCGCTTGCCGGCGCGTCGATCTTCGGAGTGATCAACCGCACCGCCGAAGCGGGCGCGAGCGAGATGCTGCTGATCGAGGCGCAGGAGGAATTCGTGAAGCCCAGCCAGGTGTTCGTGGCCCAGAAAATCTAGCGCATGATACGCGGGGCGTAAGACTTTTCGGACAGCATCGGAGTGACCGCAAATGACGCCGCCTGATCTGACCCGACGCTTCCGCGTCGACGATCCCGATCGTTTCCGGCTTGCTTCGGTGGATTGCGCCGACACCGGCGGCCTCGACATCGACAAGGACGATGCCAAATCGATGCTCGCGGCCGATGCCAAGCGGCTCGCCGATCTGCAGGAACGTCTTTATGGCGAGGACCGCTGGTCTCTGCTCATTATCCTCCAGGGCATGGATACCGCGGGCAAGGACGGCGTCATCGAGCACGTCATGTCGGGCGTCAACCCGCAGGGCTGCGAGGTGCATTCGTTCAAGGCGCCGAGCGCGGAAGAGCTCGACCACGATTTTCTGTGGCGTGCAGCAGTCCGTTTGCCGACGCGCGGCCGCATCGGCATCTTCAACCGCTCCTATTACGAGGAGGTGCTGGTGGTGCGCGTGCATCCCGAGATGCTCGCGCGCCAGAAGCTGCCTGCCACGCTCGTCACCGAGCACATCTGGAAGGAACGCTACGAAAACATCCTCGCCTTCGAGCGCCATCTCGTCAGGAACGGCACTGCGATACTCAAGTTTTTCATTCACATCTCGAAAGAGGAGCAGCGCCGCCGGCTGCTCGCCCGTCTCGACGACCCCGCCAAGCACTGGAAATTCTCGCTCGGCGACATTGCGGAGCGCAAGCTCTGGAAGAAGTACATGGCCGCCTACGAGGACATGGTGCGCGCCACCAGCACCGCGAACGCCCCGTGGTACGTCGTGCCGGCGGACAAGAAATGGTTCACCCGGCTGGTCGTGGCGCGGGCGGTGCTCGAGACTTTGCAGCGTCTCGACCCGCAGTTTCCCAGGGTCGAGGGCGCCGCCCTCGATGAGCTTCGCAAGGCGCGCGCGGTGCTCGCCGCCGAATAGATTCGAGCTTGCGAAGGAGGCGGCTCTTCCGCTAAAAGGCCTGCGGTCCCACATTGTCAGTGACGCGGCATTGACGTTATTCCGCGACCCTTGCGGGCCATGACGAGGGCGATTGTGATGCCGACGCGCCGAGATTTCCGCGCGATCACCCGGCGGGCGCATGCCCGGCCCGGCGCCGCCCTCATTCTCCGCGGGCTCCTGCTCCTTACCGTCCCCTGAGGGCCGGCTGGGCACACGCGCCTGGGCACTCAGGGGTCACCGGAGGACGGAACCCAGGAGTGCCCCGAACAGGGTGCCAGCGAGGAAAAGGACCCATATCATGAGCACGCCAGCGAAGTCCGAAGCGGACCGCGTCGTCATCTTCGACACCACCTTGCGCGACGGCGAGCAGTGCCCCGGCGCCACCATGACCCATGAGGAGAAGCTCGAAGTCGCCGAGCTGCTCGACCAGATGGGCGTCGACATCATCGAGGCCGGCTTTCCGGTCGCGTCGGAGGGCGACTTCGCAGCGGTTCACGAGATCGCCAAGCGCGCCAGGAACGCCGTCATTTGCGGGCTCTCGCGCGCCGCCTTCAAGGACATCGACCGCTGCGCGGAAGCGATCAGGCCGGCCAGGCGCCATCGCATCCATACCTTTCTGTCCACCTCGCCGGTGCACATGAAATACAAGCTGCAGAAGGAGCCGCACGAGGTCTATGAGATGGTGATCGCGCAGGTCACCCGTGCGCGCAACCACACCGATGACGTCGAGTGGTCGAGCGAGGATGGCACCCGCACCGAGCAGGACTTCCTCTGCCGCTGCGTGGAAGCCGCAATCAGTGCCGGCGCCACCACCATCAACATCCCCGACACCGTCGGCTACACCGTGCCGGAGGAATATTTCGCGCTGATCAGGATGCTGCTCGAGCGCGTGCCGAATGCCGCGAAGGCCCGCTTCTCCGCCCATTGCCACGACGACCTCGGCATGGCGGTGGCGAACTCGCTTGCCGGCGTGCGCGCCGGCATCCGGCAGATCGAGTGCACGATCAACGGCATCGGCGAGCGCGCCGGCAATGCCGCGCTCGAGGAGGTGGTGATGGCGATGAAGGTGCGCAACGACGTGCTGCCGTACTGGACCAGCGTGGACAGCACGATGCTGACCCGTGCCTCGAAGCTGGTCGCGGCCGCGACCTCGTTCCCGGTGCAGTACAACAAGGCGATCGTCGGCCGCAACGCGTTCGCGCACGAATCCGGCATCCACCAGGACGGCATGCTCAAGCACACCCAGACCTACGAGATCATGACGCCCGAGAGCGTCGGCGTGAAGCAGAGCTCGCTGGTGATGGGCAAGCATTCCGGCCGCCACGCCTTCCTCCACAAGCTCGAGGGGATGGGATATCAGCTCGCCGGCAATCAGCTCGAGGACGCCTTCGTTCGCTTCAAGGCGCTCGCCGACAAGAAGAAGCACGTCTACGACGAGGATATCGAGGCGCTGGTCGACGAGGAGATCGCGCAGGCGCAGAACCGCATCAAGCTCGTGTCGCTCTCGGTGATCGCCGGCACGCGCGGACCGCAGCGCGCCACCATGAAGCTCGATATCGAAGGCAAGGTCGCGATCGAGGAATGCGAGGGCAACGGTCCGGTCGATGCGACATTCAACTGCATCAAGGCGCTGATCCCGCACGAGGCGGTGCTCGAGCTCTACCAGGTGCACGCCGTCACCCAGGGAACCGACGCGCAGGCCGAGGTTTCGGTGCGGCTCGCCGAGCACGGCCGCTCGGTCACCGCCAAGGGTGCCGACCCCGATACGCTGGTCGCTTCAGCCAAGGCCTATCTCGCGGCGCTCAACAAGCTCATGTCCAGGCGCCACAAGGGCCAGTCCGAGCGTCTGGTGTCGGAGCGCCGTGTGCATTCGACCGAGGTCGGCTGAGCGTCGATGATGGCTAATCGGCCGCGATCTGCTCCCTCCCCCGCTTGCGGGGGAGGGTTGGGGAGGGGGAACACAGGCGAAGACCGGCAATCGTCGCGCATGCCCCCACGTTCCGTGCATCCCCCAACGCCAACCTCATAGGCGCCAGGTTAAGCCGATTCCGTGTCCCGGATGCGGTGCAGCGCGAGCGCACGCAGGCAAGTTTACGCAGTGCGCAAGCTTGACTGCGGCGCGAGTGATGCACCGCTGAGCCGGGACCGTTCCAAGCTCGGAGTTGGGAATGATCCCGGGGTCTGCGGCGCATCACCCCCTCCCCACCCTCCCCCGCGAGCGGGGGAGGGAGCAGATCCCGCGAGCGGGGGAGGAGACGCCGATCGTCCGCGCTTGCGGCGGCATCTCGTCATAGCTCGCGCTTGGCTTGTGCCATGAGATCGGCGACTTCGCCGGACACGACCGCATCGCTGCCTGCCGGAAGCGCCGCCGGCACCGTCTTGGGCGGTGCGATCAGGCGATGCTGCGAGACGCACCAGATCAGTGCCACCAGCACGACCGCGCCGCTTCCCCACACCAGCCCATCGCTGGGATGGAACATGGTCACGAACGAGGCGATCGCCAGCACGATGCGCGCGAGAATGTCCGCGCCCCGGTTCGCGAAACATCGTCCGAACATCGCAAAGGCGACCCCGCACGTGCTCGCCGTCACCAGCAGCGCATCGCCGATCTGGAGCCAGCCGGGATTCACCACCAGGTTCGACCGCGTGAAGATTGCAAATGTCATCAGCGTGATCGGCAGGCAGATCTTGAGCGCCTCGTACATGGTGCGCAGGAAGGAGGCATTGGCGATGCGGGCGGAAACCGCGGCCGTGAGCGATGTCGGCGGCGACAGCTCGCCCCAGACCGAGAGCAGGAACACGAAGAAATGCGCGATCCACGGATTGATGCCGAGCTCCTGCAGCGGACGCACGATCACGACGGCACCGATGATATAGGTTGCGGTCGGCGGCAGTCCGGCGCCGGCCAGCCACCCGAAGATCCAGGCCATGAAGATCATGGCGACGACGTTCCAGGAGCCGAGCTCGAGCAGCATCCCGCCCATCCGGTTGATGAAGCCGGTGACGGTGAACAGCCCGATCATGATGCCGAGGGTCGCGAGCAGCAGCGTCAGATAGGAGGTCATCTCCGCGTGGGTGAGGACCGACTCCCTGATATTGCCGAACAGCGTCTCGTCTGCGACGGCGGGATCTTTCGATACGTGCTTGAAATAGAGGAAGACGGCGAGCAGGAGCACGAACATGAAGCTCGCGGTATAGAGCGCGGCGAGCAGCTCTCCCATGCCGACCCAGCCCATCAGGAACAGCAGGAACAGCACGGATGAAAAGAAGATGCCGGTCTTGAGCTTGTCGTAGAGCGGCACCTTCGGCGGCTCCACCGGTTCGCGCGGCAACAGCCGCACGCAGAGCAGATAGACCGCGAAGCCGATCGACACGTAATAGACGAAGGCGAGCGCGAACCCCCGCAGCACGACGTCCCAGTACGGCACGCCGAGAAAATCCGACATCAGGAACGCGCCGACTCCCATCATCGGGGGCATCAACAGGCCGCCCATCGATGCCGCAGTCTCCACGGCGGCGGCAAACGTGCCGGGGACGCCATAGCGCATCATGAGCGGAATCGTGATGGTGCCGACCACCGCGGCGTTGGCCGATCCGCTGCCGCTGATCATGCCGATGGCGCTCGATCCCAGCACCGCGGTCTGCGGGATCATCTGGCGCGAGCGGCCGGCAATGATCCGCATCACATTGATCATCGCGCGCTGCGCCTGGAACCCGTTCGCGACTCCGGCCAGCAGCAGGAAGGCGGCGATCAGGGTGAGCGCCAGCTGGCCGTAGATCCCGTAGATCCCGGTCGACAGCTCGACCGTGCTGGAAGTGACGACCCGGTAGAACGAGGTGCCGGGATGCCAGAAAAAGTCGACCGGACTGAGATAGCCCCACAGCGTGTAGACGACGAGAACGACGTTGACCCAGAACAGCATCGGGTGAGCGAGCCGTGACAGCTCCATCACCAGCAGGAACACGAGCAGCCCGACGATGAAATCCTGCGTCGTATAGGAGCCCTGCCGCCAGATCGCGATCTGCTCGAACTCGGTATGAAAATGATAGAAGGCGTAAGCACAAATGCCGATATAGACGGCAACGATGACGTGGTTGAGCAGCGGTGGAAGCCGAGGGTATAGGTAGCCCTCCCGGTACATGAACAGGATCTGGAGCGTCAGCGCGATCGACATGACGCGCGCGACCAGTTCCTGCGGGCCGCCATAGCCGGTGTAGAAGTACCAGATCAGCCAGACCAGCTGGATCAGCGCGAACACGAAGATCAGGGTGTTCAGGCTGATGATCGTCTTGAGCCGGTCATTGATCATGGTCGCCCCGCTGCCGGTTGTGCTTGCGCGGCTTTTCCGGCACCAGCACTTTCGGCGGGGCCTACAATAGCGCGGGGCGAGGTCCTGCACGACAGCGGTGCAGTCGCCTCGCCCTTATCTTTCAAGCGGTGCCGGCTTGGAATTATACCAACCCACGTTATGATCTATGCTCCCTCCACGTCATGGCCGTCCCCGGACTTGATCCGGGGATTGTCCCGGCCATCCACGTCTTTGATTTGACTCGAGATTTGAAACGTGGATGCCCGCGACAAGCGACGACAAGCGCGGGCATGACAAGTCGAACACCATGACGGTTGGTATTAAATGCCGCTGCCGGCGGACTTCCACTTGTCGTTCCAGGCATTGTGCTCCTTCAGGAACTTGACCAGGCCCAGATGCACGGGAATGTCAGGATTGGCGCTGATGCCGCTCACCTGCATGCCGATGAAATCCTTGGCCAGAGCCGAGAAGCCCGGATCGGTGGCAGCGAGCTTGTCGCGATTCTGGTAAAAGGCGCTCAGGATCTTGTACACGACCTCCTCAGGCATGTCGGGACGGACATTGTAGGCGAACAGGATCGGCACGCCGAGGATTTCCTGGACTCCGACATCCTTGCTGAACGCGTTTTTCGGGTCGACCGGCGTGATGGAGAGACCCGCGGCCTTGAGCTTGGCGACCTCCTCGGGACATGGATTGACCACCTTGACGTCCATGCGCACCTCGGTCTCTTTCCAGTAGGGCGCGAGCGAACGCCCTGCGACCGTGTAGGCGACCGAGCCGACGATCGTGCCGGCCTGCAGGGCATCGGACTGCGTCTTGGGATCGATCTGGACGTGCTTGAACTCGTAACCCAGCGTCTTGTCGATGCGCTGGAAGTTGAGCCAGTTCATGAAGCCCGCCGGCGTGTAGAACACCGGCTTCCCGCTGAAATCGCTCAGGCACTTGAATTGCGCGGCCTTTGCCGCCGGCACTGCCATGAAGGATTCCATCGGATAGGCGTACCAGGCATGCACCAGCTTGGCCTTGGCAGGTGTATAGTTCCGGAAACCTGAAAGACCGTCATAGAGTTCGCGCATGCCGATATCGGCGGTGTAGCCGATCTCGGCATTGCCATCCATCGTCGCTTTGGTGGCGCTGGTGGTCTGCGGATACGGGTTGACGGTGACGGTATATTCGCCGCCGAGCGCGTCCTCGACCATCTTGGTCATCGAGGCCGCGACCTTGTATCCATAGGAATCCACGCTCGAGGTCGCCCAGCGAAGCGACTTGCGCTGCGCCTCCGCCGGCTGCATGCCGGTGACACCCAGCGCGGCTATGAGCGCGGCCGCCGACGCACCGAGCAGGCAAGCGTTTTTCATCTTGGGCACGGTATCCTCCTGACGATTCTCGTGTGAGCTTTGTAGGGCTGCAGCCCTGCTCACCAACAGCAGCCACCGCAGCGCGTTCCCGGTATAACCGAGCCGGAGACGGAATTGGGTGGGACGACTTGCCGCCCCCCGCCTGGAACCTTCATTCTGGAACGCTGGTTTTCGGGGGCGGCGGGGGCCCCGGGTCGGCGAGCAACCCCCCCCCGGAACTCCTGGGTTCCCGCCGGTTCCTATTAATCTTAAGATGAATTGGGGTACAGCTTCCGATAGGACGATATACAGCGACATTAAGAAGCTGTAAGCTTGGCTCGCGAAGTTGTTATCTAACAAAGTTTTAACTTGATACCCATCGCGTTGGGATTTGTACTAGCGTCCATGCTCGGTTCACTCGAAGGCAACGCCATGTGGAAGGCCATCGTCGCCGGGACAGCTGCGCTGGCAATCGCCGGAGGCTCGCTCGCAGTTGCGCAGCAGCGCTCGGGACGCGACGACGGGCACCAGCGCTGGCAGCCCAGCGCGGAGGACCTTCGTGCACTGGGTGAGGCGCGGCTGGCGGCGCTCAGGGCGGGCTTGGCGCTCACTCCGGAGCAGGAGCGCAACTGGGCGGCGTTCGAGCAGGCGGCGCGCGATTACGGCAAGCTGCGGATGGAGCGCAGGAGCGCGATGCGCGATGCGCCGCCGCCGACCGATCCGGTCGAGCGCCTGCGGCAGCGCGCCGCAGCCATGTCGGACACCGGTGCGGCATTGAGGAAGCTGGCCGACGCCACCGATCCGCTCTACAAGAGCCTGGACGACAGCCAGAAACGGCGGTTCGAGATGCTCAGCCGTCTCGACGGACGAGTTCAGTTGCGCGGGCGGGACCATGATTTCGGTCGACGTGATCGCGATTACCGCGGACGAGACGATGACGATTTTCGCGGACGAGACGATTTTCGCGGACGAGACGATTTTCGCGGACGAGACTATGACGGCCGGCGTCAGCAATGGCGCCGCGGCGATATCGACCCCATGGAAAAGGAGCCCTCTGGCAGGCGCGGTCTCTGATCCCTAGATATTGTCGACTAGCGCCGGCGGTCGCACTCCCAGCCCCCCGACACGATCGCCGACGTACGGGAGCAGCCGGGTCCCCACCCGGCTGCTTTCCTTTTGGGGACTGGCTGCGGCGCGCCGGTTGTTTTTCCCGTTATCCCGGCCCTTGCTGGACAGTGCAGGAGCCCTTTGCTACAGCACGCCCGCCCCAGCGGGCCACCGCCGCGGCAATCCGGGCGCATAGCTCAGTTGGTAGAGCAGCTGACTCTTAATCAGCGGGTCCAAGGTTCGAGTCCTTGTGCGCCCACCACTGCAATTGATGTTAGAACCGATGCGGCGGCGAACGTTTGACGAGACGCAAGATGTTTGTGTCGCGTGAGACGAAGGCGATCGCGTTCCTGCTTGGCCTGGGGATCCTGCCGGCGGCGCCGAGACGGCCGTCAGCAGGCCGTTCGTGTGTACAGTGCAGGATTCCGCGCGACGCGGCGTCATGCTGATATGCGACAATGAGCTCTATGCCGGCTTCATGGCGCATGCCGGCAACACGCTCGGCGGCCGCTTGATCTGCCGACGAATCGATACCGCAAAGTGCTTTCCCGACCTCTTGTTCATGATCGAGGATTCGGCGCGCTTCACGCCTCGAGCGCAAAGTTGCCGCTTGGGACGACGACTTCCTTGCAAGGCTCATTGCCGCATGATTTTTTCACCTGATTCCCCTGGTGTTTGGGCCGACCAGGGACCGAGGCGTTTCGATCGGCATCAGCATGACGCGTTCGCCGAGGGGGGAACGAACGAAACCGTGGCGCTCGTAAAAAACGATGGCGGCTTCGTCGATAGCGTGGGCGACAATGCCACGCACTCCGGCGATCTCGGATGCTCCAAGGCACCGTCTCAATGCGTCCCCTAAGAGCCCCGATCCCAGACCTTGGCCGCGCCATTCCGCATCGACGGCAAGGCGGCCAATCAACAAAAGCGGTATTTGCTCGGGCATGCCGCGCCGGAGTTTCGCTGAAGGAAGCGCGTTGCGCTGTTCGACGGCCGCGGCAATCGAAAAATAGCCGACGACGCGATCCGGTTCTTCCGTCGGGCAAACCACGTATGTCCGCGCGGAAAGCCCTTCGCTCGACCGGGCCCGTTCGCGGAGCCACTGGTCAAGCGATCCGTGAATGCCGTTTGCGAACCTGGAGACATCGTGTCTGGCGGCGAGTAGCTCCGGAGCGCGAAGTTGCGGCGACGCAGCGGTCATGCCTCCCATGGCATCTTACGGCGCAATCGGGCGCGGGCTTTGGCGGATGGCGCGGGCGCTGAATCGAGCAGCTCTATAAAGCGCGCATGTGCGTCGTCGTCCAGGAAGAACGTGCGCTGATCGAGAATCGTTTCCTCGGCTTGACGGCGGGCGCTCTCCAGCATGAATTCTGACAGTTTCTGGCCGCGTAAGGCCGCCGCCCGATTGAGAATCGCTTTCGCCTCAGCGGAAGCGCGGATTTGGATCACATCATCCTTACGTCGGGTAGGTGTGGGCATGACCAGACTTTCCGTGGAAGATAGTTAGCGATTGTACCGACGTTGTCAATACAACCTGCTGATCGGATATGCGTTTCCCGGGATCGTTCCGGACTCCGAGCTTGGAACGGTCCCGGATTGTATGTTGGCGTCGTCTTCGTAAGAAGGCAGCGCCGGCGGGACCTCGAGGTCCCGGAAGGTCTCGACGACCGTGCTGATCTGGAGGCCCGCCGGCATCTCTGTGGTCCGGAACACGAACGGTAGAGAGGGCTCGACGCCCGTATACAATCGCGTGCTCGGTCCGGACCTGACCAGATTGAAGGAGGTCGGAATGGACGGCAAGAGGGTAATAGGGGTCGATATTGGCAAGCGGTGGCTGGATGTGGCACGCGAGACCGCGGCAGAGGTCGAGCGGCATGCGAACCAGCTCGAGAGACCTGCAGGCGGCAGCGCGCACGCTCGGACTGCAGTTCCATATGCTGCAAGCGAGCGCCGCGGCCGACTTCGATACCGTCTTCGCAACCTTGGCCCAACTGCGGGCAGGCGGGCTCGTGATCGGCAGTGATCCATTCTTCAATAGCCGGAGCGAACAGCTCGCCGCATTGGCCATCCGCCACGCTGTGCCGACGATCTATCAATATCGCGAGTTCGCCGCGGCCAGCGGCTTGATGAGCTACGGAGGCAGTCTTAAGGACATGTACCGTCAGGTTGGTGTCTATACCGGCCGGATTCTCAAGGGCGAGAAGCCGTCCGATCTGCCGGTTCACCAGACCACAAAAGTCGAGCTGATCATCAACCTAAAAACCGCCAAAGCACTTGGCCTCGACGTTCCGCAAACTCTTCTCGCTCGTGCCGACGAGGTGATCGAGTGAGTGCGCCAGCCGCAAGCTGGTGCGATCCAGCCGGTGAAAGTCCGGCCCAAGTAAGGAGTAGCGCCCGCTTGGTAGCGAGTGTTGCGTGGTCACTGGCGACAGTGTTCGCGAAGCGTACACAGCGATTGCATGGGGTGTGGGATTGAGCCACGAAAGATCAGATATCGCAGGGGCCGAGGGTTTTCATTCGCTCGAAGGCAACATGTGCGGCACCGCTATGCGAGGTGCACCGAGGCGGCGAGGAATTGCCGAGGTGACGAGATGGCGCTTACCGGATTTGCGGCACGCGCGGATGCTCCCCCCTCGCCTTTGTGGCGGGCAAAAAACCTTGGAAGGGCCGGACCCTCGTTGCTTCGCATGACTCGAATCTGCAGTTGACCGCCTCCTTCGCTGCCATCACGGAGGGCAGCGACCGGATCTCGTGGGCCATTGACGGCAAGACCTCACCTCGAAGCTGTGTCCCGCGCCCCCCAAGGTGAAGGCCGAGAGCGTGATCAGCTTTCCGATCCGACGGGGCCTCCGCTGCCGATGCGCGACGGGTGCAGTCGGCAGCTATCGAGCAAAAGGTTTGGCCGTAAGTCCGGACGTCCACGGCCTCGCGGCAGACGCTGACACCTTCGACAAGCGGCGTGCCGAGGTCCGCGAGTCTTGCGCACGCTCTCCGACGCGCGTCGATTCATCCTCTGCGCAGCCGACTATGTTCAACCGTTCGTCGCTGTCTCGAGCTTCGCGCAAATTCCCGAAGCTTTCGACCGCCTGCCTTCGCGTCGTTGCTCACGCAGTCATCTGGCGGGTCGCTCCACAGGCGGCGAGGGAACCGCTGGTGAGCCGGGCGCCGGGCCGCCCGGCGGCATCATTGAGGGGGGTGCGCCGGCCGGCGGCATCGTAGAGGATGGTCCACCGCCCGGCGGCATCATTGAGGGGGGTGCGCCGGCCGGCGGCATCATGGAGGATGGTCCACCGCCCGGCGGCATCATTGAGGGCGGTGCGCCACCCGGCGGCATCATACCCGGCGGCATCATTGAGGGCGGTGCGCCACCCGGCGGCATCATACCCGGCGGCATCATGGAGGGCGCCGCGCCACCCGGCGGCATCATAGAGGGGGGTGCGCCGCCCGGCGGCATCATAAAGGGCGGCAGGCCTCCCGGCGGCGGGGCGGGCGGCGGCGGAGGCGGCGGCATCTGTGCCGACGCGGGAACAGCGAGAGCCAGAAGGAGTAAGGTGCCAGGAGCAAGAATGCGCATGGGAGTGCTCCCTGAGGAAACAGCCAGTGTACGCGCTCGATGCAATTCCGGCCATACACTATTTCGGAGCCGCGTGTAACGATCATGGCTGCCAAGGCGCGAGGATCGTTGGTAAGACTTACACGGGCGGGTGGTCAGTCCGTCAATCCGGCATAAAGAAACTGGACTACGATCCGTCGACGAGCTTCGAGCCGATCTGCCATCTCGCGGCGACTCCGATTGTCCTCATCGTCTAGTCGGACGCGTGGGTCGAGCTGGTCTCTGAACCCGGGAACCACCGCCCGACTTTCTGCGACCCGGCTGGACTTCTCGCTTTTGTTTGTATCGCAATGAGCTACAATCGGCACCAACAGCCCATTCTGAAAACGTTGAACGGTTGGTTCTCGCTTGGCGAGCGCAATTCAACCTTCGAGGCGCCTGCCTGGCGTCTCTCAAATATCTGGACTTGCCGGCAGGTTCGAGGTTGAAACTGGTTCTTGGCGTAACTAATACTGTAGTGCTTCGTCCTCAATCCACCAGGAGGAGCTACCATGCAACTCTCAATATTCCCGCCGCCACCGCCCGGGCCGCCACCGCCCGGGCCGCCGCCGCCGCTCGGGCCGCCGCCACGAGGGCCTTAGGCACGCCTCGGGTCGGACAAAGCCGCGACCTAGCCAAGCGCAATCCTTATCGAGAGTGCCATGATCGCGGTTGCGGTCGCGGCCTCCGAGACACGTATCGGTTTGACTGATGCACCGGCGAGGTGACTTGCCGGTGCCGGGCATGTCGTGCCGATCCGTGCGCCTTCGCCAGCATGAGCTGGGCGCAGGGTCGCTGCGGTCGTCGAGCAGGTTCACGCCGCTGCTCAACCGACGGCCGGCAATCTCGAGCCGACTAGGCTACGAGCGCATTCCCCGGACCGTCCCACGGTCGTGATGCACCCGCCGATGAATGATCAGTCGAAGAGCTGGGCGGCTGGGTGCGACGAGCCGTTGAAGTCCGCTTCTCTGGCGAGGTTGCCATGCATCACCTCGCACGACACGGAGGGGAGAAGGTCACGACGACCGGCGGTTACGCGCTCATTCGAATTAGCAACAGACCTCGCTTTTTTTCACCGTCAAACGTATCCATGGCCGCAAATAGGCGCCGGCGCTCGACCAACCACGGCTGAAAATCGCGGTTGACGTCGAGCACGAAAACCAAATCCTCGGCTTCCAAGTATCCGCCTATTGGTGAGTGATGGCCGCCACCTGCTCCGAAGATTGGTTCACGGCTGAAGTTGATGATGTAACGCCGACCTGGGTCGTTCGCATGGCGCAGGAGCTCGTGAAAAGTGTCCGCAGTGAGATCGCGGAGGACTGTGACGGTTCGTTTGGTATGCGACCGCGCGACCTCGGCGAGCTCATCGAGCGTGAGGCCCATGAAGCAGATCCCCAACGGACACCTGCCCGTCCCGGCGAGGACGTCGGCCTCAGTAGCCGCCGCTTCGCCGAGCGATCGAAACGCATTGGCGATGCTCGCCGGTCCACAGAGGGAGACGTTCGATTGCCATGCCATATTCCGCCTGAAGGTGGCAGCTACTGGAAGCTGCCATGCACGATCGAGCAGCATTTCAGTACGAAGGACCGAAGACCGGATCGATTCTGGCGGCACCGTTGGCGGGCGGACAACGGCAATTGTTGCGCCGAGCAGGCCGAGACAGACAGCTACAACGACCAATAGCTTGCGCGTCATCATTCAATCCCTCTCATGACGATGACCAGCCTACCCGCTACGCAATCTCGTGGAGCCTGGAAGTGCTCAATCGACTGCCACACTGGCTTTTCGCGTCGCATTCCTCCGCAGCGCCTCTGAAAAGTAATGCCGGAGCCATCGCTCCTTCGATTCGGACCACTCGGACCTCGCACCGATCATGAATCCAAGATAGGGTTGCCTGCTATGAGCAATCGTTTGGGGGGAAAGGGCATGACGTCGAGCTTCCTTCGCATGACCGGCCGTGGTTTCGGCGGATTGATTGCCGCGGGCCTTGCCATTCTGCCGCTGCACGCCGTTGCACAGAGCCCGATCCTGCAAATGCTTTCGAAAAATCGGCAGGTCGAGCTTGTTGCCAATGGTGGTGTGTTTCTCGAGGGGCCGCTTTTCGACCGTGATGGAGCATTGTGGCTGGTCGAGGTCCTCGGAGGATGGCTGTCGCGCGTCGAAGGCGACAAGGTGGTGCGTATTGCCCAGGCCGCGCCGGAATCGCAGCCGCAAGGCGCTGCGTTGCACAAGGATGGACGCATCTTCGTCACCGACCGGCGCTTGGGCGTCTGGACCTACGAGCCGAAGAGCAAGAAGGTCGAATTGCTCATCCGCTACTATCACGGTCAGCCCTTCAAGGGCCCGAACGACCTGACGTTCGACGATGACGGAAACCTCTATTTCACCGATGCCTGGCAGACGGGCGCCGACGATCCGAGTGGTGCGCTTTTCATGGCTGATGCTGCGAGTGGCTACCGCAAGTTGACCAAGCTGATCGGCAACCTCGCGATGCCCAATGGCGTGGGTTTCGCACCCGATGGAAATTCGCTCTACGTCGCGGAGCTTCGGAAGAATCGAAACTGGCGCTGCCCGCTGGATCGCAACAATGGCGGCTTGCTCAGCTGCTTCGTATCGACGCATTTCCTGAGTGGCAATGGCCCCGACGGCTTGAAGGTCGACGAGAAGGGCTTCGTCTACCAGGCGAGCTTCAATTCGCAGGGGATTTACGTGATCGACCCGAACCACGAGATCGTCGAGTTCATGCGAATCCCGGAGGGCCGCTTCACCACCAACCTTGCTTTCAAGCCAGGCACGAAATGGCTCTACATCACGGAGGCGCAGCGGAACAATGTCTGGCGCGTCGAAGTCGATAATGTCGGGCTGACGCCGTGGGGACTGAAGTGATGCCGTGCTCTCTGCCGGTATTGGCCGGATCGGGACGCCTTGGGTCGTGATTGCCGGGCTTGCCCCGGCAATCCATCGCCTTGATTAGAATTCCTGGATTTGCGATGGATGCGCGGGTCGAGCCAGGTCGAGCCCGCGCATGACGAGTCAGCAAATCGGGGATTCTTCGATCAGTTGGGATAACCCGTGCCGTAATGCCGCAGCATCTCTCCCCGAATGAAAGGATCCGGATCGCGGCCGATCATCCGGTCGCCTGATCGCACAGCGTCCGAATCTACTACGAGGCGGTTCGTCTGGGCATAAGCAGCGTCCACGGTGATCGGCGTCGCGAGCGCCAAGGACGTCAGCAGAATTTTCGTGAGCGTTTTCATGTCACATCTCCAGGTTCGAGACATGAACAAATCTATCTGCGCAAATCTCGCGCAGGTGTGATGCAGATCACAGGTGACCCGCGCGGCGGCCGCTCTTGTCAGCGCTGGCGCGAATGAGCATTCTATGGCTCGAACAACGTAATCTGCGAGGGCATGGCGGTTTCATCGCGATGCCGCGGCGAGCACAGCTCGGAGCGCCCCATGATCAACGTCAAGCGGATCGGCCACGCCACGTTCGAGACGCCCGACCTCGATCGGCAGATCGACTATTTCACCCAGATCGCCGGACTGGTGCTGGCGGAGCGGGAGAACGGCCGCGCCTTCCTCGCCACCAAGCTCGGTGATCTCGTGGTCCAGCTCGAGAAGGGCGGCCACGCGCGCTGCGCGCGACTGGCGTTTCAGGTCGCGCCCGAGACCGAGCTCGACGACATCCGGCGCGGCATCGAGGCCGAGGGACTGCGCTGTCAGGCGCGCAACGATCCAAGTCCCGGCATCCCGAGGGTGCTGGCGTTCGAAGACCCCAAAGGAACGGTGTGCGAGGTGTTCGCCGCGCAGACGCCGATCGCCCGCAACCAGCAGGTCGCCGGCATCGGGCCGATCAAGCTCGGCCATCTTGCGTTCGTCGTTCCGGAACCGAAGGACTACGCCGATTTCTACAGCCGCGTGCTCGGATTTCGAGTGTCGGACTGGATCGCGGACTGGTTCGTATTCATGCGCTGCGGCCCGGACCATCACGCCGTCAACTTCGTGCGCGGCAAGCGCACCCAGATGCACCACATCGCCTTCGAGCTCAAGGACTGGGCGCACATTCAATCGGCTTGCGACTTCCTCGGCAGCAGGAACATCCCGATCATCTGGGGGCCGGGCCGGCACGGGCCCGGCCACAACGTCTATACCTATCACCGCAACCCCGACGACCAGATCATCGAGATGTTCACCGAGCTGGACAAGATGCTGGACGAGTCGCTCGGCTATTTCGATCCGCGGCCGTGGCATCGCGATCGCCCGCAGGCGCCCAAGGTCTGGTCGATGCCGACGGACATCTGGGGGCCGCCACCGACGCCGGACTATCTGCGGCAACGGGAGTAAGCGGCCGCGGTTGCTCTGAAATTCCGCTGCGGAAACAGCGTCGGCGATTCGACGACGCCCGAGACTTCGACCGGACCGTGAAGTCGACACATTCTGCGTGCGATATCCCGGAGCGGCCCCGAAGGAGGTCGCAATGAGGGATCCAGCATGAGTGTGTTCACGATGCGTGATGGAAGCGAGATCGACAGCGATCAGCTGTCCGACGTGGAAGCGAATGCCGACCGCGATGAGCTGTCCGACGTGGAAGCGAATGTCCGCGAGCTCGTTCGCCGCGATGACGCCAATCTTCGGCGCGAGCCGGAGAGCGAGACCGACGTGGTCAACCGGCAACATCGGCTCGCTGCTGCAGCGAGTGTCGGGAAACTCGGTGCAGGAAATCGACCGGCTGATCGGCGAGCTGCAGGTGTTGCGTGAGATGCTCGATCAAGAAAGCAAGCGCGTGCGCCAGGAAGTCATGGACTACGCGACCAGGTCGCAGTCGGCCCTGCACTCGACGAAGATCATTGCGGAAAGCCTGGCCAATTGGAGAAGATTGCCGGGCAGCGGCGACTGATTGTCTGCGGTCGGGGGCGCGGCCGACCGCCCCAAAAAAGCAATAGCTCAGTTGCCCACAAGCTGGCGCAGCCTGGCGCCCGCTTCCGGCGAGCGCTTGACCACCGCCTGCCACCCTACCTCGTAGGCGCGGTCGCGGAAGGCCTTGGCGGCGGCGTCGCCGAATTCGAGTGGCGCAATGCCGCCGGCAGCCTGGCGGTCACGCTCCGCCTTCATCGCGGCGATGTTCTCGCCGTCGAGGCCCTCCAGCCACAGGGCGGCATCGGAGAGCACTTTGCGTTGTGCGTCGTTGAGGCCCTTCCAGACGTCCTGATTGACCAGCACCTGGACCTCGACGCTGTAGAACGCGGGCTCCATGCGAAACTTGGTGACCCGGTCCCAGCCCAGGTCGAAGATGCCGGTGACCGGCCACCCATAGCCATCGACCACCCCGCGCTCGAGCGCGATGTAGACCTCGCCCGGGGCGGTATTGATCGGTGTGCCGCCGAGCGCTTCGACAATGTCGCGGTAGACCGGAGAGACGCGGATCTTGAGCCCGGTGAAGTCGATCTTCTCGATCTTCTTGGTCAGGTAGAAATGGAACGGCACGTTGACGAACTGCCGCGCCAGAAAGATGCTGTTCACCTTCTGATTGTGCAACTGATTGAGCAGGTCCCAGGTGCCGTTGCGGCGCTGCTCGGACATCGGCTGGAAGATCAGCTTGTGCGCATCGGCCTCCGGCATCAGGTTCGTGTAGAAAGCGCCGGCGACGTTCGCGATGTCGACGACGCGCGTGCGGACTGCATTGCCGACCTCGAACGGCGGCACGGCACGGGGACCGCCGATGTAGTTGATCCGGACGATGCCCTTGCCGTCGGCGTTCACCTTCTCGATGAAGCGCTCGAAGTTCTTCGAGAACTGCGTCCCTTCCGCAAAGGCCGTCACCGCCCGCAACGTGACCTCCTGCGAGGAAGCGCTGGGCGTCGACGACAACGCCACGATCCCGGCAAGGCCGAGCAAAGCAACTGCGCGCATGGCTTCTCCTTCTCCATTTCGTCCGGCTGTCCATTGTCGCGACCATAATCGAGTGCCGCGAGCGGTCGAGTCAATGCGAGGCGAGGGTTGCGCGATCCTTTGGCTCGATCGGTACCCTGGCGGCGAAGTCGTGCTGCGCCTCGAACAGCGCCGCGGCTGCCAGCACTCCGGCGTCGTTGCGGGGCGCTGCAATCAGCTGCAGGCCGACCGGGAGCCCCGAACGGGTAAAGCCGCACGGCACTGAAATTGCCGGACAGGTCGTCACCGTGATGATGGAGGTCAGCATCAGATAGGCGAAGAAGTCCTCGAACCGGGTGCCGTCCACCTCCATCAGGTGCCGCTTGCGCACATCGTAGGGCGGTGCGATCACGGTCGGCGTTGCAAGGACGTCGTAGCTCTGAAAAAACGCGATCATGCGATGATAGATGGCACCGCGGGCATTTTCCGCCGCGGCGATGTCCTCGGCCGATTGCGCCAAGCCCTTCTCGGTATAATGGATGATCTCGGGACTGAGCTTGTCGCGATGCGTGCGCAGGAGGTCGGCGGCCGCGGCGCGCTGAAGGTTGCGCAAGACGTAGAACGCACCGATCGGCCATGCCGAGATCGGGGCAGGCTTCGTCGACCTCGGCGCCGGCGCGCTCGAAGGTGCGCACCGCGTTCGTGCATACGCGTCTGACTTCCGGGTCGAGCGGCGCAACGCCGAGATCCGGGCTCCACGCCACGCGCAAGCGCAGGCGCGATTGCCGCAGGACGTCCTCGACGACATCGACATACGGACACTGCCGGCCGCGGCAGCGAGAGCGGATCCCCCGGATGCTCCGCCACCATGGCGTCGAGCATCAAGGCGACGTCCGCGACATTGCGCGCCATCGGTCCATCGACGTTGAAGGTGCCGAAACAGAGATTGCGCGGTCCGTGGGCGACCCGGCCCGGGCTTGGGCGCAGCCCGACCACCGAGCAGAACGCGGCCGGATAGCGGATCGAGCCCGCCATGTCGGTGCCGGTGGCGAGCCACGCCTCGCCGGCTGCGAGCGCGGCCGCCGATCCGCCCGACGAACCTCCGCTGGTCAGTCGCGTGTCCCACGGATTGAGCGTCGCGCCGAACACGCCGTTGACGGTGTTGCCGCCGGCGCCGAACTCCGGCGTATTCGATTTGGCGATCACGATGGCGCCGTTTGCTTCCAGCGTCTCGACCACGATGTCGGAACGATCCGCGACCCGGTCTGCGAACACGCGCGACCCTTCGGTCCACCGCACGCCTTCGACTGCGGTGAGGTCCTTGACCACGATCGGCAGTCCATGGAGATAACCGGCATCGTCCTTGCGCCCGGCACCGGCATCCATGATGCGGCTTGCCTGCGAGCGCGCGCGATCGAAACAGCGGATGGGCAGCGCGTTGACGAGCGGATCGACCGTGGCAATCCGTGCCTCGGCCGCCGCAATCAGATCGAGCGGGCTGACCTCGCGACGGCGGAGCATGGCCGTGATCTCGCGCGCCGTAAGCCTCCAAAGCTCGGTCATGGGCTCATGTCCTTCCGTCTCCCTGCGCAGTACAACCATTGTCGTCCGCGCGCAAAGCATGCCCCCCGCAACAGCCGGGAGGCGGGGATGCGCGCGCCGCAAAATTGCCCTTGTGCCGGCGCGGCAAATTGGGCCTCATGCGCCGCGCTTGGTAACCCGGCAACCGGAGAGGACGAATGAGACTGGGGTACTTCACCATGCCGGTGCATCCCATGCACCGCAATTGGGCCGAGACGCTCAAGGAGGATCGCGAGGCCATCATCCTCGCCGACAAGCTCGGTTTCTACGACGCCTTCATGGGCGAGCACCTCACCGACGCCTGCGAGAACATCACCAACAGCATGATGTTCCAAGCCTCGCTGATCCCGGAAACCAGGCAGATCAAGCTCGCGACCGGCACCTCCAATCTCTCCCACATGCATCCCGTGCTGATCGCGGTGCAGGCGGCGATGTTCGATCACATGGCCGAAGGCCGCTTCATTCTCGGGGTGTCGCCCGGCGCGCTCACCTCCGACGCCGAAGCGCTCGGCATTCTGGAGCAGGACCGCAACAAGATGTTCGCGGAGGCAATCGACGTCATCCTGGCGATCTGGGAGCGCGAGCCGCCCTACGACATCGACTTCCCCGATAACCGCTACAAGGTCTCGACCGCGCGCACCATGTCGCTCAATCTCGGCGTCGGCTACCTGGGCAAGCCGTACCAGAAGCCGCGGCCGGAGATCGTCGGCACGGTGGTGGCGCCGTTCTCGCCCGGCGTCGTGCTGATGGGTAAGCGCGACTTCCATCCGCTCTCGGCCAATTTTTTGCTTTCCAAGCACCTGCGGTCGCACTGGGAAAATTACGCCAAGGGCCGCGCCGAAGCCGGAGCCGAGGCAAAGATCGCCGACTGGCGGGTGGCGCGCGCCATGTTCGTGGCCGACGACGACAAGCTCGCGGCGCGCTATGGCCGCGAAGATCGCCAACAGCCCTTATCGATTCTACTTCGAGCAGATGCGCGCCAAGATGAAACGCGGCAAGCGGCTCTATGTGTTCAAGTCGCACAAGGATCAGCCCGACGAGCGAGATCAGCCACGATTGGGTCATGGACCATTGCGTGATCCACGGCAGCGTCAACAAGGTGGTCGACCGCATCCTCGCCCTGCGCGAGGAGATCGGCGATTTCGGCGAGCTGGTATATGCCGGAATGGACTGGGTCGAACCGGCGCTCAACAAGCGCTCCATGCAGTTGATGGCCGAGGAAGTCATGCCGCGGGTGAATGCGGCGATCGGCAAGACCGCGGCCGCCGCCTGATCGGCAATCGCTTCCTACAGGAGAGGGCAGCCTACCGCGCTTGCGGCACGCGACAATGCTGCTCAGCTGGGTGAAAATTCGACCCAGCTCCGCTCCGCCATGCTGCGATGGCAGGCTTCGGCGAAGGCAACGTCGCGCATGCCCGCCGCGAAGTCCGATTGCAGCGGCGCGCCGGCTGCGACATGGCGCAGGAATGCCTCCCAGCCGACGCGATAGGGATTGCGATACGAAGCGAGCGGCGGGGCTTCGCTCCAGCCGCTGCGATAATCGGCGCCGATATCCTTGATCACGCTGAAATGCGCGATCGAGGGCGTCTGCGCCGACGGTCTGCACATGGCAGCGGTGCAGGCCGGCGACAGCGGAGCCGAGGGTTCCGTCGACCTGCAAGCGTGAACAGGTCGTCACGCCGCACGCGGGTCGCCCACGAGCTGAGAATGGTGCCGAAGGCGCCGTTCTCCAGCTCGACCAGCGTCGCGGCGCTATCCTCGACCGCGACGTCGTAGCGCGTCCCTTGCTTCGTCGATGCGCGCGGGCGTCGCGATCCATTGCGCCGATGCGACCCGCGCGATGCGGCCGATGATCGTCTCGATGACGTAGCGCCAGTGCGGATACATGTCGAGAATCAATCCGCCCCCGCCGGCGCGATAATTCCAGCTCGGCCGCTGACACGGCTGATCGCTGCCGTCGAAGACCCACCAGCCGAACTCCAGCCGGAATCCGACGATGCGCCCGAGCTGCCCGCTGCTGGTGAGCGTGGCGAGCTTGCGCATGCCGGGAAGATGCACCTTGTCCTCGACAGCGCCGTGCTTCACGCCACGCGGCTTGCGCCTGGCGCAGCAGCGTGAGGGCCTCCGCCGCGGTCGGCGCCAGCGGCTTCTCGGAATAGACGTGCTTTCCAGCGGCGAGCGCACGTTCGAGCGTGGCGACGCGCTGCGCCGTCGCCGCAGCATCGAAGAAGATCGCGTAGCCCGGGTCCGACAGCGCGGCGTCGAGATCGGTGGTCCAGTCCGAGAGCTTGTGGGCAGCTGCAACCGCGGCGAGGCGCCCGGCATCGCGGCCGGCCAGCAGCAATCGCGGCAGCAGGCGATCGCAGCCGAGCGCAAGGCCGCCTTCCTGTGCGATCGGGAGCAAGGCGTGCGCCAGGTGCTGGGTCGAGCCGATCCGGCCGGTAGCGCCGTTGACGATGATTCCGATCGTTTGGGTCGCCATTGCTCGAGCGATCGTATCCGGGAGGCGAGGGGAGATGGCCGCCAGATTATGCTATGCCGGTCGCAGAAAGAACCGGTCATGAAAGGCGCGCCATTCGTCGCATTTTGGAGGGACAGCTGCCTCGCCACATCGTATGCCTGACCTTCGACTTCGACACCCAATCCGGATTCATCGCCCGCGGCATGACCACGCCGACTTCGCTGTCGCGCGGTGAGTTCGGTCTGGTCGGCGCGAAGCGCATCCTCGCCTTGCTGAAATCGGAGGCCATTCGGGCGACCTGGTTCATTCCGGGGTTCACCATCGAGAGCCATCCGCGTGCCGCGGAGGCGGTGGTAGCTGATGGACACGAGGTGGCGCATCATAGCTGGGCGCACGTGCCGCCCGTACAACAGAGCCGAGACCAAGAGGAAGCCGATCTCGTGCGCGCCAACGAGTGCATCGCCCGTCTCGCGGGGCGCAAGGCGCGCGGCTACCGCTCGCCGTCATGGGATCTCAGCGAGCACACCATCGATCTTCTGCTCGCGCACGGCTTCGTCTACGACTTCGAGCCTGATGGGCGCCGACTACTGGCCGTATCGGGCGCGCCGCGCCGATCATGCAGAGCTCGGCAAGCCGTACGAATTCGGGGAGGAAACGCCGCTGATCGAGATGCCGATCAGCTGGTCGCTCGACGACTATCCGCACTTCGAGTTCGTGCGCACCGCGACGACGGTTCTGCCCGGTCTGCAGCCCGCGCGCACCGTGATGGCGAGCTGGCTCGATGAATTCCGCTACATGCAGAAGACGGTCGACTGGGGGGTGCTCACCTACACCATGCATCCGTACGTGATCGGCCGCGGCTATCGCATGCTGGCGTTCGAGCAGTTCTTGAGGGATTTGAGCGACGCCGGCGCGGCGTTCATGACCATGGAGGATGCCGCGGCGGAAGCCGAAGCATTGATGTTCGGGCAACAGACGTAGGATTCTACTTGACTGGCAACGAGCGCGGCGTCGCCGCTCGCGCCGTCTCCACCCCGTGGCCCTGGTAATCGCGCTAAAGTCGGAACGCCGCGTAATCGTTGGTGCAGGGCGGACCATTGGCGACGTGCATCACGCGCGCTTCGAGGTTGATGAGCACGGCCGCGACCGTCATGGTCCGCCTGGCGCTCGGCTGCGAAGCATCGGGATGGCGGCAGATCGCGTACGGGGCACCGAAATGGTCGGCCGCCGCAGTGCGCAGCTGCCCGAACGACAGCGTGCCACGATGCGGCGCCAGCAGGGATCGCATGCGATCGGCGCGGTAGAGCGTATTGGGCGAAATCCTCTCCAGCAGGGACTCGCCGTGTCCCGGCGCCAGGAAATGATTGGAGTGCGTAATGATGCCGTCCTCGGGATCGAGGCGGCTGGTGTGGTCCGGGCTGGTCTCGAGGTCGACGATCCTGCCGCCGGCCGCGCCGATGAGGAAGTTGGCCGAGCAGGTGCGCGGTGTCTCGAGCACCGGACGCAGAGCGTCATCGAAGCATTCTGCGTCGAGCACTTCCCGGCAGCGCATGTGGAACGGCTTGGCGTAGCGGTCGCGGGCGTCGTGACTGGACGCGAGGCCGTTCTCGACGAGGCCGATGCCGCACTCGTTCATGCCCATCTTGCCGCCGGCGATGCCGGCCTCGGTGACACAGACGAAGCTCGGCTTGTGCTGACGGCGCGCCTGCAGCACGAACGTGCGCCCGTGCACGCCTTCGAGCCAGTCCCAGTTCTGGCCGAGCCAGGTGTGGCGGTCTTGCGTCGCCTCCGGGGCGAGGCCGAACGTTGTGCAGCCATCGGGACCGGTGGCAAGCAGCTCCGCCCTCGTTGCCTCTTCTCCGAACAGCATAAATGCAAGCTCGTAGCGCGCATTGAGCAGCGCAATGCTGTCCAGGCTCAGGCCGCTGCCGTCGGCGATCCCGCGCATTTCCTCGGTGTAGCTCGGGTTCTGCGCGTCCATCGCGGTGAGCCATTTCGCCGCTTCGGCGAAAGCATGATTTCGATCCATCCCGGAGGCGGCGAACCGGCGAAGGTAGATGCCGACATTGTCGGAGATCTCGCGCGCAAATCGTCGTCCATGAGCAAGGCCGCAGGCATGGGCGTCGCCTTCCGTGGTCAGGAGCGCAATGCTGGTCACGTTTCAACCGGGCGTGGATGGCAAGGTCATCAGTGCAATTTACATGCCTTCGGCATGATCCGACAATGCGACGCCATGAATGATATATGAATGATACGGTGCATCCATGGTCTCGATCGGACTCATTGCCGCCACCGCTTCGCTGGCGGCTGCCCTCTCGCTGGCCGGCATTGGCGCAGTAGTATCTGCACCTGCTACGGCGCCCACGGTCACATGCGGGGAGCTCGAGCGCAGGTTCGATCTGCTCAAGGGCGATATCACCTCGGCGCAACTCAATACGGCTTTGTTCGCCGCGGCCGAAGGGGGCTGCCTGCCGCTGGCGCGCCGCTTGCTCGAGGCCGGCGCTTCGCTCGAGGCGCGCGACCGGCTCGGCGCCATGCCGCTCTTGCGTGCGGCGCGTGCGGGCCGCACCGCAATGGTCGAGCTGTTTCTCGCTCGGGGCGCGGCGATCGACGCGCGCAATCTCGATGGCGTGACCGCACTGTACGGAGCCGCCATGAGCGAGCGGCATGCCGTCGTCGCGGTGCTGCTGGCGAAGGGCGCCGATCCGAACCTGACAGGCCCCGCGGGCGTCGCTCCGCTGGGCGTGGCGGCGTTCAAAGGCAATGGCCGCGTGTTGGATTTGCTCCTCGCCCGTGGGGCGGATCCGAATGCCGTGGATGCGACCGGGAAATCCGCCATCACCTATGCGGCCGCGCGCGGCTTCGCTGAGATCGTGCGTCGCCTGCTCGAATCCGGTGTCGATGCCAAGCGAACCTACGGCAATGACTTGACGGCGCTGATGTGGGCTGCGGGTCCCGACGAAGGCGTGGGTGCGGGCGCCGCACTCGACGTCGTCGCGCTCCTGCTCGATGCCGGTGCGCCGATCGATGCTGTCGACAATCGAGGCCGCACTGCCCTGATGACCGCGGCCGAGTTCGGCCATGCCGAGATCGTCGAAGCCCTGCTCGCGCACGGAGCCGATCGCGGCATCAAGGATGGGCGCGGCAAGCGCGCCGTCGATCTCGCGACGCACGCCACCGTACGCGAAAAGCTCCTGGCCAGGTAACCCGCGGCTCTTGCACTTTACGGCATTTCGCTATCTCAGCCCGGCCATGTATTGCGCCAGTGCTGCGATATCATCTTCCGAGATCGCCAGCATCAGGTCGGACATGCCTGGATTGTTGCCGCGCGTCCTGCTGCGAAAGTCGATCATCGACTGATGGAGATATTCCCTGGTCTGCCCTGCGACACGGGGCTGGGTGCCTTCGCCGAGGTATCCGGCCTGATGACAGCCGGTGCATCCGAGCGCAACATTGGCCCGCACCGCACGTTCTGTGACATCCGGCGGCGCCGGCGCCTGCCGCAGATCCGGCCAGCGCTTCTTGGAGAAATAGAGCGCCATCGCCAGCATGTCGTCGCGCTCCATGGATTGTGCGAGTGGAGTCATGATGTCGCTCTTGCGTACCCCGCTCTTGAAATCGCGCAGCTGCAGATAGTTGTAGCCCTGGTGCTGCCCCCAGATGATCGGCATGGCCTTCTGCTGTGGAATGCCGTCCTCGCCATGGCAGGCCACGCAAACCTGCGCTTTGTCCTCGATCGTTTGCGCCCGTGCAGCAGCCGGAAGCAGCAACGTTGCAAGGACGACAATGAGTGTCAGCATCCAGCCTGGTCCGATACGCCTCGCGCGATCTCCCAGGTGCAATTCAATCCACGGTAAAGGCGATGATGGCGTTGCCACGCTTGTAGTCGAGCTGGACGTTGCCGCCGGCGGCCACCACGATGAATTGCTTTCCGCCGACGGTATAGGACGATGGCGGTGCGTTGACGCCGGCGCCGGCGTGGAACGTCCACAACACGTTGCCATTGCGGGCGTCGTAGGCGCGAAACCGGCCATTGCCTTCGCCGGTGAAGACCAGTCCGCCGGCGGTGGCGAGAACGCCGCCGATCATCGGCTGCGGGGTTTTTACCTGCCAGCGTATCTTGCCGGTGTTGTAGTCGACGGCGGAAATGTTGCCCCACTGCTCCTCGGTCGGGATCACCTTGAAGGCACCCCCGAGCCACAGCTTGCCGCCGGGATAAGGCGTGCTCTGCACCTGATAGGTCATCGGCTGGTGCAGGTTGATCGCGTAGGTCAACCCGAGCTGTGGATTGATCGCCATGGGGGACCACTCGACCCCGCCATTTGCCCCGGGCAGCATGCGTGCGCCTTCCGCCGTCGGCAGCGTCCACATGTTCTCCTGCGGAACCATGGCGTCGGAGAAGCGGATCAGGCTGCAGTCCCTGCGGTCATGGACGTAGACATGCCCGGTCTTGCCGCCATGGAGCAGACCAGGGACGACCCGGCCGCTCTTGTCGCGCACGTCGAGGAGAATTGGTGGGCTGACCGCGTCGAGATCCCAGACATCGTGTGCGATGTACTGGAAGTGACAGACATACTTGCCGGTGTCGAGATCAACGGAAACCAGCGAGTTGGTGTAGAGGTTGTCGCCGGGGCGAAGCGAGCCATCGAGGTCCGGTGACGGGTTGCCGACCACGAAATAGATGCGATTGGTGGCGAGATCCACCGCGGGGTTCTGCCATACGCCGCCGCCGAGCGTCTTGTAGGGATCGCCGGTCTTGGCGAGCTGCTCCTTCTCCGCCGCAATGTTTCGGTGCATGTGGCGGCCGGTGGCATCTTTTTCCGCCCATACGCCGACTGAATCCTCCGGGATGGTGTGGAAGGTCCAGAGCAGCTTGCCGTCCTTGGCGTCATAGGCCTTGACGAAGCCACGGATGCCGTATTCGCCACCGTTGGTACCGATGAGGACTTTGCCTTTGGCGACGCTCGGCGCCATGGTTTCGCTGTAGCCGAGCTCCGGATCGGCGATGTCCGACTGCCAGACCTTGTTGCCGGTCTTGGCGTCGAGCGCCACCAGCTTCGAATCGAGAGTGCCCAGATAGACCTTGTCGTCGTAGACCGCGACGCCGCGATTGTTCGGCCCGCAGCAGTAGGTCGTAATGGGCCCGAGCGCATGCTTGTAATACCACAATTGCTCGCCGGTCTGCGCATTGAGCGCGTAGACCTGGCTGAACGAGGTTGTGACATACATGACGCCGTTCACGACGATGGGCGAGGTTTCCATCAATTCCTTGACGTCCGTCTGAAAAATCCAGGCTGGACGCAGGCGCCGTACGTTCGAGGCATTGATTTGTGCCGCGGGGTGATAACGCTTCTGCGTGTAGTCGCCGTTGGTATGCAGGAAATTGTTGCGATCGCTGGCGGCGCGGTTGAGCATCTCCTGGGTCACGTTGCCGGGCGTGATCGCGGGTTTCGCCGCTTGCGGTCGCGTCTCCTGCTTGACCTCTTGCGCCGACCCCGCCTCGGTCAATGAGATCGCCAGCGCGCACACGCCGGCGATTACCAATGCCGTTCGGATTGGATTCATGTGTTTCCCCCTGTCGGGACGATTGTTCGTGCTTCGAGCAGCTCTTGCACGCGGAATGAGCATCTACCGCATGCATGTCCAGCGTCGCGCTCCATGTCTGGGCTGTCAAGGCTCGCCGATCAATGCGCGGCTTGCGGAGCCGGGGGAGCGGCACCGTCGCCGCGTCAGATGGTCGGGCTGCGGGCTGCCTGCTTTGCCAGCCGCGCGATCTCCGTGCCATGATTGCGAAAATAGTGCCTGAGCCAGACGGTGAATGAATCCGGGTCGCGCTCGATGCGCCGGAAAATTTCTTCGAATGGCAGCAGCGTGACGTCGACAACCTCGTCAGGATGGGGCCGCGGCTCCGATTTGAGGCGACCGAAATAAACGTAGACGAGCTCATTCTCGTGCATGCCGTTGTCGAGCTCGGTCCGATAGCGGGCGAAAAACCCGAATGTCAAAATGCTTCTCACGCCGAGCTCTTCGTCGAGCCGCCGGTTTGCCGCGGCCAAGGTGCGCTCCCCCGGTCGGGGATGTCCGCAGCAGGAATTCGCCCACAGGCCGCCGGAGTGATATTTCTTCGGATTGCGCTGCTGGAGCACGATACGTCCGCGATCGTCGACGATGAAGATGGAGAATGCGCGATGCAACAGACCGGCGCGGTGGACGGCGGTCTTTCCGTCGCGGCCGATGGCGCGGTTGCCTTCGTCGACCAGGATCAGTTGCTCCTCGGTCATCAGGGGCGCTCAAGGCTGTTCATCTTGCCGCAGATCCTTCACGCGCACCGCCTTGCCCTGGGAGCGCGGAACCTCCCCGGGCGCCTTGAGCGCGATATCGCAGGTGACGCCCACCATCGTCTTGAGGTGGTTGCGCACGTCGGTGCCGAGCTTGGCGACGAATGCTTCGTCGAGCGGCGCCGGGCTCGCGAGCTCCACCTCGATCGTGACGGCGTCCATGACCCCCTCGCGCGTGAGCACGATCTGATAATGCGGCGCCAAGCCGGGAAAGCCGACCAGGAAAGCCTCGACTTGCGACGGATAGACGTTGACCCCGCGGATGATCAGCATGTCGTCGCTGCGCCCCATCATGCGCATCATCCGGCGATGGGTACGCCCGCAGACGCAAGGTTCGTCGATGAGCCGGGTGATGTCGCGGGTGCGATAGCGCAGCATCGGCAGCGCCTCCTTGGTGAGGGTCGTGAGCACCAGCTCCCCGGTAGCGCCGGTCGGCAGCACCTCCATGCTGTCGGGATCGATGACCTCGCAATAAAAATGATCCTCCCAGAGGTGCAGGCCGCTCTGCACCTGGTGACATTCGCTCGCCACCCCCGGGCCGATGATCTCCGACAAGCCGTAGGTGTCCTGCGCCTTGATGCCGAACCTGGCCTCGAGGTCGTTGCGCATCGCCTCGCTCCAGGGCTCGGCGCCGAAGCAGCCGTAGCGCAGCGAAAGCTTGCGCAGATCGACGCCCATGGCTTGCGCGACCTCGGCGATGTTGAGGGCATAGGACGGCGTCGCTCCGAGTATCCGCGGACCGAGGTCACGGATGAGCGCTACCTGCCGCTCGGTGGCTCCGCCCGACACCGGCACCGTGGTCAGTCCGAGCCGTTCGGCGCCGTAGTGGAAGCCCAGCCCGCCGGTGAAAAGCCCGTAGCCATAGGCGTTGTGAAAGATGTCGCCGGGCCGCGCTCCCATGCAGGCAAGCGAACGCGCCATCAAGTCCGACCAGAGATCGAGATCGCCCCTGGTGTAGCCCACCACGGTGGGCTGGCCGGTGGTCCCCGAGGAGGCGTGCAGCCGTATGCAGCTCTTCCCGCGGCACCGCGAACAGACCAAACGGGAAGTTGTCGCGCAGGTCGGCCTTCACCGAGAACGGGATGCGGGCGATATCGGCAAGCGTCTTGATCTGGTCGGGGCGCACGCCGGCGGCATCGAGCTTTCTTCGGACATGCGGGACCTTGGCATGGGTCCGCTCCAGGGTCTGTCGCAGGCGGCTGAGCTGCAGGTCTGCGAGCGCCTCCCGCGGCATGGTCTCGGCAGCGCGATCGAACATGAAAGCGTCCGGCATGCCCGGTCACCCGGCTTGCGCCGCCCGCCGTGCAGCCTTGGCCTTGATCCGCTCGAGGGTCTTGGCCTTGTCGACGACGAAGCGTGTGTGGCTGCCGACCCCGACTTCCTCGAGCTCGTCCTTGACCGCCGTCTCGAAGAATACCTTGCGGCCTTCCACCCCTACCACCCGCACCGTGATCTCCACCGTCATGCCCATGAGGGTCGGCGCGAGATGCTTGACCGCGACCTCCATTCCGACCGAATCCTCCCCGGGACCGGCGTGCTCGATGACGAGCTCGCGGCAGGTATGCTCGATATCGAGGATCATGGAAGGCGTTCCATAGGTGCGCGCTTCCTCGCCCATGAAGCCGATCGTACGCCCACGGTCGACAACAAAGCGGTTGACCCGGGACGCGCCCGGGCAAAGGCTCGGCTTCATCGCTTGCTTCTCCTCATGGCCGTATAGCGGAAAAACCGGCGAAGAACATCGGCTCTCGCGTCGGGCGAACGCGGGCACCCGAGCCGTGCCGGCCGGGGAATTGAAATCGCTCGGTTGCCCGCACGCAAGCGATGCGCCTTCATTGATGGCCGGCCGCGCCCTATAAGGGGCGACAAGGAGTGCGACGATGACCACGCGCGAGACCGAAACGGCGGCCGCCAGGCGTCTCGCCGCAGCGGGCTTGTCCGCCCGCGATGTGCGGGACTGGCAGCAGGCCGAGCCGGGCGAGACCACAGACTTCTCCGCCGATCGCAACAAGTTCTCCAGGTACTGGACCAGGGCGGCGCGTCTGCTGGGCCGGCTGCCGCAGAAAGCACGCCGCAACGAAGGCGAGCGCGACGCCGCTTCGATCATAGACGACAGGGCGCGTGCGGCACGGGTGCGGTTTCTGCGCAGCCACGGCGACGCCGTCTATGACGCACTCACCGTTCGGCGGTCACGCTTCGTGCGGGTGGAGGAGTTGGTGACGAGGGCCGCGGGCGTAGTGCCGGGGCTGGTTCCGGGCGCCGCAGGAGATCGCTGCCGAGGCCGATTGCGTGCAGGGTGACAAGAGCGGCCTCGAGATCGACCAGGGACTGTTCCTGTCGGCGGTGCTCGGCAGCGAGCGTTCCGGCCGCCACCTCTGCCACGCCATGCTGTTGCCCAGAGCGGATGCGCAGGCGCTGCTGCCGCAGTTCCAGCGGGACGGCAAGGTGGAATGCAACGGCGCGTCGATCCAACGCCGGCGGCAAGGCCGCGGTGGTGACGCAGAGCAATCCGCGCTTTCTCAACGCCGAGGACCAGGGCACGCTCGACGGCGTGGAAATCTGCGTCGATCTCGCGCTGCTCGATCCCGCAATCGAGATTGCCGTCATGCGCGGCGCGGTGGTGGAGCATCCGAAATACAAGGGCCGCCGGGTATTCGGCGCCGGGATCAATCTGACCCACCTCTATCATGGCCGGATACCGTTCGTGTGGTATCTCCAGCGCGATCTCGGCTACGTGAACAAGATCTATCGCGGGCTGGCCTTTGCCGACGATGCGCCGCCCGACGAATTCGGCGGCAGGTCGATCGAGAAACCATGGATCGCGGCGGTCGAAGCGTTCGCGATCGGCGGCCATTGCCAGGCTCTGCTGGTGATGGATTACGTGCTGGCGGAGCGCGACGCGTTCCTGACCTTGCCGGCCCGCAAGGAAGGAATCATTCCCGGTGCCGCGAACATGCGACTGCCGCGCTTCACCGGCGACCGCATCGCCCGGCAGGCGATCCAGTACGAGCGGCGGCTGGACTGCGACAGCGCGGAAGGGCGTCTGATCTGCGACGAGATCGTCGAGCCGGGCGAGATGGATTCCGCGATCGAGCGCGTCGTTGCCGGACTGACCAGCTCCGGCGTCGTCAGCGCGGCCGGAAACCGGCGCGCGTTCCGCGTGACGCAGGAACCGTTGGATGCCTTCCGCTCCTATTTCGCCGTCTATGCGCGCGAGCAGGCCTATTGCCATTTCAGCCCGGCCTTGATCGCCAATCTCGAGCGCTACTGGAACGCGCAGAGCCGCACGCCTTGATGCCGCAGGCGGCCGATCACGCTTGGCCTGCACCTTGAAATCATCTACGGACGCTCACTAAACTCAGGCTTGGAAAGCGCCGGAGGATGCCCTCATGAGGAAAATTGCCGCATGGCTGTTTACGGGCTTGGTTGCGGCGGCGGCCACGACGGGTTCCGTGCTCGCCCAGGACACGTTGCGGCTCGCGGTCGGACAGCGGGGACTGTGGGACACGGCGATATCCGACGTTGGCCAGCGCGCCGGCATCTTCAAGAAGCATGGTCTGACGCTGGAGCTTCTCTATACCCAGGGTGCCGGCGAGACTCAGCAGGCGGTGATTTCCGGCAGCGTCGAGATCGGTGTCGGCGTCGGCATCATGGGCGTGCTGAGCGCCTATTCGAAGGGCGCGCCGGTCCGCGTCATCGGCGCCGAGATCACCGGCGCCGGCGATTTGTTCTGGTATGTGAAGGCCGACTTGCCGATCAACACCATCAAGGACTTCAACGGCAAGACTATCGCCTATTCGACCAACGGATCCTCCACCCACGGTGTCGCCACCGCCTTCATCAGGCAATACGGGCTCACGACCGCCAAGGCGACTGCGACCGGCGGTCCTCCCGCGACGCTGACGGCAGTGATGTCCGGACAGGTCGATGTCGGATGGTCGGCGCCGCCGATCGGCCTCGATCAGCTCGACCGCAACGAGATCCGCCAGATTGCCACCGGCAACGACACCTTGTTCAAGGGACAGACTGTTCGTCTTCTGATCACCAACACGCAGACCTTGCAGAGCCGCAAGGACGTGATCGATCGCTACATGAAAGCCTACCGCGAGACCATCGATTGGATGTATTCGGATTCCGGCGGCGCTGAAGACCTATGCCGAGTTCGCCGGCATCAGCGAGGCCAAGGCGAAACGCATTCGCGACGGCTATTTCCCCAAGGCTTCGCTATCGCCCGACGAGATCACCGGGCTCGACGAAATCGTTCCCGACGCCGTCAGCTTGAAGTTCACCACGGCCCCGCTGACCAAGGAGCAGCTCGCCGACCTGATCCGCATTCCGCCGCGCAAGTAAGCATCCCCCGGCTCTGCAGGGGGATGCTTACTTCTTGATCCGGTCCAGATTCGCCGTCATCCTTGTAATAACCCGCTGGAACACGGCGAGGTCGTCGCTGGTGATGCCGGCTTCCGACTGATCGGTGATGCCGCGCGCCAGCGCCAACAGCTCATTGCGCATGCGCTGGCCCTTGGATGTCAGCCATACCTGGGAACGGCGCTTGTCGTCGGAGCTGCGCACCCGGCGGATCAGCCCGGACTTTTCCATGCTGCGGAGCGCGATGACGGTGGTCGGTTCCATCATCCCGACCCGCGTGGAGAGCTCGCGCTGGGAAAGGCCGTCCTCGGTCCACAGCACGCGCAGAAAATACCATTGCCCGCGGGTGACGCCGTGAGGCGCAATGCGCCTCTCCAGCAGGCGCTGGAACGCGCGATGGGCATCGCGCACGAGATAGCCCGAGCTTTCGGCCGGCGGGAACTGCGCCTTGCCGTCGGGGCGCTTGCCGGCGGTGCTGCTTCGGCGCACTGGCACGCGCATCTCTCCTCGATCTGCAACCGCGCGTGACGCATCGCTGCGCCACGTCGTAACGATCCGGCGACCGCACCGGCGTTGACACGGTTTCAATTCCAAGGCACATAATACTTAGAAATCTATGTAATGGAACCTGCGGGCCTCCGGCGCCCTCTGAAATAACAGCCGGCGCGCGGTCCAGCCGGATTTCGAATTTCTGACGAACGGCAGGCGGATCTCTGTCATCCGCCCCAGATGGATGGAGCTTCACAGCCATGCAGAAGGCAATGCGCAAGGAAAAACCCGCCGCCGCGCAAGAGCATCATGCTTTCGACCTGCGCACCGCGCTCGACTGGCTGCGCGAGCAGGGCGATCTGATCGAGACCGACAAGGCCGTCGACCCCGACCTCGAGGTCACCGGCCTGCAGAAGCACATGGACGGCGGTTGTCCGGTGCTGTTTCGCAACGTCAAGGGCAAGCCCAATCACCGCGTGCTCACCAACCTGTTCGGCGACATGAAGGTGATCAACAAGATGTTCGGCTGGCAGACCGATGCCGAGCGGGTCAAGAAGCTCGCCTATGCGCTCGGCCATCCGCTCAAGTCGGTCGAGATCCCGCAGGATGAGGCGCCGTGCCAGGAGCACGTCATCAAGGCGCCGAAGGACGTCAACGAGCACATGGTGGCGATCCGGCATACCACCTACGAGCCCGAGCTGACCGTCGGCTCCGGCATCCGCTGCGTGACCGGGCCCGAGTTCGATGGCGGCTCCGACCTCGGCTACAACCGCATGAATTTCCGCTGGGGCAATGTCGGCACGTTCCAGATCTCGCCCGGCTCGCACATGTGGCAGGTCGTGAACAAGTACTACAAGTCGGATCAGCCGGTCCCGATCACCATGTGCTTCGGGGTGCCGCCGGCTTGCACGCTGCTCGCGGGCGCGGGCTTCGATTACGCCGTGCTGCCGATGGGCTGCGACGAGATCGGCATCGCCGGCGCGGTGCAGGGCACGCCGATGCGGCTGGTCAAGGCGCGCACCGTCAACGCCATGGCGCTGGCGGATTGCGAACTGGTGCTGGAAGGCTACGTCAATCCGCGCGACCGCCGGTTCGAGACCAAGGAATCGGAGGACGCCGGGGTGCAGGGCCGCTTCCACTTCCATCCGGAATGGGCGGGCTACATGGGCAAGGCCTACAAGGCCCCGACCTTCCATGTGACCGGCATCACCATGCGCGATCCCAAGAGCAAGCCGATCATCTTCGCGCTCGGCGTCCATACGCTCGACGACCACAACATCGACACCACGGTGCGCGAGGCGGCGCTCTACGAGCTGTGCGAGCGGCTGCAGCCCGGCATCGTGCAGAATGTGGTGATCCCATACTGCATGACCGACTGGGGCGGCTGCATCATCCAGGTGAAGAAGCGCCACCAGCTCGACGAGGGCTGGCAGCGCAACTTCATGGCGGCGGCGCTTTCGTGCTCGCAGGGCATGCGGCTGGCGATCGCGGTGAGCGAGGACGTCGATCCCTATTCCATGGACGACATCATGTGGTGCCTGACCACGCGCGTGAATCCGCGCGCCGACATCCTCAATCCGATCCCGGGCGGCCGCGGCCAGACCTTCATGCCGGCCGAGCGCATGACCGCGGGCGAGAAGCAATGGACCGCCTCCAACACCAATTTCGAGGGCGGCATGGGCATCGATGCCACGGTGCCGTTCGGCTACGAGAGCGACTTCCTGCGGCCGGTCTATCCGGTCGACCGGGTCAAGCCGGAGGACTTCTTCAGCAAGAAGGACATCGAGAACGCCCGGTCGCGCATGGTGGGTTGGGTCCACTCGCTCGCCCGCACCGGGCGCTGAGGATCCCCTCCCTCCCCCCCCGCAAGCGGGGGAGGGCAGGGTGGGGGCGTTGCGCTGCGCCCGGGACACGCGAAAATCTTCGCAGGACTTTCTGTCTGCCATGCTCCTCTCGGATGTCGTGATCGTCGATGCGACGGACCGGCTCGGCTGGCTCGCCGGCCGCGTCCTCGCCGATCTCGGCGCCGACGTGATCAAGCTCGAGCCGCCCGGCAGCGACCGCGACCGGGCGGATTGGCGTGCCTTCAATGTCAACAAGCGCGTGCTCGAGCTCGATCCGGCCAATGCCGCCGATCAGGTCGCAGATCGAGCAACTGCTGCACGCCGCCGACATCTGCCTGCTCACGCCGGAATTATCGCACTTTCGGCGGCGCGTCTCGATCCCGATGAGCTGCGGACGCATTATCCGCGCCTGGTCGTGGTGGCGATCGGCCGTTCGGCGGCGTCGGTCCGCGCCGCCGATGGAAGGCGAGCGACCTCGAGCTGATGGCTGCCGGCGGCGCGATGGCGCTGGCGGGCGAGCCAGACGGCATGCCGGTGCGGGTGAGCGAGCCGCAATCCTACGGCTGGGCCGGGTCGCAGGCGGCGGTCGGCGCGCTCGTTGCGCTCTACAATCGCAAGTGCCACCGGCCGCGGCGATCTGGTCGATGTCTCCGCGCAAGCCTCGCGTGGTGACGGCGCTGTCGCATGCACCGGCCTTCGTCGATCTCGTCGGCGTCGAGCCGACGCGCGCCGGTGCCTTCATGACCGGGCGCTCGATCAAGGGCGCGCGCTATCGGGTGTTCTGGCCGTGCCGCGACGGCTACATCAATTTCATCTTCTATGGCGGCGTGGCGGGGCGGCGCACCAACGAGCAACTGCATGGCCTGGATGCGCGAGCGCGGCGCCGAGCTCGGCGCGCTCGCCGCAGATCGACTGGAAGACCTGGGACCCGACCAAGGCCGACCAGGCCGAGGTCGACGCCATCGAGGCGCCGGTGCTCGAAGTTCTTCGCCGGCCTCACCAAGCGCGAGTTCCTGACCGAGGGTCACCGCCGGGAGATGCTCGGCTATCCGGTCTCCACGGTGGCCGATATCGCCAGCGATCCGCAGCTCGAGGCGCGCGGGTTCTTCCAGACGCGTCGCTGGTTCGCAAGCGCGCTTTTGCGGCAGCTTTGCCGTGATCGACGGCGAGCGGCCGCCGTTGCGCCACCGTCCCGGCGCGCCGTTCGCGGCGAGCCGGTTCCGTCGCGGCGAAGGCCGCTTGCGCGCGTGGCCACCGCAGACGACGCGCAGTCGGCACCTGCGCCAGCTGCCGAGAGCGGGCGGAGGGGACAGCCGTGACCGCGGTCGCGCAAGCGCTCGGGGATCTCAAGGTCCTCGAATTCGGCGGCTATGCCGCCGGCCCGCATATCGGCAAGCTGCTGGGCAATTTCGGAGCCGCCGTCATCCATGTGGAGTTGCGTGACCGGCCGGACGGCTTTCGCATCCAGTATCCGCCGTTCAAGGACAATCGCCCCGGATACAACCGCAGCGGCTGCTTCGCCTTCTTCAACGACTCGAAATACAGCGTCACCGTCGATCTCAAGAAGCCCGACGGCGTGGCGCTCGCACGCCGCATGGCGCAATGGTGCGATCTCATCATCGAGAACATGCGGCCCGGCGTGATGGAGCGTCTCGGTCTCGGCTTCCCTGCGCTGGCGAAGCTCAACCCGCGGCTGGTGATGCTGTCGACCTGCAACATGGGCCAGACCGGGCCGCGCGCCGACCAGCCCGGCTTCGGCTCGCAGCTCTCCGCGCTCGCCGGCATGTGCGGGATGACCGGTGCCCCGGACGGCCCGCCGATGCTGCTCTACGGGCCTTACATCGACTACATCGCATCGACGCTCGGCGCCTCGGCCGCGCTCGCGGCGGTGATCCGCAGCCGGCGGACCGGCAAGGGCGCTTGCGTCGACCTGTCGCAATACGAATGCGGCCTGACCTTCATGGGCGCCGCCATGACGGATTTTTTCGCCAACGGCCGGCTCGCCCAGCGCTGCGGCAACGACGATCCCGGAAGCGATGCCGCACGGCGCATACCGGTGCAGCGACGGCGAGTGGCTGGCGCTGTCGTGCTGGTCGGACGCGGAGTTCGCGGTCGCTGGCCAAGGCGACCGGCGACGGCCGAAGCTCGCGCGCGACCCCCGCTTCGCTTCGGCGCGGCGCGCCGCACCAACAGGCAAGAGCTCGACGCCATCATGTCCGCGTGGACCGCCGGGCAGACGCGCCGAGGCAGCCGCGCAATTCCTGCAGGCCGCCGGCATCGCGCGCCTATCCGGTCGTCACCATGGCGGGCTTGTTCTCGGACCCGCAACTGCTGGCGCGCCGCCAGTTCCGCGTGCGGCGTCATCCCGAGATGGGGGATCACGCTTATTGCTATCCCGGCTTCGATCTCGCCGAGGCTCCCGGCGATATCGTCGGGCCGGCGCCTTGCGTCGGCGCCGACAACGACTTCGTGTTTCGCGATCTCGTGGGATTGACGCGAAGCGGAATACGAGACCTATCGGCAGCGCGGCGTGTTCGACTGATCGCTTGCAAGCCCGCGACGCTTTGCGCGCCGGATTGGTCTCAGTTTCGCTGCTTCACCTCGCAGCAACCTTGCGGGGACGTCCGCCCTGCCGGCCGTTGACGCGCGCGGCGGCTGATTTGCCGGCACTACGCGTCTTTCCGCCGGCAGCGCCGAGTTGAGCCGCCATCCACCGTTTGGAGCCGAACACGCCCTGCACCAGGCCAGGCAGATAAAGATGGGCGTCGAGCCTGGGAAAGTAAATCCCGAACCCAGAAGGGCTGATCTTGATGTCGGCGAGGTCGGCCGAGGCAGCGTTTTCCAGCCCTTGCGCAAGCTGAGGAGGAAATGCCAACTCCAGGCCGGTATCGAGGTTCACGACGATACGTCCGCGCCGCCGATCGTAGCGTGCTGAAACGGCGACCGGCCCGACCGCGCGGCGTTCGGCGCCACGTCGGGTTGCCGCAGTGAATTCATCATGCTTGGCCATGAATCCTCCTCCATTCGCGGCAGAGAATCGGAACGGTTCGATCGAGCATCTTCCGCATCCTGGTCACGCGTTGACGGGAGAAAATCGAACCTCATGACGGTTGGCATGGCAATGAGTAATCCCAAGCGCTTCGGTTTTCAAGGGGAGAACGAGAGTTGCCGTATGATCGTCAGCCGCGGTCGTCGTCGACTGTTGAAAATTTCTTTCTCGGCGGGTTGCGGGGGAGTCCTGCGATGAGAATTCTTTGTCGAGCGGACGCGCTTGCAAGCCCGCGATTTTCGTGCCTTTTCTGTCGGTCCTGGCCACCGTCTCGGCCATCGCGGAGCAACCTGATGCGGCGTCTCATCATCGGCATGACCGGCTCGACCGGCGCCATTTTCGGCGTGCGGATGCTGGAGGCGCTCAAGGCGAGCGACATCGAGAGCCATCTCATCATCAGCAAATGGGCGCAGCGCACGCTCGAGCACGAGACCCGCTACACCGTCGAGCAGGTGCGCGCCCTCGCCACCGTCGTGCACAGCCAGGGCGACATGGGCGCGTCGATCTCGTCCGGCTCGTTCAAGACCGAAGGCATGGTGGTGATGCCCTGCTCGGTGCGCACGCTCGCCGGCATCGCCAATGGCTACGGCGAGCACCTCGTGCACCGCGCCGCCGACGTCGTGCTCAAGGAACGCCGCAGGCTGGTGCTGGTGGTGCGCGAGACGCCGCTGTCCGAGGTGCATCTCGAGAACATGCTCAAGCTGGCGCGCATGGGGGTGTCGATCGTGCCGCCGATGCCGGCCTTCTACAACCATCCGCAGACGGTCGACGACATCGTCAATCACATCGTCGCGCGCGTGCTCGACCAGTTCGACATTTCGTGCGCCCTTCGCCAAGCGCTGGGACGGCCACATGCACACCGCGACCAAGATCGCCACGGTCGCAAACCCGACGGCGAAGAGCGGGACCTGACGCGTCGCTCGGAGCGCTGACAAGCGCTCGTGCACCTTTCGCACGCTACTTAGGTCTGCGTTCTCGCCCGTAGGTCGCGCGCGCAATATCGGGCACCGGCACGCCGTCGTCGATCGCCTTGCAGCGGATCGCTTCGGCCTTCGCCTTCTGCTCGGCGGCTTCGAGCACTTCGAGCACCATGTCGCGCGGAATGAAGCAGACGCCGGTGTCGTCGGCGACCACGAGGTCGCCGGCCGCCACCCGAACCTCTCCGATCTGGATGGGGCCGTTGATCTCCACCGTCTCGAGCCGCCATTTGCCGGTCACCGGCGTGATGTCGCTCGCCCAGATCGGATAGCCGAGCGCGCGCGAATGCGCGATGTCGCGCACGCCGCCCTGCACGATCGCTCCCGCCTCGCCCTGACGCTTGCCGGTCTGCGCCGAGATGCCGCCCATGTTGGAGACGTTCGCCACGCCCTGGATCACCAGCACGTCGCCGGGCTGCGCCAGATTATGCGCCTCGAATTCCGCCATCCGGTTGACGTGGTCGCGCGCGCCGGCGAGCGGGTCGATGCGCTGCAGGATGTTGCGCACGGTGAGCGCCGGCCCGACGATGGTCGTGCCGGCGATGGTCGGCTTGAGCACCGAGGCGCCGACGACGCCGCACGGGATGCCGAGCTCGTCCATGGTGTCGGAGATGATGCCGGTCGGATCGCCGAGCGCCATGAAGCGCTCGACCACGCCTTGCGGCGGGCGCGGGACCGCCATCAGCTTGATCTGCTCGGCCGCGATGCGGCCGGTCAGACGCTTCCCTTCCGCAACATTCACTGCCGGCCTCCGGATCTGCGAGCCGCTGCTTCCGCTCACTCTACATCCATCGCGCCGAGCGAAAAAGGAGTGCAGCGCGGTCGCGCCGTAGCCCGCATGGAGCGACAGCGGAATGCGGGGCACGGCGAGAGTCCCGGATTACGCTTGCGCTCCATCCGGGCTACGAAATCTCCGGTGCTTGCCCCGGGCGGTGCCGCTCGTTACCGTTGCCGCCTTCTCCGCACAGCAAAGGCCAGGCTCCATGATCGATTTCTACGCGCTCACCAGTCCCAACGTGCAGAAGATCTACATCATGCTCGAAGAATGCGGGCTTCCTTACAAGGAGCACTTCGTCGACGTCTGGAAGGGCGACCAGTTTCAAGCCGGACTTTCTCCAGCATCAATCCGAACGGCAAGATCCCGACCATCGTCGATCATGACGGTCCCGGCGGCAGGCCATACACGGTGATCGAGTCGGGTGCGATCCTGCTCTATCTCGCCGAGAAGACCGGAAAGTTTCTGCCCACCGACACCGCCAGGAAATACGAGGTGATCCAGTGGCTGATGATCCAGCTCACCAGCGTCGGACCGATGTTCGGCCAATGGACCCATTTCAAGCTGTTCGCGCCGAAGACCGGCAGCGACTATTCGATGGCCCGCTACACCTCGGAATTGAAGCGGCTCTATGAGCTGCTCGAGCAGCGCCTCGCAAAGGTGCCTTATCTCGGCGGCCAGGACTATTCCGATCGCCGACATCGCGACCTTCCCATGGACGCGCAACCACGACGCCCAGGGCGTGAAGTGGGACGACCATCCCAATGTCGCGCGCTGGTTCGATGCCATCAACGAGCGGCCGGCGGTGAAGGCTGCGCTCGCCAAGGTCGCGGTGATCAAGTCGAACCGCGAAACCGCCTCCGACGACGGACAAGGACCGCTTCTTCGAGCGCGGCCGCTACGCCCGGGCGTGATCGTCGCGCGAGCTGCGAGATAAGACGGGGGACATGAATGCCGGAGCCGCAACAGGTCGAAACCCGGACCGGGGTCGCCTACGCCAGTCATGACGGCGTCTCGCTGCTCGGCGACCTCTATATGCCGGCGGGCAGCCGGCCGGTTTCCGGCGCTCGTCGCCGTGCACGGCGGCGGATGGCAGGCGGGCGCGCGCAGCGCCTTCCAGTTCTGGGGTCCCTATCTCGCCGAGCGCGGATACGTGCTGTTCGCGATCAGCTACCGGCTGGCGAAGAAGGGCGAGAAGATGTTTCCGCAGGCCGTCAACGACGTGCTTGCGGCCGTGCAGTTCGTGCGTGCCGGTGCCGGCGACCTCAAGGTCGATCCCGAGCGCATCGGCTTGTTCGGGGCATCGGCAGGCGCGCACCTTGCGGCGCTGGCGGCGCTCGGCGGGCATGAGCCCGGCATTCAAGGGCGCCTATCCCGAACGATCGCGCATGCCACGGTGAGCACCAGGGTCAAGGCGCTGGTCGGCGTCTACGGCGTCTACGATCTCGCGCAGATGTGGCAGCGCTATCAGCTGCAGAGCCCGCGCGAGAACAACATCGAGAATTTCATGGGCGCGGCGCCGATGGACGATCCGCGGCTCTATTTCGATGCCTCGCCGATCAACTATGCGACCTTCGCCAATAACGCGATCGGCGTTTTTCTCGCCGTCGGCACCGAGGACGATCTGGTCGACCGGCGCGCGCAGACCGACGTGTTCCTGATGCGATTGAAGCAGGCGAATTTCTTCGTGCGCACCTGCATCGTGCAGGGTGCGCCGCACTACTGGCTGAGCGACCCGATCGAGGAGCCGGGGAGCTATTCCGGCTTCATGGCGCCGCGCCTGATCCGCTTCCTCGAGGAGCGGCTTTAGTTGCTGCTGCGACACATGAGACGCAGCGACATCGCCATCGGGCGACGGCGGCCGCGCCGCTCGTGACCTCTCCCTTTGGGGCTTTGCCTTCTGCTCTTTGGACTCGACATCGAAGCGTGCAAGGATCATCCTTTGAGACACGTTCTTTTCAAAACGGAGGCTGACATGACGGAGCTCAGGAGACGCGATTTCCTGAAGGCGTCGGCGGCGTTCGCTGCGGCTTCTGCGGCCGGTGGGTTCGGCTGCGTCGAGATCTCGAGCGCGGCGCCGATCGAAGCCCCCGCGGTAGACACGCTTGCGGTCCGTGTGCTCATTGACGGCTCATACAACCTGTTCCTGCGTCCGGGGCAGGTCAAGAACGTCAAGATCGAGCCCGCCCCGCGCGCGCCTGACTATCGTCGGGCCTTGCATAACCAGTGGGGCCTGTCGCTGCTTCTCGAATCACGGCGCGCCGTGGAGCAGCGCACGGCAATGCTCGACTTCGGCTATACGCCCGAAGCCCTGCTCAACAACATGGAGATGGTCGGCGTCGACCCGAAGAAGATCGAGTCGCTGATCGTGAGCCACGGGCACTTCGATCACTACGGCGGCCTGTTGGGATTTCTCGACAAGCACCGCAGCGCACTTCCGGCCGAGCTCACGCTCTACGCCGGCGGCGAGGACAATTTCTGCAGGCGCTACTCGGGTGCGCCCGGCCAGCTCTCCGAGTTCGGTGTGCTGGACCGGCGCGAGCTCGCATCCCGCGACATCAAGACCGTGCTGGCCGAGAATCCCGTCGTCGTCGGCCACGCTTTCACCACCGGGAAAATCAAACGCACCAGCGCAGAACGAATGCTGCCGAACACGCAGGTCGAGCTCGCCGTGAAAGACGGCCTCGGCTGCAACGCAGGGCACTACCTGCCCTCCGAGCTGGTGGGCAAGATCGTGCCCGACGAGCATATCCACGAGCACGCGACCTGCTTCAACGTCAAGGACCGCGGCCTGGTGGTGATCAGCTCCTGCGGTCACGTCGGCATCGTCAACTCCGCACGACAGGCGCAGGAAGTTTCCGGCGTGCAGAAAATCCACGCCCTCATGGGAGGCTTCCATCTGGGACCGGCTACCGCCGACTATCTCAGTCAGGTCATGACCGAGATCAAGTCGCTGGATCCTGACGTGATCATCCCGATGCACTGCAGCGGCGACAATTTCATCCGGGCGGTGCGCGCGCAAATGCCGGACAAGTTGCTGGAGGCGACGACCGGCAGCCGCGTGACCTTCGGCGCTTAGACCGGACGCACGCAGCGATCGGGCGGTGAACAAGACTCTGCTCGCCATAGCCTTTGCCGGCGGCATCGCAGTCGCCGTCGGCAGCTGGTGGTTGTGGCCGCAAGATGCCGAGGAACGGTCCGCAGCCGCGCTCATGGATGCGGTGATGTGGAACAAGGAGCCGGTGGGCGGCGCATTCGCGCTTGTGGATCACAACGGGCGGCGACGCACGGACGCCGACTTCCACGGCAAGTTCCTGGTGATCTACTTTGGCTTCACCTTCTGCTCCGACGTGTGCCCCATCGATCTGCAGGCGATCGCCGCAACAGTCGACAAGCTCGGAGCCATCGGAGACGCGGTGCAGCCGCTGTTCATAACGGTCGATCCCGAGAAGGACACGCCGGAGCAGCTCAAGGGCCACGTTGCGCTATTCCATCCGCGGCTGATCGGGCTGACCGGCGATGCGAAGAAAATCCGGCAGGTGGCGCTCGCCTACAAGGTCTATTACTCGAAGGCTGAGCCAACGAAGAGAGCCGGTTCCGAAATCGACCATACCGGTTTCATCTTTCTCGTGGATGCCGGCGGCAAATATGTGGGCTTTGCCCCGCCGGGGACTTCGTCCGATCGGCTGGTCGACATCATCCGCCCGCACCTTGCGGCGATGGCACCGCGCTAAAGACAATGGCCGATCACCTCGAGTCGGTTTCTTTCGTTGCTGTGGGTTTTGCGCTCAGTTGCCGTCTCGAGCCCTTCGGCAATCGGATTATCTTGCCTTGTGACGACACCGCCGTGAACCAATCTGCCTGTCTGTTTCTAATGAGCTCCCACGCCGGCAGCTTCAGGAACATATCTCTTATCTCGCTGGCTATCTCCTGCTGCTCGGGGAGGTGCTGCTCTTCACGACTTCCACGGTGCCGACTGACGAGCGAAAATTGAACGGAGAGGATCCCCTTGGTCGATGGATCAATCCACAAGCCCACGCGGTAGCGGCGCTTGCCTTCGGTAGTGTTTGGCGTCTGATAATGCGCGACGATGAGTATGCCGCGCTCGTTGCGGCGCGCTAAGACAAACTTTATGTTCGATCTATCTTGCTGGCGCGTGCCCCTGCCCAGATATTCCGCGTAGCCGCGTGCTCCATGCCGGCCCATGAATTGGGCAGCCGCCTCCCTGGCCTCTCGCGCTGTCTTGTACTCCTTGATTCGCTCCTTGCCAGAGATCCCAAGACGAAATTTTGCCCAGTATCCCATACCGCAGTATTGCGTAGTGGGGCTGACGGGAGTCTGACGCCGCTTGTCAGCCCACTGTCAGGACGGCCTTTATTCGACCAGCCGCCTTCGCCAGTGCTCAAAATGTGGCGTTCTAGAGCGGAGCTCCTCGCAATACGTGCCCCTCATCGCGGCAACCCATCTGCCAAGTCCAGACGGATCAGCAGGACGCGCACATCGTCATATTGCATTGAGCTCGAGACACCGCCATACTGACCGAGCAAAACTTGCGAATGCCGGGAAAAAACCAGGCAACCTCGGGAGGGAATCATGAAGCCGAACTGCAAGGCTCGTTTGGTGCATGGTTGCAGCCTGCACGGGGTTGCTGATGGCGCAACCGGCGCGCGGCGCAGAGCGGCGCCCCGGGCGGCAAGCCGCTGCCGAAGCTCGTGCTGTTCATGGTCGTCGACGGGTTTCCGCAGGAGCAACTGGTAAAGTACTATGATCAGTATTCAGCGCGCGGCTTCAAGCTCTGGCTCGACAAGGGCGCCTGGTACGGCAACAACCATTACAGCCACGCCACGACCTATACCGGCGTTGGTCATGCCACGCTGTTGTCGTGCGCCCATCCCTATAAGCACGGCGTGGTCGGCAACGACTGGATCGACAAGACGACCGGCAAGCGGCTCTATTCGACCGAGGACGCCAGGTACAAATATCTCGACGAGCCGACCGCGCAGCATGCCGGGACGTCGCCCTTCAACATGAAGGTCACGACGGTCGGCGACGAGCTGCTCTACGCCAACGGCAAGTCGAAGGTGATCGCAATATCCGGCAAGGACCGGTCCTCCATCGGATTGGCGGGGCAATCCGGCACCGCCTACATGCACAGCACGGCGACCGGCCGGTTCATCACGTCCGACTACTACATGAGCGAATATCCGGCATGGTGGAAAGCGTTCTACGCCGAACAAGCCGCAGAACAAGTACTTCGGCCAGTCCTGGACGCCGCTGCTGCCGGAGGAGGCTTACGCGCGCTCGGTCCCGGACAATCGACCCTGGTCCACCAACTACAAAGGTCTCGGCACGCGGTTCCCGCACGCGAGCGCCGGCGATCCGAAGGAGCCGAACCCGGCCTATTACGATACGATGATATGGACGCCGTTCGGCGATCTCCTCACGCTCGATTTCGTGAAGGCGGCCATCGAGGGAGAGAACCTGGGCAGCAATCCGGCGGGCGCCCCCGACATTCTGGCGATCAGCTGGACCAGCCATGACTACGTCGAACCACTTGTTCGGTCCCGAGAGCCGCCAGTCGCAGGATCAAACCGATCCGGCTCGATCGCGTCTTCGCGGAGCTGTTCGACTATCTCGACCAGCGCATCGGGCTGCAGAACGTGCTGATCACGCTGTCCGTCGGACCACGGCTTCATGAATGTTCCGGAATACAGCGTGAGCCGCCGGCTCGACGCCGGGCGCATCGATCCGGACAAGATGATCGATGCCGTCAACGCGTCGCTCTCCGCCAAGTTCGGCGAGGGCAAGTACATCACCGCGTGGTGGAACCCGAACCTCTACGTCGATTACAAGCTCGTCGAGTTCCCGCAAGCTCAACCGGGTGGAGGTCGAGAATGCCGCCCAGGAGTTCCTGCGCTCTTATCCGGGGGTGGAGGCCGTCTTCACCCGCACGCAGCTCGAACAGGGCATGATGCCCCAGACCAAGCTCGCAAGGCAGGTGACGCTCGCCTGGCACCAGCAGATCAGCGGCGACATCGTCGATCATGAACAAGCCGAACTGGTACCTGTTCGCCAAGCCGACCACCTACGCCTCGACGCATGGTTCGCCGTGGTCATACGACACCAACGTGCCGCTCGCGATGTATGGGCCGAGCTGGATCAACCCGGGGAAGTACGGCGACTCCGAAGTGGTCGACCTTGCCCGCACGATCGCTTTCATTCTGAACGTGCGGCCGCCGAATGGCTGCGAAGGGCGCGTCCTGTCCGAGGCGCTTCGCTGATATCTAGTCGTCTATCTTCGGCGAGACCTTGAGCACGCGGCCGCTCTGTGGATGAACGTGCACAACATGTTGCAAGCCATCCTCGTCGATGTCTATCGCGTACGTCAGCTCGCCTCGTCTGATTGAGCCGCACGTACTTTTGCGTGCGACGTTCTCGGGCTACTTCACCGAGAGGGTCACAAGCTCGAGTCGCTCCGTCGCCTTTTCCTCGAGAACCAGCAGTCCTGCCCCTGCGCAGAAGTATTTGTGCTCGACCTCGCCTTCCTTGATGCGACTCCAATCCCGTATTTGAACGCAATCCTCGAATGCACCTTGGCGAACCGTGATTTTCTTGCCGACCGCAACCACCGTTCCCATGTCCTCGGCTTTTCCGGGGTAGTACTCTTGACGATAGGTATCGCCTACCTTGGGATTGCTGAGCATCACGATGCCCGGCAGCGCCCCGTCAACTCCGGCTTCCCATGACCCATCGTGGTCCACGAGCTTGCCGTCCTCGTAGTTGTCGACTGCCTCGCCGAAATACCAGACGTTCCCGTCCTTGTCCTGGGCGACCCAGTCCCTCGTGTCCTCGGCCAATTGATCGTTGAGCCACTCTCGGTCCCGCACGACGAGTGCCGTCACCCCCATTACTTTCCTGGTTTCTCCGGTGGCTTCGATCTCGACCCGTTTGATGCCCTTCGAGGTTTTCTTCTCGTAAGTTGCTTTCGTGCCCGGCTTGAGGGTGTAGTATTTGTTGCTGATCACGTGCGTGAAGTCAGCTGGATTTATGTTTGGTTTGTAGGAGCTGCTCACCGGGTCGCCTGCGCCGGCCGGACGCGACGGTTCCTGACCGAAAGCGGGTGGCGCCAGCAGCGCCAGGCTCGCTGCGAGAAGAAGGACCTTATTCATTCGAGAGCTCCTTTTTGCCAGTGCGCCGATTGAGCTATGACAGTGGTATCAGGACGAAGGACCTTTATGAAGTCCATGGGTTTCGGATGACGACATTATCAACTTTATGGTGAAGTGTCCCGAGCGTCAGCGGGACATCATGTTTCCCGGCGTCCTGCCGCTCGTGCCGCGGAGGAGACGTATGGCCGGACGCCCCCGGCCATGGCTTCGCACAGATCCTTATCACCAGCGGAACGCGCTCTGGTGCGGCTCAATCGTCATCGTCGTCATCATCATCATCGTCTTTCTTCGAAACCGTCCGGATGACATTTCCGGTCTGGAGGTCGACGAACACCGTCTTCACGCCATCCTTGTCGATGTCGATGGCATACTGCACGACCCCTTTCACGGTCTCCACATCCGTATCGACGACCTTGCCATCTGGAACAGCCTTTTGGGCAATGGCGATGGCGTCAGCGAGCGAAACCTTGGCTTGCTTCACTGCCTCGCGCTGCGCGACATCCTTCTTGTCTGCGGACGCCAGGCCCGCCGTTCCTATCACAACGGCGATGGCCAAAATGGCTGCCTTCCATGCACACATCGGTAAGATCTCCTTGTTTGACGGAGCTCGAGAAACGTAAGCCCATTGTCGTCGTTGCGACCGCCAGAGAAGCTCTGCTCAGCATGCTCGCGTGGCTGATCGCATCTTTACCGCTTAATACCCGCATTGCCGTGACAGCGACAGTTATTCGCCGGGAGCGGCATTGCGCGCGAACCGCGCACCCACCGTCGGCGTCGTGCCGTCGCTAGACTCCTTTCGGAATCCCACAAGCTCGAGTCGCTCTGCGCCCTTTTCCTCTAGAACCATCAGGCCGGCCCCGACGCAGTAATATTTGTGCTCGACATCACCCTTCTTGACGCAACTCCAATCCCGTATTTTCACGCAGTCTTCAAAAGAGGCGCCGCGAGGAATCGAGATTCTTTTTCCGACGGCGACGACAGTGCCCATGTCCTCGGCCGTACCAGGATAATACTCCTGACGATAGGTATCGCCCACCCTGGGATTGCTGAGCATCACGATGCCCGGCTTCGCGCCACCAACCCCCGCTTCCCATGATCCCTCATGGTTAACGAGCTTGCCGTCCTCGTAGTTGTCGACTGCTTCGCCGAAATACCAGACGTTGCCGTCCTTGTCCTGGGCGACCCAGTCCCTCGTCTCCTCGGTCAATTGGCCGTTGAGCCACTCCCGATCCCGCACGACAATGGTAGTGACACCCAGCACGTTCTTCGTTTCTCCGGTAACCTCTATTTCGACCCGTGTGATGCCTTTGGGGCTCTTTTTCTTGTAGGTCGCCTTCATGCCGGGCTTGAGCGAGTAATACTTGTTGGTGATCACGTGCGTGAAATCGGCGGGATTGACGGCTGGATTGTAGGCAGCGCCGACTTGGTCGAGGGCAACTGCCAGGCGCGGCGATTGGCCAAAAGCAGGAGCTGACAGCAGCACTAACCCCGCGGCAAAAAGGACGGACTTGTTCATTCGAGAACTCCTTACGAAACAGGCTCCACGCAACTTGCTCCAAGGCGTAGCTTCATCGAAATCCACTGTAAGCGACGCTGAACAAGTAATTGTGCGGGCGCACTATGGCGCCGGCATGCTGAAGGCGCCCTGACGCCCGCTGTCAGCCAAATGTCAGGATGGAGCCACGCGAAGTTGGAGCTTCGGACGCTAGACGGCCGGCATGCCTGGACAGACTGAGCCCGTCGTTCAGTGCTTTGTGGACGCTAACGAGGACCCCGAGCGGGCCCGGGTGGCGCTGTGTCGCGGGAGCCTCGAATAGCCGTCGACGCACGCTTAGTCGTGGAAGACCGCCGTCCTAACCATCGCTGTCGTAATGGGAATCACACGCCTGGCCGCTGCCGAATAGTCGAAAAGAAGGACGGAGCCCAGCGCGATGCAATTAGCCAAGGTTTCGCTCACCGACGCAATCTGATGACGACTGACGCGCAGTCGCTGCTGCCAGGGCGCCTGGTCGGGCGGCAATCCTGTGGCCTGAAACGTCGAAGATTTTTGCCGAACCGCGGGAGCTCATATTAACCATACAGATCAATCATCATCGTCCTTATCGATCTTGCCCCAACGCATCCTGACCCCCGCCATGACGGCACTCCACAAGAGCGACATTTATCGAGACCTCTTGCTCGCGATTAATTCGCGCAAAATTGATCTGCTCGATAACGCGAAGCTGCTGGGCCAACTCACGTCACTCGAAAGGCGTACGGCTCGCGGCGGTCGCGACAGCATCGATCATCCCCCCGGGGCGCCTGCGCGGGCGTCATCTGCAAGGTGGTCGTAGAGGTCAATATGACGCAAGTTTGCAATGGATTTGGGCGGAAGTGCCGATGAGCAGGCACTGCTCGCCGAATATCGCAGGCGCACGATGGTGCAATACGTCATGAGTGGCGGAAGGGTCGGAGGGTATTGGTGAAAAGAAGGAGTACACGCAATGTTGCGATTGACAGATTATGAAAGGGGGAATGATCTGTATTCGACCCGATCGCGATCGGCGATCCAGTTCTCAATCTATTCGTGCGAGACAGGGGATTTGTTGGGATGTTAACGATCGCTTGGTTGATATGGTGGGATCGGAAACAAACATGGTTGTGAAACTACTCTTGTCTGGCTTCGTGCTGATTGGACTTAGGGTCGGCGGCGCTCGCCGAGGCTCCAAGATCGGCGAGCGATTGGCAGTCTACGAGCCTTTCCGTGGCAGAGTGCTTACAACGCGCTGAGAAAGCTATTCGGAAGGTCGGGTTCGCGAGCTGATCGGTTCCTCGAGGCTGTGCTCGCCAATTTCTGAGCGATGCCGTTCCCAGTGAACGCGCTGTTGAGGGGCGCTAGGAAACCAAATTGGCTCGTGCCGGTCAGTTGGAAATACCAGGATACATTCCAGAGTTGGCCGCTGCCGGGTTCGTCGTCGACCCGGCTCCGTGCCTTCTACTACCGAGAATGACCGTTACCGGGGATTACGGCTCGGCAGCTCCGCACGCAGCGCGTCCGTGAGCTTTCCAAGGCGACGGGCAAGACCGCCCGCGGCCTTGCCCAACCGCAGCGTTAGCTTGCGCCATAGGTCGGCGACCGCTCTTGAATGGGGGAGACCGAGGCTGCCGCTCGCACCATCGGCGTCACGCTGCGCCCGCTGGCGGTCCGCAATCTCAACGACTTGGGTGGATGCCTATGAGACGGCATCCCGCGAGCGAGCCGATGCGCTGTAGGTGTTCACACATGAGCGACTTAACGAAAGCGTCGAGTCCATTGAATCAGCCCTCGCCGCGCAGACGCGCATCACGCGCAGCGCCCACTCCAATCAGGTGAACCGGGCTAACTGAGGATCGGGGCGCGCGCGGACTCTTCCGCCGTTCGGCATCGCTCGGCATCACCGAGGAGGACGAGCCGTGGCAAATGGTCCCATTCGCAACCGCTGTGAGCGCCGGTTATTTTGTCAGAACTTTCCCGGTCCAGCGCGCGTTATGGAGCCCAGCAAAGCGATGAAATCTCGGGTTGTCAAACGATCTGTCCTGATCGCAGGCCACCAGACGAGCGTGAGCCTCGAAGACGCATTCTGGAAGGAGCTAAGGGAGATTGCCGGCG
>CAWHPT010000033.1:0-84168 GCA_963831225.1 uncultured Alphaproteobacteria bacterium
AGCACCCCCGCCTGGGCATCGCCGTCGAGCGCGAGAATCCGGCGCTGCTCGATCAGGGCGCGCGCTATCGGCTTGGTGAACGGCCGCTCCGGCAGGCGGAATTCGAACGGCTCGCTGCGGCCCTCGTTGCCGGCCTCGTCGCGGGCGATCAGCCGCATCGTGACGTCGACGCCGGCCCAGGGATGCTCGGTCAAATCCTTGGTGCTCTGTCCGGCGCCGTTCTTGGTACGGGCCTGCGGCAGCACCAGCGGGAAATCGGGCGCCTCGAAGAGCGCGCGCGGCGGATGACCGTTGGTTCCGGCTGTCCTGCAGCCCGAAGGTCGCCTGCGCGCCGATGACGCCGTAATCGTCCTCGAGCTTATAGGCGAGCAGCAAAGCGCCGCGAGCCTGGCCCTCGGGGTCTTTGACGAGCGAAATGGCCGGCGGCTGGTCGGGAACGGCGGAGAACTGCCAAGTCACATCGCGCGACGCCGCCCCGCGCACGGTTGCGGTGCCGGCATCGTTGACGACGAAGCGGCGCTCCTCGGTCCGCCTCGAGCTGACGGATTGCGCGCCGGCTGCGGCATCCGCAAGCCCGCCGCTTGCCACCACGTCGAGCCGGATCCCGGTCGCGCGGATCACCAGCGTGCTGCCGGCCGGAACTGAAATGACGGCGGCCGTCTGCGCCGGCTCACCCGGACGCAGGCCGTGCAGGATCAGCGGCGGCTTGCCGGTATAGTTCGGCGGGCTGACCCAGGCGTCGATGCGGAAATTGGCCGGCACCATCACGCCTTGCCAATCGAAAGCTGCGGCAAGGCGCTTGATGCGATCGCCGCCGGCAGCGAAGAACGTCGCGATCACGAGCACCGCGACGAGCGCGCGCAAGGCCAAGGGATCCCGCCGCGCCAGCCGCGGGCATCGGCGCGCCGGCATTGAGCGTCTTGGCCGCCCGCAACGCCCGCTCGAGATGGGCGCGCCACAACGCGAGCGAAAGGAATCGTGGCTGGGCGCCGCGATTTCGTCGGCGATCGCGGTGGCCGGCCGATGCGGCAGCCCGGAATTGCGGTCGAGCCGCCGCAGGCCGTCCATCCTGGCTCGGCACCCGCAGCATAAGGAAGGGCGCGAAGGCGGCGCTGGCGAGCAGGAAGAAAACGCCGAGCCCGATGGCGCGGCCGAGCGGCGGCAGCCACAGCCAAAGGCCGAGCCACGATACCGCCAGAAACAGGCCGATCACGGTGGCTATCGACGCGAGCGCCGGCCACAGCCGCTCCCAAAAAATCGTCCAGCGCGCCCGGCCCAGCGCCCGCTTCAGCAGGTCACTGCCGGCGCGCTCCTGTGGCGGGGCTGGCTGCGGGGACGGCGGCGTCCGGGAACCGATCGGTCAAGCAGGTCTCCAACAAACAGAATCTGGAATCGTCGATAGTAACACGCCTATAGAGCCGTGCCAGCGGGCAAAAGGAAGGCACCCACTGATCAAAACAACGATACCGGAATATGGTTCAGCGCCACCGAACGCTCAAAGCCAGGGCGGCAGGCGATCGAGCGCAATCAGTTGCGAGACTTCCAGACGCGGCCGCACCAGTGCCCATTCCCCTTCCCGAACAAGCACTTCCGGGACCAACGCGCGGGTGTTGTAGGTGCCGGCCTGGACCGCGCCATAGGCGCCGGCGGTCATCACGGCAAGGAGATGCCGGGGTTGCGGTCAGCCATGTCGCGGTCGAGGGCCAGGAAATCGCCGGATTCGCAGACCGGGCCGACGATGTCGGCCACGACGCGCGGCGGCATCGGCCAGCGGCTCTCCACCGGGCGGATATCATGGTGAGCATCGTAGAGCGTCGGGCGGATCAGATCGTTCATTCCGGCATCCACGATGACGAAGGTTCTGGCCTCGGCGCGTTTGAGATAGAGCACCCGCGTCACCAGGATGCCGGCATTTCCGACGATCAGGCGGCCCGGCTCGAAAATCAGCGAGCAGCCGAGCTCGCGCGTCGCGCGCTTGACGAGCGCGGCATAGGCGTGGGGAGCCGGCGGCGGCTCGTTGTCCTCGCGATAGGGAATGCCGAGCCCGCCGCCGAGATCGATATGGCTGATGGTGTGGCCGTCGGCGCGCAGGGTCCGCACGAAGTCGGACAAGAGTGCAAAAGCATCGTCGAACGGCTCGAGCTCGGTGATCTGGCTGCCGATATGCATGTCGACGCCGGTCACCCTGATGCCCGGGAGCTTCGCCGCGCGGGCATAGACGGCGCGCGCGCCGCTGATCGGGATGCCGAACTTGTTCTCGGCCTTGCCGGTGGCGATCTTGGCGTGGGTCTTGGCATCGATATCCGGATTGACGCGCACCGAAATGTTGGCGGTTCGACCCTTTCCGGCGGCGATCGACGACAACAGCGCGAGCTCGGGCTCGGATTCGACGTTGACGCAGAGGATCCCTTCGTCGACGGCGAGCGCGAGCTCGTCGCGCGGTCTTGCCGATGCCGGAAAACATGATCTTGTCCGGCGCGAATGCCGGCCGCGCGCGCACGCCTGAGCTCGCCTCCCGACACCACATCGGCTCCGGCGCCGAGATCGGCGAGCGTCTTGATCACGGCCTGGTTGGAATTCGCCTTCATCGCGTAGCAGATGAGCGCCTTCACGTCGGCGAAGGCGTCCGCGAATACCTGGTAATGCCGTTTGAGCGTCGCGGTCGAGTAGCAATAGAACGGGGTGCCGACCGCCTGCGCAAGATCGACGAGGTTGACCGCTTCGGCGTGCAGCACGCCGTTGCGGTAGGCGAAATGGTGCATGGCAGCTCCCGCGCGGACTCAATCGATGAGCCAGTCGATGGGAGTGCGCTGTCGGCGGGGGTTGCACGGGCGCCGGGCCGTCAGCGCCCGACCCCCGGTCCCGGGGCTGGCCCGGCCGCGATCGGCGGATCGAAGGCGGACGCTCCCGGGCGGCGGATCGAGCCCGCCCTTGCGTCCGCAGCCGGCAAGACCGAGCGCGGCGACGAGCGCTCCAATGGCGGCAATCCGGCAAAGCGGCAGGTCGGGGAGGAAACTCAATTCCGGCACTCCTGAGCTGGCTCGAAAATAGCAGAATGCAGACAAGAGGCGACAGCATGGCCAAAACCGCCCTCGTCCAGACATTTCACCGGCGGCCTTCGGCCAGTGCCTTGAGCCATTTGCTGGCCTGCGCGCGCACGTTTTTCGGCGCCGTTCCGCCCTGGCTGACGCGGCTGTTGACGGAATTGTCGACCGAGAGCACAGCGAAGACATCGCTCGGTGATTCGCCTGTCGACCGCCTGCATGGCGATCAGCGGCAGTTCGTGCAGCGGGATTTTCTCCGCGGCCGCCTGGGCCACGATCCGTCCAGCAACATGATGCGCTTCCCGGAACGGCATCTTCAGGTTGCGCACGAGCCAATCGGCCAGATCGGTCGCGGTCGAGTAGCCTTCGCCGGCGGCTTCGCGCATGCGCTCCACGTCGGGCGTGATGTCCAGAACCATTGCGGTCATGGCCTCGATCGACAGATGCAGGGCGGAGAAAGCGTCCATCGCACCTTCCTTGTCCTCCTGCATATCCTTCTGATAGGCGAGCGGAAGGCCTTTCATCACGATCAGCAGCGCCGTCATCGAGCCGATGACACGGCCCGCCTTGGCCCGCACCAGCTCCGCAGCGTCCGGATTGCGCTTCTGCGGCATGATCGATGAGCCGGTGGTAAGGCGGTCCGAAAGGGACACAAGTCCTACCGAAGGCGAGCACCAGATCACGATCTCTTCGGCGAGGCGCGATAAATGCACCGCCGCGATTGCGGCGGCCGCGAGCGCCTCCAGCACGAAATCGCGGTCGGAGACGGCATCGAGCGAGTTCGCCATCGCTCTGTCGAATCCCAGTGCCTTGGCGGTCATGCGGCGGTCGATGGGGAAGGCGGTGCCGGCGAGCGCGGCGGCGCCGAGCGGAGACTCATTGGCACGCCTGCGCGCATCTGCAAACCGGCCACGATCGCGGGCGGCCATCTCCACGTAGGCGAGCAGGTGATGGCCGAAGGTCACGGGCTGAGCGGTCTGCAAATGCGTGAAGCCCGGCATCACGGTCGCGGCATGTTTTAGGGCTTTCTCCGCCAGCGCGAGCTGATAGGCCGTGAGCGCCTCGTCGATGGCGTCGATGCCCGCCCGGATCCACAGCCGGAAATCCGTCGCAACCTGGTCGTTGCGTGAGCGCGCGGTGTGCAGCCGACCGGCGGCCGGCCCGATCAGCTCTGCGAGGCGGTTTTCCACGTTCATGTGGATGTCCTCGAGCGCCCGCTTGAACTTGAACTTGCCGCTTTCGATCTCTGACAGGATCGTGTCTAGACCGTGAGCGATACGGCGGGCATCGTCGGCCTCGATGATGCCCTGCTTGGCAAGCATCGCGGCATGGGCCTTGCTCGCGGCGATGTCCTCGCGGAAGAGGTGCCGGTCGAAATCGATGGAGGCGTTGATCTCCTCCATGACTGCATCGGGGCTGGCGCGAAAGCGACCGCCCCACATCTTATTGCTCATGGCACGTCTATCGAGGTTGCAGCGATCATGACCGGGCTCGAAACTGCAGCGCGCGCCCGCGCCAAGAAGCGGCTGGTCGTGGTCGTGGCCGGGGGCATCGCCGGCGCGGCAGTCGGGCTTGCGGCGGTATACGGGATCGCAAGCTTCCAGCGCAATGCGGGAAACGCGGTCTGTCGGCCGGCGGTCGAGCTTGCCCAGCGCATCGCGCCACTCGCACGCGGCGAGGTGGCGGCGTTCGTGACGGCGCAACAACCATTGCATCTGCCCGATCTCGCATTCCGCGATGCGGACGGCAACGCACGCCATCTCGCCGACTGGCGCGGCCGCACGCTGCTGCTCAATTTGTGGGCAACCTGGTGCGTGCCCTGCCGCAAGGAAATGCCGGCGCTGGAAGCCCTCGAACGAAGCCTCGGCGGGGGCACCTTCGAGGTGGTCGCGATAAACATCGATACCCGCGATCCCGGCAAGCCGCGTGCCTGGCTCGAGGAAGTCGGCATCACGGGGCTGCGCTACTACTCCGACCCGAGTGCCAAGATATTTCAGGACCTCAAGATCATCAGCCGCGCCCCCGGCATGCCGACGACGCTGCTGATCGATCCGGCCGGCTGCGAGATCGGCACGGTCGCAGGTCCCGCGGAATGGGCGAGCGGGGATGCAGTGAAGCTGGTGAGCGCGGCGCTCGCGCCATAGAGGAGCAGGCTTGACGGCGCCGGCGCCAGGGGCTATCACTTAACCTAATGGTTAACTTTCAGGACGCCCTTCGCCTGAATCCTTGCAGCGCCCGCCGATGAAGCGAGACGGGCGCTCGTGCGCAAGCGAGCACGCTTCGACTGCAAGCTCCACACCCCAACCACAGGAGACCAGCATGAGGCTTTATGGCTTTCCGCCCTCGCCGAATACCTGGAAAGTTCGCGCCGTCGCCGCGCATCTCGGCCTGAACTTGGAGCTGGAATTCGTCGATCTGACCAAGGGGCAGTCGCATGCGCCGGCGTACCTCGCGCTCAATCCGACCGGCCGCACCCCCGTGCTGGTCGAAGGCGATTTCAAGCTATGGGAGTCGACCGCGATCATGCAGTATCTCGCGAGCGGGACGCCGAACGCGCTTTGGCCCGACGATCCCCGCGTCCGCGCCGACATCATGCGCTGGCAAAGCTGGCAGCTCGCGCATTGGGGCAAGGAGGGCTGCGAGCCGCTGATTTTCGAGCGGCTGGTCAAGAAATTCCTCAACTTGGGCGCGGCCGACGCCGCCGTCGTGGCCAAGGGCACCGAGGCCTTCAACCGCGAAGCACGCGTGCTGGATGCGCATCTCGCCGAGCAGCCATACCTCGCGGGCGAGTGAGCCGACGCTTGCCGACTTTTCGGTCGCGGCGCCGCTGTTCTACGCCAAGCGAGGCGGAACTGCCGCTCGCATCCTATGCGCAGGTGCAGGATTGGTTCGATCGCGTGTCCGCGCTGCCAGCCTGGCGCGAGACGGCGCCGACGCCGACTGCCGCGGCGGCGTGAGGGGCAGACGACAGTGGACGGAGGACCGAGGGCGCATAAAGCTGTCCTCTGCTGAGTTCCCCTGTCCTCTGTCGTCCGTCATCTGGTCGGCACCGGCTTGTCGCCGCGATAATCGTAGAAGCCGCGCTGGGTCTTGCGGCCGAGCCAGCCGGCCTCGACATATTTCACCAGCAGCGGGCACGGCCGGTACTTGGAGTTCGCCAAGCCCTCGTGCAGCACCTGCATGACGGACAGACAGGTGTCGAGCCCGATGAAGTCGGCGAGCTCGAGCGGACCCATCGGATGATGTGCGCCCAGGCGCATGGCGGTGTCGATGGCTTCGACATTACCGACGCCTTCGTACAGCGTGTAAATCGCCTCGTTTATCATCGGCAACAGAATTCGATTGACGATGAAGGCCGGAAAATCCTCGGCCACGGCTATCGTCTTGCCGAGCTTGCTCACGAACTGTTTGGTCGAATCGAAGGTCGGGTCGTCGGTAGCGATGCCGCGGATGATCTCGACCAGCTCCATCAGCGGTACCGGATTCATGAAATGGATACCGATGAATCGCTCCGGACGATCGGTCGCGGACGCGAGCCGCGTGATCGAGATCGAGGATGTATTGGTTCCGAGAATGGCGTCGGGCTTGAGTATCGGGCACACGCTGGTGAAAATCGTGCGCTTGATGTCCTCCTTCTCGGTGGCCGCCTCGATGACGAGATCGCAATCGTCGAAGGCTTCGTACTTTTCAGCCGGCGTGATGCGCTGGAGCGCGGCCTGACGCTCCTCCTCGGTGATTCGCTTGCGACTCACCTGCCGTGCCATGTTGCCGTTGATGGTCGCAATCCCGGCCTTGACGCGGTCGGCCGATAGGTCGTTGAGCTTGACTTCGAAGCCGGCAAGCGCACTGACATGGGCGATGCCGCTGCCCATCTGGCCGGCGCCGATCACGCCGATCTTTCGAATCTGAAGGTTCATGCTATCCGAACGCGCCTTCGGCCGCTCTTTGACCTGGATCATGTTCAAGTGCCTATTTTACGCCGTTCCCACGCGGGAGACCACGCCTCCATGGTCGCAGCGTCCCCGCAACGTCAACGGCTTCGCTTGCCGAGCGCCGCCGTCAGTTCCGGCAACGCCTGGTACAGATCGGCGACCAGTCCATAATCGGCAACCTGGAAGATGGGGGCGTCTTCATCCTTGTTGATGGCGACGATGACCTTGGAATCCTTCATGCCGGCAAGATGCTGGATCGCACCCGAAATCCCCACCGCGATGTAGAGCTCGGGCGCCACTACCTTGCCGGTCTGGCCGACCTGCCAGTCGTTCGGCGCATAACCGGCATCGACCGCCGCGCGCGAGGCGCCGACCGCGGCACCGAGCTGGTCCGCGACCGGCTCGATATACTTGGTGAAGTTTTCGCGGCTTTGCATGGCCCGCCCGCCGGAAATGATGATCTTCGCGGAAGTGAGCTCCGGCCGCTCTGTTTTCGACAGTTCCTCGCCCACAAAAGTCGAAATTCCGGGATCCGCCGTGGGCGTCACTGCCTCGATCGGGGCTTCCTCCCCGGAGCCGGCCTCGCCGGCTGCCTGGAAAGTGGAGGTGCGCACCGTGATCACTTTGGTCTTGTCCTTGGAGCGCACCGTCTGCACTGCGTTGCCGGCATAGATCAACCGCTCAAAGGTGTCGGGTGCGCTCACCTTGACGATGTCGGAAATCTGCATGACGTCGAGCAGCGCGGCCACCCGCGGCATGACATTCTTTCCAATCGTCGTCGCCGGCGCGACGATGACGTCGTAGGAAGGAGCGAGCGAGACGATGAGCGCCGCCGCCGGTTCGGCCAGCATGTGCTCGTAGACGGCGCCCTCGGCGAGCAGGACCTTCTTGATCCCTTCGAGCCTGGCGGCGGCTTCCGCAACGGTGCGGCAGCTGTTGCCGGCGACCAGCACATGCACATCGCCTCCAAGCGCGCTTGCGGCGGTCAGTGCCTTGTGGGTGGCGTCCTTGAGCCTGCTGTTGTCGTGCTCGGCAAGAAGAAGCGTGGTCATGTCAGGCTCTGTGCCGCTGCACATTCGGCCGCGCCGGCGACGTCAATGCGTTTCTGGAAGATCATCAAATCAGTCCGATCTCGTTCTTGAGCTTGTCGACCAGCTCGTCGACCGTCTTCACCTTCACGCCGGCCTTGCGGCCCGGGGGTTCCGTGGTCTTGAGCACTTCGAGGCGCGGCGCCACGTCGACGGCGTAGGTTTCCGGCGTCTTCTCGTCGATCGGCTTCTTCTTCGCCTTCATGATGTTGGGAAGACTCGCGTAGCGCGGCTCGTTGAGGCGCAGATCGGTGGTGACGATCGCCGGGCTCTTGAGCTTGACGGTCTGCAAGCCGCCGTCGACTTCGCGGGTGACCAGGATGCTGTCGCCGTCGATCACCAATTTGGAGGCAAAGGTTCCCTGCGGCCAGCCGGTGAGCGCCGCCAGCATTTGGCCGGTTTGGTTGCAGTCATCGTCGATAGCCTGCTTGCCCATTATCACGAGGCCGGGTTTTTCCTGCTCGACGATACAACGGAGGATCTTGGCAACGGCGAGTGGCTCGAGCGGCTTGTCGGTCTTTACCAGGATGCCGCGGTCGGCGCCCATGGCGAGCCCGGTGCGGATCGTTTCGGCTGCCTGCGCCGTGCCGATCGAAACGCAAACGATCTCGGTTGCCTGGCCTTTCTCCTTGAGCCGCAGCGCCTCTTCGACGGCGATCTCGTCGAACGGATTCATCGACATCTTGACATTCGCAAGCTCGACGCCGCTGCCGTCGCTCTTGACGCGTATCTTGACGTTGTAGTCGACCACCCGTTTCACGGGCACGAGAATTTTCATGGAGCTCGCTCTCGCGAATTCAAGCCTATCGGCGCCGGGCAAGGCGGCGGCAACCTAATGGCCGCAACCTTGCAGTGTCAACGGAGGCCATCGAGCCTCGCCGCGCGCGCGGCGCGGTTGGGGCCGATCTGGACCACGGTGTCCGGCACCGGCTGCATGCACTGGAAAAGCCGGACGTCCGATGGCTTCATCAGCGGAAACAGCACTGCCCCCGCCAGCATGCCACCGAAATGGCACCAATAAGCGACCTCGCTCTTCGACACCGAGCCGAGACTCCACAACTGCGTGATGATGAACAGGCCGATCACCCAATAAGCGCTGATCCGCAGCGGAATAATGCCGAGCAGAACGGTGATCTTGGCGCAGGGACGCAGCATGATATAGCCGATGACCACGCCGGCGATCGCGCCGGAAGCGCCGATCAACTCGATGCGCGTATGCGGGTCGTTGGCGACGAAGACCAGCCCGCCGACGATGCCGGAGAGAAGATAAAAGGCGAGAAAATGCAGGCGTCCGAGCGCTCGCTCGACGTCGTCGCCGAACACCCAGAGAAAGATCATGTTGCCGAGAAAGTGCCAGAGATCGCCATGAAAGAACTGGTAGGTGACGAGCGTCCCGAATGCCGGGATCCAACCTCGGGCCGGCATGTCTCCGGTCAGGGCCGCCGGGGTGAGACTATAGGTATCGATCATGCGATCGAGGGCGAGCTGGCTTGCTCCGGCCTCGTAGAAGAACACCGCGACGTTCGCCGCGATCAGGCACCAGGTCACCAGCGGCTTGACCGGCGCCGTGAACGGGTTGTCGTCGTAGATCGGCATTACCATCGCGTGGATCTTTCCCGTTCACCGGTTCTGTCCGGGCTGCCACAGCACGTCGGAGCCGCCCCTGTCATTGGCATGGCGGCCGGCCACGAAGAGAAAATCGGACAGCCGGTTGACATATTTCAGCGCCGCCGGCGTGACAGCTTCGCCCGGCTTGTCGTTGAGCTCGACCATGAACCGCTCGGCGCGCCGGCAGACGGTGCGCGCGAGATGAAGATGCGCAGCGGCCGGACTTCCCCCCGGCAGAATGAAAGATCGCAGCGGGGCGAGATCGGCATTGAGACGGTCGATCTGCTGCTCCAGCCATTGCACCTGTGCATCGCTGACGTCGAGTCGCGCGCCACCCGGCCCTTTGCCGCCGTGCGGCATGCAGAGATCGGCCTCGACGTCGAACAGATCGTTCTGGATGCGCGCAAGCAGCGGGTCGAGCACGCTGTCACCGGAGGTGGCGAGCCGCGCGATCCCGATCACCGCGTTGAGCTCGTCGAGGGTCCCATATGCCGCAATGCGCAGATCGTATTTCTTGCGCCGTTCACCGGTGCCGAGCGCAGTGGTGCCGTCGTCACCGCTGCGCGTATAGATCCTGTTGAGAACCACCATCACATCGTCCTATCGGCCGATCAGCCAGACCGTCAGCATGATGACGACGAGCGCAACGAATTGCAGCAACACCCGCCACCTCATCAGCTTCTGCGACGTTTGCGGTGATCCCCCGCGCATCATGTTGACGAGGCCGAGCACCAAAACCACCGCGACGGCACCGATCGCAATCGGTATCAGGGCATAGGTCAGGAACTCGGTCATCGCGACCTCTTACCATCCCCCAAATGGCGAGACCAATGCCCCACTTGCAATGGCAACATTGAAATCTTTTTCAGCGGCGACCTGGAGAGGAGAACAAATTGAGCGGGCGAATCCTCATCCTGGGAGCGGCCGGACGCTTGGGCCATGCCGCGGCCGAAGCGTTCTGCGATGCCGGATGGACTGTCGCGAGCCTGGTGCGGCCGGGAGCGGCCGCGCGCGCCGCCGCCGCGACACAGGTCATCGAGATCGACGCCCTCGATCATGCCGCCGTTCGCGACGCTGCACGCGGCGTCGACGTCGTTCTGCACGCGCTCAATCCGCAATACACGGAATGGTCGCGGCTCGCCTTGCCGCTTGCCTATTCCGCCATCAACGCGGCTGAGACGGCGGGCGCCACGCTGCTCTGCCGAGAGCTTTCGGAAATCGCCTATCTCTGGCACGAGCAGCATCGCATCGATGGGGGCAAGCTCGCCGCGACGATCGGCGAGGTCCCGCACACTCCGCTTGACCTCGCGATCGCGCGCGCCCTACAGGACCTCGGCGCGGCCGCTTGAAGCAGCGTTTCATGCGCAATGCGCGAAAGGAATGTTTCGATGATCGTCGATTTCCAGCACCACTTTACTCCGCACCGACTGATGCCGAAGGATCTCGGGCGCCGTAAGCTCGTCTCCTACGACGAGCATGGCGCGCCGAGCTTCATCCTGCATTGGATGTTGTTCGACCTCGACGAACATATCCGCATGATGGACGCGGCCGGCATCGATGCTGCCCTCCTCACCAGCGCCGCCGGCATGTGCACCGATCTCGACAGGTCACGCCTGTGCAACGACAGCGCCAAGCAAGCCGAGCTGGATTATCCCGGCCGCTTCATCGGCGCCGCGCATGCCAACCCGCTGGGTGGAGCCGAGGCGTTCCGTGAGCTGGCCCGCTGCAAGCATGAGCTGGGCTTCCCCGGTGTCGTGATCACGTCTGAAACCAACGGTCTTTATCTCGATGCTCCCGAATTCGAAGCGTTCTGGAGCGAGTGCTCCAAGCTCGGGCTTTTCGTATTCGTTCACCCCGCACTCGCGCTCAATCAGACGAAGCAGTTCGATGGTTACGATACCGCGCGCTCGGTAGGCCGCGAATTCTCGCTGGTAATGGCGACCATTCGTCTGATCAATTGCGGAGTGTTCGACCGACACCCCGGCCTCATGGTCCACATGTCGCATCTCGGCGGCGGTCTTTCTGCACTGCTGGGCCGCATCCGTTCCTACCAGGATAAGAATTTCTGGGGCACGCTGGACAATGCCCGTCACGGAATGAAGGCACAGCGGGACTTCGATTATTACCTCCAAAACAACATGGTTTTCGACACCGCCGGCTTCTGCGGCGCCATGGGAGCGGTGAAGGGCGCGCTGATCGAGATCCCGGCTTCGCGCATCGTTTTCGCCACCGACTATCCACAGGAGATCCGCGAACGTGAAGCGGTGCGCACCTTCGTCGAGGAGCTGCGTGCGCTGGGCCAGGATGGCGACGAAATTCTTTCCGGCAACGCCGGAAAGCTGCTCAAGCAGCGCTCCCAGGCGGCATGACGCCCGGGGTCGACTGACGCCCAACGAGCCACGTAGCGCGAATGGCATCAGCATCATTCGCCGCTCTCGTATGGGGATTGTACAGCCCAGGACGCCTAACCTGGTGCCCAACGAGGCAGCCGCAGCCACCCTTCCTGATTAGTTGGCAGAGCTCAACAGCCGTCGCGCGATGACCTGGGCCTGGATTTCCGCCGCGCCTTCGAAGATGCTCAGGATGCGGGCGTCGCAGAGGATGCGCGAAACCGGGAATTCGAGAGCGAACCCGTTGCCGCCGTGGATCTGCACGGCATTGTCGGCGTTGGCCCATGCGACGCGTGCGGCAAGCAGCTTGGCCATGCCGGCTTCCAGATCGCAGCGCTTGCCGGAATCCTTCTGGCGGGCGGCGAAATAGGTGAGCTGGCGCGCGATCATGATCTCGACCGCCATCATGGCGATCTTGTCGGCCACGCGCGGGAAGCTGATGATCGGCGCGCCGAATTGCTGGCGCTGTTGCGCGTAGGCGAGCGCCAGCTCCATGGCCGCCTGCGCCACCCCGATGGCGCGCGCGGCGGTCTGGATGCGAGCCGATTCGAACGTTTGCATGAGCTGGCGGAAGCCCTGCCCCTCGACGCCGCCGAGCAGGTTCTCGGCTTTCACCTCGAAGCCGTCGAACGCGATCTCGTATTCCTTCATGCCGCGATAGCCCAGCACCTCGATCTCGGTTCCCGACATGCCGGCGGCGGGAAACGGTACCTCGTCGGTGCCGCGCGGCTTCTCCGCCAGCAGCATCGAGAGCCCGCGGTGGCCGGGATCTCTTGCATCGGTGCGCACCAGCAGGGTCATCAGGTCGGCGCGCACAGGATGGGTGATCCAGGTCTTGTTACCGTAGACCCTGTAGACGCTGCCGTGTCGTATCGGCGCGCGTCTTGAGCGAAGCGAGGTCGGACCCGATATTGGGCTCGGTGAACACCGCCGTCGGCAGGATTTCGCCGGAGGCGAGCTTGGGCAGCCATTTGCGCTTCTGCTCCTCGGTGCCGCCGCCGATGATCAGCTCGGCCGCGATCTCCGAGCGCGTGCCGAGCGATCCCACGCCGATATAGCCGCGCGAGAGTTCCTCGGAAACGACGCACATCGATTCCTTGCCGAGCGCCGAGGCCGCCATGCTCGGCCGGAATCGTGAGACCGAACACGCCCGAGCTCGGACATCTGCGCAAGCACGTCGAGCGGAATGTAACTGTTGGTACGATGCCATTGCTGCGCCTGCGGCACGACTTCGCTGTCGGCGAATTTGCGCATCTCATGGCGGATGGTCGTGAGCATGCTCGTCGAGCCCGCAGTCGCCGACGGTGGCGTCGTGGTGAGCGCACATCAACTCGACCAGGCGGGCGCGCCGCTCGACGTTGCCGGAAACGGTGAGGCTCTCGAGCGGGCCGGCGATGCGTGCGGCGACCGCCGCGAGCGTGAGAGCCCGACATCGGCAGGACGAACGATCTCGCCCTGGCTCATCGGAATGCCGCCTTGGATCTGGGCGAGATATTCGCCGATCCCGATTTCGATCAGCAGTTGCTCGATCTCACCGAGACTGCCACTCGCATGCATGCGCTCGGCATAGGCTGCGAGTTGGCGCACCGATTCGACATAGGTGGCGAGCCAGGCAAGACCGTGGGTGGCGCGCTGCTCACGTTCGATCAGACCGTCCACCATCTGGCCTTCGGCCATGACGCGCCGGCGCACGCCGAGCGTCGCCTCCGCCAGCAGGTCCCCGGCGGCGCGCGCGGCCTCGCGCGCCAGCGCAACCAGCGTCAGCCCAGCCTCGTCAGGGCCGGCTTGGTCCAGCATCGGCTGCCTCCTTCAGGTGGGGCGAGAGGTTCCGCTTACTCGCAGCAAGGAAGAACGTCCCGGGAATTCCCTGAACGGGTCTGCGCCCGGCGCAGGCGCGTACCCTCGGAGACCCTACGCGTGCACTGCACAAAAGCAATGCGAAAAGCGACGATTTGGCCGGTCTTCTCAAGTCAAGTTTGCGACCGGTGCGCGCGACATGGCGATCGCCGGACCTGGCGTCGACATGAACTGTTTCGCCGCTACCCTCGCCGCATTGCCAGCCAAACCCCCATGGCGGCGATGACCATCCCGATGATTTGAACGTCGCTCAGGCGCTCGCCGAGCAGGAAATATGCCTGCAGCGCCGTGATCGGCGGCACCAGGTAAATCAGCGCCGCTATCCGCGAGACCTCGCCGTGCCGGATCATCAGCAGCAGCAAGGCGATTGCAGCAATCGACATCACCAGCACCGACCAAGCCAGCGCCGCAAGCAGTGTCGGCGTCACATCGAAGCGCAGCGTTTCCGTCATGAGCGCGAGCGGCGTCACTACAGCGAGTGCGCCGATGAATTGCAGGCAGGTTCCCGTTCGGAGATCCGCACTTGCGACAAAGCGTTTCTGATAGAAGGTGCCGAAGGTCACCGAGACGATGGCGGCGAAATTGACGATCATCGGCCAGGCAGCCTCGCCGAGCGCAGCCATGTCGACAGCGGCGAGCCGTGGAACCAGGACCAGCAGGATGCCGATGAACCCGACGACGATGCCCGCCCATTGCCGCGGAGTGACCCGCTCGCGGAGCAGGGGAGCGGCGAGCAGCGCGGTGAGCAGCGGCTGCACTGCGCTGAACAAGCCCGCCATTCCGGCGGGCAACCCTTGCGCCACCGCCCACCAGACGCCGCTGAGATATCCGCCGTGCAGCAGCACCCCCGCCATCATGCTGTGTCCGGCCTCACGCGCAGTCGCCGGCCACGGAGCGCCGCTTGCGACCACCATCAAGGCCAGGATCAGAATCGTCATTCCGAAACGCGCGATCAAAAAGGTGAACGGCTCGGCATCGGGCGCCGCATACTTCGCCACGATGAAGCCGCTCGACCACAGGAACGCGAAGGTGAGTGGCGCAGCGCGGAGAAAGAAAGCAGTCAATTGTTGGGAGGACATGGGCGGGCTCACCGATAGCATGGCCCATCCGTCGCTGCCGCGCCAATCTTTGCCGCCTATGCCAATGTCACAAATCCATGACAGGTGTGTCGCGCGCGCGTTCGCGGACCAACGAGGCGTGCGTCTTGAAAAGCTCCCGATGAGCTCAATTGAAGGTCACCCCGGACCGGCGGATGCGGCGCGCCATTGACATCGCTCTCGATGCCTTTTGGCGTTTCCAGGCAGACGATGGCTGGGGCGTCGCAAGTCACATTGCGCTCTCTGCCTTGATGGCATTATTCCCGTTCTTCATCGTTCTCACTTCGCTGGCCGGGCTCATTTTCGGCTCCAGCAACCTTGCCGACGAGGTGGCAAAAACGATGCTCGCGACCTGGCCGGAGGAAGTCGCGGGGCCGATCGAACGGGAGATCCACAACGTGCTCACCTATACGAACACGGGCGCGCTCACGCTGGGCGCCGTGTTCGCTGTTTATTTCGCTTCCAGCGGAGTGGAGAGCCTGCGGATCGGTCTCAATCGAGCCTATGGCATGGTGGAGATGCGGAACTGGATTTTGCTGCGTCTGGAATCGATCGGTTATGTGCTGGTGGGCGCGCTCGGGTCATTGGCGCTTGGAGTTCTCATCGTGCTGGGGCCGCTGCTGTTCCGCGCCGCCCTGCGGCATGCGCCCTGGCTCGACCAGCTCGAGGGCATTTTCACTTTCTCTCGGATCGTCATTGCCAGCGTCGTTCTCATCGTCGCACTCCTGATCGCGCACAAGTGGCTGCCGACCGGCCGGCGGCGGTTCCTCGACATCCTGCCTGGGGTCGTCGCAACACTGTTGTTGTGGCTGGCAGCCGGCATTGCGTTCGGCCGCTACCTGGCCGAATTCTCGGTCAGTTACGTGAACACCTATGCCGGCCTCGCGTCGGCAATGATAGCGCTGGTGTTCCTGTATTGGACAGCGTCGATCTTCATCTACGGCGGCGAGCTCAACGCGGCGATCTTGCGGATGCGCGCGCGCCACGAGGCGCCCTCGGACAGCACCTGATCGAAAGCAGATGTCCGCTCAGAGAGCGCTCGCCTCCACCACGTCATCGAATGTACGCAGTCCCGGCCGCGGCGCGTTGACCAGAACCGCCATGTTGCCGGGGGGATGGCGGTTGGTCCGCATCAACTCGTGCGCGTATGGAATCCGCTCCCAGGGAAACACTTCGCTCATGCAAGGATCGATCCGGCGGTCGAGCACGAACTGGTTGGCGGCCGAGGCCTGCTTCAAATGCGCGAAATGCGAGCCCTGCACCCGCTTCTGTCGCATCCAGACGTAGCGGGCATCGAAGGTGATGTTGTATCCGGAGGTGCCGGCGCAGAACACCACCATGCCGCCGCGCTTCACGACCAGGCAGGAGACCGGGAAGGTGGCTTCGCCCGGATGCTCGAACACGATGTCGACATCGCGCTTGCCGGTGATCTCCCAGATCGCCTTGCCGAACTTGCGCGCCTCCTTCGCCCAGGTGTCGTAGTAGGGCGTGCCGACCGTCGGCATCTGGCCCCAGCAGGCAAAGTCGGTACGGTTGATCACCCCCTTGGCTCCCAGCGCCATGACATAGTCGCGCTTGGCGTCGTCGGAGACCACCCCGATGGCGTTGGCGCCGGATGCGGCCGCGAGTTGCACGCCGAATACGCCGAGGCCGCCGGAGGCGCCCCAAACCAGAACGTGATCGCCAGGCTTGAGGGTGTGCGGCTGGTGGCCGAACAGCATGCGGTATGCGGTGGCAAGGGTCAAAGTATAGCAGGCCGCCTCCTCCCAGGTCAGGTGCGGCGGCTTCGTCATGAGCTGACGTGACTGGACGCGGCAGAACTGCGCGAACGAGCCGTCCGGCGTCTCGTAACCCCAGATGCGTTGCGAAGGCGAGAGCAACGGATCGCCGCCATTGCAGTCCTCGTCATCGCCGTCGTCCTGATTGCAGTGGACGATGACTTCGTCCCCTACCTTCCAGCGCCGCACCTTGGCGCCGCAGGCCCAGACGATGCCGGAGGCATCGGAGCCGGCGATGTGGAACGGATTCTTGTGGCCGTCGAGCGGGGAGATCGGGATCCCGAGGCCGGCCCAGACGCCATTATAGTTCACGCCGCCGGCCATCACGTAGACCAGAACCTCATCCTCGCCGATCGGCCAGGTCGGCAACACCTCGATCCTCATCGAGGTCTCAGGCGGACCATGACGATCCTTGCGGATCGCCCAGGCATGCATCCGCGCCGGCACATGGCCGAGCGGAGGCATTTCGCCGATGGCGTACAGGTCTCGTGGTGAGGCCGCCTGCGGCGGCTTCGTTTTCGCCACGGCCGTCATGGGTGCCTCCGCATTCAATGGCGACAACGCAAGCACAGTCTGCCGTAAGATATGCTGCATCGCAACAATGAGACTTGGCGGATTGTGTCGGTATTGCTGACATTGCGTACAAAATAGAGTAGGTTGTAACTGATGCCGGATTCGCGGCGGGGGGCAATCATGAATAGCGTCATTATTTGGCTGGTCATCGGTGCGATCGCGGGGTGGCTTGCCGGCCTAGATGGTAAGAGGGTTTGGCTTCGGCCTTCTTGGCAACATCGTTGTCGGCCTGGTGGGTGCCGTCATTGCCGGCTGGTTATTGCCGCAACTCGGCTTCTCGATCGGCGGTACCTTCGTGCGCGATATCGTCAACGCGGTCATCGGCGCCGTCATCCTGTTGGTCATCATCGGCCTGATCAGGCGTTAGTTACCCAGCCTGTTCGTTGTATGCTGCATTGCAAGATCGAAGGCGATCGAGGCAGCGGCATGCGCGTGCAATCTTCAGACGGCAAACGGGACCAGCCCTGGCTGTTCCGCACCTATGCCGGTCATTCCACGGCCCGGGAATCGAACGCGCTCTATCGTAGCAACCTGGCCAAGGGTCAGACCGGACTGTCCGTCGCTTTCGACCTGCCGACCCAGACCGGCTACGACAGCGATCATCCGCTGGCCAGGGGCGAGGTCGGCAAGGTCGGCGTGCCGATCTCGCATCTCGGCGACATGCGCGCGCTGCTCGACCGCATTCCGCTCGGCGAGATGAACACGTCGATGACCATCAACGCGACCGCCGCCTGGCTGCTCGCGCTCTATGTCGCGCTCGCCGACGAGCAGGGGGTCGCGCGCGCGACGCTCACCGGCACCACGCAGAACGACATCATCAAGGAGTATCTCGCGCGCGGCACTTACGTATTCCCCCCGCTGCCTTCCATGCGGCTGACCAAGGACGTGATCCTGTTCACGTGCCGCGACATGCCGAAATGGAATCCAATCAATGTGTGCTCCTATCATCTGCAGGAAGCGGGAGCCACCCCGGTGCAGGAGCTCGCCTTCGCGCTCGCCAATGCCATCGCTGTGCTCGACATGGTGCGCAGCTCGGGCACGGTCGAGGCGGCGGCTTTCGGCACCGTGGTCGGGCGCGTCTCGTTTTTCGTGAATGCCGGCCTGCGCTTCATCACCGAGCTCTGCAAGATGCGCGCTTTCGCCGAGCTCTGGGACGAGATTACGCGCGAGCGCTATGGCGTCGACGATCCGAAGCTGCGGCTGTTTCGCTACGGCGTGCAGGTGAATTCGCTCGGGCTGACCGAGCAGCAGCCCGAGAACAATATCGCCCGCATCCTGATCGAGATGCTGGCGGTGACGCTGTCGAAGAATGCGCGCGCGCGGGCGGTGCAATTGCCGGCCTGGAACGAGGCGCTCGGCCTGCCGCGGCCGTGGGATCAGCAATGGTCGCTGCGCATGCAGCAGATCCTGGCCTATGAAACCGATCTGCTCGAATACGGCGATGTCTTCGACGGCTCGCCCGCCATCGCCGCGCAGGTCGCGAGCCTCAAGCGCGAAGCGAAGGAGGAGCTTGCGCATATCGAGGCGCTCGGCGGCGCCATCGCCGCCGTCGAGCAGGGCTATATGAAGCGCCAGTTGGTGGAATCGAATACGTGTCGCGTCGAGGCGATCGAGCGCGGCGAGCAGACCGTGATCGGCGTCAACCGCTTCGTGGAGACGGAAGTTTCTCCGCTCGCCGGCGCGGCCGGCGCCGTCCTGACCGTATCGCCGCAGGCCGAAGTCGAGCAGATCGCGCGGCTCGAGGCCTGGCGCGCCGCCCGCAACGACGATGCGGTATCGGCCGCCCTCGCGGGATTGCGTTCCGCCGCGAAAGAGAGCCGCAACGTCATGCCGTCGTCGATCGCATGCGCCAAAGCCGGCGTGACGACCGGCGAGTGGAGCTTTGCATTGCGCGAGACGTTCGGCGAGTACCGCGCTCCCACCGGGATCGGTCGCGCCGCGCGCAACGAGACCGGCGGGCTCGACGAATTGCGCGCCGAGGTCGAGCGGGTATCGCGCAAGCTCGGCCGCCGGCTCAAGCTCGTGCTCGGCAAACCCGGCCTCGATGGTCATTCCAACGGCGCCGAGCAGGTCGCGGTGCGCGCCCGCGATGCCGGCATCGACGTGGTCTACGAGGGCATCCGGCTTACCCCGGCAGAGATCGTCGAGGCGGCGCGCGAGCAACGTGCCCACGTCGTGGGATTGTCGATCCTCTCGGGCTCGCACGTGCCACTGGTCGAGGACGTGGTCGAACGCATGAAGAATGCCGGCCTCGACATTCCGGTGGTGGTCGGCGGCATCATCCCGCCGGAGGACGCGCAGACCCTCCAGGACGCCGGGGTCGCCGCCGTCTACACACCGAAGGATTTTGAGCTCAACCGCATCATGACCGAGGTCGTGCGCATCGTGGAAGCGAGTGCAGGCAAGGCGTGAGCTCGCCGTCGCTGGCCTGTCAACGGGGGCGCCAAGCGCCGCCCGATGGCAGGCTCAGCGAGATTTCGGGCCCTTCTGCGCCGGACGAGCGTCCCGCATTGCGCTCTGGCTGTCATCGGCCGGGCGCTTCGCGCCGGCCGTTGGCTCCATGCGCGCTACTTCAAGCGATCCCAGAACCTGCGTGAGCCCGCTCGGGCTGAGCGGCTTGGTGAGATAGCCGTTCATTCCCGCCGCCCGGCCGGCGGCTTCATCGGCGGCTTTGGCGCGGCCGGAAACGCCGACGATGGCAATGCGGCCCTGCGAACCAGGGAGCGCTCGGATGCGGCGCGTCGCTTCGACCCCATCGATGTCCGGCAGCGTCACGTCCATCAGCACGACATCGTAAGGCCGGTGCGCGACCGCATCGATCGCAGCGGCGCCGGTGCCGACGAAATCGGCACGGTGGCCGAGCTCGGTGAGCATGGTGTTGAGCACGACGCGGCCGTAAGGATTGTCCTCGACGCAGAGGATGTCGAGCGGATGCACGGACGCCGCGCGTGTGGCCGCCTCCTTTCGCCGGCGTTGCACCGGGCGCATCCGCCACCCGGTCGACCACGACGGCAAGCCGGAAGCGGCTGCCGCCGCCCGGCTCTGCCGCCACCGTCAGGTCGCCGCTCCATCGCCTCGGCGACGCGCTTGACGGCGGCCAAGCCCAGCCCCGCACCACCGTAGCGGCGTGCGATCTGCTTGTTGGCCTGGGTGAACGGCCGAAACAGCCGCCTGATCTCGGCCGCGGTGAGGCCGATGCCCGTGTCGGATACGGTGAAGCGGAGTTGCACCTTGCCGCGTCGGACCTGCTTGCAGGTCACCTCGAGCCGCACGCTTCCGCGCTCCGTGAACTTCACGGCATTGTCGATGAGATTTTCCATGGCCGCCCGCAGCCGCAACGGGTCGCCGATCACCGCTTCCGGCAGTTCGCTGGAAACGTTGGTCTCGGCCTCGAGACCTTTGGCTTCGGCGCGTCCGGCGAGAGAAGCGGCAAGCCCCTGCGCAAACCGTTTTGGGCGGATGAGCTCGCGCCGCAATGTGAGACCCTTGGCATCGCTGCGTGCGGCATCGACGATGAGCGATGTGAGCATGGCGAGATGCTCGGCGGTGCTCTTGATCGCATTGGCCCAGCCGCGCTCGCGCTCGCCGAGGCCCGAGGTTGCCAGCAGCTCGCCCAGCGCCAATATCCCGGTGAGCGGCGTTCGAATTTCGTGGGCAAGGTCAGCGAGAGTCGCTTCGATGCTGGCCGGCGCGTGCACGCGCGGCGATGAGCGCCGCCGCTTGCGGACGGCGCGGCGCGAACGCTTGCGAGCTGATGTCCTCGATTTCGGCATCGCACCCCCAGGCCAGATTGGCACGGAGCGAACCAGCCGGCCACAGGACTTATTCCAGCCCTACCATTTTGCGGATGTCGGCGGGCCCGGCACCCGCGTGCCGCAATGCCCGCAAGGCGGTTGCGCGCGTCGATTTCGACAGTTTTCCGCCGTCGCCGTCCAGGATCAAACGATGATGGCAATAACTCGGCGCTGCGAGGCCGAGCACGGCCTGGAGCAGGCGGTGGATGCTGGTGGCCCAGAACAGGTCGCGCCCGCGCACGACGTGGGTCACGCCTTGGCGCGCATCGTCGACGACGACCGCGAGATGATAGCTCGTCGGAGTGTCCTTGCGCGCCAGCACCGCATCGCCCCAGATGCCCGGCACCGCTTCGACCGACCCGGTCTCGCCCGCGGGACCCGCCCCGCTCTCCGTCCATGTCAGCCGTCCGGCTTTCGCCATCGCCGCGCCGACGTCGAGGCGGAGCGCATAAGGGGAACCCGATTGCAGCTTTCGCGCCCGTTCGCCGCGCGAGAGCAAACGGGCATTGCCGGGATAGAGCGGCGCCCCGTCGGGATCGCGCGGCCAGGGAGCGTTGCGCTCCTGCCCGGCCACGAGCCGTGCGATCTCGCCGCGGCTTTCGAAGCTCGGATAGATCAGTCCGCGCGCGTCGAGCTGGGCGAGCGCCGCGCGGTAGTCCTCGAAATGCTCGCTCTGGCGACGGACCGGCGCCTCCCAGGCGATGCCCAGCCATGCCAGGTCCTGGTAGATCGCCTGCTCGTAGTGCGGCCGGCAGCGAGGTCGCGTCGATGTCCTCGATGCGCAGCAGGAAACGCCCGCCCATCGCGCGCGCCATCTCGAAATTGATCAGCGCGGAAAGCGCATGGCCGAGATGCAGATAGCCGTTCGGGCTCGGCGCGAATCGGAGCACGGGAGCGGACATGCCGGCATGATGTCATCGCCGCCTTCGTGGCCGCAATCGTTGACGCACCAGCGCGGGATTGGCAACGAAGATATGCGATGCGACCGAATGCCGGAGCCCCCACGCCAATGCCCTGTCACCTCCTCGACGACCAGGCCGCCCTCGAATCTGCCTTGGCCGCCCTGATCACGGCCGATCCGCGTCTGCAAGCTCTCGTCGAGCACGCCGGTCGGCCCAGTCTGCGGCGGCGTCCCGCCGGATTTCCGGGGCTCTGCGCGATCGTATGCGCGCAACAGCTCTCGACCGCGAGCGCCGGCGCGATCTGGGGACGCCTCGCCGCGGCGTTCGACCCCTTCCATCACGACGCGCTGCGGCGCGCACGGCCGAGCAAGCTTGCGCGGCTCGGGCTCTCGCAGTCCAAGATCAAGACCATGAAAGCGCTCGCCGCCGCCATCGCAAGAGGCGAGATCGATCTCGATGCCCTCGCCGCGATGCCGGCCGATGCTGCGCATGCCGCACTGACAGGCTTGCACGGCATCGGGCCCTGGACCGCCGACGTCTACCTGCTGTTCTGCCTCGGCCATGCCGATGCCTGGCCGGCCGGCGACCTCGCGCTGCAGGAAGCGACGCGGCTGGCGCTCGACATTGGGAAGCCGGCCCGACGCAAAGGCCATGACCGACCTCGCGGAGCGGTGGCGTCCCTGGCGCGGAGTAGCGGCACATCTGCTCTGGACCTATTATCGCGCGGTCAAGCGGCGCGATCCCGTGCCGGTCCAAGCGGACATGCAGCAAGCCGACATGCAACAAGCCAACATGACAAGGGCGGCCGATGGCGGTTGAGCTCGACGGTCCGCGACTCGAGCCGCGTGCAGGCCCGGCGCGCCAACTTGTCGTGTTCCTGCACGGCTATGGCGCCGACGGCAACGACCTCATCGATATCGGCCGCGCCTGGCAAGGGCTGTTGCCGCAGGCGGCTTTCGTCTCGCCGCATGCTCCGGAGCCCTTGGGTCAGGGCCCAGCCGGCAAGCAGTGGTTTGCGCTTACGTTCCGCGATCCCAACGAACGCTGGGTCGGGGCCAACAAGGTGGCGCCACTGCTGGAGCGCTTTCTCGACGCCGAGCTGACGCGCCGCAGTCTCCCGGCGTCGGCGCTGGCGCTGGTCGGCTTCAGCCAAGGCACCATGCTGGCGCTGCATGTCGGGCTCCGGCGCGCGCAAGCGCCGTTCGCGATCGTCGGATATTCAGGGCTGCTGGTGGAGCCGCCGGATGCCGATCCGGAAACGCTGGCAGGCGAGATCAAGTCGCGTCCGCCGGTGCTGCTGGTGCATGGTGATCTCGACGAATTGATCCCTGCACAGGCGCTGTTTCACGCCGCCAGCGGACTGGCCGCGCTCGGCGTCCCGGTCGAGTGGCATCTCTCCCGCGGCGTCGGCCATGGCATCGACCAGGAAGGGCTGCGCCATGGCGGCGAGTTTCTGGCCCGGCGCTTGCCCGCTGTCCGCTGATCCCACCGATGCGGCCGCCGTGCCGCTGGCGATCATCGACCGCGTGCGCGCACGGAGCATGATCATAACCCCCGGAGCGGCCTTCACAATCCTGTCACGCTCCCCTATAGACTGGGCCGCGCCGCTGGCGCTGACCGATACAGAGGAGACGAGGGAATCCAGGTCGTGAATGTGCATGTCTCGCCCACGGGCTTTCCTGCCCTCGTCCTCAACGCGGACTTCCGTCCGCTGAGCTATTATCCGCTGTCGCTGTGGTCCTGGCAGGATGCCATCAAAGCGGTCTTTCTCGAGCGGGTGAACATCGTCGCCCAATATGACCGCGCGGTGCGCAGCCCGAGCCTGGAGATGAAGCTTCCGAGCGTCGTTTCGCTCAAGACCTTCGTGAAGCCGGCGACGCAACCGGCGTTCACCCGCTTCAATGTGTTCCTGCGCGACAAGTTCTGCTGCCAGTATTGCGGCTCGCGCGTCGACCTGACCTTCGATCATCTGCTGCCGCGCTCGCGCGGCGGGCACACGACCTGGGTCAACGTGATCGCCGCCTGCTCGTCGTGCAACCTGCGCAAGGGCAACATGACCAGCGCAGAGGCCCGCATGTTTCCCTCGCAGATGCCGTTCCAGCCGAGCGTCCACCACCTGCATCGCAACGGCCGGCTGTTTCCGCCGAACTATCTGCACGAGAGCTGGCTGGACTATCTCTATTGGGACACCGAGCTCGATCCGTGATCCGGCCAGTGCGCGCGTGCGCGCCATTCCGCCGCCACCGCCCAGCCGGCGATCGCGGCGAGCGCGAGCGAGATCAGCGCGTTGTAGCCGGCGAGCGAGAGGCCGAGGAAGCGCCAGGGCGCCTCGTCGCAGCGCACCACGTTGATGGTGCTGCAGCTTCTCGAGCAGGCCGCCGGCGGTTCCGAGATCGTCGAGCGGACCGCCGCAGTCCTGCGGCCCGGCCCACCATTTCCACTCCGACGCCGGAATGATAGACGCCGAGCCCGGCGTTCCAGAGCATCCCGAGCGCGATCGACGCCGAGCGCCGCCACCAGCACCTTGCGCGACGCGCCGGCCTGATCGCCGAGCGCCACCATCGCGGCGAGCGGGATCGCGAAGTAATAGGCATAGCGCTGCTCGAGGCAGAGCGGGCACGGCCTGAGCCCGAGCCCGTGCTGGAAGAACCAGGCGCCCGCGATCGTCGCTGCGCCGGCCACGGCGATCGCCATCGCGGCCGCGGCGACCGGCCGCGACCGGATCGTGCCGGCCGCAACGTCCGCGATGCTGGCGTTGCGTGCTCGAATTCATCGACATGCTGGACCCATATAGCGATGGCGAACGGACGGCAATGGTATGGAGCGTGTTGACCCCCTGCCCTTCGCCGCTATGATCCCGCCGCCTGCCCCTGTGGCGGAATTGGTAGACGCGCCTGACTCAAAATCAGGTGGTGGAAACATCGTGCTGGTTCGAGTCCGGCCAGGGGCACCATGGGTCACGCGGCCACCGACAGGCGGAGCACGTTCAGGGGTCGAGCCAAACCATAGCCCATGAATAGGAACGAAGCGGTAGCCAAGCTCAAGGGCTGCGCCGATGCCGTCAAGGCGCGGGGTGCAACCTCGCTTTACTTGTTCGGCTCTGCTGTCCGCGACCAGGCGAAGATCGACAGCGATGTCGACTTGTTCATCGACTATGATTCAGAGAAGAAGTTTTCGCTCGTCGATCTTGTGGGTATCAAGAATTTTCTCGAGGATGCCTTGGGCGTAAAGGTCGACGTGACAACTCGTGACAGTCTCCACCCGATGCTGCGCGAGGAAATCGAGCTATCTGCGGTCCGCGTATTTTAATGGAGCGCAAGGTATCTCACATTCTCCGAGACATCCTCCTGACCATCGATCGCGTGCAACTGAAGATCAACGGCAAGACGTTCGCAGATTTCCAGAGCGATTGGGAAACGTCCTTTATCATTCAACGTGCCATTGAAATCATCTCGGAAGCGTCTCGACGACTTCCTGATGAGCTCAAGACGGCGCGGCCGGAGATCGACTGGCGGAGCGTTGCCGGAATAGGCAACGTGCTGCGGCATGAATATCACACGATCTCCGACAAAATAATTTGGGACGTCGTGCAATCGGATTTGCCGCTTCTCAAGGCGGCGATCGAAGCAATTGCGGCAAGCGAGGGGAGCGCGTCCGCTGAAGATGAATAATAAAGTACGGAGTGCATCGTCGTGGCCGCGCATTTTTGCTATCGCAAGGTGTCGTGCGCACGATTTTGCGTATCGAGTTGCCTGCGGCCATGGCGCCGGCCAGAGGCGGAAATGCCCGGCTTGCGCAGTTGGCTTCGTTTCGTCAAAACGCCCGGCGCTTGCGAGGCGCGTGTGCAAGATCGAAGCCGTTGCCCTTTCTGCCGCCGCAAGCTGGGCAACGGCTGGCGCAGGTTCCCGGTCGCCGTTTCCGAACTTTTGCCGCTGCAATAGCGTCACCCCGCCGTAGCGTGGGCAAGGCGCCTGGCTTCGATTCTGATTTCGCGCGCGGCCTTGCGCGCCTTGCCCACGCGTCGGTCTCTCGACCTCTCGCGTGACGCGCGGGCACGGTGCTGCGGCATTCGGGTGGTGAGAGGCGAGCGTTGGGCCCGCACCTCTGCCCACCTCACTCCGCTGCTTCCGCGAACATCGGATGGCGGGCGCGGCTTTTGTGGTTGGCTTCGTTTTGTCGAAGTGCCCAGGAAGAGGTCGCATAGGATGGAGCGACGCCGCTATCAGCGTCGATCTCTCGACCTCTCGCGTGACGCGTGGGCACGGTGCTGCGGCATTCGAGTGGTGAGAGGCGAGCTTGGGCCCGCACCTCTGCCCGCCTTACTCCGCTGCTTCCGCGAACATCGGATGACGGGCGTGGCTTTTACGGTTGGCTTCGTTTTGTCGAAGTGCCCAGGGAGAGGTCGCGTGGGACGGAGCGATTCCGCTATCATCGACCGGATCAGTGCAGCCTCCGGGCCATCCCATGGGTAGATCGAGCTGGCGGAAAGCTTGAAGGACACGCCGGCGGCGCCGAAGCCGCCGTTGCCCACCATCCTGCGCACCTTCGCCTGTTGGCTTCGTTTCGCCGAGATGCCGGCCAGGATGCCGGAGTGGGCGCGATCGGGCGCATCGTCGTAATCGCGCGTCGCGCGCTTGCGCGCCGACAGCGCGCGCCCCTCGTAGCGGTCGATGGCCGCGAGCCGCGCGATCGCGTCGCGCTCGCACAGCGCCCGCGGATAGAGGTCGAGGCGTGCCTGCCGCGCGCGCTCGACGTCGATCTGCGCGGCGGCGATCCGGGATGCGAGCTCGAGGCGTTCCGCCCCGGCATCGGCGCCGGCGATCGCGCGCGCCAGGGCGCCGATCTCGCCCGCCCGGGAGGGATCGTAGCGCGCCGGCAGGTTCAGGCCGTGGCGGCGGGCATTCTGCGCCGCGCGCGCCTTGCCTGTGGCGGTTCTCGGCCCGGTGCTGGCGCGCGCATTACGGCGGTTGGCCTCGATCTTGCGCGCGCTGGTCATGCTGCCTTCCCACGCCGGTGTAGTGGGTACAGCGGCCTCGAGCCCGGCGTTCTCGCCGTCTCCAGGGATCTCGCCGGCCATGATCGGCAGCGCCGGCGGAGCCGGCGACGTGAACCGAAAGGAGCCCGCATCCGATCGGAAGGTCGGCATCTGCAATCATGGCGATAACTCTTGCCTGTTCTGGATGCGTGCATTATGACCATATCTTCTTTCTGTTGTCAATAGACATCTGCATTTTGTTTTGCTCTCATTTCGTACTCGCGATTGCGAGCGTGAAGCAAGGCGGGGGGGTGCCGGTCGAAATGTGCTGCGAGGCGAGCAAAAGACCGCCATGCGTGTCACATGCGTGTCCGCGTTGATTGCGACATGCGTTTGGCGTAGGCACTTTACAATCGGGTGTATCCCTCAATCGCAAAGCAGCGTGGGAGGGGGCCTGCTCGCATCCGGCACCATCATGATTTTTATGCAGATGCCATGGGGCCGGAGGTAGCGGGAAAATATCGAGCGTAGGTCGCTGTCAAAATGCTGGAAACTCTCTGGGCGGATTTCTCGAGTTGGCTGGCACAGCCGGCAAGCAACGGCTCATTGTTCGTGCTCTACCTCGCTTTCGGGGTGGCACCGATCCTTTTTTTCAGGTCGAGAAGAGTCGAAAAGAAAGCGCGGCGCGCTGAAAAATTCGAGGAGCTGGTGGCGGCTCTTTTTGCCCACAAGCATTGGCTGGATACCATGAGCAAGATCAGGGTCTTCGATCATGAAGGCCAACTCACCTTGTCTCCGTTCGCGAAGGTGCAAGCTATCTCTTCGGTGTACTTTCCTGAATTCGCGCAGGAGATCTCGGAGCTGGATCTTGCCGCCGACCGTTACGAAGCATGGATCCTGGATGCGAGGCAGAAACGCCTTGAAGACGAGCAATCTTACCTGGATGGTGCCAAGGAAGCGTACAACCCCTATTTCGAGAGATTTCACTCACTGCAAAAGGAGCTGAGAGCCTTTGCTCGGCGCCAGTTTCGATAGCTGCCGGGACCTGTTCACATGAGGAGCGGCGGATTACGCTGATCCTCCTGTGTCCGACGCAACAAAATGGGGAGGTAACGATGACACCAGTCGCGGCAAGCGTGCAGAGCATGAAGCCGGGCATCAGCCCGGAAGAGTGGAGCGTTCGCGTCAATCTCGCTGCGGCGTTCCGCCTGGCAGCAATGCAAGGATGGGACGAGCTGCTGTTCGCGCACCTTTCCGCGCGCGTGCCCGGCAATGCAAACCATGTTCTGATGCACCCGGCGCACATGCTGTTCGAGGAGGTCACCGCCTCGAAGCTCCACAAGCTCGACGAGAGCTGCAACCATGTGGTGCCCAGCGACGAGATCCCGCACAAGTTCGCCTTCCCCTTCCACAAGGGCATCTACGACGCGTTTCCGGCGGCCCAATGCGTGATGCACCTGCATACCCACGCGGTGACGGCGGTGGCGATGCAGGAGCAGGGGCTGATTCCCGGCAACCAGTACGCCATGTGGCTCGGCACCATCGGTTATCACGACTACGAAGGCCTGGTGTCCACGCCCGAGGAAGGCGAGCGGCTGGCGAAGAATTTCCGCGACAGCCAGGTCGTGCTGCAGAAGGGGCATGGCTTCGTGCTCTGGGGGCATTCGGTGGCGGAAGCCTACATGCTCGCGTTTCTCGTGATCCGCGCATGCGAGGTGCAGATCGCTTCCGGCGCCGGCGCCATCGAGCCCTATGTTCCACCGCAACCGGTGCTCGACATCACGGTGCAGCAGGCGAAGATCATCACCCTCGGTGAAGCGCCCTTCAATCAGGTCACCTGGCAAACCCTGCTGCGCAAGCTCGATCGCGACGCTCCGGCCTACAAGACCTGATCTTCCATCGGGCGCGCATGCCTGCCGCGTTTTCCCGCACCGCGCTGCGGCCGCCAGGCTTCGGCGCAATGTCCATTCGGAGAGCACGATGAGCGTGATCGAAACCCTGCTATCGATCTCGGCGCTTCCGATCTACCACCGCTCCATCGACTGGGACGCCCTCTACCGGCGCTATCCGCCTCCCGACGTATTTGCCGCGACGCGATGGAAATGGCCGGCAGAGCAAATCCGGGCGTTCCAGAACGAGCAGTTCCTCGACCTGATGAAGACCGGCTGGCAGAACGAGTTCTACCGGCGCCGCTGGAAGGACGCCGGGATCGAGGCGGGCGACATCGCGAGCATCGACGACATCGTCAAGCTGCCGACCTTCGACTCCGACGACATCAAGAAGGACCAGCAGGAAAATCCACCGTTCGGCCAGATCAACGGCAACGTGCGCGAGCGGCTCATGGACACCCCGACCAAGGTTCAGACCAGCGGCGGAACCACCGGCAAGCCGCGGCCGACGATGTACGGCCCGCTCGAATGGGAGATGAATGGGCTCACCATGGCGCGCGTGCTCTATATCTGCGGCCTGCGGCCCGGCGACATCATCCAGATCCCCCACACCTGCTCGCTCGGCAACGCCGGCTGGTGCTGCTACAAGGCAGCGCACGATTATCTCGGCGCGCTTGCGCTCACGACCGGGACCGGCGCAGTGACAAGCTCGCGGCGCCAGATCGAGATCGCCAGGGAATGGGGGACCAACGCCTGGTACGTGCGGCCGGAATATTCGACGCAGCTCGCGAAAGTGGCGCGCGACGAGCTCGGGTTCGACCTGCGCGATCTCCAGACCAGGTTCCTCGGCTGCGGCCTCGGGCCCGACGTCGACGGCGCCTTTGCCAGGCAGATCGAGGAGCTGTGGGGCTGCCCGGTGTACGACATGTACGGCACCCATGAAATGGGGATGGGATCGTTCGAGTGTCAGGCCAAAGCCGGCATGCACTTCATGGAGGATTGCACCTTCTTCGAGATCGTCGACACCGAGACCGAGAAGCCGGTTCCAAACGGAACCATCGGCAACATGGTCTGCACCATCTTGCACCGCCGCGTGATGCCGATGATCCGTTTCAATCTGCGCGACCTGACCAGGATCGTCGCCACCGACCGCTGCTCCTGCGGGAGTTGCTTTCGGCGCATGCAGAAAATGCTCGGGCGCAGCGATACGATGGTGCGCATCCGCGGCGTGAGCATCTGGCCGCAGGCCTGCCTGCCGGCGATCAAGAGCGATCCCCGCACCACCGGCGAATGGCTTTGCATCGCCGAGCGCAACGTGCGCGAAGGCGTGGTGCGCGACGAGATGACCGTCAGGGTGGAAGTTCGCGATGACGCCGGCGGCTGGGACGGGCTGCAGGAGCACATCGAGAAGCGGCTGCATTCCGATCTGGGCCTCAGGCTCGTGGTCGAGCTGGTGCCGGAAGACGCGCTGATGGAATGGTCGAACCGCGGCCGCGAGGGCAAGCCCAGGCGCATCCTCGATCACCGCTACCAGCAGAAATAGCCGCCCGAGCAATCGACGAAGGACATTGCTCATGCGCTATTTCGACTGCCATTCCCATTTCAGCACGCAGGCCGGGCTGCACCACCGCACCATGGAGGAATACGAGAACGCCCAGCGTATCTTCAAGCGCAAGCGTGCCTTCGAGACCGAGCAGCAGATGGCGGACGGGTTCCGCAGCCGCGGCGTTCGCACCATTCTCGACATCTACCGCACGTGGCGGATGACCGACGAAGACGAGATCCGGGCCTCCAACGACTATGCCGCCGGGTTCGCGCGCGACAACCGCGACATCGTCTACGGCAACTGGCTCGCCATCAATCCCAACCTGAAGGATTTCTGGATAGCCGAGTTCAAGCGCCTTGCCGGGGGCGAAGCCGGCTTTTTCGGGTTCTGCCAAAGCCAGAACAGCCTGGGATTTCCGCCGAGCGACCCGATCTGGGACCCGTTCTACAAGCTCTCGATCGAGGCGAACGTGCCGGTCCTGCTGATGACCGGGTTGACCGGCATCGGCCAGGGGATGCCCGGCGGCGGCGGTGTCGTTCTCGACGACGGTCATCCGCGTCATGTCGACCGCGTCGCTGCGCGCTATCCGCAATTGCGGATTCTGGCGGGCCGCCCGGCCTGGCCGTGGCAGGACGACATGATCGCGATCCTGCTGCACAAGGCCAACGTGCAGTACGAGTTGCACGGCTGGTCGCCGAAATACTTCACTCCCGCCCTGAAGAAGGAGATCGGCGGCCGCCTGCAGGATCGCATCCTGTTCGGCTGGGACTGGCCGACGCTGACGCTCGAGCGTTTGACCAACGACTGGCGCGAGCTGGGCTATTCCGAGGACATTTACGAAAAAATTTTCCACAGGAATGCCGAAAACTTTTTTCCCGGTGCCGCGCCGAAATAATCGTCCCAGGCGATCGACCTGCGGGACCTCGCACAGGAGCAACATCGATGGCGAATGCCAATGCCGCCGGTCTCGCACACAAGCTCCGTGACGCCGCCGGCCGCGACCGCATCCCGGCGCAGGATTTCACCGCGCTGATCAGCGACACCTTCCGCCATGCCGGCCTCTCTTCCGCCGATGCGGCCATCGCGGCGGAGGTCGCGGCGGACGGGACACTGCATGGCTCGGACGCCCACGGCGCCGTGCAGATGCCGCTTTACATCACAGGACTGCTCGACGGCACGATCAAGAGCTCGCCCGAGATCGCGACTACGAGCAACCTTCCCTGCTGCACGGTGATGGACGCCGGCAACGCCCTCGGCCTGGTCGTGGGCCGTTACGCCATCGATGCGGCGATCGATCTCGCGAAGAAGCTCGGTCTCGGCGCGGTGGCGGTGCGCAACAGCAGCCATTTCGGCGGCGCCGGCTATTATGCCGGGCGCGCCGCCAAGCAGGGCCTGATCGGCTTCGCCTTCACCAATGCCTCGCCCGCGATCGCGCCCACGGGGTCGAAGGAGGCGCTGCTCGGCACCAACCCGATCGGCGTCGGGTTTCCACTGCCGGACGCCGAGCCGATCGTGGCCGACATGGCGACCAGCGTGGTCGCCCGCTCGCGCATCCGCTACATGCTGGCGCTGGGGCAAAAGACCATTCCCGACGGATGGGCGCTCGATCCGGAGGGGCGGCCGACCAACGATCCCGCAATCGCGGTCAAAGGCTCGGTCCAGCCGATCGGCGGACCAAAGGGTTATGCGCTCGCGCTCATGGTCGAGCTTTTGTGCAGCGCGCTGTCCGACGGCGAGCCCGGTTTCCAGGTGACCTACGAGAACGTCGTCGAGCGGCCGAGCACGATCAGCCAGTTCTTCCTGGCAATAAACCCGCAGGGCTTCGCCGGCCTCGAACGCTTCGAGAACCGCGCCGCCCACATCGCCGGCAAGGTGACGCGCGCAAAGTCGATCGACGGTTCGCCGCCGCCGCGGCTGCCGGGCGCGCGCTCGCAAGCGCTCGATCGCAAGAGCCGGGCCGAAGGGCTCGTCATGTTCGACAACCTGCGGCACGCACTGCGCACGGTGGCGGATCTGATCGAGAAGCGCGCCGCATAGCCACGCTCCCCCCGATGGCTCGCGTTTCATCCGGGTTACGCGCTTGGCTGGTAGCCCGCATGGAGCAGAGCGAAATGCGGGAACATCGGCCCGGATTGCGCTGCGCATTATCCTGGCTACACCCCTGCGCCGGCAATCACCGGCACCAGCAGGTGCGAGTCGTACCGCCCACCGGCATGGATGGCATGCCGGCCACGGTTGACCGTCCGGGAATGACCCACCGAGATTCGCCCGTGCTCGAGCGGCAGCGGATTGGATCGGGTGTAGCTGAAGTCACCCCCCTGCACCGCGAGCCGCAGCGTCTCACCTTTGCGGAACAGCGTGCTCGATGGCCAGATCTCGATCTCCACCGGCACGATCTCGTTGCGCTCCAGCGCGAGCGCGCGCTGATGCCGGAGCCAGGGCTGATATGGCGTGGAGCGCGCGCCGTCGAGCTCGCGATGGGATGCGCGCAGCCAGCCGCGCGCGACCAGGCCGTGCTCGATGTGGTTGAAATCGGGAAAGTGCACCTCGTTGCCGCGGCGGTCGAGCTTCCTGATGCCCACGAAAATGTCGAGGTCGTCGCTCGTGTCGGTCGCCACCCACAGCTCGAGCTTCATGTAGCCGGTCAGCTCGGTGTCTTCCTGGAAGGTAACCGCGAACACCGCGGTTCCAGCCGGCGTGTTGGGGGCGGTCGAATCATAACTCACGACGCCTTCGACCTCCGGCCTTGCGTGTCGCAGCGTGCGGCTCGCGGCATCGAGATACAACGGCGTGTAGTGCGTTCCCGGCAGCGGCCAGGCGTCGGCAAATCTGGTGCGGCCGTCGTAAAAACGATCGCGCAGCTCGTAGCGGACGCGCGGGGTATCGAGCCAGCCGTTGTCGATGCCTCTGAGGAAGATAATCGCAGAACCGCAACTGCCGCTCGAGCGCTTCGCGGCTGTAATACGTCTCCCATTCCTTGCGGCCGTGGATCTCGATCCACTTGTGCGCCGACGATGCCTGCCGGAATCCCTCGATGGTTCCGCGGTTGTGCAGCCCCTGCGTCGACCAGCTGGCGCAGACGTAGAGCGGCACCGCGATGTCGCCGAGGTTTCCGTGGCGCGCCTGCCACCAGGCGTCGAGGAACGGATGCTCCTTCTGTCCGAGCGCGAGCTCGTCCAGCTCGCAACCCGGCCACGTCTTCTTGACCAGGCCGTCGAGGAACGGACAGAAGCGGGTCTCCGGGATGCCGCCGTGGAACGCCCATTCACGATAGAGATCGCTTACCCCTTCCCACGGGATCATTGCCTCGAGATGCGGCGGAGCGAGCTGGCCGACCCGCCATTGCGTCATTGCGAGATAAGAAACGCCGTTGGTCGCGACGGGACCGCTGCTCCAGACCTGCGTTGCGCACCATTCGATGACATCGTGGAAGTCCTCGGCTTCCATCTGCGACATCGGCGAGATGCGACCGCGCGAGCCGGAGGTTCCGCGTGCTGCGGCCTTGACCACGACATAGCCGTTCGGGACCCAAAAGCCTGGATCGGGCGCCTCCCAGGCGGCATAGAGCGAGGCGTCGTACTGGCCGAGCGTGTAGGCTCCGCCGGCCGGCATGGCGGCGGCAACGTGGATCGAATCCTTGCCGTAGATGTCGAACGACACGATGACCGGGAACCGGCCGTCCTGCGATGGACGGAACACGTTGGCATAGAGCATCGTTCCGTCACGCACTGCGACGGCGACGTCCTTTTCGAAGATCATGCGCTTGTGGCCGTAGTGCATCGTCCGCACGACGATATCGTTGCGGCCCGGCTTCGCCTCGCTCGGGTGCGAGGGCTCGAGCAGATTCGGATCCTGGTCGGCATCCATCGGCTTGATCGCGTCCTCGGACATCGCAAATTTCCCGTTCGCCCGCGCTCGCCATGCCGTCAGAGGAGGTACTTCAGGATCCACAATGACAGCGGCGGATAATAAGTGACGATCAGGAGCGCAATGATGGCGAGCCCGATGAACGGGAAGAGACCGGGATAAAGGACGGACGACCGCACCTTGAACAGGGCCTGGCAGACGAAAATGTTGAGGCCGAACGGCGGGGTGAAGGTGCCGATGGTGAGGTTCATCACGACGATGACGCCGAAATGCACGGGATCGACGCCGATCGATCGCGCGATCGGCACCAGCAGCGGCGTCAGCACGAGGAGCGCTGTCGGGGTGTCGAGAAAGCAGCCGATGAACAGCAGGAACAGGTTGATGAACAAGAGCACTCCCCAAGGCGGCACCTGCATCTGCGCGATGAAGTCGGTGACGACGAGCGCTACGCCGCTGATCGTCAGCAGCCACGCGTAGACCGACGCCACCGCGACGATGGTGAAAATGAGCGCGGTGAGATAGACCGTGCGCGCCGAAATGTCGAAAATCTCGCGCAAGGTGACGCCGCGGTAGATGAAGACCGAAACGATGATGGCATAGACGCAGGCGACGCCGGCGGCCTCGGTCGGTGAGAACAAGCCGGAATATATGCCGCCCAGGATCACGACGATCGCACCGAGCGCCCAGACGCCGTCGACGCTCGCGGCCAGGAACTCCGCCAGCGAAAACCTCTCGGTCTCGCGCAGGTTGAGGTGGGCCGCATACCAGTAGATGTAGATGCCGAACAGCCCCGCCAGCAGAAGCCCGGGGCCGATCCCGGCCGCGAACAGCGCAACGACCGAGGTATCGGATGCGATGCCGTAGATGATCATACCGATCGAGGGCGGGATCAGATTGTCGATGGCGCCTTCCGCCGTGATCAGCGCGGACGCGAAGCGCTCGTTGTAGCCGGCCTTGCGCATGCGCGGATACGTCAGCGAGCCCACCGCCGCCACCGTCGCGGTCGTGGCACCCGAGATCGCGCCGAACACCGCCGCAAAGCCGAGCGAGGTGAGCGGCAGGCTGCCGCGCACGCTGCCGATCATCGAGCTCACCCAGCGCAACAGCCGCTCCGACATCCCGCCTCGCGTCATCAGGTCGCCGGCAAAGATGAAGAAGGGAACGGCAAGCAGCGCAAACTTGTTGAGGCTGTCGAACATCACCTGATGAACGACCGTCAGCGGCACGTTCATGAAGAACAGCAGCACCACCAGGACCGTCGTCAACAGGATCAGGAATATCGGAAATCCGATGACCAGAAGGATCAGCGGCAGGAAGGCGAGGACCCACCCCATTCTCGACCACTCTCCCCTGCCGCCTTATCGGATGGAGCGTTTCCGAACGATGTGAAACCGGAGCGGTGCGGCCCGACTACGGAAAGTGGCCGCTGATGTAATTGGGCAGACGGATCACGACGGCGACCAGCATGAGCACGAAGCCCACGAGAATCGCAGCATGCGGAATGATCAGCGGGACGTCGGCGGCGACGCTCCGGTCGCTGGTTTTTACGTAGAGATCGACCACCTTGTACGACTGTACGATCACGATCGAGGTCGAGACGAGGAAGGCTGCGGCGATGAGGGTGTTGACGATCCGCTTCCACCGCGTCGGGAACTTGGCATAGAACAGATCCATGTTGATGTTCTCGCCGCGGTACACGATCGTGGCAGCGGCGAGGAATACGGCCCAGACGAGAATGAAGACGAGGACCTCCTCGGCCCAGAATATCGGCGCCGAAAAGACATACCGCCCGACCACGTTGGCGATATTGATGGCGATCGCGATCAGAAACAGCGTACCGGTGATCAGGTACGGAAGCCGGACGAAGCAGAAGTGTCCGACCGAGTGCGGTTGCGGAGAGGAAGCCTGGTCCGACATGTCGCGCCTCGCGGCGTGTGGGCTGAAGCGTCTTGCGGTCGTTCGTACCGTTCGACCGCAGCCACGCGGCGTCAGCCCCGGGTTCGACCCTAGGGCTCGACCCGGGGGTCCATCCTGTTTCGCAGAATCAATACTTTGCGGCCGTTGCGAGCACCTGGTCATAGAACCGCTTGAGCGCGGGGTCGGACTTGGTGATCTCCGAACCGATCGGGGTCAATCGCTTCCTCAGCTCGGTCATGTCCTCGGGCGGAAGATTGATGATCTCGCCGCCGCGCTCGATCCATTTCGCCCTGAGCGCGACCTTCTCGTCGTCGGAGAGCTTGATCGCCACATCCTGCAGCCCGCGCGCCTGCTCGATCACGATCTGACGCAGATCGGCCGGCAGCGTGTCGAGCCATTTCTTGCTCATCGATCCGAACGAAACCAGCAGCGTGTCGTTGGTCTCGGTGATCGTCTTGCTGACGCTTTGCAGGTTGAAGTTCACGTAGATCGAGATTCCGCTCATGGTGCCGTCGATCACGCCGCTCTGCAGCGAGGTGATCATCTCGGCGAGCCCCATCGGCACGGCGGTGGCGCCGAAGGCCTGCATGCGCGCACGCTCTGCCGCGGTGGCGTTCACCCGCAGCTTCTTGCCCTGAAAGTCCGCGAGCCGGCGGATTGGATTCTTCGCGAAGTAGTGCGATTCCGCCTGCGCCGCGATGTTGATGCCGACCAGGCCTTTCTCCTCGATCATGGACAGGATCAACGCGCGCAGCTCGGGATCCTTCAGGGTGCGGTTGGCGTGATCGCGGTCCTTGAACAAGAACGGAATGCTGAAAACCCCGTAGCGCGCATCGAGCCCGGCATAGAAGTCGGCCGGATTGGAGTAGGCCTCGATGGTGCCGAGCTGCATTCCCTGCAGGTGCGCTTGCGGAGTCCCGAGCTGGCCGCCGGGGAACACCTTCACCTCAACCCGGCCATTGGTCGCCTTCTCGACGACCTCCTTGAGCTTGAGGCCATAATTGTGCTGCATGTCACCTTGCGTCACGCAGCCGTATTTCAGCGTGAACTCGGCGGCGCCGGCCGGCACAGCGACCAGGCCGGCCGCCATCAGCAGCGCAGCGGCAAACACCCCGGCCACGGCAGGATTGCTTGGCGGTTGCATATCGGATCCTCCCTCTGGTTTCCGCCGCGCGAAGTCTTTTGATTGTCGAGAGCGCAGCGGAATGTTCTGCAAACTATCGCGGGCCGGCAACACACTGTCAATTGCCGTGAGCGTGAGTCGCACCATGGTCAAGCAATGTCGATCCCCATAGAATGCAGCGCATGGCCGATTTCCCTCTCATTGATGTCCATCAGCACGTGATCCCCGAGGTCTACCGTAGCGCGCTCGCGGGCATCGGCGTCATGGGCAGCGGCGAGAACCCTTGGCCGGCATGGACTCTCTCGCGAACGCTTCGAGCTGATGGAGCAAAATCACATCGCCGGTGTGATCGTCTCGATTGCTTCGCCCGGGTCGTATTTCGGCGATGTGGAATTCACGCGGCGGCTGGTGCGGGACTGCAACGAGGCGCTGGCACGCATGGTCGCCGAACAGCCGACGCAACTCGGCGCAATGGGCTTTGTGCCGCTGCCCGACGTTGCCGCAGCGGTGCGCGAGGTCGAGTACGCGCTCGATGTTCTGCAGCTCGACGGCATCAACCTGCTGAGCCATACCGGCGACCGTTACCTCGGGCATCCGGAAGAGGCGGAGCTCTATGCCGAGCTCGACCGCCGTCGCGCTGTCGTTTTCGTGCATCCGGTGCGCCCGCAGACGTTGCCCCCGGTCGATTACGCTGCAGGCCTGACCGAGCTGGTGTTCGACACCACGCGCGCTATCGCCAACCTGCTCTGCACCGGCACCCTGGCGCGGTATCCCAACATCCGCTTCCTCATGTCACACATGGGCGGCGTGACCCCGTTCCTGCTGTTTCGCCTGAGCGGGCTCGACGACGAGGTCAGGTTGCGGGAGCGCATTCCGGAGGGCGTCGCCGCCTATCTCGGGCGCCTCTATTTCGATGTCGCGCAATCGGCGGCACCGCTTTCCTTCCGCGCGCTGCTGGATGTCGCGGACCCCTCGCGCATTCTCTTCGGAACGGACTATCCGTTCGCGCGCAATGCCGAGAAAGTCATGAACGACACCATCGAGGCGTTTGCGAGCTTCGGCGGCTTCGACGCGGCGCTGCGGCGCAGGATCGCGCTCGACAACGCGAGAATGCTGTTTCCACGTTTTGCAAACGCGGGCAATTGATGCGCTGATAGCGCGCGGCGCGGGTCGCTGTTTCCAGAAATCGCGAAAGACGCAGAGGACGACCTCATGAAGATCGGGCTGGTTGGGCTGGGCCGCATGGGCAGCGCCATCGCGCAACGACTCGGCGAGCAGGGATTCGAGATCGTCGCCTGGGATCATGCGGAGAAGCCGAGGAAGGCGGCGGCGGAGCGCGGTCTGCGCCTTGCGCCTGATCCGAAGGCGATCGCTGCCGAAGCCGAGATCGTGATCTCGATCATCACCGAAGACAACGGCGTGCGGAAAATATTCACCGGCGAAAACGGCATGCTGACGACCGAGGTGGAGGGCAAGCTGTTCATCGAGATGAGCACGCTGCAGCCGATGACCGGCCGGGAGCTCGCGCCGCTCGTCGAAGCCAAGGGCGCACGACTGATCGAATTCGCCGGTGCTCGGCACCATCCCGAGCGTGCGCGAAGGCAAGCTGTTCGCGCTGGTGGGCGGGCGTCCCGAGGACATCGAACGGGCGCGCATTCCGCTCGACAAGCTGACGCGCCGCATTGCACATATGGGACCGAACGGCAGCGGCTACGCCATGAAGCTGGCAGTCAATCTCGGGCTCGGCGCGTACATTCAGGCGCTGTCGGAATCGCTCGCGCTCGGGATCGAGCAGGGACTGTCGCTCGACCAGATGCTCGATGTGCTCGAAGGAGGCACCGACCTCGACCGGATGGCTGCAGAGCAAGATTCCGGTGCTGCTCGGCGGCAAGGCCGACGTGACGCTCGACATCCGGACCATGAGAAAGGACATCATGTCGGCGGTCGCGACCGGGGCGCTGTCCGGGGTTCCGATGCCGCTCAGCGCCGGCACGCTGGCATCGTTCTCGGCGGCGGTGGCGGGCGGCGCCGGGGACGGCGATCTGGCCGATCTCGTGCAATTCGTGCGCGAGAAGATGCTGCAGAATTTCGCCTAGCTCGGGAGTCGTTATGGACCCGGTCGTCGTCACCATTCCCCATCGTCACGGCAAGACCGAAGCGATACGCCGGATCAAGGCCGGGATCGAGGGTGCGCGCGTGCGCTACCCGGCGCAGCTCAAGATAGCGGAGGAGAACTGGGACGGCGACACGCTGCACTTTCGGGCCGCCGTGCTCGGCCAGACGATCACCGGGACTATCGGCGTCGCCGGCGACGAGGTGCGGGCCGAGGTGATGCTGACCTGGCTGATGGGACACCTGGTCAAGCCCGCGGAGACCCTGATCAAGCGCGAGGGTGAAATCATGCTGCAGGATCCATAGTTCGGGGCACGGGAGCTGTTCCGCCATGACCAGGCGCCCCTTCTTCAAGCAGCCGGCCGGCTTGACCGTGCACGAGATCGCCGTGCTCACGGGCGCGCAAGCGCGGCCGGGGGCGAAGCTCGATCACGTCGTGACCGACATCGCCGCGCTCGAGCACGCCGGACCGGCCGACCTCGTGTTTGTCGACGCGCCCAGATATGCCGATGCCCTGGCCTCGACCCAGGCCGGCGTCTGCCTGACGCGCGAGCGGCTCGAAAGCCGCGCGCCGGATGGCGTGATCGTGCTGCGCGTCGAAGAGCCTTACCGCGCCTTCGTCGCCGTGGCGCGCGAGCTGTTTCCGGATTCGCTGCGGCCCGCCTCGCTGTTCGAGGGCAAGGGCGTGGCGCAGAGCGCATCGGTGCATGTCTCGGCCCGGCTCGAGAGCGGCGTCACCGTCGACCCCGGCGCGATGATCGGGCCGCGCGCTGCGATCGGGCAAGGCAGCGTCATCGGCGCCGGCGCGGTGATCGGTCCGGACGTGCAAGATCGGCCGCCATTGCTCGATCGGGCCCGGTGCGTCGGTCGCCCACGCCCTGATCGGCGACCGCGTGATCATCCATGCCGGCTGCCGCATCGGCGGGGACGGCTTCGGCTACAGCTTGGGGCCGCGGGGTCACGTCAAGGTGCCGCAGGTCGGCCGCGTCATCATCCAGGACGACGTGGAGATCGGGGCCGGAACCACGGTCGATCGCGGCGGCATCCGCGACACCGTGATCGGCGAGGGCAGCAAGATCGACAACCTGGTCCAGATCGGCCACAACGTGACGGTGGGCCGCCATTGCATCATCGTGGCGCAATCCGGCTTGAGCGGCAGCGTGACGCTCGAAGACTTCGTCGTGCTCGGCGCCCGCGTCGGCATCATCGAGCACGCCACGATCGGCGAGGGTGCGCAGCTCGCCGCCAGGTCCACGGTGCTGCGCGACGTGCCGCGTGGAGCGCGCTGGGGCGGCGTGCTCAACGCCAAGCCGATCAGGCAGTATTTCCGCGAGGTGGTGACGATCGAGCGCGGCGCGCGCGGACCCGACGGGAAGTCGTAGCCCGGATGAAGCGCGCCAGCGAAATCCGGGGCCGCGGCGCAAGCGTTGAGGATCCCGCATTGCGCTTTGCTTCATGCGGGCTACACGGCTACACGGCTGGATGAGATTGCACCGAGAGCACAAGCGGCATGGCGACAGCGGCCCGGCAAGCGCGTTTCCGGATCGGCATCGATACCGGCGGCACCTTCACCGATATCGTTTCGGTCGATAGCGGCTCCGGCGCCATGCGCGTCACCAAGGTGGCGAGCACGCCCGTCCAATCCGGCGATCGGCCTCGTGCGCGGCGTCGAGGCGATCCTCGCCGCGACCGGCGGCTCGCCGGACGACGTCGCCGGGCTCGCGCACGGCACCACGGTCGCGACCAACGCGCTGCTGCAAGGCGAGATCAGCTCGCTCGGCCTCATCGTCACCGCAGGCTTCCGGCACATCCTCGAGATCGCCCGCCAGTCGGTGCCGGAGGGCTACGGCAATTCCTATTTCTGGGTGAAGCCGGAGCGGCTCGTGCCGCTGCATCTCGTGCGCGAGGTCGGCGGGCGGCTCAATTTCCGCGGCGAGGAGCTGCGGCCGCTCGACGAGGCGAGCGTGCGCGCGGCGGCGCGCGTTCTTCCGCAGCCACGGCATCCGCGCGATCGGCGTCTGCCTCATCCACTCCTACGCCAATGCCGCGCACGAGCGCCGCGTCGCCGAAATCCTCGCCGAGGAATATCCGGACTGCACGCTGTCGCTCTCCTGCGCGGTGCTGCCGGAATATCGCGAATACGAGCGCGCGGTGACGACGCTGGTCGACGCCTTCGTCAAGCCGCACATGGAGCGCTATCTCGCGCGCGTGCACGACGAGCTCGGCGCCGGCCTCGACGACAAGCCGTTCCTGGTGATGCAGTCGAGCGGCGGCGTCGCCAGCGCCGAGCAGGTGGTGCAGCAAGCCGATCACGACCGCGCTGTCGGGCCCGGCGGCCGGCGCGCTCGGCAGCGCCGTCATCGCCGAGATCGCCGGCTTTCCCGACGTGGTGACGCTCGATGCCGGCGGCACCTCGACCGACCTCTGCCTGATCGAGGGCGGCAAGCCGCACGTCACCAATGGCGGCGCGGTCGGCGCGTTCCCGGTGCGCATCCCGATGATCGACATCGAGACCATCGGCACCGGCGGCGGCTCGATCGCCTGGATCAGCCGCGAAGGCCACCTCAAGGTCGGGCCGCGCAGCGCCGGCGCCGAGCCCGGACCGATGTGCTACCCGACGGCGGCGACGAGCCGACCATCACCGACGCCAATCTGGTGCTCGGCCGCATCCCGCCTGCCCTGATCGGCGGCGGCATCGCGCTGGCGGCCGCGCGTTCGCGCGCCGGACTGGCGGCGCTGGCCGAGCGGCTGCCCGGCGCCATGAGCGCCGAAGCGCTCGCGCACGGCATCATCGAGATCGCCAACTGGAACCAGGCCAACGCCATCCGCCAGATGACCATCCAGCGCGGCATCGATCCGCGCGGCTTCGCGCTGCTCTCCTTCGGCGGCGCCGGGCCGGCGCAATCGCCGGCGGTGATGGACCTGCTCGGCATGCAGGCCTGCATCGTGCCGCCCAATCCCGGCAATCTCTCCGCCTTCGGCCTGCTCGCGGTCGACTGGCGCACCGATCACATCGTCACCAAGGTCATGCACGAGGACGCGATCGATCTCGCGGCGATCGCGGCGCTCTATGCCGAGCTCGAAGCGCGACGCGGTCGAGACGCTCGAGCGCGACGGCATCGATGCCGCGCGCATCCGCCTCGTGCGCGAGGCCGACATCCGCTATGCCGGCCAGTCGATGGAGGTGCGGGTGGCGGCGCCCGGCGGCCCGGTCGACGGATCGTTCCTCGCCGGCCTGATCGACGCCTTCCACGCCGCGCATCTGCGCACTTTCGGCTACAACTATGCCGGCCAGCAGAAGGTCGAGCTGGTCAATTTCTGCGTCTCCGGCTTCGGCCTGATCGAGCGGCCGCAGATGCCCAGGCTCGCCGCGCGCGGCGGCGACGACGCCGGCGCGCAAGTCGGTGCGGCCGGTCTATTTCGACGGCGCGTTCCGCGACACGCCGATCTACGACCGCGCCGTGCTGCCGCCGGGCTTCCGGCTCGACGGGCCGGCGGTGGTCGAGGAGTTCGGCTCGACCACGGTGGTGTTCCCGGGCCAGCATCTCGACGTCGATCCGCACGGCATCCTGATCATCCGTCCCGCTCGGAGAGCAAGCGGCAGGCAGCGCTGGCGATGCGACATCGCGCTCCCACGTCACCCGCGACCGCGAAGCCTCCGCGGCGGCGGCGCGGCTGCGCGCAGGTCGATCCGATCGTGCTGCAGATCGTCGAAGGCACGTTGAACTCGATCGAGGCCGAGATCGAATACGCCATCGAGCGCACCGCGCGCTCGCCCGATGATCCGCGAGGCGCACGATTATCGCGTCGGCCTGTTCGACCGCTATTGCCGCAAGCTCACCGGGCGCTCCTATTCGGCGATGCCGAACGCGGTGGTGCGCGACTTCCCGCCCGAGACCATGCGGCCGGGCGACGTCTTTCTGATGAACGACACCTACCTGACCGAGGGCAGCATCGGGCACCTGCCCGATCTCTGCAGCACCGTGCCGGTGTTCCACGACGGCGAGGTCGTCGCCTACATCCAGGCGTTCGGCCATCACGACGATATCGGCGGGCGCGTGCCGGGCTCGATGCCGGGAACCGCGACGACCGTGTTCGAGGAAGGCCTCGCGGTGCCGCCGATCAAGCTCTACGACGCCGGCGTGCGCAACGAGGCGGTCTTCACCATCATCAAGCGCAACACCCGCGTGCCGGACATGCTCGCCGCCGATCTCGACAGCGAGGTGCAGGCCTGCGTGATGGGCGCGCGCCGCATGGCCGGGCTGTTCGCGCGCTTCGGCCGCGACACGGTCGAGGCCTGCTTCCAGGCCATCCTCGACAAGTGCCGCGACATCTACCGCCAGCGAGCTGCTGCCGAAGATCGCCGACGGCGAGTATTCCTGGGAGGATTATGTCGAGCACGACGGGGTGACCGATCCCAAGCTGCACAAGCTCGCGCTCAAGATGATCAAGCGCGGCGAGCGCATCACGCTCGACTTCACCGGCACCGATCCGCAGTCGACCGGCCCGATCAACTGGCCGGCGGACTATGCCGGCGGCGCCTTCCTGATCAAGTGGATCGCGCCGATCCTGCGCAACCTCGCCGACACGCCCGAGCGCGCCGCCGAGATCCACGTCAACGAAGGCGTGTGCGAGGTGTTCGACGTCGTGTTCCCGCCCAAGGGCACGCTGATCACGCCGGAATGGCCGGCGGCGACCAACGCGCGCTCGTTCGTGCTGCTGCGCTGCCTCGGACTGCTCGCCGGCGTGGTGGCGCAGGCGGTCGACGGCCGCATGCCGGCCGACCAGGAGACCATCCGCTACACCGGCTTCTTCGGCGACGACGCCGACGGCAAGCCGTTTCTCTCGCGCGAGGTGCTGGGCGGCGGCTCCGGCGGGCGCGCCTACGCCGACGGCAACGACGCCATCCACATCGTGCCGGATTCGCGCAACCAGCCGGCCGAGTTCACCGAGACGCGCTTTCCGCTGCTGGTCGAGAAGCTCGCGCTGCGCACGGATTCCGGCGGCGCCGGCAAGCGCCGCGGCGGGCTCGGCTACGAGAAGCATTACCGCGCGCTGGTCGATTGCCGCACCATCGTCACCGCCGACCGGGTGCGGCTCGGCTGCTACGGCGTCAACGGCGGCAAGGCGGGCCAGCCGTTCTGCGTCACCGTCGACGTCGAAGGCACGCCGCGCGATCTCGGCGGGCTGGTCGACGGCGAGCCGGTGCTGGCGGGACAGGTCGTGCGCGTGGTCACGACCGGCGGCGGCGGCTGGGGCGATCCGCTCGAGCGCGAGCCCGACCTGGTCGAGCGCGACGTGATCGAGGGCAAGGTCTCGCCGGCGGCGGCGCGCGCCGACTACGGCGTCGTGCTCGCGGAGACTTCGCCCGGTCGTCTGGTGCGTCGACGTAGCTGCCACGGCGAGGACTGCGCGACGAGTTGCGCCATCGACGCGGCGGCTCCGCTCCGCCCATGATCGACCGCGGCGCCGGCTACGAGCAGATGCTGCGCGGCGAATGCGCGCCGCGCATGCCGCAAGGAAGGTAACAGGCAACAGGCATGGCGATCGAGGTCGCGAAGGTCGAGCTCAAGACCGTGCAGGATGCCTCCGGGCTGGAGCAGTGCATCGACGCCGGCACAGTTCGCCGCCGACGAGGTGATCGCCGTCATCGGCAAGACCGAGGGCAATGGCGGCGTCAACGATTTCACCCGCATCCTGGCGGACCAGGCGTTTCGCCGGGTGCTGGCGAGGCGCGGGCGCCGGAGCGAGGCGGAGATCGCCGACATTCCGATGGTCTGGTCGGGCGGCTGCGACGGCGTCATCACGCCGCACGCGACCGTGTTCGCCAGGAACGCAAAATCGGGCCCGCCGTCGCAGTCGCGGCTCGCGATCGGCACCGCGATGAGCGCGGAGCTCTTGCCCGAGGACATCGGCCGTCCGGCCATGGTCGAGAAGGTCGCCGCAGCGGTGAAGGCGGCGATGCGCGACGCCGGCATCGACGATCCCGGCGGACGTGCATTACGTGCAGACCAAGACGCCGCTCTTGACCATCAATTCCGTGCGCGACGCGGAATCGCGCGGCCAGCACGTCGCCTGCGAGGTGCACGATTCGATGGGGGTCTCCAACGGCACCACCGCGCTCGGCATCGCCGTGGCGCTCGGCGAGATCAAGATGCCGGCGCGCCGCGCAGATCTGCAAGGACCTCGATCTCTATTCCTCGGTCGCCTCCTGCTCGTCGGGGGTGGAGCTCACCCAGGCGCAGATCGTGCTGCTCGGCAACAAGGCCGGAGCCGGCGGCCGCTACCGCATCGGCCATGCCGTCATGCGCGACGCGCTCGACATCGACGGCATCTACGACGCGATCCGCAATGCCGGGCTCGAGCTTCCGGCGCGGCCGCGCGCCGAGGATCTCGACGGCCGCGTGGTGAACTGCTTCATGAAGTGCGAGGCCGACCGGCGCGGCACGCTGCGCGGCCGCCGCCAGATCATGCTCGACGATTCCGACGTCCATCACCATCGTCATTCCAAGGCCGCGGTCGGCGGCGTCGCGGCGGCTGCGATCGGCGATCCCGCGGTGTTCGTCTCGGTCGACGCCATGCATCAAGGCCCGCACGGCGGCGGACCCGGTGATCGCCATCATCGATGCGGGGGAAAGCGGTTGACAGAGGACGGAAACTGGTAGGGTAGGCAAAGGCGGACACCGTGCTCGAAGTGGATACCGATGTCGCGCGCCTTTGCCCACGCGACCGAGCTTGCATTTGAAACTCGACGATCTGCGATTGACGCGTGGGCAACGGCGAAAGCCGCCGTCGACCACGCTACTCGAAAGGAGAGATCACGATGAAGCGAAATGCAACCATGCTCGCCATTGCCGTCCTCGCGGCAGCGGCAGCTTTCGCGGCGCCGGCGGCGGCGCAGGACAAGGTCAAGGTCGGCGTGTTTCCCGTGAGCTCGACGCTGCCTTATTTCGTGGCGGTCGAGCGCGGCTTCTTCAAGGAGCAGAACATCGAGACCGAGATGGTGCGGCTGATCGGCGGCCCGCCCAACGTGGCGGCGATGATCACCAACCAGATCGATGCCTCCGCGGTGCTGGTGACGATCGAGGGCATGAACGCCAACATCAAGAAGCCCGGCGTCGCCATGTACATCTCGGTCAACAGCCAGAACAAGACCTACCAGATGGAGCAGTTCGTCGTCCGCAAGGGCTTCAACGCGACATCGCTCAAGGATCTCAAGGGCGCCAAGATCATGTCGGCGCCCGGACCGGCCAACGTCACCATGGCGAAGGCCGCGCTCGCCGCGGTCGGCCTCAAGGAGGGCGACTACAGCATCGACCAGCTCGACATGGGCCAGCACGTCAACGCCATGACGGCCGGGCACCTTCGATGCCGGCTATACGCTCGAGCCCAACGCCTCCACCATGCGCAAGATGGGCGATCGCCAGCACGATCGAAGCCGGCGTCATCGCCCACTACGTGCTGGGCGACCCCGATGCCAATGCCTTCGTCGGCGGCTGCGCGCTCACCTCCGATTTCATCAAGAACCGGCCCGACGTCGCCAGGCGCTTCACCGCCGCCTGGGAGAAGGCCGCGCGGCTGATCAACGACAACCCGACTGAGGCGCGCAAGCACCTCGTCAAGAACACGTTCACGCCCGACGACGTGGTCGATACCGTGCCGATGGTCCGCTACTTCATGGCCAAGGACCTCACCGCCAAGGACAAGGCGGACTTCCAGAAGTTCATCGACTTCTCCGTGCAGGCCGGCACGCTGCCGGAGAAGGTGGACGTCACCAAGTACCTGCAGGCGTTCTGACCCGAGGATGCTCCGGTGGGTGGAGATCCGGTGCTCCACACGCATGCGGGCGGCGCGCCGCTGGCCGGCGACGCCGCCGCCCGGCCGCCGGCGTCCGCCCATGTCGGCGCCAGTCAGCGCCCACGTCAGCGCCCATGTCACCGTCCGCGGCCTGAGCAAGCAGTTCGCCGACGCGGTCGTCTACGACCGCTTCGACCTCGACATCCCGCGCGGCAAGCTCATCTCCGTGTTCGGTCCGAACGGCTGCGGCAAGAGCACGCTGATCAACATGATCGCCGGGCTCATTCCCGTCGACGCCGGCGAGATCCTGTTCGACGGCAAGCCGCTGCGCGACATCAAGTTCGGCTATGTGTTCCAGAATTATCGCGAGGCGCTGTTTCCGTGGCTGCGCTCGATCGACAATATCGAATATCCGCTCAAGCTGATGAAGCTGCCGAAGGCGGAGCGGCGCGCGCGGGTCGAGCGGCTGGTCGCCGAGCCTCGGCGTCAAGATCGATCTCAACCGCTACCCCTACGAGCTCTCGGGCGGCCAGCAGCAGCTCATCTCGATCATGCGCGCGCTGGTGGTCGAGCCGGAGATCCTGTTTCTCGACGAGCCGTTCTCGGCGCTCGACTACGAGATGACGCTGTTCATGCGCGACCAGCTGCAGCGCATCTTCGTCGAGACCGGCACCACCACGGTGCTGGTGTCGCACGACCTCGAGGAGGCGGTCTATCTCGCCGACCGCATTCTGCTGCTCTCGCGCCGGCCGGCCAGCGTCGCCGACTACGTGCACTACGATGCGGCGCGGCCGCGCAGCGATGCGACGCTGTCGCAGCACGACTTCGTGCGCATCAAGGCGCATTGCCTCGAGGTGTTCCAGCGCGAGGTGCGCAAGGGATGACGAACCGCATCCGCCTCGATCCATATCTCCCGATCGTCGGCGTGATCGGCCTGATCGCCATCTGGTATGCTGGCGGTCTGGTACCAGGTCGTCGACCAGGTGCTGCTGCCGTCGCCGACCGACACCTTCCGCGCGCTGTGGAACGGCATGGCCGGCGGCCGGCTCGGCTTCGATTTCTGGCGCACGGTCGAGCGCACGACGCTGGCGACCCTGATCGCCGCCGCCATCGCCATCCCGCTCGGCATCTTTCTCGGCGCCTCGGAGAAGCTCTATCGCTCGGTCGAGTTCGTGGTCGATTTCTTCCGCTCGACGCCGGCTTCGGCGATGTTTCCGCTGTTCCTCGTGCTGTTCGGGGTCGGCGACAAGACCAAGATTTCGGTGGCGGCGTTCGGGGCGGCGCTGGTGATCCTGTTCAATGTCGCCTACGGCGTCATGAATGCGCGCAAGACCCGCCTGCTCGCCGCCAAGGTCATGGGCGCATCGCGCTTGCGCGTCCTCACCGACGTGATGCTGCTGGAATCGCTGCCGCAGACCTTCGTCGGCCTGCGCAACGGCGTCTCGCTCGCGCTGGTGATCGTGGTGGTCGCCGAAATGTTCATCGGCTCGACCGACGGCCTCGGCCACCGCGTGTTCGAGGCGCAGCAATTGTTCGCGATGCCGGAGATGTATGCGGCGATCTTCGCCGCCGGCGCGCTCGGCTACGGCCTCAATCTCCTGTTCCTCCTCGTCGAGCGCCGGTTCGTGCACTGGTCCGGCAAATGACGCCGATGGCCGACGAAAGCCTGGCGCGGAAATCCGCCCGCGAGCTCGCGGCGCTGATCACGTCGCGCGAGGCGAGCCCGGTCGAGGTGCTCGATGCGCACCTCGCGGTGATCGCGCGCGTCAATCCCAAGCTCAACGCGATCGTGACGCTGGCCGCCGATGCAGGCCCGCGACGCCGCGCGTGCCGCCGAGGCTGCGGTCATGCGCGGCGAGCCGAGCTCGGTCCGCTGCACGGGCTTCCCATCGCGATCAAGGACGTCACGCTCACCGCCGGCATCCGCACCACCTTCGGCTCGCCGCTCTATCGCGATCACGTCCCGGAGGAGGACGCCGAAGTGGTGCGCCGGCTCAAGGCCGCCGGCGCCATCGTGCTGGCCAAGACCAACACGCCGGAATTCGCCACCGGCGCCAACACCGTGAACGCGCGTGTTCGGAGCGACGCGCAATCCCTGGAATCCGGCGCTCAGCCCGGCCGGCTCTTCCGGCGGATCGGCGGCCGCGGTGGCGACCGGCATGGTGCCGCTTGCGCAGGGCACCGATTTCGGCTGCTCGATCCGCATCCCGGCAGCGTTCTGCGGCATCGTCGGCATCCGTCCGACGCCGGGCCTGACGCCGAACCATCCGATGCCGCTGGCCTGGGATCCCGGCCAGGTGCATGGGCCGCTGGCGCGCAGCGCGGAGGATGCGGCGCTGATGCTCGACGCCATGGTCGGCTTCAGCCCGCTCTCGCCGATCTCGGTGGCGCCGCCCTGGAAGAGCGCGCTGGCCGAGGTCGACGGCTGCGAGCATGCCCGCGGACTGCGGATCGCCTATGCGCCCGACATCGCCGGGATCGGCGTCGATGCCGAGATCGACGCCATCTGCCGGCACGCCGCGCACGACGCTCGCACAAGCCGGCGCCGCGTCGAGGAGATCGCATTCGACGTCTCCGACGGCCGCGATCCCTACCAGACCTGGCGCGGTGCCTGGATGGTGGGGCAGCAGTTCGCCCGCCTCGCGCAGCTCGAGGAATTCGGCGAGAACCTCAAAGGCAACGTCAAGGCCGGCATGAAGGTGACCGCGCTCGATCTCGCCGCCGCCGAGCACAACGCGCCAGCAGGTGTTTCACCGCTTCCGCGCAGTTGTTCGAGCGCTTCGACATTCTGCTGACGCCGGCCGCGCCGGTGAAGCCCTATCCCGTCGAGATGAACTTCCCGAACGAGATCAACGGCCGCAAGTTCGAGAACTACGTCGACTGGATCGCGCCCGCCTTCCTGATCACGCTGGTGAGCCTGCCTGCCGGCAGCGTGCCCGCCGGCAAGACCGCGGACGGGCTGCCGGTCGGCTTGCAGATCGTCGCGCCGCGGTTTGCGGAGCCGCGCATCCTGTCGCTGGCCAAGCTCGTGCAGCGATCGCATCCGATCGGCTGGCCGCCGCTGGCGCCCGGATCAAGTCCGGACTTGATCCGGATCCTCGGCCGGAATCAAGCGAGCGAACGGTGCGGGTCATAGCGGTTTGACTTCCCGATACCCGCATGCTGGCATGAAACACACAGTTTTCTCCATAGAAATGTCGTCGACACGGAGCGGAACATGATCAGGATCGTCGCGACTGCGCTTGCCGCAGCTTTCGTGGCCACCCCCGCATGGCGCAGGGGACCAAGGTCACGATCGGCATTTCCGGCTGGACCGGCTTTGCGCCGCTCACGCTCGCCAAGGAGGCCGGCATCTTCGCCAAGAACGGCCTCGACGTGACGATCAAGAAGATCCCGCAGGCGAGCCGGCACCTCGCCATCGCCTCGGGCGACATCCAGTGCGCGGCGACCACGGTCGAGACCTGGATCGTGTGGAACGCCAACGGCGTCGCCACCACGCAGCTGTTCCAGCTCGACAAGTCCTACGGCGCCGACGGCATGGTGGTGCGCAACAACATCGCCTCGATCAAGGACGTGAAGGGCAAGACGGTCGCGGCCTCGGCGCCCGGCACCGCGCCCTATTTCACGCTCGCCTGGTTCCTGAAGAAGAACGGGCTCACCGTGAAGGACGTGACCGTCGTCAACATGGAGCCGGCGGCGGCCGCGCAGGCCTTCATCGCCGGGCAGAACGACGTCGCCATGACCTACGAGCCCTATCTCTCGGCGGTGCGCGCGAAGCCGCGAAGCCGGCAAGATCATCGCCACCACGCTCGACTATCCGATGGTGATGGACACGTTCGGCTGCACGCCGAAATTCATCGCGGAGAACGACGCGGCGGTGAAGGCGCTGACGAAGAGCTATTTCGACGCGCTCGAGATGATCAAGACCGATCAGGCGAAGGCCTACGAGATCATGGGCGCCGACGTGAAGCAGACGCGGCGAGCAGTTCGGCAATTCGGCGAAGTATCTGCGCTGGCAGGACCAGGCGGCCAACAAGAAGTTCTTCGCCGGCGAGTTCGCGAGCCTTCTCCAAGGAAGCCGCCGATCTGCTGCTCGAGATCGGCATCATCAAGCAGATTCCGGACCTGACGAAGCTCGCCGACACGCGGTTCATTCAGTGAGCGTCCTGTAGCCTCGCCCCGCATGCGCGGAGCGCGTCGATAGCGCGTCAACGACGTGCCGGGTGAGCACGCTTCGACGCGCTGCGCGAAATCCGGATGCCTCGCGACTCACTCTCGCGTGTCACGTGGCGCGGCGTACGCGCGAGCTGCACGCGGGCACGACACGGTCGCCGAGCATGAAACCCCTCGCGCCCATCTCCAACACCGCCCGCGTCGCGCTCGGCATTCTGTTCTTCGTGCTGTTCTTCGCCGCCTGGGCCTTCGCCACGCTCGGCGGCTATGTCTCCAAGACCTTCCTCGCCGATCCCGCTCACCATGGTCGAGGAAGGCTGGCTGCTGCTGACCAAGCACGGCTTCCTCTTCGACATCGGCATCACGATCTGGCGCGTGCTCGGCGGCTTCGTGCTGGCGGCGCTGGTCGCGGTGCCGATCGGCATTCTGATGGGCGCCTACAAGCCGATCGAGGCGTTCCTCGAGCCGTTCGTCTCGTTCGCGCGCTATCTGCCGGCCTCCGCCTTCATTCCGCTGCTGATCCTGTGGGCCGGGCATCGGCGAGATGCAGAAGCTGCTCGTCATCTTCATCGGCTCGGTGTTCCAGATCGTGCTGATGGTGGCGGTGACGGTGGCGAGCGTGCGCGCGCGACCTGGTCGAGGCGGCGCTCACGCTCGGCGCGCGCGACCGCGGCATTCTCGCGCGCGTGCTGATCCCGGCCGCCGCGCCGGACATCGCCGAGATCCTGCGGCTCGTGCTCGGCTGGGCCTGGACCTACGTCATCGTCGCCGAGCTGATCGGCTCGTCCTCCGGCATCGGCCACATGATCATCGACAGCCAGGCGCTGCTCGCCACCGGCCAGATCATCTTCGGCATCATCGTGATCGGCGTGATCGGGCTGATCTCCGATTTCCTGTTCAAGGCGGCCAACCGGCGGCTGTTTCCCTGGAGCCTGGCGTGAGCAAGCTCGCGATCGAGAACGTCTCGCGCATCTTCCCCGGCGTGCGCGGCGGCGCGCCGACGCGCGCGCTGGAGCCGACCACGCTCGCCGTCGCCGACAACGACTTCGTCACCATCCTCGGGCCTTCGGGCTGCGGCAAGTCCACGCTGCTGCGGCTCGTCGCCGGGCTCGACCGGCCGAGCACCGGCCGCATCCTGCTCGACGGCAGGCCGGTGACGCGGCCCGGGCCCGACCGCGGCATGGTGTTCCAGTCCTACACGCTGTTCCCCTGGCTCACGGTCGCCGACAACATCGCCTTCGGCCTGCGCGAGAAGGGCGTGCCGGCGAGCGAAGCGCGCAGCGCGTGGTGCAGGAATGGCTCGGACGCGATCGGCCTCACCGGCTTCGAGCACCACTATCCCAAGCAGCTTTCCGGCGGCATGCAGCAGCGCACCGCGATCGCGCGCGCGCTCGCCAACGATCCCGCGATCCTGCTGCTCGACGAGCCGTTCGGCGCGCTCGACAACCAGACCCGCGCGCTGATGCAGGAGCTGCTGCTCGGCATCTGGGAGCGCGAGCGCAAGACCGTGCTGTTCGTCACCCACGACATCGAGGAGGCGATCTTCCTGGCCTCGCGCGTGGTGGTGATGACGGCGCGGCCCGGCCGGATCAAGGCCGACGTCGCGGTCGACCTGCCGCATCCGCGCCACTACACCATCAAGACCAGCCCGGAGTTCTCCGCGCTCAAGGCGCGGCTGACCGAGGAAATCCGCGCCGAGGCGGTGCTGGCCGCGGAGGGGCACACTCGGTAGGATGGGCCAAGGCGCACCACGATCGTGCCCCCACCGACAAGCAGAGCCAGCGCCTTGGCCCATCCTACGGGAGCGACGGCAGATTGAGCCCGAACTCACGCGCGCAGGCGATCGCGTCGTCATAGCCGGCGTCGGCGTGGCGCATGACGCCGGAAGCGGGATCGTTCCAGAGCACGCGCTCGATCCGTCGCGCCGCTTCCGGCGTGCCGTCGCACACGATCACCATGCCGGCATGCTGCGAATAGCCGATGCCGACGCCGCCGCCGTGATGGAACGAGACCCAGGTGGCGCCGGACGCGCAGTTGAGCAGCGCATTGAGCAGCGGCCAGTCGGAGACCGCGTCGGAGCCGTCCTTCATCGCCTCGGTCTCGCGGTTGGGGCTGGCGACCGAGCCGGAATCGAGGTGATCGCGGCCGATCACGATCGGCGCCTTGAGCTCGCCGCTCGCCACCATCTCGTTGAAGGCGAGCCCGAGCCGATGCCGGTCGCCCAGCCCGACCCAGCAGATGCGCGCCGGCAGGCCCTGGAACCTGATGCGCGACCGCGCCATGTCGAGCCAGTTGTGCAGGTGCCGGTCATGCGGCATCAGCTCCTTCACCTTGGCGTCGGTGCGGAAGATGTCCTCGGGATCGCCGGAGAGCGCAGCCCAGCGGAACGGACCGACGCCGCGGCAGAACAGCGGGCGGATATAGGCCGGCACGAAGCCGGGAAAATCGAACGCGTCGGCGACGCCCATTTCCTTCGCCATCTGGCGGATATTGTTGCCGTAGTCGAGCGTCGGCACGCCGCGCCGCCAGAATTCGAGCATCGCGCGCACGTGCACGGCCATCGACTCCTTGGCGGCGTGCTCGACCGCCTTGGGGTCGCGCACGCGCCGCTCCTCCCACTCCGCGAGCGTCCAGCCTGCCGGCAGATAGCCGTTGACGGGATCGTGCGCCGAGGTCTGGTCGGTGACGGCATCGGGCTTCACGCCGCGCCGCACCAGCTCGGGCAGAATTTCCGCGGCATTGCCGAGCACGCCGACCGAGAGCGGTTTGCGCTCGCGGCACGCTCGCTCGATCATCGTCAGCGCCTCGTCGATGTCGTTTGCCTGCGCGTCGAGATAGCCGGTCTTGCGCCGCATCTCGATGCGCGAGGGCTGGCACTCGATCGCTAGGAGCGAGGCGCCGGCCATGGTGGCGGCGAGCGGCTGCGCGCCGCCCATGCCGCCGAGCCCGGCGGTGAGGATCCACTTGCCGGCGAGGCTGCCGCCGTAGTGGCGCCGGCCGAGCTCGGCGAAGGTCTCGTAGGTGCCCTGCACGATGCCCTGCGAGCCGATATAGATCCACGAGCCCGCGGTCATCTGCCCGTACATCATCAGGCCTTTGCGATCGAGCTCGTTGAAGTGGTCGAGCGTCGCCCAGTGCGGCACCAGGTTCGAGTTGGCGATCAGCACGCGCGGCGCGTCGGCGTGGGTGCGGAAAACGCCGACCGGCTTGCCCGACTGCACGCACAGCGTCTCGTCGCCCTCGAGCGCGCGCAACGCCGCCACGATGCGGTCGAAGCTCTCCCAGTCGCGCGCGGCGCGGCCGATGCCGCCATAGACCACGAGCTCGTGCGGCTTCTCCGCCACATCGGGATCGAGATTGTTCATCAGCATGCGCAGCGGCGCTTCGGTCGACCAGCTTTTTGCCGAAAGCGTCGACCCGCGCGGCGCCCGCACGACGCGGGCATTGTCGAGACGATTGGACATTTTGATTTCCAATGCCAAAGCTTTTCTTACGGCGTTACTGTAATGTCGGCGATAAGCGAGCAGACTACCGCAAGTTTCCGTTGAAAGCCTGCCCCAGCCTTTGATCCCGTGGGCGCTAACGGGCGAAGGCGAGACAGGCTTCGAGCACGGCCCGCAGGGTCTCCTGGATCGGCCGGGCGAATTCGGCGTCCCAGCGCGGCGGGTCGCGCTCGTCGGCAAGATAGCCGCGCATTGCCAGCTCCATCTGCACGGCGTGAACGCCGTCGGCCGGCCGGCCATAGGTGCGGGTGATCCAGCCGCCGGTGAAGCGGCCGTTGACCACGGACGACCATCGGCTCGCCGCGCATATGCGCGCGATACTCGTCTTGCAGACCCCGGTCGCAGCTGCGGCCCGAGTTGGTGCCGATGTTGAACACCGGCAGCTCGCCGGGAAACAGCCGCGGGATCACCGAGCGGATGGAGTGGCAGTCGTAGAGCACGATGCGCGGGTGCAGCGCACGCAGTCGCTCGATCTCCTCGGCGAGCGCTGCGTGATAGGGCCAGAAATAGAGCTGCTTGCGCCGCTCGATCTCCTGCGCATCCGGCATGGCGCCGTCGCGGTAGAGCGGCCGGCCGTCGAAGGTTTCGGTCGGAACGAGGCCGGTCGTGGCCTGCCCGGGATAGAGCGAGGCGCCGGACGGATCGCGGTTGACGTCGATCACGGTGCGCGAGAGCGCGGTATGCACGGTGGTGGCGCCGAGCTCGGCGGCAAAGGCATAGAGCCGATCGATGTGCCAGTCGGCATCGTGGCGCGCGAGCGGAAACGAAACGAGCCCCGGCGCGCACTCGGCCGGGACGCTCAACCCGGTATGCGGAAACGACACGAGCAGCGGCGCCTCACCGCGGCTCACGGTCAGCCAAGGCTCGCTCATGCCGCTCGTCATGCCGCTCGTTCATGCGGGGCCCCTTTCGATGCTCGGCAGCTCGATGCCGGCGGCGAGCGCGAGCGCGTCGTCGCGCACGAGATCGGCTGCCGCTGCAATGTCGGGTGCGAGATAGCGGTCGTGGTCGAGCCCGGGCACGCGCTCGCGCAGGCGCGAGCGCACGCGCTCGAGCGGCACGCTCGACGTCATCGGCAAATGAAAATCGCAGCCCTGCGCCGCCGCCAACAACTCGATGGCGACGACGTGGACGGCATTCTCCGCCATTCCGGCGAGCCGGCGCGCAGCATGCGCGGACATCGCGACGTGGTCTTCCTGGTTGGCGGAGGTCGGGATCGAAATCGACGCTGGCCGGGGCGGCGCGCTGCTTGTTCTCGGCTACCAGCGCTGCCGCCGTCACCTGCGCCAGCATGAATCCGGAATTGAGCCCGGGCTGCGGGGTGAGGAAGGCCGGCAAGCCCGACAGCGCAGGATCGATCAGCATGGCGATGCGCCGCTCGGCCAGCGAGCCGATCTCGCACACCGCGATTGCCAGCATGTCGGCCGCGAACGCGACCGGCTCGCCATGGAAGTTGCCGCCCGACAGCGCGGTGCCGTCGACGATCAGCGGGTTGTCGGAGACTCCGTTCGCTTCCGTCGTCAGGGTCGCCGCCGACTGCCGCATGAGATCGAGCACGGCCCCCATCACCTGCGGCTGGCAGCGCAAGGAATAGGGATCCTGCACGCGCTCGTCGTCGACGAGGTGGGAGGCGCGGATCGTGCTTCCCGGCCATGAGGCTGCGCAAGCCTGCCGCCACCTCGATCTGGCCGCGATGGCCGCGCAGCGCGTGAATGCGGGCATCGAACGGCGTGTCGGAGCCTTTGGCGGCGTCGGTCGCGAGCGCGCCGGTGATCAGCGCGGCGCGAAACACGCGCTCGATCGCGAACAGTCCGGCGAGCGCTTCCGCCAGCGAGAACTGGGTGCCGTTGAGCAGCGCGAGGCCTTCCTTGGGCCCGAGCGAGATCGGCTCGAGCCCGGCATGCTCGAGCGCGGCTGCCGCCGGCATGCGTTCGCCGGAGAGATCGGCCTCGCCGATTCCGAGCATGGCCGCCGTCATGTGCGCGAGCGGCGCGAGATCGCCGGAGGCGCCGACCGACCCTTGGCTCGGGACCACCGGGATCACGGCGCGCGCCAGCATGGTTTCGAGCATGGCGAGCGTGCCCGGCCGCACGCCGGAGGCGCCGCGGCCGAGGCTCGCGAGCTTGAGCGCCATCATCAGGCGCACGTTTGCCGCCTCCATCGGCGTCGCCGACGCCGGCGGCATGCGAGAGCACGATATTGCGCTGAAGCGCCGCGAGATCGTGCGCCGCGATGTGCACGCTCGCGAGCTTTCCGAAACCGGTATTGATGCCGTAGACCGGCTCGCCGCGCGCGATGATGGCGTCGACCGCTCGCGCGCTCGCCTCGACCGCCGGCATGGCAGCGGGATCGAGGCGCACGCCGGCGCCATGCGCCACCGCGCGCCAGTCGGCGAGCGTCGTGCGACCCGGCGTCAGCGTGATCACGGCGGCCGTCATCGGCCGCTCCGCACGCGCGCATGCAGCGGATTGAAGCCGATCCGGTAGACCAGCTCGGCCGGCCGCTCGATGTCCCAGATCGCGAGGTCGCAGCACTTTCCCGGCTCGAGCGTGCCGATCTCGTGCGAGGCGTCCGAGCGCGCGCGCGGCTTCGCGGGTCACGCCGGCGATCACCTCGTCGACCGTGAGGCGGAACAGCGTCGCCGCCATGTTCATGATCGGTGAGCAGCGAGGTGATCGGCGAGGTGCCGGGATTGCAGTCGGTCGCGATCGCGATCGGCACCCGCTGCCGGCGCAGGGCTTCGACCGGCGGCACCTGCTTCTCGCGCAGCACGTAGAACGCGCCGGGCAGCAGCACCGCCACCGTGCCGGCGCGCGCCATGGCGGCGACGCCGTCCTCGTCGGTATATTCGAGATGATCGGCGGAGAGCGCGCCGTGCTCGGCCGCGAGCCTCGCGCCGTGCAGGTTCGAGAGCTGGTCGGCATGCAGCTTGACCGGCAGGCCGGCCGCCTGCGCGGCGGCGAACACGCGCGCGGTCTGTGCGCGGCGAGAACGCGATGCCCTCGCAGAACGCATCGACCGCATCCGCCAGCCGCTCGCGCGCGATGGCCGGGATCATGGCGCAGACCTCGTCGATATAGCGATCCTTGTCGCCGTTCGCTTCCGGCGGCAGCGCATGCGCGCCGAGAAAGCTGGTGACGACATCGACGTCGCGCTCCTTGCCCAGCCGGCGCGCGGCGCGCAGCATCCGCGCCTCGCTCGCGAGGTCGAGGCCATAGCCCGACTTGATCTCGACCGTGGTGACGCCCTCCGCCATCAGCCGGTCGAGCCGCGGCAGGCTTGCGCGCACGAGGTCGTCCTCGCTCGCCGCCCGCGTCGCCTTCACCGTCGAGACGATGCCGCCGCCGGCGCGCGCGATGTCCTCGTAGGACGCGCCGGCAAGCCGCAACTCGAATTCGTGCGCGCGGTCGCCCGCATAGACGAGGTGGGTATGACAATCGATCAGCCCGGGCGTGATCCAGCGGCCGTCGAGGCCGATGCGTTCGAGCGCATCCCAGCCGGCCGGCAGCTCTGCCGCCGGGCCGGCAAAGGCGATGCGGCCGTCCTTGGCGGCGATGGCGGCGCGCTCGACGATCCCGAGCCCCGGCCGGCCGGGCGTCAGCGTCGCCAACCGCGCATCGAGCCAGATCGTATCGAACCGCATGCGTAAGATTACTGTGAGAAGGGGGCGTTTAGGCAACGCTACGCTGCCCGGGAACTCATGATTTCGGGCGCCGGGCCTCGCCCTTTCCCTTTTTCCTTCTCCCTCGCGTGCGAGGGATATGGAGCGCCGGGACAAGCGCCGGGCGCGTCGGCTAACGCAGCCCTGACGAGGCGCTCGCGCGAGTGTCCATCCAGCGCCGCTGCGGCGGCGCCTATGCCCCCAGTGACGATAGTTCTTTGGGTGCTACATTCCCGGTGTCATGCCCGCGCAAAGCGGGCATCGCGGCCGGGGCATGAGGAAAGAGATTTGGCACGCGAGCTCTTTTTCGATCACGCGCTGCTGCCATCGGGCTGGGCGCGCGACGTCCGGCTGACCGTCGACGACGGCAGCGTGCTCGCAGTCGCAGATGGCGCCGAATACGCGACGGCGCCGAGCGCTTTGCCGGCATCGCCGTCCCCGGCCTGCCCAACCTGCATTGCCACGCCTTCCAGCGCGGCATGGCCGGGCTTGCCGAGCGGCGCGGGCCGCTGGCCGACAGCTTCTGGACCTGGCGCGAGGTGATGTACCGCTTCCTCGGCCAGCTTTCGCCCGACGATGTCGAGGCGATCACCGCCTTCGCCTACATGGAGATGCTGGAAGCGGGCTTCACCGCGGTCGGCGAATTCCACTATCTGCATCACGACATCGACGGCCGGCCCTATGCCGATCTCGGCGAGATGGCGGCGCGCATCGCCGCGGCGAGCGCGCAGACGGGCATCGGCCTCACCCTGCTGCCGTCGTTCTATGCCTACGGCGGCTTCGGCGGCGCGCCCGCAGGAGCCGGCCAGCGCCGCTTCCTCAATGATCCCGACCGGTTTCTCGCGCTGCTCGAGCGCACGCGGGCGATCGCGGCGAGCCTGCCCGGACGCGCGTCGGCATCGCGCCGCATTCGCTGCGCGCGGTGACCCCGCAGGCGCTGCGCAGTGGTCTGCGCGGCAGTCCCCGACGGCCCGATCCACATCCATGCCGCCGAGCAGACGAAGGAAGTGGAGGACTGCATCGCCGCGCTCGGCCGCCGGCCGGTGCAATGGCTCATCGACAATGCCGGGCTCGATGCGCGCTGGTGCGTGATCCATGCGACCCACACGACCGGGCCGGAAATCCGCGCGCTGGCGGCATCAGGTGCGGTGGCCGGGCTTTGCCCGCTCACCGAGGCGTCGCTCGGCGACGGCATTTTCGACGGCGCGCACTATCTCGCCGCCGGCGGACGCTTCGGCATCGGCACCGATTCCAACATCCAGATCGACGCCGCCGCCGAATTGCGGCAACTGGAATATGCCCAGCGGCTGGCGCGGCGCGCGCGCAACGTGATGACGCTGCAGGAGGGCGAATTCGACGGGACGGCGGCTGTTCGCCAGCGCACTCGCCGGCGGCGCGCAGGCGCTGGCGCGCCCGATCGGCGCGCTCGCTGCCGGCGCGCGCGCCGACATCGTGCTGCTCGATGCCGACCATCCCGATCTCGCCGCGCGCCGCGGCGATCGCGTGGCTCGACGCCTGGATTTTCGTCGCCGGCACGCGCCGCGGTGAGGACCGTGCTGGTCGGCGGCGAGATGCGTGGTGGAAGCGGGCCGCCATCGCCTGCGGCCGCAGATCGAGGCGAGATACAAGGCCGTGGTCGCACGCATTTGTGCGTGACTCTCACAATGTCATTCCGGCCGAGTCGCCGGACCCTCTGATCAAGTCCGAGGGCGGGCCTGATCCGGCGGAGCGAGAGCCGGAATCCAGCACCCACCGGACGCAGTCAGTGGCGTGCTTGAATTTCCGGCCCGGTTGCCATAAATATTCTTTTACGGTTTTATGCTGATTGGGACGCTCGGATGAAGACCACCGTCGAAGTACCTGACGATCTGTACCGTCGAGCCAAGGCGGAGGCGGCGCTGCGAGGCCGCAAGCTCAGGGATTTGATCGAGGAGGGACTGCGGCTCGTTCTCGAAGCTCCGCGCAAGACGCGTCGGCATCCCAGCCTTGCCGGGCTGATGAAGCGTGCACGCGGGACGATCGATTCAGGAGTTCCCGACCTCGCTTCGAATCCCGAGCATCTCGCAGGCTTCGGCCGCGATGACCGCCGCCATCGTTGATACCGGACCGCTCGTCGCTTTTTTCGACCGGGCGGAACAACACCACCGCTGGGTCGCCGAGCGCATCGAGGAGCTCGACGCGCCTCTCCTCGTCTGTGAACCGGTGCTCGCGGAGGCGATGTATCTGCTCGCACGTTACTCGAGGGCGCAGGACGCTCTGTTCGAGCTCCTCCAAAATGGTGCGCTCAGCGTCGCGTTCCGGATCGATGAGCATATCCGTGCAATACGTAAGTTGCTTCAAAAATATCGGGACACTCCGATGTCACTGGCCGATGCATGTATCGTGCGCATGGCGGAAATCCAGGACCGACATGCCATCCTGACACTGGATTCCGATTTCTTGGTCTATCGAAAACATGGCCGAGCCTCGCTCCCACTCATTCACCCTACGGCGCAGTAGACCCTGGCAGTGCTTCACTCATATAGCCTGCGGCTCGTGCGTGCATCCTCGAGCAGCAGTCCGTCGGCGTGTTCGCTCGGGGCGCGGCCCGACGATGGCCGCAACATCCTTCCAGATGGACTCGTTTCCCTTCTTGGTGACGCACACTTTGAGCCGGTGGGGCGCAGCGCCGCGCGGGCACGAGTGCCCAAGCTCCCCCCCGATCCTCGCATCGCACATCACGTATCCGTGCACGAATGGCTGCGGCGTCCGCCACTTGAGCCCTCCACCTCTCCAACCCCAGCGAAGCTCGGAAATATCACGCAGCCGGTATGTCGCGATGCGCCAGTCATTCCACTGCCGGCGCACCTCGACAACGTCGCCGCATTCGTGACTCGTCGCCCGGCCTTTCCCATCATTACCATCAGCGGGAAAGCTTTGAGCCTGAGCCGCCGGTGTGGTCCGAAGACTCATGGGTGAGGAGATCGTTCTTCCACCCGGTTGCCGCCGTGGCCTGCCAGGAGACGGCCCGACGATGGCCAGAACCTCTTTCCAGACGGACTCGTTTCCCTTCCTCGTGAGGCACACCTTGATACGGTGGGGTGCAGGGCCGTGCGAGCACGAGTGCGCAAGCTTGCCCCCGATCATCGCATCGCACATGACGTATCCGTGCACGAAGGGCTGCGGCGTCCGCGCCTGCACGCCTCCACTTGTACGACCCCATTGAAGCTCGGAAATATCGCCCAGCCGGTACGTCGCGATGCGCCGCCGGTCATTCCACTGCCGGCGCACCTTGATAGCCGCATCGTCTTTTTTGTCACTCATGGCCCGGCCTTTCCCATCATTGCCATCAACTCCACATGCGGCGCAGCCGCGCGCCGATGTCGACGGGCTCGCGCCTGATGCCGGCGGTGGCGGCGATCGCGGCGGCGAGCCGGCCAGGCGCAATGCTCGAACCGGTCGAGGATCGATTCCGGAATGAAGCGCGTGCGCGCGGCATACATGTGACGGTCGCCGTTGCTCCGCTGTGCGTGCGCGAAAAAGCGCTGCGGCACGACGAGATGCAGGTGATCGCGCGCACGCGTCATCGCGACATGGAGAAGGCGCCGCTCCTCCTCGATCTCGGCCGTGCTGCCGGTGGCGAGATCGGACGGGATGCACCCGTCGACCGCGTTGAGAAGAAACACCGAGGTCCATTCCTGGCCCTTGGCCGAATGGATGGTGGAGAGGATGAGATAGTCCTCGTCGCGCAATGGCACGCCGGCCTCGGCGCTGCTGGCATCGGGAGGGTCGAGCGTGAGCTCGGTGAGAAAACGCTCGCGGCTCGGATAGGTGGATGCGATCTGCGCCAATTGCACGAGGTCGGCCTGCCGCATGACGGCATCGTCGTGGCGGCGATCGAGGTGCGGCGCATACCAGCGGCATACGATGTCGAGCTCGGCCGGCCAGCCCGCGGCCTTGCCGCGCAGCAGCCGGATCGCTTCGACGAACGCGGCCCAGTGCTCGCCTGTAGCCGCCGGCACGGCAAAGGTCTCGATGGCATCGAGAGCATTGCCAACCTCGCCGACGCGATCGAGCAGCCGTCCGGCGGTCGCCGGGCCGGCGCCAGGGAGGAGCTGAATCACACGAAAGCCCGCGACCCGGTCGCGCAAATTCTCGGCCCAGCGCAGGAAGGAAAGAACATCCTTGACATGCGCGGCCTCCAGAAATTTCAGGCCGCCGAACTTAACGAACGGAATGTTGCGGCGGGCGAGCTCGATTTCGAGCGCGGCGCTGTGATGGGAGGCCCGGAACAGCACGGCTTGCGATTTGAGCAGGATGCCGCTCTCGCGGTGCTCCAGGATCTTGGCCGCCACGTAGCGGGCCTGCTCGGATTCCTCGCGCACGCTCACGAGTTGTGGGCGGTCCGCCGAGATGCGGCTCGACCAGAGCGTCTTGCACAGCCGCTCCTCGGATTGCTCGATGACGGCATTCGCCGCCGCCAGGATCGGTTGCGTCGAGCGATAATTCCGCTCGAGCGTGGCGATCGCCGCCGGCGGCGAGAAATGGCCGGGAAAGTCGAGGATGTTGCGCACCGTCGCGGCGCGGAACGAGTAGATCGATTGGGCGTCGTCGCCCACCACGGTGAGACCGCTGCCGTCCGGCTTGAGCGCCAGCAGGATCGAAGCCTGCAGGCGGTTGGTGTCCTGATATTCGTCCACCAGCACGTGATCGAAGCGGCTGCCGATCTCCGCGGCGATCGCAGGCTCCGCCATCATCTGCGCCCAGTAGAGCAGGAGATCGTCGTAGTCGAGCACATGCTGGCGCTGCTTGGCTTCGACATAGGCGGAAAAGAGCCGGCGCAGCTCGGCTTCCAAGGTCGCGCACCAGGGGAAAAACGAGCCCAGCACCTCTTCCAGCGGGCACTGGGCATTCACGGCACGCGAATAGATGGCGAGGCAGGTGCCTTTGGCCGGGAAGCGCGTCTTGGCTTGCGAAAAGCCGAGATCATGACGGATGAGGTTGAGCAGGTCGGCGGAATCCTCGCGGTCGTGAATGGTGAAGGCACGATCGAGACCGATCTGCAGCGCGTATTCGCGCAACAGTCGGGCCCCGATGGCGTGGAAAGTGCCGGACCACGCGAGCGCATCGCGCATCGCCGCCACGCGTGGCCCCATGACGTCGGCAGACATGCGCTCGACCCGGCGCGCCATCTCGGCGGCTGCGCGGCGTGAGAACGTCAACAGCAGGATCCGGCGGGGGTCGATGCCGTTGACGATGAGGTGCCCGACCCGATGCGCCAGGGTATTGGTCTTGCCCGAGCCTGCGCCGGCGATGATCAGCAGCGGGCCGGCGTGGACGAATTCCGGCCCGCCGTATTCCACGGCGCGGCGCTGGTCCGGGTTGAGCTTGGCCAGATAGGAGGCGGTCATCTGCGATTGGAAGAAACGAATCAGCTCTGACCTAGCGAGCACGTCTTTGCTTGCGGCCGCAATCATCTCTTGAGCAAGGCGTCGCGATGGGCTTTCGTGCAGGCAGGTGCAGGTGATCCCGCAGAATCGGTCGGTGCCCGTGGTGCTGGTCGAGATTCCAGTCTTGCCCTATATTTGCCGGTCAAAAGCACGACCGGCACGGTCAAGAGCAGGAATTGCGCCATGCCAGTAACGCACGAGCCTTGGCTCGTTGCGCTGTCGCTTATCGTGGCGATCCAAGGATCGTATGTCGGATTGAGCCTGGCCGTGCAGGTCGGGGAGGCGGCCGGCGTCAGACGGCGGGCATTGCTTGCCGCGGCTGCAGTCTCTCTGGCGGTGGCGATCTGGGCGATGCATTTTGTCGGAATGCTGGCGGCGCGCTTGCCGTTCCCGGTCGACTACCTGGCGTTTCCGACCTTGTTGTCGTTCCTGACCTGCGTGATCGTTGTCGGGGCTGCCGTCTTCACTGCCAGCGCCGGGCGATTGACCCCGATACGCCTCGCCGCCGCCGCTGGTCTCATGGGCGGTGGCATTTTCACGATGCACTACATCGGCATGACGGCCCTGCACGCGAGCGCCCAGATGCGTCACGCGCCCGCCTTCGTGGCTGCGAGCATGGTGGTCGCCATCGGCGCTTCCGGCCTGGCGCTGTGGTTGGCCGCCGGGCGCAACCGCCGTCCGCCGCTCATCGTGTCGGCAACGGCCTTCGGCCTGGCGATCTCAGGCATGCACTACACCGCCATGACTGGACTGACGCTGTTTCCACATGGCAGCGTCTCGCCGGGGGCCCCCGCATTGTCCAGCGATCTTCTTGCGATCGTCGTCGCGATCGTCGCTTTCATCGTTTCTGGTGTTTTTCTGTTGCTTCTTGTTCCGGATCGCATGACGGGATCAGTGGAAATGACAACAGCCGGCCGGACAGGCGAAGCGACGCCATCGATGCCGGGTCCGGCCGTAGACATGTCGCAAGAGTCGCATCCCACGCTCGCCCCAGCCAATGTCCATATGCCCGACGATGATCTCGGGCAGGGAACCTACGCGCCGCTGGGCGGAGCTGGCGCACCTCGCCGACGGCTTGCCCTCCGGCTGCCGGTCGAACGGGATGGCGCGTTGCATTCCGTTGCAGTCGACGAAATCATCGCCGTCCACGCCAATGCCCATTACACGTACATTTTCACCGGGACCGCCAAGCTGTTCTGTCCGCTGGCAATCGGTCACGTGGAATCGCGGCTCGACACAGCTCGTTTTGTACGAGTGCACCGAAGCCACATCGTCAACCTGGACCGTGTGGTCGGATTGAAGCGCACCGGCGACGGCGGCCTCGTCGAGCTTGCTGGCCCGGATCGCTATTCCGTGCCGATTGCACGCAGCCGGGTAAGCTGGTTCAAGGCGCGGATCGGGTCTTGACCGATGTAGCAACATTGCTGTCGCATTTCGTGCAGATTGGCCGCAATTGGTGAATTGGCCGTCCGCCTGATGCAGCAGCGGTTGTTGTTGCGGCGCACGCTCAGGCAGGCTCGCCCGCCAATCAACCTCGATAGGCGGCGCCGTCGTTGCGACATCGCAGCGGCGCCCGGGAGGGAGGCCTGTGATACCTGGTTCCTTCGACTATCATCGGCCGAAGTCCGTTCGCGAAGCGGTGGCTCTGCTTGCCGATCTCGGCGACGAGGCAAGGCCGCTCGCTGGCGGGCATAGCCTCATCCCCATGATGAAGCTCCGGCTCGCGACGCCTGACCATCTCGTCGACCTCGCCGGCATCGGCGAGCTCAAAGGCATCCGGAGCGACGGCGGCGATATCGTCATCGGCGCGATGACGACGCAGCATGAGATCATCGCCTCCGACCTTCTCGCCGCCAAGACTTCCGATCCTGCGCGAGACGTCGCTGCTGATCGCCGACCCGCAGGTGCGATATGTCGGTACGCTCGGCGGCAACGTCGCCAACGGCGATCCCGGCAACGACATGCCGGCGGTCATGCTGTGCCTCGGCGCCATCTATCACGTGGTCGGCAAAGCGGGCGAGCGCCGCATTGCCGGCGCGGGAATTCTACCAGGGCGCCTATTTCACCGCGCTCGAGCCCGGCGAAATTCTCACCGCGGTGCGCATCCCGGTCCCTGCGGACGGCCACGGCGCCGCCTACGAGAAGCTCAAGCGCAAGATCGGCGACTACGCGACCGCTGCCGCCGCCGTGGTTCTGACCATGAGCGGAGGCAAGGTCGCGACCTGCTCGATCGGCCTGACCAACGTCGCCGAGACGCCGCTCTTGGCCGAAGAAGCGGCGACGGCTCTCGTCGGCTCGTCGCTCGACCCCGCGACCGTGAAGCAGGCGGTTGCCGCCGCCGAGGCGATCACCTCGCCCGCCTCCGACACCCGCGGACCTGCCCGCTATCGCACCAAGATGGCCGGCGTGATGCTCGCGCGCGCGCTCGCCCGCGCGCATCGACGCGCGCGTGCCGACTAATTGGATTGTCGAGTGGCGCATGCTCTCGACGGCGAACCGGTGCCCACTTCGCCGGAACATTTGCTGAGCTTCGGGAGAGACACGATGGCCAAGACCCAGGTTTCCATGACGGTCAACGGCAAGGCGGTCGAAGCGCTGGTCGAGCCGCGCATGCTGCTGATCCACTTCCTGCGCGAGGACCTCAACCTGACCGGGTCGCATATCGGCTGCGATACCACCCATTGCGGCGCCTGCACGGTCGATCTCGACGGCAAGTCGGTGAAATCCTGCACCATGTTCGCGGTGCAGGCGCACGGGGCCGACATCCGCACCATCGAAGGCATGGCCGCCGCCGACGGCACGCTGCACGCGCTGCAGGAAGGATTTCGCGAGATGCACGGCCTGCAATGCGGCTTCTGCACGCCGGGCATGATCATGCGCGCCTATCGGCTGCTGCAGGAGAACAAGAATCCGACCGACGACGAAATCCGCTTCGGCATTTCCGGCAATCTCTGCCGCTGCACCGGCTACCAGAACATCGTCAAGGCCATTCAATACGCCGCCGCCAAGCTCGACGGCGTGCCTTTCCAGGAGGCCGCAGAATGAACGAGATCACGCTGACCAGCGAGCAACGCGCCGAGCGGCTCCAGGGCATGGGCTGCAAGCGCAAGCGCGTCGAGGATGTCCGCTTCGTCCAGGGCAAGGGCAACTATGTCGACGACCTGAAGCTGCCCGGCATGCTCTACGGCGACTTCGCGCGCTCGCCCCATGCCCACGCCCGCATCAAGAGGATCGACACCTCGCAAGCGCCAAGGCCGTCCCGGGCGTGCTCGCGGTGCTGACCGCGGCCGACCTCAAGCCGCTCAACCTGCACTACATGCCGACGCTTGCCGGCGACGTGCAGGCGGTGCTGGCCGAGGAAAAGGTGCTGTTCCAGAACCAGGAGGTCGCCTTCGTCATCGCCGAGGACCGCTATGTGGCGGCCGACGCGGCCGAGCTGGTCGAGGTCGAGTACGAGGGGCTGCCGGTGATCGTCGATCCGTTCAAGGCGATGGCGCCGGACGCGCCGGTGCTGCGCGAGGACCTCAAGGACAAGACCGAAGGCGCGCACGGCAAGCGCAAGCACCACAACCACGTCTTCACCTGGCAGATGGGCGACAAGGACGGCGACCGACGCCGCCTTCGAGCAAGGCGGAGGTCGACGATCAAGGAGCTGATCTCCTATCAGCGCGTGCATCCCTGCCCGCTCGAGACCTGCCAATGCGTCGCCTCCTTCGACAAGATCAAGGGCGAGCTGACGGTCTGGGGCACGTTCCAGGCGCCGCACGTCATCCGCACGGTCGCCTCGCTGATCTCGAAGATCCCCGAGCACAAGATCCACGTCATCGCGCCCGACATCGGCGGCGGCTTCGGCAACAAGGTCGGCGCCTATTCCGGCTACATCTGCGCCATCGTCGCCTCGATCGTGACCGGCCGGCCGGTGAAATGGGTCGAGGACCGCATCGAGAACCTCTCGACCACGGCGTTCGCGCGCGACTACCACATGACCACGGAGATCGCCGCGACCAGGGACGGCAAGGTCACGGGCCTGCGCGTCTACACCATCGCCGACCACGGCGCCTTCGACGCCTGCGCCGACCCGACCAAATGGCCGGCCGGCTTCTTCAACATCGTGACCGGCTCGTACGACTTCCCGGTCGCGCATGTGACGGTCGACGGCGTCTATACCAACAAGGCGCCGGGCGGCGTCGCCTATCGCTGCTCGTTCCGCGTCACCGAGGCCGCCTACTGCATCGAGCGCGCCATGGACATCATGGCGCAGAAGCTCGGCATGGACCCGGCCGAGCTCCGGATGAAGAACCTGATCCGGCGCGAGCAGTTTCCCTACACGTCGGCGCTCGGCTGGGAATACGATTCCGGCGACTATCACACCGCCATGCAGCAAGGCGATGGACAGCGGTCGGCTACAAGCAAGCTGCGCGCCGAGCAGAAGGCGAAGCAGGAGGCCTTCAGGCGCGGCGAGACGCGCGAGCTGATGGGCATCGGCGTCGCCTTCTTCACCGAGATCGTCGGCGCCGGGCCGTCGCGCAACTGCGACATCCTCGGCATCGCCATGTTCGACTCCGCCGAGATCCGCATCCATCCGACCGGCACCGGCGATCGCGCGGCTCGGCACCAAGTCGCAGGGGCAGGGCCACGAGACCACCTACGCCCAGATCATCGCCACCGAGCTCGGCCTGCCCGCCGACAACATCACGGTCGAGGAGGGCAACACCGACACGGCGCCCTACGGGCTCGGCACCTACGGCTCGCGCTCGACGCCGGTGTCGGGCGCCGCGACCGCGATGGCGTGCCGCAAGATCAAGGCCAAGGCGCAGATGATCGCCGCGCATCTGCTCGAGGTGCACGACGACGATCTCGAATGGGACGTCGACCGCTTCCGCGTGAAGGGCAATCCCGAGCGCTTCAAGACCATGACCGAGCTCGCCTGGGCGGCCTACAACGGCGTGCCGCCCGGCATGGAGCCGGGCCTCGAGGCGGTCAACTACTACGATCCGCCGAACATGACCTATCCGTTCGGCGCCTATATCTGCGTCGTCGACGTGGACGTCGACACCGGCGTGACCAAGGTGCGGCGCTTCTACGCGCTCGACGATTGCGGCACGCGCATCAATCCGATGATCATCGAGGGCCAGATCCACGGCGGGCTGACCGAGGCGTTCGGCATCGCCATGGGCCAGGAGATCCGCTACGACGAGACCGGCAACGTCATGACCGCCTCGTTCATGGACTACTTCCTGCCGACCGCGGTCGAGACGCCGAAATGGGAGACCGACTGGACCACGACGCCGTCGCCGCACCATCCGATCGGCGCCAAGGGCGTGGGCGAGAGCCCGAATGTCGGCGGCGTGCCGTGCTTCGCCAACGCCGTCAACGACGCCTTCGCGTTCCTCGGCTCGACCCACATCCCGATGCCGCACGACCACTGGCGCACCTGGATGGCGGCGGACAAGCTGGGGCTGCATGGGTGACGGCCGAGCGAGCCGATGGATCGTCCGCGCCGGCGCCACGCCTGACAATGACCCGTCATGACGCCTGAGCCGCGAGCAGATCTCCGACCGCCTTGCCGCCGTCGGCTACATCGCCGATCGCGACATCGCGACCGCGCTGTGGCTGATGGAGTTTCTCAAGCGGCCGCTGCTGCTCGAAGGCGAGGCCGGCGTCGGCAAGACCGAGGTCGCCAAGGCGCTCGCCGCCGTGCACGGCGCCGAGCTGATCCGCCTGCAATGCTACGAGGGCCTCGACCAGAACGCCGCGCTCTACGAGTGGAACTATCAGCGCCAGCTGCTCGCCATCAAGGCGCGCGAAGGCGCCGGCGAGAGACGCCGACGCGATCGAGGAGCACATCTTCTCCGAGAAGTATCTGCTCGAGCGGCCGCTGCTCGCCGCGATCCGGCGCGCAGACGCCGCCGGTGCTGCTGGTCGACGAGGTCGACCGCGCCGACGAGGAGTTCGAGGCGTTCCTGCTCGAGCTCCTGTCCGACTTCCAGGTCAGCATTCCCGAGCTCGGCACGATCAAGGCGGTCTCGATCCCGCGCGTGGTGCTGACCTCGAACGGCACGCGCGAGCTCTCCGACGCGCTGCGCCGCCGCTGCCTCTACCACTATGTCGACTTCCCCGACGTCGATCGCGAGGCGCGGATCATCCTGGCGCGGCTGCCCGGCATCGACGCGGCGCTGGCGCTGCAGATCGCGCGCATGGTGGCGGCGGTGCGCAAGGAGGACCTGCGCAAGGTGCCCGGCGTCGCCGAGACGCTCGACTGGGCGGCGACGCTCGCCGGCCTCGAGGTGCACGACCTGCGGCAGGAGCCGGAGGCCGTGCACGAGACGCATGATCTGCCTGCTCAAGACCCACGAGGACCGCGCGCGCCTCACGCGCGAGGTGACCGAGCGGCTGCTCGGCAAGGTGGCGTGAGGGAGCAGCCGATGCCCGCTGCTGCGATCAGCACGAGCCGTCGACGCGCATCGGCGACGGCACGCGCCGGCGGCTCGCCGGCTTCGCGCGCACGCTGCGCGACAACGGCTTCAAGGTCGGCCTCGCCGAGACGCGCGACGCGCTCGCGATCCTGGCCTCTCCGGCGGCGGCGCGGCCGTCCTCGCTCAAGCCGGCGCTGCGCGCGCTGTTCTGCGCCACCATTCCGACTGGGAGCGCTTCGACGAAATCTTCGACGCCTATCTGGCTCGGCCGCGGCATGCGCCGCGTGCAGACGCTCGAGCGGCACGCCGGCAGAGCGCCGCATCCGCCGTGCGGCGCCTGCGCCGAGGCGCGGCGCGCATCGACCGCCGGGCGCTGCCCGACCACGTCGAGCGCCGCGCCGGCGCCGACGGCGACAGCCGCCGACGGCCGGCGGGCGGCGCGAAGGCGCCTCGCGCGCCGAGAACCTCGCCGCCGACCGACCTGCGCCACATCGTCGACCCGGACGAGATCGCCGCAGGCGCACGCGCTCGCGGCGCGGCTGGCGCGCGACGCATGCGGGCGCGGCTGGTGCGCCGCGAGCAGGCGCGCCGGCGCGGCCGGCGGCTCGACCTGCGCCGCACCATCCACCGCAACGTCTCGCACGGCGGCACGCCGGTCGAGCTCGTCTGGCGGCGGCGCAAGGTCAAGCCGCTGCGGCTCGTCGTGCTGCTCGACGCCTCCGGCTCGATGAGCCTCTACACGGCGTTCTTCGTGCGCTTCCTGCACGGCGTGGTCGATGCGTTCCGCGAGGCCGAGGCCTTCGTCTTCCACACCCGGCTCGCGCATGTCTCGCCATCGCTGCGCGACCGCGACGTCGCCCGCGCGGTCGACCGGCTGTCGCTGATGGCGCAGGGCATCGGCGGCGGCACGCGCATCGGCGAGAGCCTCGCCACCTTCAATCGCTGGCACGCGCGGCGCGTGATCAATTCGCGCACCGCCGTGATGATCGTCTCCGACGGCTACGACACCGGCGAGCCGGAGCGGCTCGGCGCCGAGATGCGGCGCCTGCGCCGGCGCTGCCGGCGCATCGTCTGGCTCAACCCGCTGATCGGCTGGAAGCGACTTACAGCCCGCAGGCGCGCGGCATGCAGGCCGCGCTGCCCTATGTCGATCTGTTCGCGCCGGCGCACAATCTCGAGAGCCTTGCGGCGCTCGAGCCTTATCTCGCGAGGATCTGACGCATGAACCACGCGACCGACATTCTCGATATGATCTCCGACACGCAAGGCGAAGGGCGAGCCGTTCGCGCTCGCCACCGTGGTGCGCACCGTGGCTGCGACCGCCGCCAAGGCCGGCGCCAAGGCGGTGATCCTGCCCGACGGCACGATTTCGGAAGGCTGGATCGGCGGCGGCTGCGCGCGCGCCGCGGTGCTGAAGGCGGCGCGCGAGGCGCTCGCCGACGGCAAGCCGCGCCTCGTCTCGGTGCAGCCGCCGGACGCGCTGCAGGAGCAAGGGCATCGCCGGCCGGCGAGGAGCGCGCGGGCGTGCGCTTCGCCAAGAACATGTGCCCGAGCCAGGGCACGATGGACGTCTTCGTCGAGCCGGTGCTGCCGCGCCCGCAGATCGTCGTCTGCGGATCGAGCCCGGTCGCGGTCGCGGTCGCCGAGCTCGGGCGGCGGATCGGCTTCGCGATCACGGTCTGCGCGCCGGCGGCCGAGCAGGCGAGCTTCGCCGACGCCGACCGGCGCATCGAAGGCTATGCGCTGCCGGTCGACGAGACCGGCGCGCGCTTCATCGTCGTCGCGACGCAAGGGCGCGGCGACGAGGCGGCGCTGCAGGCGGCGCTCGCGGTCGATGCCGAATATGTGGCGTTCGTCGGCAGCCGCAGGAAGGCCGGCCGCGCTGAAGGCGAAGCTCGCGGACAGCGGCATCGCCCCGGAGCGGCTCGCCAAGCTCAAGGCGCCGGCCGGCCTCGATCTCGGCGCCATCACGCCGGACGAGATCGCGATCTCGATCCTGGCCGAGATCGTTGCCACGCGGCGTAGCGGCCATCGGCGGGGCGCGGTCCAACCCTGACGCGCCGAAACGTGCGCGCGGTTGATTCCGCGACCAATCACACCATATTTCCGTGGCGCCGGACTCCCGGCCGCTGCCGTGCGCGGTCACGGCCGGAGCTTGCAAGTCGGGTTCGGCCTGATGTTCCCCTAACAGCGTCCTGTCTATGACCCTTGCGACCTTGTTTCATCCCGCGGTCGCGGCGTGGTTCGACCACAGCTTCCCCGCGCCCACTGCGGCGCAGGCGCAGGCCTGGCCGGCCATCCAGGCGGGGCGTCACGCGCTGATCGCCGCGCCGACCGGCTCGGGCAAGACGCTGGCCGCCTTTCTCGCGGCGATCGATCCCTGATACGGCAGGGGCTGGAGGGTGGCCTCGCGAGCGAGACCCAGGTCGTTTACGTCTCCCCGCTCAAGGCCTTGTCCAACGACATTCAGCGCAACCTGGAGGCTCCGCTCGCCGGCATTCGCGCAGCGCTGCGGGAGCAGGGCCTGCCCGATGTGGATATCCGAACCTGGGTTCGAACCGGGGATACGCCGCCGGGCGAGCGCGAGCGCATGCGCCGCACCCCGCCGCACATCGTCGTCACGACGCCGGAATCGCTGTACGTGCTGCTCGGCTCGGTCACCGGGCGCGCGATGCTCGCGACCACCCGCACCGTCATCGTCGACGAAATTCATGCGCTGGCGCCGAACAAGCGCGGCGCTCATCTGGCACTTTCGCTCGAACGCCTGTCCGCGCTCTGCGGCGATCGATTGCTGCGCATCGGCCTCTCCGCCACCCAGAAGCCGGTCGAGGCGGTGGCGCGATTCCTGGTCGGAGCCGGCACGGCCGGAACAAGTCCGGAGTGCAGCATCGTCGACATCGGTCACCAGCGCGCGCGCGATCTCGCCATCGAGATACCGCCCTCCCCGCTCGAAGCCGTGATGTCGGGAGAGGTCTGGCAGCAGGTCTATCGGCGGTTGAGCGAGCTGATCGAAGCGCATCGCACCACGCTCATTTTCGTCAACACGCGCCGGATGGCCGAGCGGGTGACCCGCGCGCTGTCCGAGCGCCTCGGCGAGGACCAGGTGACCGCGCACCACGGCAGCCTGGCGAAGGAGCACAGGCTCGACGCCGAGCAGCGGCTCAAGGGTGGCGAGCTCAAGGCGCTGGTGGCAACCGCGTCGCTGGAGCTGGGCATCGACATCGGCGACGTCGACCTGGTCTGCCAGCTCGGCTCGCCGCGCTCGATCGCGAGCCTCCTGCAGCGTGTCGGCCGCTCCGGGCATGCCGTCGACGGCATGCCCAAGGGCCGGCTGTTCCCGCTCTCGCGTGACGAGCTCGTGGAATGCGTCGCCTTGCTCGATAGCGTCCGCCGCGGCGAGCTCGACCGGCTCGGCGATTCCTGAGCAGCCGCTCGACGTCGCTGGCGCAGCAGATCGTGGCCGAGGTCGCCGCGCGCGAATGGAACGAGGACGGGCTGTTCGCGCTGATACGGCGCGCCTGGCCGTACCGGCACCTGCCCGCGCGCAGGATTTCGCCGCGGTCGTCGACATGCTGGCCGACGGCTTCAGCACCCGGCGCGGCCGCCGCGGTGCGCTGATCCACCACGACGCCGTCAACCGACGTGCTGCGCGGCCGTCGCGGCGCCCGGCTCACCGCGCTGACCTCCGGCGGCACCATCCCCGACAACGCCGACTATCAGGTGCTGCTCGAGCCCGAGAACCATTTCATCGGCACGGTGAACGAGGATTTCGCCGTCGAAAGCCTTGCCGGCGACGTCTTCCAGCTCGGCAACAGGAGCTATCGGATCCAGCGCATCGAGCGCGGCGTCGTGCGGGTCGAGGACGCGCACGGCATGGCGCCCACCATTCCGTTCTGGCTCGGCGAGGCGCCGGGCCGCAGCGACGAGCTTTCGCAATCGGTGTCGCGGCTGCGCGACGCGCATCGCTCGACTGCTGGCGGCGATCCGAGCGGGCAGAGCGGCCTGCGCTGGCTGATGGATGAGCTTGGCATCGCCGGCCGCTGCCGAGCAACTGGTCGAGTATCTCAGGTCCGCGTCATGCCGCGCTCGGCTGCCTGCCGACGCAGGAGACGATCGTCATCGAGCGGTTCTTCGACGAGGCCGGCGGCATGCAGCTCGTCGTCCATTCGCCTTATGGCAGCCGCATCAATCGCGCGTGGGGGCTGGCGCTGCGCAAGCGCTTCTGCCGCAAGTTCAATTTCGAGCTGCAGGCGGCCGCAACCGAGGACAACATCGTCATCTCGCTCACCGACCGCGCACAGTTTCGCGCTCGACGAGGTGGTCGCGCTATCTGCATTCGGCGTCCGTCCGGACGGTGCTGACCCAGGCGCTGCTCGACTCGCCGATGTTCACCACGCGCTGGCGCTGGGTGAGCGGGGTTTCGCTGGCGCTGCCGCGCTTCCGCGGCGGCAAGAAGGTGCCGCCGCAACTCGCCCGCATGGGCGCCGAAGACCTGATCGGGGCGGTCTTTCCCGACCAGATCGCCTGCGCGGAGAACCTTGTCGGCGAGCGTGAGATCCCGGACCATCCCCTGGTCCGCCAGGCCATCGACGACTGCCTGACCGAGGCGATGGACATCGAAGGTCTCGAGCGGCTGCTCGCGCGGATCGAGTCCGGCGATGTCCGCGTCGTCGCCCGCGACCTGACGAAGCCCTCGCCGCTGGCCCTCGAAGTGCTGTCAGCACGGCCCTATGCCTTTCTCGACGACGCGCCGCTCGAGGAGCGCCGAACCCAGGCGGTCATGGGCCGCCGCTGGACTGCCTGAGGATGCATCCGATCTCGGCCGGCTCGATCCCGAAGCGATCGCGCGCGTGCGGGCAGAAGCCTGGCCCGATGCCGAAAACGCCGACGAGTTGCACGACGCGCTGGTCTGGCTCGGGTTCCTGACCGCGGACGAAGCGCGCTCCGAATCCCGGCTGGAGCGGCTGGCTTGCCGAGCTTGCCGCGCAGAAGCGCGCGGCGCAGTTGCATGCGCCAGGAGCGATCCTCTGGATCTCCGCCGAGCGCGTGCCGCAGTTCCGGCGCTGTGGCCACGAGCACGGCTTGCGCCCGCACTCGCCGCACCGGCGGACAATGCCGGGCTGGACTGCTCGCGCGACGATGCGCTCGTCGAAATCGTGCGCGGCCGGCTGGAGGGCTCGGGGCCGGTCGCCGGGCATGCACTGGCGGCCGCCGCTTGGCCTGACCGCGGCGACATCGCCGCGCGCGCTCGACGGCGCTCGAGCACGGAAGGCTTTGTGCATGCGCGGGCGGTTCACGCCGGCGCAGTCCGCCGACGAATGGTGCGAGCGGCGGCTGCTTGTCGCGCATTCACCACTACACGATCAAGCGACTGCGCGCGGAGATCGAGCCGGTCGCGGCACGCGACTTCCTGCGCTTCCTGTTCGCCTGGCAGCATGTCGGCCGCAGACGCGCGCATGGCCGGCCCAAAGGCGCTCGATGCCGTCGTGGCGCAACTCGAAGGGTTCGAGGCGCCGGCAGGCGCCTGGGAGAGCGAGATCCTGCCGGCCCGGCTTGCCGGACTACGAGCCAGACGTGGCTCGACGACCGGTGCCTGGCCGGACATGTCGCATGGATGCGGCTGCAGCCCACCGGGGCCAACGGCGGTGATCGCAGGCCATCGCCGGTGCGAACGACGCCGATCGCCTTGCTGCCGCGCGCTCATGCGCCGGCTTGGGCATCGTTGTCGCCGCAAAGGCGCGAGCGATCCATCTCGGCCCACGGGCGCAAGCGGTCGCCGACTTCATCACGGCGCACGGCGCGTCGTTCTTCGACGAGCTGGTGGAGGGCAGCGGCCTCTTGCGGTCCCAGGTCGAGGAGGCGCTTGCCGAGCTGGTCGCGCTCGGACTTGTGACCTCCGACAGTTTCGGCGGCTTGCGGGCGCTGCTGGTGCCGTCGCGCGAGCGCAGGCCGCTTGCCGGCGGAAGGCGACGCCGGCGCACCGCAATGTTCGGCATGGAGGAAGCGGGCCGTTGGGCGCTGGTCCGCGTCCCCGGCCGCAGCAGGCCGAATCCGATCGCAGGAGCCGCGGCGGTCGAGCATGTCGCGCGCACGCTGCTGCAGCCGTTACGGCGTCGTGTTCTGGCGGCTGCTCGAGCGCGAGGCCAACTGGCTGCCGCCATGGCGGGAGCTGCTGCGCGTCTATCGCACGCTCGAGCGGCGCGGCGAGATTCGCGGCGGCCGCTTCGTCGCCGGGTTCTCCGGCGAGCAGTTCGCCCTGCCCGACGCGATCGGAATGCTGCGGGAAGCTCGGCGCCAGCAGGCAAGCGGTGCCCTGATATCGCTCTCGGGCGCTGACCCGCTCAATCTCGCGGGCATCCTCACGCCGGGACCGAAGCTCGCCGGCGCTGACCGGCAACCGGCTGCTCTTCCGCGATGGGCTGCCGATCGCATTGCTCGCCGGCGGCGAGGTGCAGTTTCTCGAAACGCTCGATCCCGCGAGCGAGTGGGAAGCTCGCAAGGCTCTGCTGCGGCGAACCGCCTCGCCGCCGCTGGCTGATGTGGCCTGAGCCAAAGCTCCGCAATGGTCGTAACGCTGACCGCGATCTCCGACGTGCCCATGGTCCGGCCGGGCGACGACCTCGCCGGTCTGCTGATCGCGGCGTGCGAGCGGAACGCGCTGGCGCCGGCGGACGGCGACGTGCTGGTGGTGGCGCAGAAGATCGTCTCCAAGGCGGAAGGCCGCCATGTCGATCTCGCCAAGGTGCGGCCATCGCCGCAAGCCGAGAAGCTCGCCGCCGAGGTCGACAAGGATCCGCGCCTGGTCGAGGTCATTCTCGGCGAATCGCGGCGCGTGGTGCGCCACCGGCCGGGCGTGTTGATCGTCGAGCATCGGCTCGGCTTCATCATGGCGAATGCCGGCGTCGACCGCTCCAATGTCGAGCCGCAGACCGGAGCGGAGCCGGTGCTGCTGTTGCCGCGCGATCCCGACGCCTCGGCCGCGAGCCTGCGCGAACGCCTGATCGCGCACTTTCGCAAGATTTCCGCAGCGGCTCGCCGTCATCATCACCGACAGCTGGGGGCGCGCGTGGCGGCGCGGCACGGTCGGCGTCGCGCTCGGCGCCGCCGGGCTGCCGGCGCTCATGGACATGCGCGGCAAGCCCGATCTGTTCGGACACGAGCTGCGCGTGACCCAGACCGGATTTGCCGACGAGATCGCCGAGCGCCGCGTCGCTGCTCATGGGCCAGGCGGACGAGGCGCGACCGGCGGTGCTGGTGCGCGGCCTGTCCTGGTCGGGACCGCCGCACCCGCCACGGCGTTGATCCGCGCGGCGGAAGAGGACCTGTTCCGGTGAGCCGGTCGCAGTAGCGAGCAAGACCCTGGTCGTCGCGCTGTCCGGCGGCATCGGCGGCGCCAAGCTCGCGCTCGGGCTGAGCCGCGTCGTGCCGCCCGGCCGATCTCGTGGTGGTGGCCAATACCGGCGACGATTTCGAGCATCTCGGCCTGGCGATCTCGCCCGATCTCGACACCATCATGTACACGCTCGCCGGCCTCGACGATCCGCAGCGCGGCTGGGGCCGGCGCGACGAGACCTGGACCTTCATGGCCGCGCTCGCGGCGCTCGGCGGCGAAACCTGGTTCCAACTCGGCGACGGCGACCTCGCCACCCATGTCGAGCGCACGCGGCGGCTCGCTGGCCGGCGAAAGCCTGTCCGCGATCACCGCCGATTTCTGCCGCCGCCTGGGAATTGCGGCGCGCGCTGCTGCCGATGACCGACGACCAGGTGCGCACCCGCCTGCGCACCAGCGACGGCTGGCTCGATTTCCAGGACTATTTCGTGCGGCGCAAGTGCGAGCCCGCGGTTCTGGAGCTGCGCCTATGACGGCGCCGCGACGCGCGCGCCCGCAGCCCGAGCTGCTCGCGGCGCTGCGCGATCCCGGGCTGCGCGCGGTCGTGATCTGCCCGTCGAATCCGTTCGTCAGCATCGATCCGATCCTGGCGGTTCCCGGCATGCGCGACGCGATCGCGCAATGCGCGGCCCCGGTGGTGGCGGTGTCGCCCATCATCGGCGGCCGGGCGGTGAAGGGGCCGACCGCGAAGATGATGTCCGAGCTCGGCCTGCCGGTGAGCGCGAGCCGCGGTCGCAGCGCGCTACGGCGATCTGCTCGATGCCTATGTGCTCGATCACGCCGATGCCGGCGACATCGCCGGAGCTTGGCATTCCGGTCACGGTGGCGCATACGCTGATGCGAACCCTCGAAGACCGCGAGCGGCTGGCGCGTCGCGGTGCTCGCCGCCGCCGATGCCGCAGGCCAAGGCGGATGCATGAGCTCCGGGAAAGGCATCTGCGCGGTGGTGCCGCTCAAGGACACCGAGCGAGGCCAAGCAGCGCCTTGCCGGCGTGCTCGACGCCGCGCAGCGCCGGCAACTGGCGCTCGCCATGTTCGAGCAGGTGCTGGCAACGCTCGCCGCCATGCGCGAGCTTGCCGGCATCCGGGTGGTGACCGATCGATCCCGCCGGCTGCGCCATCGCCGCCCGCCATGGCGCGCAGGTTTCGGCACGAGGCACGCGCGCGACGGACATACCGGCGCGGTCGCGGCGGCGGCACAGCGCCTGGCGACCGGAAGGCTTCGGCCTGCTCGCGCTGCCCGGCGATATCCCGCTCGTGCGGCGCGCGGACATCCGGCAGCTGCTTGCCGCCCATCGCGGGGCGCGCGCGTTCACGATCGTGCCCGCGCACGACCGGCGCGGCTCCAATGCCGTGCTCTGCACGCCGGCCGCCGCGGTGCCGCTGCGTTTCGGCGACGACAGCTTCTTTCCCCATCTCGCCGCCGCCCGCGCTTGCGGGATCGAGCCGCGGGTGGTTGACCTGCCGCGCATCGCGCTCGACATCGATACGCCCGACGACCTCGCGCAGTTGCTCGAGGCGCGTCCGGCCACACCGGTCCACGCGCTGCTGCGACAATGGAATGTCGATCGCAACGGCAGTCGAGATCAACGCGCATGATCATATCCGAAACGCCCTTCGACTCATGCTGCCGCCATCGGCATGACTCTTCTGCGCCCGCGGCGCCGTCTCGACTCCCCTGTGTAAGACACTATCTTACACAAGATGAAAACTACGGTTTCCTCGAAAGGCCAGATCGTGTTGCCGGCCGAGATCCGGCGGCAGGACCGCATCGAAGCAGGCCAGGAGTTCGAGGTAGAGCGTCTCGATCGCGGCGAGTACCGGCTGAAACGGAAGGAGCCGCGGCGCAACGATGGTCTGGTGAAGCTGCTGCTTGCCTGTCCGGTTAAAGGCTGGTTCCGGCCGATGGATCGCACGGAGACAAGCGACGACATTAAACCGCCCAGACTCGGATGACTTACCTGGTCGATGCGAACGTGCTCAGCGAACCGACGAAGCAGGCGCCCAGCAGCAAGGTCATGATGCCGCCTCCGGACACATTGGCAGAGCGCTCCCTGCGCGAGATCGCATCAAGCCGTCGTGATCGCCTTCCTTCTGCCGGAACGAAGCGCTGCTGACCTTCTTCCGTTCAAAAGGGATTGATGTAGTTCACGATCGCTATCTGTCGCAGGAGCACCTGGCGGATGACATGGGCTGCCTTGACCCGATCGGTGAAGATCGCCGCTTCGCCGGTGCTGCCGGCAGGCAATTTGCGGGCGATCTCGGGATCGTCGAGCGCGACCCGCACGACGAACGGCGCGGACTGCGCTCCCTTGGGCGTCGCCGCCAACCCGGAAGGCTGGGCCTGGCCGGTCGAGATTGCCTGCAGGACAGCTTCGACCTTGCCGGTATGGACCTCACCGGGCATGAACTTGAAGGTGAGCTCGACGGGCTGGCCCGGCGCGAGGTAACGCGCGTCGATCTGCGCGATCTCGACGACCACGATTGTTTCAGCCGTGCCGATGAAGGCCATGACCGGCGCCGACGCGACGCGCGCGCCCTTTTGCAGAGCGACGTTGGTCACGTAGCCATCGGTCGGTGCCCGCACCACGGTCTTGTCGAGATCCCATTTCGCACCGTCGAGTTGCGCCCGCAGCTGGTCGACCTCGGCGTGGCGCTGCTCGACGTCGAACGCCCGTCCCGTTCCACGCGTCTGCAGCTCCGTCATTTGCGAAAGGCGGAGCTCCTGAAACTTGAGCTGAGCTTCGAGCGCCTTGACCTTCGCCTCGTAGGGAACAGGATCGATCCGGAAAAGGACATCGTTCGCCTTGAGCGGCTTGTTCGGTTCGGCCGCCACCTCGATGACCTCGCCGGCGACGTTCGGCGCGATCTCCACGGATTGACGACCCACCAGCGCCGGACCGGACGGCGCACCCCAGCCCATCGGAATGAACAGCCCGACGAGAAGGAGCAGCAGCACGATGACCGGCGAGATCTTCCAGAACAGGTTGAACGGAACGATCTTCAGTTTCACCAGAATGAAGAGAATGACGAGATAGACGTTGAGCAGGACGACAATCATCGCTCCGCCTCCTGCTTGCGAGGCGCAGGCACATCGACATAGGCCCAGATCAGCACGAGCGGCCAAAGGGCGAAGCCGAGAAAGAACGTGACCCATCCGGCCACGGTGACGGCCTGCGCCCAGGGATGCTGGCGGCCGCGGGCAATTTGGCCGGGCAAGGCGGCCAGGAACACGACCACCGCCACCGTGCTCATGACGAGCACGGCCAGCACGATCCAGGCGAAAATATCGAGCCCCGACATCGTTCGCTCATCAAGCGCGCGTGCCGGGCGGAGTGTCGAGCGCGCTTGCGATCTCGGCAAGTGTTGCCGTCTCCGCCTCGCTCACCGGGACGCCCCCGAACCCGAGAAATCCGCCTTCGCTGGCAGCTTCGGCCGCCTTTTGTGCGATGTCGCGCAGCCAACGCTTGAAGGCGGTCGCATCGCCGGGCGCCTTGGCGTCGAGCAGTGCCGAGACCGCTCGCAGTTCCTCGATCGCCCTGGTCTTGATCTCGGCGATGTCCTTGACCTTGAATTTCGTTTGCAACGCTTCGCGCGCGGCGTCGCGCGTTTCCGCTGTCGCGACGTCGGCGGCGACCGCCTTGACCAATTCATTCGCTTGCGGATCCTGGCGCGCTTCCAGCATCGCCCAGCCGCCGGCCATGCCCTCCTTCATCAGACCCCAGAGGCCGCTTGGATCCGACGCCGTCACTGCCATGCCGACGACCATCGGGCTGCCGAAGATGCGGTTCCACTCGTCCGCGGTGAAGCTCGCTTTGTTGGCCATTGACCTGCTCCCTCTCTTTCGAGTGCTGTAGGGCTTCGACCGTTCACTTCTCGAACGGATAGATCACCTTCCAATCCTGCTTCATGTCGACGACGAGCCAGCCGCGTCTCGCCGCCTCGTCCAGCGCCTTGTCGAGCCTCCCGATATGGGACTTCCGGTCATAGGCATATTCGCGCTCGGCATCGGTGTGATGGACGAGCGCCATGAAGCGTGCGCCCGCGCCGGCTGCGGTCCATTGCAGCATCTGCAGGTCGCCGTCGGAATTGCCGAAGGCGAAGATCGGCCGCCGGCCGATGAACCGGTTGATGCCGACCGGCTTGCCGGGGCCGTCGTCGATGAACTCGACCTTGGGCTCCTTCAGGAGCACCGGCTTGCCATCTGGCTCCAGCTGGAACTTGGTCACGCCCGAGGAGCCGACCACCTGCTCGGGCGGGATGCCGTAGACCTTCTCCGTCCACGGCCGCATGAACTCGATGCCGCCGCCGGAGACGATGAAGGTCTTGAAGCCGTTGGCGCGCAGATAGGCGAGCAGCTCGAGCATCGGCTGGTAGACGAGCTCGGTATAGGGCCGGTTGAAGCGCGGATGGCGCGCGGTCGCGATCCAGTCCGCGACGGTCTTCGAGAACTCCTCGGTCGTCATGCCGGCATGCGTCGCCGCCATGATCTCCAGCAGGCCCTTCTCGCCGGCGGCCGCGAGCGCCTTCATGTCGCCTGTCGAGCACGCGCCTTGAACGGCTGCGTCGTTCTTCCATTCCGGATGCTGCGGCGCGAGCGCCTTGACGCGGTCGAACGCGAACGCGACCTGGAAGTAGATCGGCTGCTCGGTCCACAGCGTGCCGTCATTGTCGAAGGTGGCGATGCGCTCGGTCGAGCGGCACGAAGTCCGGCCCGCCTTGCGTCGTCACGCGCGCGACGAAGTCGGTGATCGCCCTCTTCGGCCGCGCCGTCGTTCCAGGACGGCAGCGGATCGGATGGTCTGCGCCCGCGCGCTGCGCGCAGCCGCAGAGCGCCATGGCCGGCGACGAGTGCAGCTGCAAGCAGCGTGCGGCGATTGCATCATGAGCTCTTCATTCCGTCGCTCCTGCGCGGCCGCTTCGTGCTGCCGCTCGCGCATCTCCGCCAGGTCGCGCTCCAGGAAGTAGTTGAGGAAGGTCCGGATCACGGCGATCGCCGCGATCCGCCCGATCGCCTCCCAGTCGTGCGTGATCGACGTCTCGATGATGTCGGCGGCGAGCTGGAAGGTGAGCGCCGGCAACCAGCCAGCGCGCGTAGCGCAGCCAGACGTCGCGCCTCTCGTGACCGGTCGGCGATGCCGAGCATCAGCGCGCAAGCCGCCGAAGAACGCCTCGACCGTGCCGATAGACGATGACCAGCGCCATCGCAGTCGATCAGGACGATCGCGTGCTCGCGTGGCGATGATCAGCCATTCCTTCATGCGCCGCCCCTGCGCATCGCCGTCGACGCCGTTGTGCCAGCGTCGAAACACCGTCTTCCAGTCCCGCTTCATGCTGACGACGGTGATGCCGTAGTCGTCGGCCTTGTCGAGCGCCTCGGCGAGCGGGCTCAGCCGGAACTCGCGGTCGTAGGCGAACTCGCGCTCGGCATCGTCGTGATGGATGCAGCAGCGCGAGCCGCGCGCCCGGGCCCGGTCTTGGCTGTAGCGCAGCATGGCGAGGTCGCCGTCGGAATTGCCGAAGGCGAGGATCGGGCGGCGGCCGATATGCAGGCCGATGTTCTGCCGGCTTCACCTCGCGGTCGTCGAAGCTGTTGAGCTCGGCCAGCTTCATCAGGTCGACGCGGCCGTCCTCGACCTCGAAGCGCGTCTTGACGCTCGATCCGATGACCTGCTCGCGCGGGATGCCGTAGGCCTCCTCGGCGAAGGCGCGGATCAGGTCGATGCCGCCGCCGGAGACGATGAAGGTCTTGAAGCCGTTCGCCCGCAGATAGCCGAGCAGCTCGACCTGCGGCCGGTAGATGCACTGCGTGAACAGCCGTCCGAGCTTCGGGTGCTTCGCCGAGGCGAGCCAGTCGCGCGCGATCGCGTCGAACTCGTCCTCGGTCATGCCGGCATGGGTGGCGAAGGCGACCTCGAAGGCGGCCTGCTTGCCGAGCGCGTGGATCGTCTTCATGTCGCGTTCGAGGAACGCCTTGAACGGCTGGCGCTCGCTTCAGGCTCGGGTCCTTCGCGGCGAGCGCCTCGAGCCGGTCGAAGGCGAAGAAGAACTGCACCTGCAGCGGCTGCTCGCACCACAGCGTGCCGTCATTGTCGAAGGTGGCGATGCGCTCGGCCGGCGGCACGTAATCCGGCCCGCCCTCCTGCGTCACGCGCGCGACGAAATCGAGGATCGCGGACTTCGCCGCGCCATCGTTCCAGGAAGGAAGCGCACCATTGCTCATGGCTGCACCCGCTGAATGCGTGTCTTGCGGCACAGGGCGGCAGCAGTGCTACCGCCCTGCGTTCTTCAGTGCCCGGCGCCTCCC
>CAWHPT010000034.1:0-90841 GCA_963831225.1 uncultured Alphaproteobacteria bacterium
TTGTGTCGTTTCTTCGTTTTCCGCTACGTATTGCTGGATAGCGGCTGATGTTCTTGTGGGTGTTGTCGCCGATGGTATAGCCCTTGATCGAATCGGGCTTGTCCTGGTCAGGTCCTTTTCCAGGTTCTCGAGCCAGTTCGGCTGGCCGGGCGTGAAGATGGCGTGGGCGAACATGCGCCGTGAGCCGGCCTCCTTGTTCACCTTGTCGCGCGCCGCCGCCGCCATCGAATTGGTCAGGAACCAGTCTGCCGGAATGTCGGAAGGCGCCGATGAGATCAGCGACATCTTGGTGTCGCTGTCGAGGAACATCTCCTTCTTGTAGTTCTCGAACTTGAGATCCTCGATCGTCTGTTCCTTGTCCGCCAGCGACTTGTTCCAGCCGGCCTTGCCGACCGCATTGCGCATGTTGACGAAGTTCATGATGCGCGTGTCGTCGCGCAGGAAATGCGTGTGCATGTCCATGATGAACTGGTCCTTGAGCGCGGTCGCGCGCTCCTGGGCCATGGCGGGCGTTGCCGCTTCCGCCTTGCTGACCTCGAACAGCGGCCCATAGACCTCGTTCATCGCGACGAACGATGCCGCCATGCCGGCTGCGGTCTGGAAAAAGCGGCGGCGGTCGAGACCTTGTCTGCCGCCGAGGTCATCCGCCATGGCAAGCAGGCGCGCTTCGACCTCGCGTTGCCGTTCGTTCTGCGGATCGGGATAGAACTCGTCGCTGGAGACGATCTGCGTCGGAATTGGTGTCTCATGCTGCACCAATTCGGATGGCATCAATGCTGCAATTTCTTCATCGGTCAGTTGGCTGGTCATATTGGTCCTCCCTGAATTCCGTCGCTTGCAGGGCGCCGGTTGCAGGGGAGCCTAGCACGATCGGCCCGGGTTGAAACCGCACCGGCCGCCCGGCTGTCATGGCAGGTGCAAGCGCTCCCGCTGCGCCGCGACGGCGATACGCGGCGCGGCGAGACTTTCCTAGAGCTGTGCCGAGGCGAAGGTGTTGCAGCTCGACAGCGAGCCCGACCGATAGCCGGTCGTGAACCAGCGCTGGCGCTGCTCCGCACTGCCATGCGTGAAGCTGTCGGGGACGACATACCCTGCGACCTTCTTTGCAGCGTATCGTCGCCGATCGCGGCGGCCGTCCGCAAGGCGGCTTCGACGTCGCCGGGCTCGATGAAGGGCGGCTTGCCCTGACTCTTCAGGGTTTCGTTCTCGCGATTCGCCCACACCCCGGCCAGGCAGTCGGCTTGCAACTCGACCTGCACCTGAATGTGGTTGGCCGCCGCCTTGCTTTGGGCTGCGCGTTGCGCCTGCTGCGCCTTGGGAAGGATCTGCAGCAGAGTTCTGCACGTGGTGGCCGACCTCATGCGCGATCACGTAGGCCTGCGCGAACTGGCACGACTTGCTGCCGACGTCGCAGCCGCGGAAGCGTGTCGCAATCTGCTCGAAGAAACCGGTGTCGAGATAGATTTTGTAATCGGCCGGGCAGTAGAACGGACCCATCGCGGCCTGGGCGACGCCGCCGCATTGAGCGTTCGTCCTGTCGCGATAGAGCACCAGCACCGGCGCGCGATAGCTCTTGCCGTCCTTGCTGAAGATGTTCTTCCACTGCATCTCCGTGCTGCCGAGCACGCGGCTGACGAAGCGTCCCATCTCATCCTGGGGCGCGCCGGTGCGCCGACTGGTCGGGGGCGCCTGGACCTGAGGCTGGGTCTGGCGGTTGAGCATTTCAGCGCCGCCGATCAGGAGCGATGGATCGATGCCCAGCGCCCACCCGACCAACCCGAGCACCACGACAGTACCGATGCCCAGTCCGCCGCCGCCTATCGGCAGCCCGAATCCACCGCCGCCACCACCCTCGCTGCGTCGATCCTCGACATTGCCGCTGTCAGGCAGATCGTCCAAGCGCATGGCGATTGCTCCTTGCCGCAGTCCGGTTGCGGATCCGTCTTGACGTCGCCCAAGTCTATCACCGCGCGAAACAACGCGCGCTCAGGAATATGGTTGCTAGGCAAATCTTTCCCAGTGCCGCGCGCTTTCGATTAAGCCGATTTTTACCTTGGTCGTCCATGGTGCGGGACTGTCGGTTGTAGGTCCCGCGTCACCGGCCGCGTCGCCTGAGTCAGAGTTCCTAAGTCATGGTCATGTCGCGTCGCGGGGCGCCCGGCCGGGCGCCCCGCGTCACTTTCGATGCTTCCCGATCCGCGCAGATCCTGATCGGCGACTGCGTCGCCGAGATGGCAAGGCTTGCTCCGGATTCCGTCGATCTCGTCTTCGCCGATCCGCCCTACAATCTGCAGCTCCAAGGCGGCCTCAAGCGGCCCGACAATTCGCGCGTCGACGCGGTCGACGACGATTGGGACAAGTTTTCGAGCTTCGCCGCCTACGACGATTTCACGCGCGCCTGGCTGCTGGCCTGCCGGCGGGTGATGAAGCCCAGCGCCACGCTGTGGGTGATCGGCTCCTATCACAACATTTTCCGCGTCGGGGCGATCCTGCAGGACCTGGGATTCTGGATTCTCAACGACGTCGTCTGGCGCAAGTCCAATCCGATGCCGAATTTTCGCGGGCGGCGATTCACCAACGCGCACGAAACACTGATCTGGGCGGCCCGCGAGCCGGGCGGCAAGGGTTACACCTTCAATTATCAGGCTCTCAAAGCCGGCAATGACGATGTGCAAGTGCGCTCGGACTGGACCATTGCGCTCTGCACCGGAGAGGAGCGGCTCAAGAACGGCAACGGCAGGAAGCTGCACCCGACCCAAAAGCCCGAGGCATTGCTTTCGCGCGTGATTCTCTCCTCGTCGCGTCCGGATGACCTGGTGCTCGATCCCTTCTGCGGCACCGGCACGACCGGCGCAGTCGCAAAACGGCTGGGCCGGCGCTTCATCGGGATCGAGCGCGAGAGCGAGTATGCCGCCGCGGCACATCGGCGCGTCGGCGCAGTCGAGCCGCTCCCCGAGCCGGCGCTCGCGCCATTCATGACGGCGCGCGAAGCGCCGCGGGTGCCGTTCTTGTCGCTGATCGAACGCGGCCTCGTTCTGCCGGGCGCACGGCTTTGCGATGCCAAGCGCAAGGTTGCAGCGCTGGTGCGCGCCGATGGCGCCATCGCGCTCGGCGACACGGTCGGCTCCATCCACCGCGTCGGCGCGCTCGCGCAGGGTCTGGAAGCCTGCAATGGCTGGGCGTTCTGGCACCTGGAAACCGCCCAGGGGCTGATCTCCATCGATGCCTTGCGTGCGGAGATAAGGGCGGAGCTGAGGGCGGATTAGCCTTGGATTGCCTGCAATAGCCTAGCTTAGCTATCGTTGTTCGAACTGTCGCTGTTCAAACTTGCGGCAAAGCACTCTTTCCGGTTATATAGCCGGCATAGGATCGAGCCGATGGCCCCCGCCGCACAACGTCGAGCAACCAAACGCTATCGAGAGCGTCGCCGTAAGCGCGGTCTCAAGCGGCTTGAAGTCCAGGTGCCGATTGGCGAGGCTATGGTTATTCGAAGGGCAGCAGAAATACTAAGAGGAGAAGCCGAAGCAGCGAGTCAGCTGCGGGCCCATCTCGGCTTCGACTCGGAGTCGGACCACCCCCGGACCGCGCTCGATATCTTTGCGATGCAAGAACCACTCACCGCCCAGGCGGAAGCGCTGTGGGATCGAGCGATGGCGCAGATCGAACGAGCGCGCAGCGATGCGGCGTTCAATCGATTGCGAAATCCCGAGTTGTGAAAGGCCTGTGAATTTTCTTGTCGACACGAATGTCATCTCGGAGCTCAGACGCGGCCGCAACGCTGCCCCGCACGTGGCGGCATGGTTCGCATCGATGCCGCCCGAACGCGTATTCACGAGCGTAATCGTGCTGGGCGAAATTCGCCGCGGCATAGAGCTCATCGCAAATCGCGACCAACCGCAGGCTGCGATTCTTCGAGAAGTGGTACGCATCGATGCGAGAGCGTCTGGGCGTCCGCATCCTGCCAATCGATGAACTTATCATGACAGTCTGGGCAAAGATTTCGGTACCGGACATGTTACCTGCCTACGATGGCCTCATCGCAGCAACCGCGCTTGCTCACGGGCTGACAGTTGCGACCCGAAATACGTCGGACTACCGAAAGGCCGGGGTGCAGGTCATCGACCCCTGGGCCATCTAAAGACAATCGAAATGGCAAATCGCCCCGTTCGCAGCTCGCCTAATTCAGGAATTTCCCTCACCCCTTGGTGATGGCGTGAGCTGCATTGCGCGCGTCAAAATTTCCGGTTATAGTTACCGGAAATTGGAGTCACTATGATCAGCCCACAAAGCAAGGCGGTTAAGAGCCATCGGTCCCGCCTGCGAAAGCGGGGAATGAAGCGCATTGAGGTTGTCGTGCGAAATCAAGACGCTGCACTCGTGCGAGGAGTAGCAGCAGTCTTGCGCCGCGACGACGTATCAGCGCGTAAGCTGAGGACCGCGTTACATGATGCCTCCGCAGAAAGGGGACAACCTTCGATTGCCGATGTGCTGCAGTCGTTGCCGGACGTTTCAGGAGCGGAATTCGACGACGTATTCCAGGAGATCGAACAGTTCCGGCAGCATCCCATCGTCAAACAGGTGCGCGACGTCGAGTTGTGAGCTTTCTCGTCGACACCAACGTCCTTTCTGAGCTCCGCAAGGCGCGTCGCGGAAATCCCAACGTCTTTGCATGGGCCGAGGCAACTGGTTGGAGCGTGCTTCATAGCAGCTGGATCGCAATCGCAGAGCTCAAACGCGGTGCAGAGTTGATCCGACGCCGGGACAGGGCTCAAGCCATCGTTCTTCACGCATGGATTGCAGAAATCATCGACTTGTTGCGGGACCGAATTCATCCGGTGGATCAACCGGTGGCCGAGATCTGGGCCGAGCTCATGGTACCGAATCCGCGCTCACCGCTCGATACCCTGATCGCCGCTACCGCACGATCGCAAGGGTTGATCCTCGTCACCCGCAACGTCCGTGATTTCGCTGATTGCGGCGTCGGCCTGCTGGATCCTTGGAATTACGCCCGGGGATGAGCCGGCTATGATCCCGGGCGCAGGCACAATAAGTGCTCAACCTCCCGCCGCGCCTTGCGTGTTCACGTAGAGCGAATAAACCGAGTGGCTCGACGCCATGAACAGGCGGTTGCGCTTGGGTCCGCCGAAGCACACGTTGGCGCAGCGCTCGGGCAAGGCGATGAAGCCGATCGGCTTTCCCTGCGGGCTGAAGACCTTGACACCATCCTGTTGCGGGTTGCCCATGCCCCACCCGCACCAGAGGTTGCCGTCGACATCGCAGCGAAAGCCGTCGGGCGTGCCGCCCTCCTCGGCTACGATCAAAGCACGGCCGTTGACGAGCCTGTCATCGGCCACGTCATAGGCGCGGATCACGCGTGGGGTCGCACGCGATTCGACAATGTACATGGTCTGCTCGTCGGGAGAGAAGGCGAGCCCGTTCGGGCAGTTGATGTCGCCCGCCACCACCGTCGCCCGCCCTGACTTGGGATCGAACCGGTACACGTTGGTCGGCAATTCGGGCGCGGCGACGTGCCCCTCGTAGTGGCCGAGAATGCCGAAGGGCGGATCGGTGAACCAGATCGAATCGTCCGATTTCACCACCACGTCGTTGGGCGAGTTGAGCGGCTTGCCTTCGAACCGGTCGATCAGCACGGTGAGGCTGCCATCGTATTCGGTTCGGGTGAGGCGGCGAGAGTCGTGCTCGCAGGTGACCAGGCGGCCCTGGCGGTCGCGCGTGTTGCCGTTGGCGTTGCAGGACGGTTTGCGGTAGACGCTCACGCGCCCGTTCTCCTCGTCCCAGCGCATGATGCGGTTGTTGGGGATGTCGCTCCAGAGCAGGCAGCGGGCATCGCCGAAATAGACCGGCCCCTCGCACCATCGCATGCCGCTCGCGATGCGCTCGACGCTGGCAAGAAGGAGACGATAGGGCGCGAAGCTCGGGTCCAGGACCTGGATCGCCGGATCCGGATACCGCTCGCTGGGTTGCCAGCGGCCTGGAACCGTGCCCGCGACCGTCATGTTGCCCACCTCTCGCCTCACCGTCCGCTACCGCGCCGCGGTCACCTGGATCTCGATCTTCTTGTCGGGGCCCTGCAAGAGTGCCTCGATGCAGGCGCGCGCTGGCGTGCTGCCGGGCACCACCCAGGCATCCCATACCTTGTTCATCTCGTCGACGGTGCGGATATCGGAAAGCCAGATCGTGGCGGTGAGCAGTTTCGACTTGTCGGTCCCGGCCTTCGCCAGGAACGCATCGATGAACGAGAGGATCTCGCGGGTCTGCTCGGCGACGCCTTGACCGAGCGCCTTGTCCGCGATCAGCCCGGCGAGATAGACGGTATCGCCGTGCACGACCACCTTGCTCATGCGCCGATTTCCGTCGATGCGCTCAATGCTCACGTCACTCTCCTCTGTGGTGCGTCCATGATCTCTGGCGCGGTTACATTTGCAGTTTCGCGACCCTCTGAAAAGGCATGCGCGATCACCTTGCGCATGACAGTGGGCAAAGCTTCGCCGGCGAGCCCGGCGAGCGCGGCCCAGCGCATGCCGCCGGGCGCCGCCGCGCTCGCATTCACCGTCGCCCTGTAGACCACAAGTTGCAGCGGGAAATGCGTGAACAAATGGTTCACCACCCCGGGAACGCGGCGCCACTGCGGTCGCGCATCGCGTCGGCCATGGCGCGTCGGCAAGCGCGTCGCGCTCGTTGAGATCCTTCGACCAATGGCTGGTCGGCACCTCGGTCATGCCGCCGAGCAGCCCCTTCGGCGGCCGCGAGCGCACCAGCACGAACCCATCGGCTCGCGTCAGAACAAACGCCGCGCCACGGCGCGAGCGGCGCTTCTTTCTCTCTGCCTTGACCGGAAACCTCTCGGGATCGCCGCCTCGCCGTGCCGCGCAACCATCCATCCACGGACACAGCGCGCAGGCCGGCGCCTTCGGCGTGCAGATGGTCGCGCCGAGATCCATCAGTGCCTGCGCGAAGTCGCCGGCGCATTCGGCCGGCACCATGGATTGCGTGAGGCGGCGAATTTGGGCCCGGGCGGCAGGCAGTTCCTGCCCGATGGCGAATAGCCTTGCCATCACCCGCTCCACATTGCCGTCCACTGCCGCCGCCGGCAGGTCGAAAGCAATCGCCGCGATCGCTGCGGCAGTATAATTGCCGATCCCCGGAAGCGCGGCCAGCGTGACTTCGCAGGGCGGAAAGCATCCGCCATGGTGCGCGACCACCGCCTGGGCGCAGGCATGCAGATTTCTCGCCCGCGCGTAATATCCGAGCCCAGCCCAGAGCCTGAGCACCTCCTCCAAGCGGGCCGCAGCCAGCGCCTGCACGTTCGGCCAGCGCGCGGTGAAACGGGCGAAATAGGGCGCGACTGCCCTGACCGTAGTCTGCTGCAGCATCACTTCCGACAGCCAGACGCGGTAGGGATCGGGTTTCTCGCCGGCGAGCACCCGCCACGGCAGCGTGCGGCGATGGCGGGCGTACCAGGCGAGCAGCGCCGCCGGATCCGGCCGATCGCGTTTGTCTCTCGCTTCTTCGCCACGCGTCTTGCTGCGTGCCGGCGCAGACGGCACAACAGCTTCCTTCCTCAGCGCCTTGCGGGCTGCTACGGTCATGTCTGGAGCGATGACAGAGCCGCAGCCCGTGAACAAGCCCGCCAAATCCTATCCGCGCCCGCTGGCGGATCTTCTGCACAAGACCTTGGGGAATGCTTTCGCCAGGCAGGGCTTTGCCTCGACCGAGCTGGTGACCCGCTGGTCCGAGATCGTCGGCGCCGAGATCGCCGCTCATTCGGAGCCGGAGAAGATCCAGTGGCCGCGAACGGTCGTCGGTCGCCCGCCCGAGCCCGGAATTCTGGTGCTGCGAGTCGAAGGCCCCACGGCAGTCGAAATTCAGCACCTCTCCGGCATCGTGCTCGAGCGCGTCAATCGCTTTTTCGGGTGGCAGGCGGTCGGCGGGCTGCGGCTGCGGCAGGCCCCGCTCGCCCGCAAGATCCGAAGCCAGCCGCCCGCGCTCGACCGCGAGGCGGCCGCGCGCATAGCAGCCGGCCTAAGCGAAATCGCCGATGACAAGTTGCGCGACGCACTCGCCCGGCTCGGAGCCGCCATCAAACAGACGTGACCGCTCCTGACGCCTTGGCGACGCCACCTTCCATTGCCACACTACCGGTTTCAGGCTAGCCAATCTGCACGACAACCGGCGCCCTCGCACGGATGAATCGGCATGGACACGACCAAGAAAGACGCGGCCGTCCCCACCATCAATCGTCGTCATCTGCTCGGCGGCGCCGCCGCGGCGGCGCTCATCGCCATCGGCGGTGCCGGCTACTATTACTGGAGCCGTCCGGGCGCACCGGTGGTGCAGCCATCCGCTGCCGGCGATGTTGCGATGGGGGACCTCATGGTGCCGGGACCGCTCGGCGACCAGATCATGGGGGCTGCCGACGCGCCGGTGACCGTCGTCGAATATGCCTCGATGACCTGCCCGCACTGTGCGAGCTTTCATGAGACCACCTATCCGGCAATGAAGACGAAATACGTCGATACCGGCAAGGTTCGCTTCATCTTCCGCGAGTTTCCCCTCGATCCGCTTGCCGCCGCGGGCTCCATGCTGGCGCGCTGCGCCGGCAAGCGACAAATACTTTCCCATGATCGAGGCGCTGTTTGCCCAGCAGAGGGACTGGGCGGTGCAGAAGCCGTTGCAGCCGTTGTTCGCCATTGCCAGGCAGGCCGGCTTTACGCAGCAGACCTTCGACGAATGTCTGGCAAATCAGCAGTTGCTCAGCGGGATCGAAGAAGCACGCGCGCGCGCGGCCTCGAAGTTCAACGTCACCTCGACACCGACCTTCTTCATCAACGGCAAGCTCGTCCGCGGCACCCTGACGATGGACGAGCTGGACAAGCAGGTCGCCCCCTATCTCAAGGGCTGAAAAGGGTTTTTTCCAGTAAAGCCGGAAGTGCTGGGGAGCCTCGGACGCGCGCTTGCGCGCGGTCTTTTTCCATTTCCAACCGACGCGCGATTTCTTTCGTTGCGGAATTTCGCGCGGCAATTCATTCTCCCGCGCGATGCGGTATCCCTCGACCCACCCGATGGGCCTGAGCTCTGAACAATTCTGTTCGGGCGAGACCCCTATCATTGGAACGGCGTCAGCATGAGGCTCACGCGATTGCGCCTGCTCGGCTTCAAATCCTTCGTCGAGCCATCTGATTTCATGATCGAGCCGGGACTGACCGGTGTGGTCGGGCCGAACGGTTGCGGCAAATCGAACCTGGTGGAGGCGCTGCGCTGGGTGATGGGGGAGACCTCGCATAAATCGCTGCGTGCAGCCGACATGGACGACGTGATCTTTTCCGGCACCAACGATCGGCCCGGACGCAACAATGCCGAGGTTGGCGATCCAGATCGACAACAGTGCGCGCAAGGCGCCGGCGCAGTTCAACGAGCATGAAACGCTCGACGTGTCGCGCCGGATCGAGCGTGATAGTGGCTCCACCTATCGCATAAACGGCCGCGAGGTGCGCGCGCGTGACGTGCACATCCTGTTTGCCGACGCCTCGACTGGCTCGCGCTCTCCGGCGCTGGTTCATCAAGGCCGCATCGGCGAGATCATCCAGGCCAAGCCGGAGCAGCGCCGGCGCGTGCTGGAGGAGGCGGCCGGCATATCGGGCCTGCACGCGCGCCGTCATGAGGCCGAGCTTCGCCTGCGCGGCGCCGAGCAGAACCTGACCCGACTGGAAGACGTCATCAACCAGCTCGCGACCCAGATCGACGCGCTCAAGCGGCAGGCGCGGCAGGCGATCCGCTACCGCGCCGTCGCTGCACAGGTGCGCAAGGCCGAGGCAACGCTGTTTCACCTGCGCTGGGTCGCCGCCAATGCCGAGCTCACCGAGGCCGAGCACGTCAAGAACAATGCTGCTCGCATGGTTGCCGAGCGCACCGGCGAGCAGGCGCAAGCATCGACCCGGCAGGCGTTGGCGGCTGCCGAGCTTCCCGCCCTGCGCGACGCCGAAGCCCGAGCTGGCGCCGCCCTGCAGCGGCTGGTCATGGCGCGCGAAACGCTCGAGCGCGAGGAGGCCCGCGCCAAGGAGCGCATGGCCGAGCTCGATCGGCGCCTTGTCCAGCTGGGCGACGACATCGTGCGCGAGCGCCGCCTCGCCGGCGATGCACAAACCGCGCTGACTCGGCTTGCGGACGAAGAGAACCTGCTGCGGCAGCGAGAGCGCAGCCAATGAGGAACGGAGTGCGGGCGTCGACCAGTGCGTTGCCGAAGCCGGTGCCGCGCTCGACGCCTCGGAAAAAACCTCCGACGAGCTCACCAGCCGCATTGCCGGCTTGACCGCGCGCCGCAACGCCTTGGACAGCGCCATGCGCGACCATGAGAATCGGCTTGTCCGCGTCACCGGTCAGATCGCTGCGGTCGAGACCGAGCTGGAGCGGCTGGCCGCTGCCAGGGGTGCTGATCTGAGCATGCTTGCCGCCGCGGCAGAAACATCGCAGGCAGCGGTAGCGGAGGCGGAGGCAGTTGCGTTGCGCGCCGAGGCCGCGCATTCCGCAGCCCGCCAGGCTCTCGACTTCGCCCGTCAACCTCTCGCCGAGGCCGAACGCCGCGCGCAGCGTCTCGATACCGAAGCCAAGACGCTGGCGAGGCTCCTGCACATCGACACCAAGAATCTCTGGCCGGCAGTCATCGATGACCTCACGGTCGAGAAGGGCTACGAAGCGGCCCTCGGCGCAGCGCTCGGCGACGACCTCGATGCTCCGATCGACGCGTCGGCGCCGATGCGCTGGGCGGGTGCGGCAGTCGATCCCTCCGATCCGATCCTGCCCGACGGGGTCGAGGCGCTCGCCGATCACGTCGAGGCGCCGCCGGAGCTGGCGCGGCGGCTTGCACAGATCGGTGTGATCGCGCGCGGGGACGCCGCTCGCCTCGTCGCGCTGATCAAACCCGGCCAGCGCCTGGTCTCGCGCGATGGCGATCTCTGGCGCTGGGACGGATTCGCGGTTGCCGCCAATGCGCCGACCGGAGCGGCCCGCCGGCTGGCCGGCAAGAACCGCCTTGCCGACATCGAGGCGGAGCTGGAAACCGTGCGACGCGAGGTCGAGAGCAAGCAGCAGGCCGTCACGCGCGCGCAGGCCGAGGTCGCGAGCACCGCCGATGCGGAAACGGCGGCACGCAACCGGTGGCGATCGCTGCAGCATGCGGCCGATTCCGCCCGCGATCGCCATGCCGAGGCGGAACGCGAGGCTGGCCGAAACGCGGCGAGGCTCTCCGCGCTCGGCGAAGCGATGACGCGATTGAGCGCAAGCCGCGAAGAGGCGAGCGCGGCCGTTTGCGACGCGGAAAGCGCACTCACAGTCCTTCCGCCGGCCGCCGAGCTCGAGACCGGTCTTGCCACGGTGCGGGGCGAGATCGAAGCGCGGCGAGCGCGCCTTGCCGAGATACGCGCGGAGGCACAGGCGCTGGCGCGCGAATCGGAGATTTCCGCCCGGCGTCTCGGCACTATCGCCACCGATCGTCGTGCCTGGATCGATCGCAGCAGCAGTGCCGTCTCGCAGATCGAGACGCTCGAAGCCCGCGTCGCCGAAGCAAGCACCGAGCGTGCGAGCCTCGAAGACGCCCCGCGGCTGTTCGAGGAGCAACGGCGCGGACTGATCGGCGAGATCGAGACGGCCGAAGCGGAACGCCGCTCCGCCGCGGATCGGCTCGCGCAAGGCGAGAGCGCGCTCGCCGACGCGGACCGTGCCGCGCGGAGCGCGCTCGAAGCCATGGGCGCGGCCCGTGAAGAGTCCGCGCGCGCCGAGGAACGCCATGAAGGCGGCAGGCGCCGGCTCGCCGACGTCGCGCACGAGATTCGCGACATGCTCGAGGTCGAGCCGGCGGAAGTGGCGAACCTTGCCGGCATCGAGCCGGACACGGCGCTGCCCGATGTGATCGAGGTGGAAGCCAATCTCGAGCGGCTACGGCGCGATCGCGAGCGGCTCGGGGCCGTCAACCTGCGTGCCGAGGAAGAGTTGCGGGAGATCGAGAACCAGCACGGCTCGCTCACCGGCGAGCGGGACGATCTGATCGAGGCGATCAAGCGCCTGCGCCAGGGCATCCAGAACCTGAACCGCGAGGCGCGCGAGCGCCTGCTGGCGTCTTTCGAAGTGGTCAATAGCCACTTCAAGCACCTGTTCTCGGAACTGTTCGGCGGCGGCACCGCCGAATTGCAGCTGATCGAGAGCGAGGACCCGCTGGAAGCCGGTCTCGAGATCATTGCCAAGCCGCCGGGCAAGAAACCGGCGACGCTCTCGCTCCTGTCCGGCGGCGAGCAGGCGCTCACGGCGCTCGCCCTCATCTTTGCGGTATTCCTGACCAACCCGGCGCCGATCTGCGTGCTGGACGAGGTCGATGCGCCGCTCGACGATCACAACATCGAGCGCTTCTGCGACCTGCTCGATGAAATGACACGCTCGACCGACACGCGCTTCGTCATCATCACCCACAATCCCATCACCATGGCGCGGATGAACCGGCTCTACGGCGTCACCATGGCCGAGCGCGGCATCTCACAGCTCGTCTCGGTCGACCTCGAGGGCGCAGTCAAGCTGCGCGAGGCGGTGTGAGGTGGGACCGTCATGCTGCGCCAGGATGACCGTCAAGGCCCGCACGCGGCTTCCCGGCACCGGTCGAAACGCTGGATCTAGTCCAGCAAGCACGCCACCACCTCGATCTCCTATCAAGCTAGCCGCGTCGGCGGCCGGCACGCGCGGATGACCGGCCGTGCATTTCGAGCCATTTAGGTCCGGGGCCGCGCATGTAGTGCAATTCGGGGCGATAGCGATTGAGCAGAATGCCGACGATCTTTCGATAAAACGCCAAGATATACATCCCCTACTCCCATACTCACACCCGATGGCGGAGGTATTGCCGGGGCCGTTCGACCATGGAATGGAGGAGGCGCGGCGGCAATGTGAAATGAGACGGGCTGGAATGCGACACCTGCGTGCCGCCCTGGAAGAGCCGATCCTCCACTGCCACATGTGGTCGAGCACGGAGGCCCCACTCATGTCCATTCGACCCGTCAAGCGCATCGTCCAGGCCACGCCCACCATGGAAGGCGCCGGCGTGAAGCTGCACCGCGCCTTCGGCTTCGGCGACACCGGCGAGTTCGATCCGTTCCTGCTGCTCGACGATTTCCGCAACGATCGGCCGGACGACTATCGCGCCGGCTTTCCCTGGCATCCGCACCGCGGCATCGAGACCATCACCTATGTGCTGGCCGGCACCGTCGACCACGGCGACAGCCTGGGCAACCACGGCACGCTGGGCGCCGGCGACGTGCAATGGATGACCGCCGGCAGCGGCATCCTGCACCAGGAAATGCCGCAAGGGCGACGCGCGCGGGCGCATGCACGGCTTCCAGCTGTGGGCCAACCTGCCCTCCTCGCTCAAGATGACGGCGCCGCGCTACCAGGACATTCCAGGCGGCGGAGATCCCGGAGGTCGTCGATGACGACGGCACCCGCGTGCGCGTCATCTGCGGCGACTTCTGGGGCAAGACGCGGCCCGGTCGACGGCGTCGCGGCCGATCCGCGCTATCTCGACGTCTCGGTCCCGCCCGGCCGGCGCAAGACGCTTGCCGGTCGAGATCGACCGGCACGCCTTCGCCTATGTGTTCGAGGGCTCCGGCACGTTCCGCGGCGCGTCGCAGCCGTTCGGCGTGCTGACCGAGAAGGAAAGTCGACGGCGCAGAGATCGCTGGTCCGCGAGCAGACCGGCAACCGCTCGCTGGTGGTGTTCGACCGCGGCGACGAGGTCACGGTGCAGGCCGGCGAGCGAGGGCATCCGGTTCCTGCTGGTCTCGGGCAAGCCGATCGAGGAGCCGGTCGCCTGGTACGGGCCGATCGTGATGAACACGCAAGCGGAGCTGCAGCAGGCCGTGACCGAGCTGCGCAACGGCACCTTCATTCGAGCGTGATCTGGAGTCGCAGACTTTTCGGACGAGATCGGCCGCAGCGGTGACGCAATAATTCGTGACTGAAGGAGGAAGCGGCGCCAGGCCGACGGCACCGGTGATCAATCCACCGCCGCCAGCGGGCGGGAGACGCTCTCGAGCGGCTTGCGCTCGGCGGCCACGCCCCAGCGCGCGGCGATGACCGCGGCGGCGATCATCAGCACGGCGCCGAACAGATAGCCGCCGAACACGCTCCAGCGCGAGCCGGTGTCGATCAGCACGCCGAACAGCCACGGCCCCGCCACGCCGCCGATGCCGGTGCCGATGGCATAGAAGAAGGCGATCGCGAGCGCGCGGATTTCGAGCGGGAAGGTTTCGCTCACGGTCAGATAGGCCGAGCTCGCCGCCGCCGAGGCGAAGAAGAAGATCACCATCCAGGCGATGGTCTGGCCGGTCGCCGACAGCACGCCGATCGCGAACAGATAGCCGGAGCCCGCGAGCAGCACGCCGGAGATCGCATAGGTCGCGGCGATCATCGGCCGGCGGCCGACGGTGTCGAACAGCCGGCCGAGAAACACCGGCCCGAGGAAATTGCCGGCCGCGAACGGCAGGATGTACCAGCCGACATGATCGGCGCGGATGCCGTAGAAGTCGGTCAGCACCAGCGCATAGGTGAAGAAGATCGCGTTGTAGAAGAACGCCTGCGCCGCCATCAGGCTCAGGCCGACCAGCGGTGCGCTGGCGCTCGACCGCGAAACAGCGTGTCGGCGACTTCGCGCAGCGGCGTGTAGCGGCGCGCGCGCAGCCGGATGCGCGGCAGCGGCTGCGTCGCCAAGTCGATGACCGCGGCCGCGGAACTCGCTCCTCGATGCGAGCGACGATCGCTTCCGCCTCCGCGGCGCGGCCATGGGTCATCAGCCAGCGCGGCGATTCCGGCAGCCACATCCGCATGAGGAAGATGACGAGGCCGAGCGCGGCGCCGATCAGAAAGGCCAGCGCGCCAGCCGAGGTCGCGGCGCCAACACCGCCGGATCGAGCAGCACGATCGAGCCGGCCGCGCCGATCGCGGCGCCGATCCAGAAGCTGCCGTTGATGACGAGATCGGTCCAGCCGCGGTAGCGCGCCGGGACCAGCTCCTGGATGGTGGAGTTGATGGCGGTGTATTCGCCGCCGATGCCGGCGCCGGTGAGGAAGCGGAACAGCGCGAAGCTCCAGAGATTCCATGACAACGCGGTCGCGGCGGTGGCGACGAGATAGACCGCGAGCGTGATGAAGAACAGCCTCTTGCGCCCGAGCCGGTCGGTGAGCCAGCCGAAGAACAGCGCGCCGAGCACCGCGCCGGCGAGATAGGCGCTGCTCGCGATCCCGACATCGGCGTTGGAGAATTGCAGGTGCGGGCTCTCCTTGAGCGCCGGCGAGACCGCGCCGGCGAGCGTCACTTCCAGGCCGTCGAGAATCCAGGTGATGCCGAGCGCGGCGACCACCAGGGTATGGAAGCGGCCCCAGGGCAGCCGGTCGAGCCGCGCCGGGATATCGGTTTCGACGATCGGCGCGCTGGCATGCAAAGGCTCGGACCGGCTCGCCGATCGCCATCATGGCCTCATCGCGCTCGCAGCTACCCCGCCCGGACAAGGCAACGATCTGTCACAGCACACGTTCCCGAGTCCGCATTGCCCTCGGCCCACCCGCTTCCCTCCTACCCCCTCACCCCGTAGATTGTCTTGGCGAGCACAACAGACTTGCTCAGAATTCTTGACCGGCAGGCCGCCGAGGAGCCGCCTCCATGTCTTCCACCGCCACCTGGATCGTCATCGGCGTGATCGTCGCTTTCGTCGCCTGGATCATCATGATCTACAACGGCCTCGTTGCCATGCGGCAGCGGGTCAACCAGGCCTTCTCCGACATCGACGTGCAGACCAAGCAGCGCCACGACCTCATCCCCAACCTGGTCGAGACGGTGAAGGGCTATGCCGCGCACGAGCGCGGCACATTGGAGGCGGTGGTGCAGGCGCGCAACGCCGCCGTCACCGCCCCGGCCGGAGGGGTCGCCGCTCAGGCGGCCGCCGAGAACATGCTCAGCGGGGCGCTGCGCCAGTTGTTCGCGCTCGGCGAGGCCTATCCGGACCTCAAGGCCAACCAGAACTTCCAGCAGCTGCAGAGCGAGCTGTCCGATATCGAGAACAAGATCGCCGCGGCGCGCCGCTTCTTCAACAACGCCGTGCAGGAATACAACACCGGCATCCAGCAGTTCCCGGCCGTGCTGCTGGCGGGTCCGCTCGGATTCACGCGCAAGGAATTCTTCGACGTCGGGGCCGAGGAGCGCAAAGTGCTCGAAAAGCCTCCGCAGGTGAAGTTCTGAGCCAACCGCGAAGCTCGACTGCGGTGCTTCGCCGGACACTGCCTCGCGCCCGGCACAGTGCAACTCAATTCTGAGGCCCTATGGCCGCCTACGGGCTCTACACCCACATCCAGTCGAACCGGCGCCGCTCGATCGCGCTGCTGATCGGATTGTTCTTCCTGGTCTATGTGATGACCTATGCCGGCGCGCTCGCTGCGGAGGCGCTGCTCGGCGGTTATTCGCTCGACGATATGCTGCGCGCAGCCTGGCGAAACTTCCTCTACGCCCTGCCGTTCGTGACCCTGGCAACGGCGCTGTGGATCCTGATCGCCTATAAGTTTCACCAGCGGATGATCGATGCGGTGACCGGCGGGCACGAGGTTACCCGCAAGGAACAGCCGCGCCTCTATAATCTGCTCGAGAATCTCTGCATTTCACGCGGCATCCCGATGCCGAAGCTCAAGGTGATGGACGACGCCGCGCTCAACGCGTTCGCCACCGGGCTCAACCAGAAGCAGTACTCCATCACCGTGACCTCGGGGCTGATCGAGCGGCTCGACGATGCCGAGCTCGAAGCCGTGCTCGGCCACGAGCTCACCCATATCCGCAACGGCGACGTCCGCATGCTGGTGATCGCGGTGGTGATCGCCGGGGTGATCTCGTTCTTCGCCGAGTTGGTGTTCCGGCTGATGTTCCACGGCGGCTTTCGTTGGCGCAGCGGCGGCGGCGACCGCAAGAGCTCGGGCGCCGCGGTCATCGCGATCATCATCGCGGTCGCGATGATTGCGGTCGCCTGGCTGCTCTCGATCGTCATCCGTTTCGCGCTCTCGCGCAAACGCGAATATCTCGCCGATGCGGGCTCGGTCGAGCTGACCAAGAACCCCGATGCAATGATCACGGCGCTGCGCAAGATCGAAGGCCGGGGCGAGCTCGAAGGCGCCACCTCGGCGGTGATGGAGATGTGCGTCGACAATCCGCGCTCGGGCTTTTCCGATCTGTTCGCCACGCACCCCTCGATCGAGCGCCGGATCGAGGCGATCGTTAAATTCGCCGGCGGCCGCGACCCCGGACCGATCGCCCTGCCCGAGCCCGGGGAACAGGCGGAAACCGGCGAATATCGACGAGCCTGCTCCGGCCGGACCATGGTCCCCTCCCGTCGAGCCGCAAGCTTCCGGCGACAAGCCATTTCTGCCGGCGCAGCCACCTGTCGAGTTGGGCGGGCGATCGGCCGGGCACGAGCGATCCCGGTCCCTGGGGACCGCACCGGAAATAGTGCGCCCCAGCCCCAGCATCGGTCGTCGGCGAACATAGATGTGCAGAACTTGCTTATCGCTTGACGGGCATCGTGCGAATCGCGCCCCCATTCGGTCATGGTTTGGCCGAAGGCTCGGGTGAACCCGAGGCCTGATTCGGAGGAGCAGCGTATGGCAAAGCCGGCAGTCATCATCGTCGGGGCGGACAAGGGCGGCGTCGGCAAGACAACAATTGCGCGCACGCTGCTCGACTATCTGGGCGCCCATCAAGTGACGATCCGCGCCTTCGACACCGAGTCGCCGCGCGGCACGCTCAAGCGATTCCACCCGGAGCTGACCGAGGTCGTCGACATCACGCAGGTTGCCGACCAGATGAAGATCTTCGATACGCTCAATTCATCCAAAGCGTCGGTCACCCTGATCGACGTGCGCGCCGGCCTGATGTCGCCGACGCTCAAGGCCTTGCGTGACATCGGCTTCATCGACGCGGCGAGGAAAGGTCAGATCACCTTCGCGCTGTTCCACATTCTCGGCCCCACCATCGCCTCGTTGGACGAGATCAACGAAACCGCCGCCTGTCTCGGCGACGCCAGATATTTCATGGTGAAGAACTTCGTCAACAGCACGCACTTCTTCGAATGGGACGAGGCAACGCACGCTTGCTATTTCAAGCAGATCAAGGACGCGGTCGAGATCGCGATACCGAAGCTCAACGAAATGGCAACCGAGCAGGTGGAGTTGGCGTCGGTGCCGTATCTCACCTTTGTCGCCAACAAGAAGCAGAGCGGGGATCCCGCATCGTTTTCGTTCGTGCTTCGCGGCTACGTGCGGCACTGGCTCGGCAACGTCTGGGCCGAGTATGACCGCATCAATCTCACCGAGATCGTGGCGCCGAAAGCGACGGCTGCCGAAGCGCAGAAGTTGCGGGCACGCGGCTAGCGTCCGATGCCGAGGAGCGGCAGCTGCGCAATCGTCGGAAACGACTTTTTTGCGCCTGCCGGAGCACCCCGACGGGAACCGCGCAGCAAAGTTCGCGATCCGGGACTACGATGATGCGCGCAGGTCGATCGTGCCATGGGCGCCAGGCCGGCCATTTTGGCGAAACAAAGCTAACGGGGAAAACCTCAAGCGGCACCGAATGTTCGACGCAGTTGCTCAAAGTCGACCCGATGCGCGTACCGCGAGCGCGGTGCGCTTGCGTCAAAATGATCGATGCTCTGAGCTCGGTAGAAAGACACGCGCTGGCCTTTTCGAGGAACAGTGCCCGTCGTGCTCACGGGTTCGGCGTCAACGCCTTCCGCACCACGTCCGGGGCTCGCGCAATGACCCTGAGATAAGCCCGTGCGGCTTGGTCGGGCTCGGCGCCGGCGGCTCCGGTCAATGTCCTTCGAATGCTATGAGCGTGCGCACCGGCACCTCGAGCTTGCGCAGCTTGTCGGCTCCGCCGAGGTCCGGAAGATCGATGATGAAACAGGCTGCCAGCACCTCGGCTCCCAACTGCCGCAGCAGCTTCACCGCTCCCTCCGCCGTCCCGCCGGTGGCGATGAGGTCGTCGACCAGGATCACGCGGTCGCCATTCTCCACCGCATCTTCGTGCATCTCCATCTCGTCGAGGCCGTATTCCAGCGAATAGGCGATGGAAACGCGCTTGTGCGGCAGCTTGCCCTTCTTGCGGATCGGCACGAAGCCGGCCGAGACCTGGTGCGCCACCGCGCCGCCGAGAATGAAGCCGCGCGCTTCGATTCCCGCGACCTTGTCGATCTTCGAGCCGGCCCAGGGCTGCACCAGTTCGTCGACCGCGCGGCGGAAGGCGCGCGCATCGCCGAGCAGCGTCGTGATGTCACGGAACATGATGCCGGGCTTGGGGTAGTCGGGAATGGTGCGGATCGCGGCTTTGAGATCGTGCTCGAATTGCATGCTGACCATGAGGTTCTCGCGTAGAAGAGGGCTTGCAGGCTGGCCTCCCCCCACTGTGGAGAAGCGTGGGGGTGCGCGCAACCGGAGACCGATATGCTGCGGGAGAACAGCTGACAATGCCTGTGCCGATCGTGCCGATCATCGGTGGCGGCCCTGCCGGCATGTCCTGCGCGCTGTGGCTGCACAATTACGGGCTGCGCCCGATCATCATCGAGAAGGAGACCGCGCTGGGTGGCATGGCGCGGCACAGCCCCTATCCAAACGAATGGCTGCTCGGGCGCCCGGGCGAAACCGCCCGCGCGAATGCGGAGGCGTTCGCGCGTCACGTCCGCCAAAGGACGATCGAGACCTGGATCGGCGCGCGGCCGCAGCGGGTGGCGCGCGGCAGCGACGGCCGGTTCGGGCTGGAGATCGCGCGTTCCGAACCGCGGGGTGTGCAATCATTATCGACCCCGGTGATCGCGATCGCGACCGGAACGACGTTCCGCGGCGCGCAATGGCTCGACAGGGTCGAGAATGCGCGGGCGCTGGCACAGCGAGGCCGCGTGCATCTCGGCCCGCCTTGGGCCGGCGAGCCGGGCGCCGATCTCGAGTCGCACGTGGCCGTGATCGGGGGCGGCGACAATGCCTTCGACGTATCGCGCATGCTCATCGAGAAGGGGGTGCGAGCGACCATAATCATGCGCTCGACGGTGCCGCGGGCGCAGCCACGCCTGGTGGCACGGCTGCGCGCGCACGAGCGGTCCGGCATGGCGCAGATACTGGCAGAACGTACGGTCACGGCGCTGGACGAAACCGGCGCAGGGGTCCGGCTCCGTTTGAGCAGCGGCGAGGTGATCGAGGCCGATCATGCCGTCGTGCTGTTCGGCTATCAGCCCGCAACCGGCGAGCCCTGGCTCGCCGCGCTTGCGCTCGCGACCGACGCTCAGGGTTACCTCGAGGTCGACGGCAACATGGAGACATCCAGCCGCGGCGTGTTCGCCATCGGCGATGTCGTCAATCCGGCCCATCCCTGCATTGCCACCGCGATCGCCGGCGGAACCATGGCCGCGCGCGAGATTCAGAAGCGAATTTCTCGAAGCGGCACAATATTGTCCTGACAGGATATTCCGTCATTGTCCTGACAGGATATTCCGTCGTCCGACCGCGCATCTCAGCGTCGGCTCTCCTGCAGATAGCTCTCATCGGTAAACCGTGACGGATCGAACGGCGTCCCGCGCGCCAGCACGCCGGCCTGCTGCATGGTGCCGAAAACGCGCCGCAGACTGGCATCGGCCAGCGACAGATCACGCGAGATGATGTCCATGCTGTTCGTATCCTCGAGAGCGCGCCGTGCAAAGGAGACACTGGTTCGCAACTCCCTGGCGCCGAGCTCGGCTGACTTGTGCGGGTTTGCGAACATGTGGTCGGTGCCGCGACGCAGCGCCTCGAGGAAGCCGACGAGAACCGGGCGATTCGCGCGTGCCCAACTCTCGTCGACGATAACCGAGACGAACTGGTAATCGGGGACGAGCTTCGCCATCGCTCCCAGATTGCTGAAACCCTGCGCCTCGGCCTCATAGCTCAAGGGATAGGGTTGCAGTCCCATGTCGATCTTGCGTTCCTTCAGCAGGCGCTGGCGGGTGGGCGATCCGCCTACTGCCTGCACCTTTACGTCCTCCAGCTTGAAGCCGCCGGCCTCGGCGATGTCGGCGACGAAGAACGTCGTACCCTCGTGCATCGATACCACGCCGATGGTCTTGCCCTTGAGATCAGCCAGAGTCTTTGATCTCGGGCTGTGCAATGATGAAATGCGGTGGCCGCTTGGCGATCCCGGCGACGATTTTGAGCTTTCCGCCCTTGTATGAATCCGCGACGACGCTCTCGATGGAGGAGATGCCGATCTGATGGGTGCCGGCACGCAAATCTGCGTAGATCTTTTCCGAGCCGTCATAGACCTCGATCGCGGGATCGATGCCTGCCTGCTTGAAGAAGCCCTGCTTCTCCGCCGTCCAGGTCGGGAGGTAAAATATGGTGCGCGATACGACGCCGATCCGCAGCGAAGTCTCGGCATGCGACGCCGACGTAAGCAAGCCGGCGATGATCGTTGCCTGCACCATCGCGCCGCAAGACGTGAATATGGACATGCCATCCTCCTTAAATCTTTCGGCAGAGAATGCTCACCGCCGCGCATTCAGCAGTCGTCCCGCCACCGCATCGAGCTTCTTCAGGAGCTTCTTGTCGCGCGCCTCGGGCGCGGTGATGAACGCATTGTCGAGCGCGCGGTCGGAGCCGATCGGACACGGCTCGTGCTCACGCGGGAAATCCCTGGCGAGCCGCGCGACCAGGGCCTTGGCTTTTTCGGCGTTGGCGGTGAGAGCGGCGATGATGTCGGTAACCGTCACGGCATCGTGGTCGGGATGCCAGCAGTCGAAGTCGGTGACCATCGCGACGGTCGCGTAGCAGAGTTCCGCCTCGCGCGCGAGCTTCGCCTCCGGCAGGTTGGTCATGCCGATCACGGAATAGCCCAGCTCCTTGTAAGTGATGCTCTCGGCGAGCGTGGAGAACTGCGGTCCTTCGATACAGACATAGGTGCCGCCGCGCGCGGGCTCGATTCCTGCGGCGCCGGCCGCCGCCGCAATGCGCTCCTGCAGACGCGGCGAGATCGGATGCGCCATCGAGACATGGGCGACGCAGCCCCTGCCGAAGAACGAGCTGTCGCGCTTGAAGGTGCGGTCGACGAACTGGTCGACGAGGACGAAAGTGCCGGGCGGCAATTCCTGCTTGAACGACCCGCACGCCGAGAGCGAGACCAGATCGGTCACTCCCGCTCGCTTGAGCACGTCGATATTGGCGCGATAATTGATATCGGAAGGCGATAGGCGATGGCCTTTGTCGTGGCGCGAGAGAAAGACCACCGGCGTCCCCGTGATCTCCCCGACCCGCAGCGGCGCCGACGGCTCGCCCCACGGGCTCTTGATCCTCTCCTGCCGGGCTTTCTCCAGGCCCGGCAGATCATAGATGCCGGAGCCCCCGATGATGCCAAGCACTGCCTTGCCCATGCGTTTGGCCCGCGTTCGCTGTGCTCGCCGATGGCTATACCATTGTCATGCTTGGCGTTAGGTTTGCAACTGATACGCTGCACCGGAATGTCATTGCCCGCTTGCGCAGCCCCGGTGTGATTTCGGGTAATCTTGGCAGTCGCGCTCACCCCGCAACCAAAGGCATCGCTCATGTCCAATTCCGGTGTTCTCGACACCCGCTTTCGCTCGGCGCTCGATCGCATGGCGTCGCAGGGGCGGCTGCACGCCTACACCGCACCGGTCGATCCGCATCTCGAAGTGGCGGCAGTCATGAAGAAGCTCGATGGCGGGCCGGCGCTGCTGTTCACCGCGGTCGACGGCTACGACACGCCGGTGATCGGAAACCTGCTGTCCTGCCAGGCGAATTGCGAGGCGGCTTTCGGCATCGACTTCAACGGCATTCGCGAGTTCATCGGCCGCGCGCTGGGATCGCCCAAGCCTCCGGTGGTGGTGGAGAAGGCGCCGGCGCAACAGCGCATCCATACCGGAAGCATCGATCTCGCGAGCCTGCTGCCGGCGCTGCACCACACCGCGGCGGATGCCGGACGCTTCGTCACCGCCGGCATCGTGATCGTGCGCGATCCCGACAGCGGCACCTACAACGCGTCCTATCACCGCCTGCAACTCACCGGCAGCGGCCGCACCGGAGTCAAGCTCGACTTCGGCCGGCATTTGCGGCTCGCCTTCGAGCGCGCCAAGCACAGGGGCGAAGCGCTGCCGGTCGCGGTGTGCATCGGGTCCGACCTGGCATTGCATTACACGGCCGCGACCATGGGGTCGCAGATGCCGGAGCATGCCGACGAGATTGCCGTCGCCGGCGGCCTCTGCGGCCGGCCGCTGCCGGTGGTGAAAGGCATCTCGCAGGACCTGCTGATTCCGGCCGAGACCGAGATCGTGCTCGAAGGTCGCATGCTGGTCGATGAAACCGTCACCGAAGGTCCGTTCGGCGAGTTCGTCGGATACCTGTCTCCCGCCGATCAAGCGCCGGTGTTCGAGGTGACCGCCGTAACGCACCGCGAGCAGCCGATCTACCATGCCATCAACGGCTACGGCCGCGAGACCATCATGCTGCGCAAATATGTGCTGGAAGCGAGCCTGCTCAAGGTGCTCAAAGCCGCCGTACCGATCGTGGTCGATGCCGAGATGACCCCTGGTGGATTGCACCGCTTCCACGCCGTGGTGCAGGTGAGAAAGGCATCGCCGCAGCAGGACGGCCTGCAGCGCAACGCGCTGTTTGCGGCGTTCGGCGCCCTCAAGGATCTCGATCTCGTCATCGTGGTCGACGAAGACATCGACATCCGCGATCCGCACGATGTGGAATACGCTTTGGCGACCCGAATGGAAGCATCGCGCGACCTCGTAGTCATGCCGGCGGCGCGCGGACACGAATATGTGCGGATCGGTCAGAACGGAATTCGCGCAAAGCTCGGGATCGATGCCACTGTCCCGTTCGCGGAGAAGGCGCGCTTCGCGCGCTGCGAGTTCGAGCAGGTCGCAATCGACCCCAACGCGCTATCGAACGACCCCGATCTGATCAGGGCCCGACTGGATCTGTGACCATTTCAACTCAGGCCCGTGGATATTCCTCGGGCGGGCGCGGCTCGAGCTTTTCAGGATGCAACTCCACCCCGCGCCACACCTTCTTCTTGGTGAAATAAAGCAAGCCTGCCAGCACGATGAGGAAAATGAACACCTGCATGCCGATGCGCTTCCTCGCCTCGAGATGAGGCTCGGCCGCCCACATCAAGAATGCGGACACGTCCTTGGCATATTGCGCGGCGGTGCCGGGCGAGCCGTCGGTATATTCAACTCGACCGTCGGTGAGCGGCGGCGGCATCGTGATCGCGTGGCCGGGGAAATATTTGTTGTAGAAAGTGCCGGGCGCAAGCGTGAAGCCTGCCGGCGGCTGCTCCTCGTAGCCCAGCAGCAATGCGGTGAGATAATCGACGCCGTGCTCCTGATACTGGGTGAACATGTCGAGCACCCACCAGGGAAAGCCCCGCTCGTAGCCGCGCGCCTTGGCGATCACCGACAGATCGGGCGGCACCCCGTTGTAGCGGGCGCGCGCCGCCTGCTCGTTCGGAAACGGCGCGGGAAAATAATCGGCGAGCCGGCCAGGGCGGTCCTTGACCTCGCCCTGGTCATCGGGCTGGCCCTTGACCTGATATTCGGCCGCGATCGCCGTCGCCTGTGCGGTCGTAAAGCCGGGTCCGCCGGGCTCCGCGAGGCTGCGGAACGCGACCAGCGTCAGCCCGTGGCAGACCTGGCAGACTTCACGATAAACCTTGAACCCGCGCTGGAGCTGCGCGCGGTCGAACCTGCCGAACGGCCCGGCGAACGACCACGTGTTCTTCGGCGGCGTCGGCACCTCCTCTGCCGATTGGGCCGACACCAGCAGGGATCCGAGAACGCCGGCCGCGACGACGATGGTCAGGATCTTGCGCGCGAGGGCCATGTCGCTTCTCAAGCCTTCGCGACCGGCGCCGGCGCCTGCGCTCCGATCGGCGTGCCTTTGCGCAGCACCGAATCCATGATGGAGCTCGGCAGCGGCTTGGTTCGCTCGAGCTTCCCGAGCACCGGCAAGATAAGCAGGAAGTGAGCAAAGTAATAGACCGTAAAGATGCGGGCGAACAGCACGTAGTTGCCTTCGGCCGGCTTCGAGCCCAGCCAGCCGAGACCGATGCATACGACGACGAAAACCCAGAAGAATTGGCGATAAAGCGGCCGATAGCGCGCCGACCTCACCTTCGATGTATCGAGCCAGGGCAGGAAGGCGAGGATCACGATCGAGGCACCGAGCGCCAGCACGCCGAGCAGCTTGTTCGGGACCGCACGCAGGATCGCGTAGAACGGCAGGTAATACCATTCCGGCACGATGTGGGTCGGCGTCACCGCCGGATTGGCCGGGATATAATTGTCGGGATGACCGAGAAAATTCGGGATGTAGAAAACGAACCACGCGAACAGCAAGAGGAAAACCGCAAGGAAGAAGCCGTCCTTCATGGTGGCATAGGGCGTGAACGCGACTGTGTCCTGCTCGGTCCTCGGCTCGATGCCGTCCGGATTGTTCTGGCCGACCATGTGCAGCGCCCAGATGTGCAGCACGACCACCCCCACGATGACGAACGGCAGCAGGTAGTGCAGCGAGTAGAAGCGATTGAGCGTCGGGTTACCGACCGCATAGCCGCCCCACAGCCAGGTCACGACCGATTTACCGATCACGGGAATCGCCGAGAACAGGTTGGTGATGACGGTGGCCGCCCAGAAGCTCATCTGGCCCCAGGGCAGCACATAGCCCATGAACCCCGTCATGATCATGAGCAGCAGCAGGATCACGCCGAGAATCCAGAGCACCTCACGCGGCTCCTTGTAGGAGCCGTAATACATCCCTCGGAACATATGGATATAGGCGGCGAGAAAAAACATCGATGCGCCGTTGGCGTGAATGTAGCGCAACATCCAGCCGTAGTTCACGTCGCGCATGATGCGCTCGACGGAATTGAAGGCATGGTCGACATGCGGCATATAGTGCATTGCGAGCACGATGCCGGTGATGATCTGGATGACCAGCATGATCGCAAGGATGCCGCCGAACGTCCACCAGTAGTTCAAGTTGCGCGGGGTCGGATAGACGACAAAGGATGAATACACGAGCCCGGCGATCGGCAGACGCCGCTCCATCCAACGCATGAAAGCGCTTTGCGGCTGGTACGTCTTATGTCCGCTCATGGTCGAACCTTAGGGACGATAGTCGAGAAGACCGTCAACCGATTCGAATTTTGGTGTCGGAGAGGAATTCATAGGGAGGCAGTGCCAGATTGGTCGGTGCGGGTCCCTGCCGGATGCGGCCGGAAGTGTCGTATACAGAACCGTGGCATGGACAGAAGTAGCCGTCATAGGAACCCTGATGTGCGAGCGGGATGCATCCGAGATGGGTGCAAATCCCGATCAGAACCTGAAACTGGGCGTGGCCTGCTTTGACGCGTGCCGAATCCGGCTGTGGATCGGGCAGCCTGGCGACGTCGACGTTCTCGGCTTCCTCGATCTGCTTCTTGGTGCGATGATTGACGAATATCGGCTTGCCGCGCCAGAACACCTTGATCACCTGACCCTCGGCGATGGGCGCGAGATCGATCTCGATCGGCGCGCCCGCCGCAATGGTCGAGGCGTCCGGATTTATTTGCGAGATCAGCGGCACCAGCGTGCCGATGGCTCCGGCCGCGGCGACCGCGCCGGTCGCGATATAGAGGAAATCGCGACGGGTCGGCTCCGCCGAGGACATCGTGGTCACGTGTGCGTTCCCTCTTTCGTCATCGGTTCGCCACGGTAATTGGCACCCTTGCCGAGGGAGTGCAAGTGGGCCTGTGCAACCACGACCAAAAGTCGCATAAGTCCTTTTCTGTCCGCAGCTTCTCACCGACATCGCCGCTGCCGGACGAGCCGCGGCCGAGGCCATGCAGATCGCGCTTTTCGAGCCCGACATACCCCAGAACACGGGGACGATACTTCGCCTCGCCGCCTGTCTCGGCATCAAGGCGCACATCATCGAGCCGGCAGGCTTTCCGACCTCGGACCGCGCGTTCCGCCGCGCCGGGATGGATTACCTCGCCGAAGTCGAGATCTCGCGCCACGCCAATTGGGAGGCGTTCGAGGCGTGGCGCACGGCCGAAGACGCGCGAGTGCTTCTGTTCACCACGCGCGCATCCACGTCCTATCTCGATCACGCATTCCGCAGCGGGGATGTCCTGCTGTTCGGCCGCGAATCATCGGGTGTGCCGGGCAAGGTGCATGCTGCCGCCGATGCACGGCTGGTGATTCCGATCCGAGCCGGGCTGCGTTCGCTCAATGTGGCGATCGCAGCCGCCATGGCGACGGGGGAAGCAATGCGGCAGACCGGAGCAATGAGCGGACAAGCACGAGGCGGGTGAAGGACAATCTCACGCCCCTGGGCGCTGCCCTTCACCCGCCTCGCTCGCTGGCGCTGGTCGCCGACAGCCGCTTGCCTATCCCCATGCAAGCGAAGGCGACATCACACTCCCAGACATCCCCCACGACGCCAACGTTTCTCGAAACAATGGCAAAAAAGAGCCCGCTGCAAATTTTCCCCTGCGCATTGCTGCCGAGCGCATCGCGCGTGCGCGGCGAAGGTATCGACGTGCTTGCAGGTGACGGGTTAATCGCCATGGCCTAAAGGAAAACCGGAGATCCGGATGAAGCTGCTCGAAGCTCGCAAAGCGCGCGCGCGCGATTGGTTCGAAACACTGCGCGACGACATCTGCGCGGCTTTCGAGGCGCTGGAGAACGCTTTGCCGGAAGGTGCGCCGCTCGCCGAGCGTTCGTCCGGGCGGTTCGTGCGAACTCCATGGAGCCGCACCGATCACACCGGCGGGCCAGGCGGCGGCGGCGCGATGTCGATCATGAAGGGCCGCGTCTTCGAGAAAGTCGGCGTTCATGTCTCCACCGTGTTCGGCGAGTTCGCGCCCGAATTCCGCAAGGAGATTCCCGGCGCCGAGGCCGATCCGCAGTTCTGGGCCTCGGGCATTTCGCTCATCGCCCACCTGCACAACCCGTACGTTCCGGCGGTGCATTTGAACACGCGATTCGTGGTAACCGCCAAAGCATGGTTCGGTGGCGGGTCTGATCTCACTCCCCTGCTGGATGCACGCCGCCGGCAGGACCATTCCGATACGGTTCTCTTCCATGACGCCATGCGAGCGGCATGCGACGGGCACGCGCGCGTGGCGCCCTATGAAAAGTACAAGCGGTGGTGCGACGAATATTTCTACTTGAAGCACCGCAAGGAGATGCGCGGCGTCGGCGGAATTTTCTACGACTATCTCGACAGCGGAGACTGGGATGCCGACTTCGCCTTCACCCAAGCGGTCGGCCGCACGTTCCTGAGCGTTTATCCGGAGCTGGTGCGCAAGAATTTCGCGATGTCGTGGAGTGAGGCCGAGCGCGAGCAGCAACTCGTCCGCCGAGGGCGCTATGTCGAGTTCAACCTGCTCTACGACCGCGGCACCATTTTCGGGCTGCGTACCGGCGGCAATGTCAACTCCATTCTCTCCTCGCTCCCACCGGTGGTGAAGTGGCCATGATGTCTGTCAGCCGTAGGGCGATTGGCACAGAGCCAGCCCCGCCCTGCGACTGCGCGGTTCAGCGCGTGAAGGCATTGGCGATCATGACGGCCCCGCCGAGGCCGACGACCGCATCGAGAATGGCAGCATGGACCTTGAGTGGCATGCGTGCGACCAGCGCCTTGGCAAAAAAGGCGCCCGGAAACGCCACGCATCCGATGAGCAGCGCGATCGCGATCACTTGGGTGCTCACCGCTCCGGCGATGCCGAACACGACGATCTTGGTGAGGCCGATGCCGATGGAGATGACCGCGTCGGTTGCGACCACGGCGGCACCGTGCAGTCCCGTCGACATCAGCAGCGACAGCAGGATGATGCCCGCGCCGACCGTGCCGCCGGCGAGCGGTCCCCAGCCCAAGGATGCTATCGCGAGGCCGCGGTCGGTAAGCGCGCGGCCGCCACGTCTCATCAGCCGGCGTAGCGGCACGCTGGCGATCAGCATGGCACCGATGACGAGAAGCGCGCCCTTGCCGGTGAGCATGGTGTAGCCCCAGGCGCCGAGCGCGCAGGTCGGAACCGCCGCAATGAGCACGATCAGCGCGCGGCGCTTGTCGACGAAGGCGAGAAACGCCGCGGTCCGGCTGCCGTTGGTGAACAAAGCCGAGAGCGAGAGTATCGGCACCACCGGCTCCGCGCCCACGATCGGCACCAGCACGAGCGGCATCAACGCGCCGGTGCCATAACCGGCAACCCCGCCGATGACCGAGGCAACCAGCGCCATTGCGGCAATGACCGACAGCTCGGTCAGCGAGATGCCGACGAAAGCCGATGCAAGGAGCTCGTGCATCAATCCATCAAGCCCGGTGCTCCGTTCACGGGAAACGAGGGTGACAGGGCTGAGTTGGGCAACTCAATCTGCGCTCGGCAGTCGTCGCATGGTGAACTCGATTTGATCGTCCGGCAGCACGCGCCAGGATTCGATCTCGGTCATGTAGGCCGCCTTCGGAAATCGCCGGAACATCTCACGCGCCTTCTCGCGTGCGGCCTCGCGCGGCAGCGCAAAAGTCTCGCGCCGGAACGCATCGCGTGGGCGCTCGCGGCCGGCGAGCGCTTTTGCCGAACGCCGGGCAATGTCAGCAGGACGCCGGTTGGTGTTCATGGCACGGCTCTCATCGCAATGTAATGCGTGTGGTGGGGAAGGGCGAGTCGGCGTGCGGCCGCGCCATCGCGTTACGCGACCGTGGCCGCGGCCGCGGCCGCGTCGGCTGTGGCCGCCAGCGCCGCCGGATCGGTCGGAAATCCGGCTTTGATCCACGCCTCCTCGGCAACAGCAAGCGCAGCCCCGAGCCGCGGCCCCTTCGGCACTCCTCGCGCCAGAAAATCAGCCGCCCTGAGCGGAAAAGCCGGCGGGCTCCAGCGCGCCGGCAGGCCCGCGAGCCGGCGCCAGCGCTCGTCCGCCGCGCTTTCGGCCGAGCGGGTCCAGGCCAGCAGCACGCGGTCGGTGAAACGCTCGTTTCCCAGATGATAAAGCAAGACCCGTGCCTCGCGCTCGCCGAGCTCGCAGGAAAGATGCCACCAGCCATCCGCCATGGACGCCAGCCGTTCATGCTCCGCATTGGCGAGGCGCAGGCGCTCGCGCAGGCGCTGGACGTCCTCGATCACCCGAACGCCGAGCGCGCCAAGGCGGCGTGCGGCATCGGATGGCAGTGCCAGCATGGCCTCGAGCTTAGTCATGTTGGCATAGCTCGGAAGCAGCGGCACGCCGCCGAGCACCTGTTCGAGCAGACCCGTTTCCGTCATCACTGCGAGCGCAGGCACTGCATGACGCGCGAGGAGGAGCTTGGTCAGCTCCATGCGGATGCGCTCGCGCGAGAGCTGATCGAGGCCGGCGCGGCCGGCGATACAGGCGGCGAGGCCCTGCGCATCGGGCGCACCCGTGCCGTAGGAGGCATGGAAGCGGAAGAACCGCAGGATCCGCAGATAATCCTCGGCGATGCGGGCTGCCGCATTGCCGATGAAACGCACGCGCCGCGTTTCGATATCGGCGAGCCCCCCCACATAATCGTAGACGGTGCGGTCGCGAGACACGGAGAGCGCATTGATCGTGAAATCGCGGCGCTCGGCGTCACGTCGCCAGTTGCGACCGAAGACCACTTTGGCATGCCGCCCGAACGTTTCCACATCTTCGCGGAGCGTGGTGACCTCGAACGGCCGGCCGGCGGCGACGACGGTGACGGTGCCGTGCTCGATACCCGTCGGCACCGCCTTGAACCCGGCAGCCTGAACACGGCGCATCACTTCGTCTGGAAGTGCCGTCGTGGCGATGTCGATGTCACCGTGCGCTTCGCCGAGCAGCGTGTTGCGCACGGCCCCGCCGACGACGCGAGCCTGCTCGCCGGCCGTGTCGAGCATTGCGAGCAGGCCGGCAAGAGGCGCCTCCTGCAGCCATTCGGCCTCGAGGTGACGCGGCGGCATGTCGGTCACTTGGTGTCACCCGGCACGAACTGGCCGTCCTCGATACGGGCCGGACTATATGTCGAGCCCGGCGGGGCGCCGCCCCATTCCGCGAGCAGGATGAAGCTTCCGATCATCAGCGCGAACGCCGCGATCAGCAGCCAGCCGAGTCGGCCGAGGGACCAGTTCACACGATCGAGCACGCCGCCGCGTGTGAGCCAGAGAAACAAGGCATAAAGGACAAAAGGCGTCAGGAACAGTGCAAGCTCGGTGAGGACGGGGCGGATCATTTCAATCTCGGGCCGCCGCGCGAAGCCAGGGTTCATTCCTCTGCATAGATCCGCTCGTACAGGTTCCGCAAAATGCCCGCGGTGACACCCCAGATGTAACGCTGCCCGAAAGGCATGGCGTAGTAGCGCCGTGTCACGCCCTTCCAGTCGCGGCTATGGAGTGCGTGGTTCTGCGCGTCCATCAAGAATGCGAGCGGCACCTCGAACGCGTCGGCGACCTCGGCCTCGGATAGCGCGAGCCGGTAGTCGGGCCTTACGCGCGCGAGCGTCGGCAGGATTCGAAAACCGGAGAAGGTGAGATAGAGGTCGAGATATCCGATCGGCTCGATCATATCCCGGCTCAGCCCGATCTCCTCTTGGGCTTCCCGCAAAGCCGCCGCAACCGGCGTGGGATCGCCTGCGTCGATCTTTCCGCCGGGAAAGGCGATCTGGCCGGGATGGCTCGGCAGCTCGGTTCGCAAGGTGAGCAGCACTTGCGGCTCCGGCCGGTCAATGACCGGAATGAGCACCGCGGCGGGTCGGGTCGCGGTTACGCCGGCTTGCTCCCACAGAGAGGGGTCGAGATCGAGATCGCCCCGCCTGGTCTGGACCGTGTGGTCGTCGAAGGCGCCCGGCACGTCGAGACTGAGCCTTATCCGGGCGCGATCGAAGAAGTCGTTGCTCGGCACGGTTGCCCCGTTCGGCAGTGCCACCTGCATCAGGCCAGAATCCTTCAAATGTTCGGCAGGAGCCATGGGAAAGAACTCGCCCGCGGATGCTATGCCGAACATGCGCGCACCCGCGACCTCGCGCTCCTCGCCCAGCTTCCACCAGATCGTAGAACAAGGCGCGCGTCACCTTGGCCCAGAGGTTTCGCCGGACGTGCAGATAGGGTTTGAGACCGCCGGTGTCGATCTCCGGCTCGAAGCGGAGCGCGTGATCGCTTCCGCACGGGACCCAATCGTCGACATTGGTGCGAAAGCGCAGCGTCTGATCTTGATCAACATGCTCGACATTGAGCTCCACCGCCAGGAACGGCGCATCCTCGACCACGATTCCGCATTTTTCGACCGGGGTAACGAGATAATACTTGTCGTCGTCGCGCCTGAGGACGGACGCAAACAGCTTGACCAGGGCCGGCCGTCCAATCGGCGTGCCGAGGTAGAACCAGGTGCCATCGGAGGCAATGCGCATGTCGAGATCGCCGCAGAACGGCGGGTTCCACAAGTGCACCGGTGGCGAGCCCTTGCGCGCAGCATCCTTCGCGGCGCCTGCAATAGCCTCCAAACCCGGCCGGCTGTGTCTGGTCTCTTGCATTCTGGCTCCGCTCGAAGATTGCGTTGCGAGTGTAATTCCGGCGGCATTTCCAAACCATCCCTCGCATGCGCCCCCTCAGACCGCGTTCAGCCGATCGTCCGATCCCCCGCGATGTTGTGAACTGGCCGAGTTCCCTTGCCCTTCCTTCGCCATGGTTTGCTGGAACCTGAAGCGGTGACCGGCTGTTTCATTCGACGCGCCGGTCCGGGGGCGATCGTGGCAGACCTGCAAGGAGGCGGGATCGCTCTCGTGGGAAATCGCGTAATCTCGGGTCAGCTGAACGGATTCGGGGCGTCAAAGACGCTCGTGATGCGACACTGCGCGCAATGCTCGGCCCGAAAGTTGCTCGTTATTTGCTCACCAAAGACCCATCTGAACGATGACGCCGGGCGAAACGGGTTTGCAAGGAATTGGACAGCTAAGGAGCCAGCACATGGCATTAGCCACTGAAAGCGCGGAAAAGCTCGAAGACATGATCGTGCGCCAGGCGGAATTGACGGCGACGCAGGTTGCCGCCGCCAAGGCAGCTATCGGTAGCGTCATCTTCGGGCAGGAACGCGTGGTCGAGCACGCGCTCATCACCGTGCTCTCCGGCGGCCATGCGCTGCTGGTCGGCCTTCCCGGTCTCGCCAAGACCAAGCTGGTCGAGACCATGGGCATGGTGCTCGGCCTGGACGAACGCCGCATCCAGTTCACGCCCGATCTCATGCCGTCCGACATCGTCGGCAGCGAGGTGCTGGAAGAGAGCCCAGGCGGCAAGCGCAGTTTCCGATTCATCGCGGGTCCGATCTTCGGCCAGCTCCTGATGGCCGACGAGATCAACCGCGCCAGCCCGCGCACCCAATCGGCGCTGCTGCAGGCGATGCAGGAACTGCACGTGACGGTCGCCGGCAATCGCCACGACGTGCCGCGCCCGTTCCATGTGCTCGCGACCCAGAACCCGATCGAGCAGGAAGGCACCTATCCCCTGCCGGAAGCGCAACTCGACCGCTTCCTGATGCAGATCGACGTCGATTATCCCGACATCGCCGCCGAGCGGAAGATCGTGTTCGACACCACCGGCGCTGAGGAAAGCAAGCCCAAGCCGACCATGACCTCGGACGAGCTGATCGCGGCGCAACGTCTGGTGCGCCGTCTGCCGGTCGGCAAATCCGTGGTCGAGGCGATTCTCAACCTGGTGCGCGCTGCCCGTCCCGGTGCCGAGACCGGCGACATCGGCAAGCTGATCTCCTGGGGGCCGAGCCCGCGCGCGAGCCAGGCCTTGATGCTGGCGGCGCGCGCGCGTGCGCTCATCGACGGCCGGCTGTCGCCCTCCATCGACGACGTGATGGACATGGCCGAACCGATCCTCAAGCACCGCATGGCGCTCACCTTCGCGGCCCGCGCCGACGGCGAGAGCATCGAAGCGGTCATCGGCAAGCTCAAGCGGCGCATCGGATAGTCGGATGGCGGCCGCTCAGCGGGCAGACAAGCACGAGGTCCGGGCAACGCAGCATGCGAGCGGCGAAGCCCGCTCGCTGGCGGAAACCATGCCGCGCCTCATCCTCGAGGCGCGCCGCATCTCTGCGACCGTCATCCATGGGCTGCACGGCCGCAGGCGCGCAGGCCCGGGGGAAAATTTCTGGCAGTACCGGCGCTTCTTGTCGGGCGAGCCTGCGCGCCGGGTGGACTGGCGCCGCTCCGCGCGCGACGACAACCTTTATGTTCGCGAGCAGGAATGGGAGGCCGCCCATACCGTGTGGTTGTGGCCGGACCGCTCGCCCTCGATGCTGTTTACATCGCAATTCGCGCAGGAATCCAAGCTCGATCGCTGTCTTGTGGTGGCGTTTGCCCTCGCGGAAGTCCTGGTTCATGCCGGTGAGCGCGTCGGCATCCCGAACCTGATGCGACCGACCGGCAGCCGCAATGTGCTCGACAAGATGGCCAATGCAATCGTGCATGACCCGACGGAGCGTCCGAGCCTGCCGCGCTCCTTTGCACCCTCGGCGCTCGCCGAGATCGTCGTGGTATCGGATTTCTGGAGCCCGATGGCGGAGGTGCGCGCGACGCTTGCTCAGCTCTCCTCGACCGGCGCGCATGGCCATGCCATTCAGATCGTCGATCCGGCGGAAGAGACCTTTCCCTATTCCGGCCGCGTCGAGTTCATCGAGCCGGAGGGCGCGGGCTCGATCATGGCCGGTCGGGCCGAAACCTGGAAAGGCGAGTACGAGACGCGCCTGGCGCGCCATCGCGCGGCGATCAGGGCCGAAACCGACAAGCTCGGCTGGAGCTTCAGCATCCATCGCACCGACCGGCCGGCGACCGAATTGCTGCTTGCGCTGCATGCGCGCCTGGGCGCGCCGCCTCCCGGCGCGGTGATAGGCGGGCGTGCGCGCATGAGCGGACATGACGGGAGGCCGCGATGATGCCGTGGCTTCCGCTCGGTTTCGCGCAGCCCCTGGTGCTGCTCGGGCTGTTGAGCCTGCCGGTGCTGTGGTGGCTGCTGCGGCTTATTCCGCCGCAGCCGCGCCGGATCAATTTCCCGCCCACGCGACTGTTGTTCGACATCACGCCCAAGGAGGAGACGCCGCAACGCACGCCGTGGTGGCTCACGCTGCTGCGGCTGATGCTCGCTGCACTCGTCATCATCGCCGCCGCGGGCCCGTTGTGGAATCCGCCGGTCGCCACCTCGACTGCCAAGGCGCCGCTGGCGCTCCTGATCGACGACGGCTTCCCGGCGGCGGGGACCTGGGACGCTGCGCATGCGACCGCCGACGATTTGATCGCGCGCGCAGAGGCGGACAATCGCGGCGTCGCGCTGATTCCGCTCTCGGAGCCGAGCCGCGACATCTCGCTTTGAGGCACCCGCCGCGGCGCGGGTGCGCCTCAAGCAGGTCAGGCCGAAGCCGCATGCAGTCGAGCGCGCCGACGCGCTGCCGACGCTCGGCCGCTTTCTATCGGCCACGAGCGATGTCGAGTTGGTCTGGCTGACCGACAGCATCGATCTCGGCGGCGGGAGCGAGTTCGTGGCGGCGCTGGGCCGGCTCATCGCGCAGCATCCGATTACCGTCGTAGAAGGCGGCATCGCCGGGGCACGCGCGCTTTCGGGCGCCAACAACGCTGCGGGTGCTCTCACCGTCAAGGTGTTGCGCGCCGGCGCCGGGCCGGCGGAATCCGGCATCGTGCGCGCGCTCGACTTCAAAGGGCTGCCGCTCGGTGACGCCGGCTTCAACTTCAAGGACGGCGAAGGCGAGAGCGAGGCCGAGCTCGCGCTGCCGGTCGAGATCCGCAATGACATCGCGCGATTGGAGATTGCCGGCGAGCGCTCGGCCGGCGCGGTGGCGCTTCTCGACAAGCGCTGGCGCCGGCGATCGATCGGCGTGATCACCGGCTCGACTGCCGATACCGCCCAGCCGCTGCTCGCTTCGACCTATTATCTCGGCCGCGCACTCGGCCCCTTCGCCGACGTGAGACTTGCCGACCGCGGCTCCCCGGCGCAAGCGGTGAGCCAGTTCATCGAGCAGCGCCTGCCGATGCTGGTCCTCGCTGATGTCGGCAACGTCGCCGAAGCGCGCGACCAGCTCACACGCTGGATCGAGGAAGGCGGGGTGCTCGTGCGCTTCGCCGGCCCTCGGCTCGCTGCCGGCGACGACGATCTCGTGCCGGTGAAGCTGCGGCGTGGCGGCCGCATCCTGGGCGGCAGCCTGTCCTGGGACCAGCCGCAGCAGCTGGCTCCGTTCGCACGCGAAAGCCCGTTCTTCGGCATGGCGGTGCCGACCGACGTCACCGTGAGCCGGCAGGTCCTGGCGGAGCCCGATGCGACCTTGACCGATCGTACCTGGGCGACGCTCGCCGACGGAACGCCGCTGGTCACCGCCCAGCGCCGCGGAAAGGGCCTGGTCGTCCTGTTCCACATCACCGCCGATACGCGCTGGTCAGACCTGCCGCTATCGGGCACATTCGTCGAGATGCTCAAGCGAATCGTGTCCTTTGCCGGCTCGGTGGCCGCCGATGGCAGTGCCGCAGGCGGACGCGGCGCGCGCGAGGTGCTGCCGCCGACCCGTGTTCTCGACGGTTTCGGCGTGTTCGGGCCGCCGCCGGCGACCGCGCGTCCGGTGCCGACGGACTTCGGCGGGCGCGCGACCTTCGAGCATCCTCCCGGCTTCTATGGACCGCCGGAAGGATTGCTGGCGGTCAATGCGCTCGCACCCGCCGACCGTCTCGCGCCGCTCGATGTCTCTGCGCTCAATGCACGCCGGGAGGCTTACCGAATGAGCGAGCCGGAGGATTTGCGCGGGCCCTATCCTGCTGGCCGCGCTGGCACTGCTTGCGCTCGATGCGCTCGTCGTATTCCTGCTCGCCGGCGGGATCGGGCAGCTCGTGCGCCGGCGGCGGCCGGCCGCGGCCGCGCTTGCGGTCGCGATCTTCGCGGCGACGCTCCCTGCGATGCCGCAGGCCTCGGCGCAGAGCCCGGCGCCCGGCCGCGCCCAGAGCCAACCCTCACCGCGCGCGCAGAGCGGCGAGGAGCCAGCAGTGAAATCGACGCTGGAAACGCGGCTCGCCTATGTCGTCACCGGCGATGCGGAGGTCGACCGCATCAGCAAGGCCGGCCTGCAGGGCCTCACCTTGTTCCTCGCTCAGCGCACCGCGCTCGAAGCCGGGCGAGCCGATCGGGCTCGATCCGGCCCGCGACGAGCTTGCCTTTTATCCGCTGATCTATTGGCCGATCGTGGCGAGCGCGCCCAAACCGACGCGCGAAGCGCTCGAGCATATCGATGCCTACATGAAGCAAGGCGGCACCGTCTTGTTCGACACGCGCGACGCAGTCGAGGCGCCTGTCGGCCCGGGCGGCGCGAACCGCGGTCCGGGCATGCAGGCGCTACGCACCATTCTCGCCTCCCTCGACATTCCCGAGCTCGAACCGGTCCGGCGCGACCATGTGCTGACGAAGACATTCTATCTGTTGAAGGACTTTCCCGGTCGCTTCGCCTCCGGCCAGCTTTGGGTCGAGGCACTGCAAGCCGCGAACGAGGACGAGCCGGCGAGCCGTCCGGCCCGCGCCGGCGACGGCGTTTCGTCGATCATCATCACCTCGAACGATTTCGCCGGCGCCTGGGCGATGCGTCCGGACGGCCAGGCCATGCTGCCGCTCGTGTCGGCCGAGCCGCGCCAGCGCGAGTTCGCCTTCCGCGCCGGCGTCAACATCGTGATGTATACGCTCACCGGCAACTACAAGGCCGATCAGGTGCATATCCCGGCGCTGCTCGAGCGGCTGGGGCAGTAGCAATGGCGACCATGCCATACCCGCGCCGGCGGCACACGCGGCGGCGGTGTCCAGGAACAAGGAACTTTAGCAGTTGAATTTCGGAGTTTCATTCTCGCCGCTCGTTCCCACCTACCTCGTATGGGCGGCGGTCGCCGTGGCCTTCCTGATCTCGCTCCTGATCTTGATCGGGCGCACGCGCGGAGCCTTGGTGCGCACCATGGCGCTCGCCTTGTTCGTGCTCGCGCTCGCCAATCCCTCGATCACGCGCGAGGACCGCGAACCGCTGACCTCGGTCGCGGTGGTGGTCATCGACAAGAGCCCGAGCCAGGATTTCGGCGACCGGCAACAGCAGACCGAGGCGGCGCGCGCCGCAGTCGCGGAACGACTCGGGCGCATGCCGGGCGTGGAAGTGCGCTTCGTCGAGGCCGGCCAGGCCGATGGCGAGACCGACGGCACCCGGCTGTTCACGGCCCTCTCCGCCGCGCTCTCGGACGTTCCCCACGACCGCGTGGCAGGCGTCATCTTCATCACCGACGGTCGCGTGCATGACGTGCCGGGCGAGGCCGCAGCGCTGGGATTTGCCGCCCCCGTGCATGGCCTGATCACCGGTCACAAGAACGAGCGCGACCGCCGCGTCGTGCTCGTGACCACTCCTCGCTTCGGCATCGTCGGGCAGACGCAGACCATCACCTTCCGGGTCGAGGACCAGGGCGCGCCCGCCATGCCGGCGCAAGTGACGGTGCGGCGCGACGGCGAGACCATCGAGAACCGCAACGTGCGCGCGGGCGCGAGCGTGAGCGTCAACGTTCCGATTCCGCATGCCGGGCCGAACATCGTCGAGATCGAGGCATCGCCGCTCGACGGCGAGCTCACCGAGGTCAACAATCGCGCCGTCGTCTCAATCGACGGCGTGCGCGACAAGCTGCGCGTGCTGCTGGTGTCCGGCGAGCCGCATGCCGGCGAGCGCACCTGGCGCAATCTGCTCAAGTCCGATGCCAGCGTCGATCTCGTGCACTTCACCATTCTGCGCCCGCCGGAAAAGCAGGACGGCACTCCGATCAACGAACTGTCGCTGATCGCGTTTCCGACCCGCGAGCTGTTCCAGCAGAAGATCAACGAGTTCCAGCTCATCATCTTCGATCGCTACGCGCGGCAAGGCGTGCTGCCGATCATCTATTTCGACAATATCGCCCGCTACGTGCGTGCCGGCGGCGCGGTGCTGGTGGCGGCCGGCCCGGATTACGCCAGCCAGACCAGCATCTGGCGCACGCCGCTCGACGTGATCCTGCCGGCCGAGCCGAGCGGGCGAATGAACGACGGCGCTTTCCGCGCGCAGCTCACCGAGCTCGGCAAGCGCCATCCGGTGACGCGCGGTCTCGAAGGCGCCGATCAGGATCCGCCGCACTGGAGCCGCTGGTTCCGTCTGGTCGACACCCGCGCCACCAAGGGCACCGCGGTGATGCAGGGTCCCGACAACAAGCCGCTGCTGCTGCTCTCGCGCGAAGGCGAAGGCCGGGTCGCGCTGCTGCTGTCCGATCACATCTGGCTGTGGGCGCGCGGCTACGAGGGCGGCGGACCGCATATCGACCTGCTGCGGCGCCTGTCGCATTGGCTGATGAAGCAGCCCGATCTCGAGGAGGAGGCGCTGCGCCTGACTGGTGCGGGGGCGCGACCTCACGATCCAGCGCCAGAGCATGTCCGACACCGTCAACGACGTGACGCTGACGACGCCGTCGGGCAAGACCCGCATCATGACGCTCGACTCCGGCGCAGCCCGGCGTCTGGCGCTCGACCATCGAAGCCAACGAGCTCGGGCCTGTGGCGCGCGACCGACGGCACGCTCAACGCGCTCGCCAATGTCGGGCCGGCCAATCCGCGGGAATTCACCGAGGTCACGTCTACCACCGAGGTGCTGGCGCCGCTGGCCGATGCCACCGGCGGCGACGTGGTGCGTCTGGAAGCGGCCAGCGGGATCAATCTGCCGCGCATCGTCCCGGTGCGCTCGGGCGAGACCTACAAGGGCGACGACTGGTTGGGCTTGCGGATGCGCGAAATCGAGCGTCGTGCGCGGGATCGGCGTGCTGCCGGTGTTCGCGGGGCTGATCGGGCTGCTTGCTCCTCGTCGGCAGCCTCGCGGCGACCTGGATGCGCGAAGGCCGCTGACGCGATCCGACTGAGCCCCGAACGACGGCGCCCGCACAACGGCACCAGTCACGTCGGCAACAACACCCGACATGAATCTAAAGCTCGAAACGGGCTGATACCATATTGCGTTCGACCACTACCGAGACGGCCAAGAGCCCCGGCACCACCGGCTGCGATCAGTCCGCCGTCCAGTCCGGCCGGATCGGGCCGGACACGCCGTCGAAGGCGCCGTCGGCAAGCTCGCAAACCAGGAGCCGGGCCGGATCGACCGGACCGGGCATGGCGGTACGGTCTTTTGCAATCGGCTTGAAGCCTGCCTTGCCATAATACGGTTCGTCGCCGACCAGCACGACCAGCCGGTGGCCCTTGGCCTTGGCTTGCGCCAGCGCGCGCTCGATGAGGGCGTGCCCGATGCCGCGCTCCCGGAACGGCGGCTCGACGGTGAGCGGACCGAGCAGGAGCGCCTTGGTCGCGCCGATGCGGATCGGCGGAAAGCCGCACCGAGCCCACGAGCAGCGTGCCGATGCGCGCGGTGAACGAAAGGTCGAGCCGGTGGTCCACGCCTTCGCGCAGGCGGTAGGCCGACTTGGCATAGCGGCCGGGACCGAAGGTGCGCTCGTGCAGGCGCTCGATCGCCGCCGCGTCGTCGGCCGTTTCCGGCATGATGGTCAGCGAGAGATCGGTCATGGGATGAAGGGCCCGCAGCGCGCTTAGCATTTGGCGGGCGGTTGGTCTATCGGGCGTCCGCGGCCGGCAATCGGGATCGTCAAGGTGCGCAGCGACCGATCGCCAGACGCGTTTCATCTGGGGTGGTTTCTCGACAAGGAGCAGAGTCGACATGGGTCTTCTGGTCAATGGCATCTGGCAGGACGAGCAGCCCAGGGAACGCACGCCGGAGCGGGCGCTTCGTGCGGCCGACCACGCGTTTCCGCAACTGGGTGACCGAAGACGGCAGCCCGGGCCCGTCCGGCAACGGCGGCTTTGCGGCGGCGCGCGGGCGCTATCATCTCTACGTGTCCTACGCCTGTCCCTGGGCGCACCGCACCTTGATCATGCGCGTGCTGAAGGGACTTGAAGACGCGGTCTCGGTCTCGGTAGTCGAGCCGCTCTACGGTCCGCACGGCTGGAAATTCGGCACCGGCACCGGCACCATTCCCGACAGCGTGAACGGGGCGAGCGAGCTTGCCGATATCTATCTGCTCGCCGATCCAGGATACACCGGGCGCGTGAGCGTGCCCGTGCTATGGGACAAAGAGCGGCGCACCATCGTCAATAACAAATCGCCCGAGATCATCCGCATGCTCAACGGCGCCTTCGGCCGCTTCACCAATATGCGCACGGACTATTATCCGCGAGAGTTGCGCACCGAGATCGATCGCGTCAACGCGCTGGTTTACGAGAACGTCAACAACGGCGTTTATCGCGCCGGCTTCGCCACCTCGCAGGATGCCTACGAGGAGGCGTTCGCTGCCGTGTTCGCCGCGCTCGATGAGCTGGACGAGCGGCTCGCGACCCAGCGCTATCTCGCCGGCCCCGAGATCACCGAGGCCGACTGGCGCCTGTTCCCGACCCTCATTCGCTTCGATGCGGTCTATCACGGCCACTTCAAATGCAATCTGCGCCGCATCGCCGACTATCCCAACCTCTCGAACTATCTGCGCGATCTCCATCAGCAGCCCGGCGTCGCCGCGACCGTGAACATGGATCACATCAAGCGGCACTATTACGGAAGTCAGCGCCACGTGAACCCGAGCGGGATCGTGCCGGTCGGCCCGCAACTCGATTTCGCCGCACCGCACGATCGCGGCAGGTTCCGCAATTAGTATGTCCGCGCCATCGCGTCAGCTGAGAATTCGACCCGTCACCCTGAGGCGCGAGCCCTCTTGGGCGAGCCTCGAAGGGCGACGGCCTGGATGTCAGGGCCGTTCATCCTTCGAAGGCGCGGGCACCTCAGGATGACGTTCACTCCAGCCGGAAGCCTTTGGCGCGCACGAATGCTCCGAAGTCGGCGCGCAGCGGCTCGGAGTATTGCCGCGCCTTGTCCTCGGACCAGCCATAGCAGGCAGCCTCGCCCCAGCGGTCAGGGTCGCGCTGGCGGCGATAAGGGCGCTGGGCTTGCCGGCGGCGGTCATAGGCATCGATCTGCCGGGCGAGACCACCTGCCCGATAGCGGTCCTCGTGCAGGGTGGTTTCGATGCCGAGCCGCGGCGTGATTTGGCCGTCCTCGGCAGGCCAGCCCACGCACAGCCCGGCGAGAGGAATGACTCGATCGGGAAGCTCGAGCAGCTCGCTCACGACGGCGGCGCGATCGCGCACCGCGCTGATCGGGCAGCAGCCGAGACCGACGGCAGCGGCGGCGCGCATGAAAGTGGTCATGACGATCGCACTGTCGGTTACGGCATTGAAGAACAGATCGAGATGGTCGTTCGGGAACGGCTTGCCGCGCAGGCGCGCGATCTCCGGCAGCCGGCTCCCATTGGCGAGAAACACCAGGAACGCCGGCGCCTGCTCGATCCACGGCATGTCGGGAATGAGCGCCGTGATCGCGCGCTGCTTGGCCTGGTCACGCACCAGGAGGATATCGGCCTGCTGCAAGTCGCTTTTGGAAGGCGACGAAAGTGCGCAGGCGCACATGAGCCGAAGCAGATCCGGATCGACCGCCCGCGGCAGGAAGCGCCGATGCACGCGATGGCCGGCGATCCGTGCAAGCTCGTCCAGGCCGGAGAGCTCGGGGTCGACGCGGAAAGCCGCGCCGAACCTTTCGGCAAGCGAATCCTCGATGCGTTTGGCGGCAACCTCGACAGTGACATGCTCTTGCATTGGATGCTCAATGCGTTGGGGATCACCCGTTTACCGGATGGAGAAGAGAAATGCACGGCAGCCATTACGCTGTTCTTCTGCTCCGCGCGCAGGCTTTCGCCCGCGCGAATGCGCTACCTGGTTGAGTTGCGCCGACCTACGTCTTAGTATTCTGGTGCCTCGCGTATGGTCTGACCGGCGCTCGCCAAAGATCGCCACCTGATGATCGTCGCCGCCGGCGCGCCGGCGCCCGCAGGCGCGTGAGGACGGCAATGTCGGGCGGACTCATCCAGCAGGTGCTCGGCATCGGCTCCGGCGCTCTCGTCGGCTTTTCGCTCGGGCTCATCGGCGGCGGCGGCTCGATACTGGCGGTCCCGCTGATGATCTACCTGGTCGGGGTACCGAGCGCGCATGTTGCGATCGGCACCAGCGCGCTGGCGGTCGCCGTCAATGCCGCTGCGAACCTCGGTCAGCATGCGCGCCGCGGCACGGTCAAGTGGCAATGCGCGGCGGTGTTTGCCGCGACCGGCGTGATCGGCGCCTTCGCCGGCTCGAGCCTGAGCAAGATGGTGGACGGCCAGAAGCTCCTGGCGCTGTTCGCGCTGTTGATGCTGGTCGTTGCAGGCTGCATGCTCGCGCGGCCGGTCTAGCGCCGGCAACGAAACCGTGCGGCTCGACCGCCAAAATCTCCCGAAGCTTCTCGCGCTCGGACTGGCCACGGGTGCCTTGTCGGGCTTCTTCGGAATCGGCGGCGGCTTTCTCATCGTGCCGGGCCTGATGCTCGCAACCGGCATGCCGATCCTCAACGCCGTCGCCTCCTCGCTCGTCGCGGTGGCGGCTTTCGGCATCACGGCCGCGGCAAATTACGCAGTCTCCGGCCTCGTCGATTGGTGGCTCGCGGCGATCTTCATCTGCGGCGGCGTGATCGGCGGCATCGCCGGCGCGCGGTTGGCCCGCACGCTCGGTCGCGCGCGCGGCCGGCTGAACATCGCCTTTGCAGGGGTCATCACGGTGGTGGCGATCTACATGCTCGTGCGCAGCACGGGTTGGATGTAGCGCGATAAAGTGCGGTACCAGTGCGGATGCTGGCAGCCCAGTGCTCGATGCGGCTATGCTCCGCGAACTTCGACGGCATCCATGTCTGCGACCGGTACGCCCGATGCCACGTTGATCGGCGCCGGCCATCCGGTGCCGTGTAGGAGCGATCCCATGGACAATGCCGGCGCGGGCTTCATCCACGTCGGCACGCTCGCCGAGCTGCGTGCCAGCCGCGGCAAGGTGGTCAGCACGCCGAGCGGGGCAGTGCTCGTCGTTTCCGATGGCGACGACGTGGTGGCGCTCGACAATCGCTGCCCGCATATGGGCTTTCCGCTGCATCGTGGCAGCGTCGCGGACGGCATCCTCACCTGTCACTGGCATCACGCCCGTTTCGATCTCCGCAGCGGCTGCACATTCGATCTCTGGGCGGACGATGTGCCGGTCCGGGCGGTCCGCATTTTGGATGACCAGGTTTGGGTGGCGGTCCAGTCCGCGCCGCGTGATGCAGCGTCGCATTGGCGGCGGCGCCTGCACGATGGTCTTGCCCACAACATCAACCTCGTCATCGGCAAGGCGGTGCTGGGCGCGCGCGCGGCAGGGCGTGCCCGCCTCCGGCCTGGTGAGCGACGCGTTGCTGTTCGGCGCCCGCCATCGCGATGGCTGGGGCGCCGGGCTCACGACCCTCATCGCCACTGGCCAACCTGCTTCCCGTTCTGGCGAGGACGACCGTTACCTCGCGCTGTTCCATGGCATCGGCGCCGTTGCCGACGACTGCGAGGGGCAGGCGCCGCGGCGCGACCGCGAGCCCTTGGGCGGCGCGATCCCGCTCGACACGCTGGGCCGCTGGTTCCGCCAGTGGGTGCGCGTGCGCCACCGCACGGGTGCGGAACGGACGCTGCGTACCGCGATCGCGGCCGGAGCCGATCCACGCTGGCTCGCGGCCACCACCTTGACGGCGGTCACCGACCGTTATTTCGCCGACGGCGGCCACGCGCTCGACTTCCTCAACAAGGCGTTCGAGGGCGATCGACCTCATCGGCTGGCAGCGCGCCGATGCGGTATTGCCGGCGGTGGTGCCCGTCCTCACCGCGTCGATCGGCCGCGAAGAGGCGGATAGCTGGCGCCACCCGGTCGATCTCATCGTCCTGGCCGAAACGGCGTTCCGTCGAACTGCCCGACGCGCTCTCGGCGGGCCGGCCGCGGCGCGGTCACTGGCACGATCACGCCGCGCTCGGGCGCGCCGTTCTCGGCGAGGATCCGGGAGCGATCCTGCAGGCCCTGTTGGATGCGCTCCGGGGCGGCGCCACGCCGGCCGACGTCGCGCGCGCGGTCGCCTTTGCCGCCGCATTGCGCATCGCGCATTTCGCCACCAGCAACGATCATTCGGATTGGGACAGCGCGCACCACACCTTCAGCTACGCCAACGCCGCCTTCGGCCTGCTGCAGCGGGCCACCGACGGCGGCGCCGACCCGCAGATCGAGGCCGACTGCCTGCGTGCCGCAATCCACGGTGCGCTCGCGGTCTATCTCGACCGCTACCTCAACGTACCGCCGGCGCGCCTGCCGCGCGAAGACGATCCAGCCCGCATTGCGCAGCCGGACTTTCGGCGCGCGTTCCTCGATGCCTTCGATCGCCAGCAGCAGGTCGAGGAAGCGGCGCGGCTGACGTCGCGCCACCTCGCCGCCGGCCATCCCGCGCCGGATCTCATCGCGGTGCTGGGCCATGCCTTGCTGCGCGAAGATGCCGGCTTCCACATGGTGCAGAATCTCGAGGCGGCGGTGAAGCAATACCTGGCGTCCCCGGGTGAGCCGGATGCGGGGCTGATCCTCATCGCAGCGGCGCGCTATCTGGCCGCGCATGCACCGACGGCGCGGGGACGCTATCAGACCGCCGAGGTCGCACGGCGCCTGATGAAGGGTGGAGCAATTCACGAAGAAGATGACTCGCAGGTCCCTTGAGCCGGCGTCGCGACGCTAATCTAATCCGCCCTACAGGCTGTCCCACCGTCCCCAACCCCTGCACCAAAAAGCCGGGACAAACCGCCTCGAGCCGCTGTTCCGGCGGCACTTTACTGTCCCCGAAGCGCGGAGACCGGCCGTCGGTCTGGGACGCTTCGCGCCACCGCAACGCCGGTCGCCGTGAGCCGCCATGCGCCGTGTCCCGGGCGAGTGAAGCGAGTGCTCTTGCGCGAGCGGAACGAGACCAGGGAACCAGAACAAGCCTGGCGAAGCGCAATATGGCTTCGTTCCGGCACGCGGTAGCGTGGCCGGAGTGCCGGGAACACATCATTGAAGTGTGACCTTTCCTGCGTTGGGTTCGTTTGGCCAAAATGCGCCCGCCTCCGCCCGGCGCGCCGGCGTCGGGGAGATGCGAGTGGAAGTGCTTCGCCTCTCCCACGCCTCCACCAGCGACACGAGCACGTCCAGGCGGTCGCGTTCGAAGTGTTCCGTTTGGCTCGTCAGCCCTTCGATTTCCTCGACGATCCGCTGGTAGTCGCGTCACGTTTTCATAAGGCGATTTCCAACGTCGCCGTCGATCCGGCTGAAGGGAGGCTCCGACGACCGCGGCGGGGGATGCGGGACAGCGGGACACCGGGACAAAGGGCCAAAAGCCACTGTTACGACTTGGGTTAGGCTGTCCCAGCAAAGTGCGAAAAGTGTCCCGGTCGCGGCGGAATGCGCGGAGCGAATTCTTCCGCATCGCCGACCGAGGCGGTTTCGATTCTTGCGCACCTCTGGAGAATGCACCTTTAGTACACCTTTCTGTAACACGGTCAAGCGCAGAATGTAGGCAGCGCAAAATGTAGGCGCCCTAAATTTGGGCACGCCGGGAGCCGCGGTCAATCCGCCGGAATGTGATCACAGGATCAGGTCACGTATCGGATGAGCGGGAACCGGCTCCGCCGCTTGAAAGCGAACCTGAGAGAGCTGCCCTGCAGAAGGGATAGACAGCGCTGATGCGCGAAGAAGCCACGAATGCGCTCGGGCGAATTTTTGAACTAGCGTCATGAGCGCTGCTGGGCGCCACTACGCAATAGTTCGTGGATATAGCGCAGGTTTACAGGAGTCTGGTGACGCGAACCTCGCCGCCGATTGCATCCTCGATCGCGGCTGCGAGCACCGCCGGTGGCGAAATCGGACCGCTCTCGCCTACCGCCCGAACGCCGAGCGGATTTTCCTTGGTAGGGAACTCGAAATGCTCGATCACTATCTCGGGCATTTCGTCCGCCCGAATTATCGCGTAATCCATCATCGAACCTGTCAATAACTGGCCCGCATCATCATATTCGACTTCCTCGAAGAGCCCGGCTCCCAATCCCTGGGCGATACCTCCGATGATCTGGCCCTCGACGACGGCCGGATTGATCGGAACGCCGAAATCATGGGCGACGACATACGCGAGGATGTTGATCTTCCCCGTCTCTCGATCAAGCTCAATCACGGCCACATGAACACCCGCAGACCAGGTAACGGTTCGAGGGTAGAACCCCGTTGCGACCAGGCCTGGCCCTCCGCACTCGGCCATCACCTTATTGCGTTGCGGCCAAACCGAGTTCCGCAAATGATATCGCGGTTCCCGGAGCGCCGGTAACGAACGCCTTGCTGTCCTTGAGCTCGATATCGAACGGATCGCATTCAATCATAGCGCCTGCGAGCTTGCGCATCTTGTCCTTCACGGCCTCGGCCGACTTGAACACGGCGTTGCCGGTGTTCACCAATACGCGGCTTGCGCCGGTGCCAAAGCCGATACTCAATGCTGGTGCACCGCCGACGACCTCCACATCCTCCAGGCGCGCACCGAGGTGCTCGGCGCAGATTTGTGCAAACGTCGTCTCGTATTCTGTCCTTGCGAATTCACGCCCACGCAAACGGTCACCCGGCCCGTGTCATCGACCTTGACCAATGATCCTTCGCACGGCCCGAATTCCACCGCCCTCGACATAACTTGATATTCCGATCCCGATTTTGCGCATTGAATTGCTGGTTTCCCGCTGTCTCTTGCGCCAAGTTTGGTAGTCAGCCCTCTCAATCGCCTTCTCTAGCATCGCGGGATAGTCGCCGCCGTCGTATTCCACAGGTACGCTGTCGCGGTAGATCAGACCGGTCCGGTAGGGCATTGCCTCGCCTGGAATGATGTTGCGCCGGCGAACGTCCAACGGATCGAGACCTGCTTCGCGCGCGACCAAGTCGAGAATGCGGTCCATCGTGAACGTCGCTTCCAGGCGTCCCGCGCCACGATAAGGTGTGACTGGCGATTTGTTGGTTGCAATCGACCAAGCTTCGGCGCGGATGTTCGGTATTCGGTAGTGCGTCGGCAGGTGGTTGACGGTGTTCGTCGGCACCACCATCTCGAAATGGTTGTATGCTCCGACGTCCTTGTAGATTTTCACGTCGATGCCGAGGATCGCGCCGTCGCGCATGGCAGCGACCCGGATGTCATGCACCTGATCGCCGGAATGATGGGCGGCGACCATATGCTCGCTTCGTGTCTCCGCCCATCGCAGCGGCCGCTTGAGCTTGTAGGCAAGGACCGGGACAACGATGTCCTCAGGATGCAGCGTCCCCTTCAGGCCGAACCCGCCCCCCACATCGCGGGCAACGACCTGAACACTTTCGTAGGGAAGCTTCAGGAGCTGGGCGATGCTGTCGCGGACCAGATAATACTGCTGGCTCGTCGACCAGACGTTAAGCACCCCGGTTGCGGAATCCCAGTAGGCAGCAGAGCCCCGGCACTCCAATGCCATGGACTTGAGGCTTTGCATCTCCAGCCGTTCCTCGATGACGAACTCAGCGTCAGCCAGCGCCTTATTAAGGAGCCCAGTTCATATTTTAGATGAGCCAATATATTGTCGTGCCCGTCGTGCACGCGTGGCGAATCGGGTCGCATTGCCGCCTCCCATCCCGCGACAACTGGGAGCGGCTCCTCCTCGACTTCGATCATCGCCAGCGCATCGCTTGCAATTTCGGGAAAATCGGCAATTACCGCAGCGAAGTGCTCGCCCACGTGCCTAGTCCGATCTGGGAAAAGATCTGGTGTGGGACGACGTTTTTGTCACAATACGGATTGTGCAGCGTGCCTGGCTCGTGCAGCTCCGTTAGGGGTTCGGTCAACTCGGGAAAATCGGCAGCCGTAGCCACCGCGATTACGCCCGGCAACGCACGCGCCTTGTCGCAGCTCAGAATCTTTACTCTTGCGTGGGCGTGCATGCTGCGCAGAAATGCGACGTGCAACATCCCGGAAACCCGCACGTCGTCGACATAGCAGCCACGCCCAGTGAGGAGGCGCTCATCTTCCTTGCGGGGGATGGATCGTCCAATCATTGTCACCTCGACCGGTGAATGTTCAGGGGCTCTCTGCGAGCCGTGGCTGCTTGTCTGGGATGCTTTGCTGGAGTGGCGTGCTCGATAAAGCCAGCGCGTACCGCTTCATGATCACGTCCGTCAGTGACCGACATTCCGTGACCGCATCGAGATCATGCCGTCCGCTGGCGCTTCGATTGTTGACTAGCCGCCAGTGGTTCGATTCGCGCGACCCGGGTTGCGGCTCATTGCGCGCCGATGTTGATCTGCTTCACGATCCGTCCTAGGCGCTTGAGTTCGCTGCTCCACGCCTCCATCATCTCTTCGGGTGTCGAGGTCGCGGGTTCCAGGCCCATCGTGCGGATCGAATCCTTCGTGGCTGGCGTTTCCAGGATCTTCACCAGCACGGCATTCAGGGTTCGGATGATTTCAGGAGGTGTGTCGGCGGGGGCGGCAATCGCATACCAGCTGTTGGCTACTTCCATGCCGTCGACGCCGAGTTCCTTGAACGTTTTTACTTCGGGAATAGCAGCCACCCTGGCAGGGCCGACCACGGCAAGTGCGCGAAGGCTGCCCGACTGCACATGCTGAACAGTTGTCGCTGAATCGAAAACGAAATCGACTTGCCCCGCGAGCAGGTCCGTTATGGCAGGCGCTATTCCACGATAAGGGACATGGGTCGCGCGTGTTCCGGTCTGAAGCCCGAGAATTTCGGCTGCCAAATGAGACGATGCACCAATTCCGCTGCTGCCGTAATTGTATTTGCCCGGCTGCGCCTTCATCAGAGAGATGAACTCTTGCAAGTTCGAAGCCGGCACCTTCGGATTGACGACTAGAATTTGATTCACCCGGGCCGGAATGATGATCGCGGCAAAGCTTTTCTCCGGGTCGAATGGGACGGACTTATAGATATGAGGATTTGTTGTCAGGGTTGCCGAGTTCCCGATCAGAAGAGTATGTCCGTCTGCCGGTGCGTTCGCGACATAACCGGCTGCAAGATTGCCGCCGGCACCAGGGCGGGGCTCTACGATGACGTTCTGTCCAAGCGATTTTGTTAAGTTTGCAGCGAGCAGCCGCGCAACGGCGTCAATCGAACCGCCGGCTGGCACCGTGGTCACCAGTGTGACGACGCGGCTGGGATAGGACTGGGCTAGAGCGGCTTGCGATGCGAGCAAGGCCGCCGAAGTAAGGATTGGCAGGAGCACCTTGCGCCTGATTTCAAAGAGGAGAGATGGTATCTTCCGTTTCGGGTACATGGTAATGATCTCCAATCGGCGCCAAGTGTGCTGCTTGGCGCGCAATGTGAACGCGACTTTGGTGCCAATTCCCTGACGTCGCGCTCGGGAGGCAGGACGTTCGCCTAGCCATTCACAAGCAGGACCATTCGACAAGAGAGAAGTGCCTAATTGCTAGCTGGCCCGCCGCTCCGCCAGCCTCCGAGTTTCCTCGCTATAAATCGCATCGTCAGCATATCCGACCGGTCCCGGGCGGCCCGTTCCGATAAACGTCTGCATCAGGACGTCTTTAGTCCCTTCGTTCTCGAAGCCATGCAGGATGCCGGCGGGACACGAAACGACCTCCCATTTCTCGAGTTTGGTCGCGACCCGACAACCTGCGGCATCCTCGAAAAAGACAGTCAACACGCCGTCGAGCACGAAGAAGGCCTCTTCCACCTCGTGAGTGTGAGCTGACCCGCCCTGGCCTGGAGGGACGCGCATGATGCTCAGAGTGAAGCCGCCAGCAGGAACCACCTTCGGGTCATGTTTTCCGGAGCCGCCGGCTCCAATAAAACGGTGCTGTGCGCGCCGGCGCCCTTCAACCTGGGAGTCCGCGAAGGCATCCCAGTCGGGCTCGATCTCGTCAAAGCGGGCGACGCGCTTCTTGATGAGCTCCTCGAGCGGAACATCTTGCAACTCCTCGGCTACGGAATGCTTGATCGATTGCATATGCATCTCCTTGTCTTCCAGCCCGTCCGAGAAAGGCCCCGCGACAAGGTCGAGGTCGAAGCGGGGGTACGCTTCGCTCAGAGCTACGCTCTTGGCCGGCCGCGCCACCAGACCTTCAACAGGTTACGGCTCGATGCGAATGTTCCGCTCGCGCGCGATGTCGGTCCACTTGCGTATTTCGGACTCCACCATGCCGGCAAGCTTCTCGGGGCTGCCTCCGAGCGTCTCAACTCCAAGCTTCTCGAGGCTTGCCTTGACCTCGGGACTGGCGAGGATCGGGTTCATCTTGCTGTTCAACAGCTGCACGATCGGTTTCGGGGTGCCGGCCGGAGCGAAGATGCCGCTCCACGACACGGCGGCGAATCCGGGAACGCCCGATTCTGCGACCGTGGGCGCATCGGGAAGCAGGGAAGCGCGTCCCTCCCCCGCAGCGGCCAGCAACCGGATGGTGCCGGCTTGAATGTGTCCGATCGAGGCCTGCACGCTCTCGAACGAGTATTGGACCTGACCGGCGATCAGGTCGTTCATGGCCGGAGCCGTGCCGCGATAGGGCACGTGGGTGGTCTTGATGTTCGCCATTGCGCTGAACAGCTCGCCGGCGAGATGGTTGAGGCCGCCGGTACCGAACGACGAGTACTTGAGCTCGTCCGGCTTGGAGCGTGCCAGCTCGATCAGCGCCTTGACCGACTTGGCCGGCACCGACGGATGCGTCACCAGCATGAGCGGCGATGTTGCGACCGGCACGACCGGGGCGAAGTCGCGGCCTGGATCATAGCCCAGCTTCGAATAGACTACGGCGTTGGTGCCGTGGGTGCTGCCGGTGCCCAAAAGCACGGTGTAGCCGTCCGATGGTGCTTTCGCCACCGCCGTCGCAGCGACCGAGCCGCCCGCCCCGGCGCGATTCTCGACAATCACCGTTTGTCCCAGGGCCTCGGACAGCTTCGGCGCAATAACGCGCGCGATGATATCGATGCCGCCACCAGCGGGAAACGGCACCACGATCTTGACGGTCTGAGCGGGATAGGTCTGGGAAATTGCACAGAGCGCGCCGTTGACTACCAGAAATGCACTGCACGCAAGAACGTGAACCAGATGGCTCGAGCTGAACATCCTCATATCCTACCTACCTGTCTCGAAGGTTGGGAATGATATGGAAAACTATCAGGACCGATCGCGGGTTGGAAGTGCGCGCAAGACCCCCGCTACGATTTGAGGCAGCCGACGAGTGCCGGAGGCGCGGGACTCGCGCGACATGACGCAACCGCGCCGCATCGCCAATTGCCGACGCTCGAGTCCATGAGCGCCGACCGCCAAAGACCCTGCGCGCCTATCCAGGATCGAGCACCCTGTCCAGGATCCAGTTGTCGATCTCGTGAACGAGCGGTTCGCGATGAGAGAACCGGCCAGGCGGAGCATACGGTGAATCGAGTCCCTTCTGCTGCCGTTCCGAAGCGACGATGTCCTCTTCGAGCGTGACGTCCCAGCGCTGATAGTAGTTCTGCGCGATCTCCTCGAACTCCGGGCGCGCCAGCCGGTCTTTGGGAAACAGGGCGCCGTGAATCATGCGCGTGCGATCAGGACCGAGCGGATGCATCTCCAGATACCAGACAGTGTCGATGGTGCAGCCGAGATACGTGCTCGGATAGATCAGCGGCGCATAGGTCCCGCCGGCCTCGCGCCTTCCCTGCAGGCTCTCGATGATGGGGAAGCCTTTGGCCCCCTTGAGCAGCGCCATGCTTCCTTCGTGCTGGGCAAACGTGACCACGTATTCGCCTTTCGCCTGTTCGACCCAATACCCCGCCGCCTTGGCCGAGGCGTACTTGTTGATGGTCGCACGATGCACCGTACCGATGTGGTAGGATTCCTTCGCGTTCTCGACAAACAGCTTCCAGTTGCAAGTCATGTCATAGGCGCGGCGTCGCGAGCAGATCATGTGGTCGAGATTGTAGGGTTTGAGCTTTTCGGGAAGATCGCCCAGATATTCCATCAGCGGCGCGCACTTCTCATCGAAATTTATGAACAGAAAGCCACCCCAGGTGTCGATCTTGATGGGAATCAGGCCATATTTCGATTTATCGAAATCATGCGTCTTGTCCATTTCAGGAGCGCCGCGAAGAGCACCGTTCAGCTCGTATGTCCAACTGTGGTAAGGACACACGATACCCCTGCAATTGCCGCTTCCCGATAGCAGCTCCGACCCGCGGTGCCGACACGTATTTGCGAACGCCCTGATCGTGCCCTCGCCGTCGCGCAAAATTATGAGGGGAACGCCGGCGAACGTGAGGGCAAAATAGTCGCCGCGATTTGGAATCTGATGGACCGTGCCCACGAAATTCCACACCTTCATGAAAATGCGATCGACCTCACGCCGGTAGAATGCGGGCGAGGTGTAGCACCATGCCGGCAGGGTCTCGGCGTCGAGCAGGGGCCTGCGCACGCCTTCATAGTGCCGGGGACTGAAGAGGTCGGCTTCGGCCAGCATTGTTCAGGCTCCTTGATGTCTTTTTAGTCGCAGCTGGTCGGGCAGCACCCGAGCCACACCCTTTGCATGCAGCATGCATAAACGCTGGAGCGAATTCAACAAGCCGCCGACACCTGCAACGGCGGCTCTGGCACCGCTTATCTGGTCTGCGAATAGCGCCAGGCAGGCGTTTCAGTATCCGCGCTGGAGGTTGACCCGATTTTTGAGCGGTCTATCGGCCATCAGCCGCCGCAGATTGTCGAAGACAAGGTCCAGAGTGAGCGGAATGTAGCGGTCGAGGTCATCGGAAGAGCAGTGGGGCATCAGGATCAAATTTGGTGTCGTCCAAAGTGGAGAGGATGGTGGTAACGGCTCCTCCTCGAAGACGTCCACGATGGCACCGCTCAAAGCGCCGGAATGGAGAACTCGCGCGGAGCTCGTCGTAATCGACTACGCCGGCCCGCCCAACATTGATGAGCCCGGCTCCGCGCTTTGCAGATGCAAGCATGTCCTTGCCGAGCAGATGCCGTGAGGCAGGGGTGAGCGGGGCAGCAACAAAAATGAAATCCGCTTGCTCGAGTGCTCGTCGAAGATGCCGAAGCTCGAAGATCTCGTCCGCGTGACGATGCGGTCGAGCTTGCCGACGAATTCCTATGACCCGCAACCCGAGCCGCTTCGCTTCCTTCGCTGCAGCGCCTCCCATATCGCCGAGTCCAATGATGACGACGGTCTTACCGGCAATCGACGGAGTGAATATTTGCGTCCAAAGCGATCTGCTCTGGTTTGTCATGATTTGCGGCATACGCGCATTCAACATCAGCAATGCCATCGTCGCGAATTCAGCGGTCTTCTGCACATGGACTCCACTATTGTTCGTCAGCGCCACCCCTTTCGGCAGCCAATCAAGCGGCAGCAGCGGCTCGATCCCTGCCCCTGTGATATGGATCCATTGGAGATTTGGTGCTGCCGAAGCGAGGTCGTGCAACGGAAAACGTGGGTCCGTCACCACGTCGTTCGAGCTTACGAAGGCCGTTGCCGTCGCGAGCGCGGAACAGTCTGCAAGATCTTCGCCGAGCGTGCTCCTCACGCCGGGCGGTACCTTGTTCCGTTTGCGTGCCGCACTGATGAGCTCGGGCGTGATGTTGAACACCCTTGGGCGGTCGTGCCTTGTTTCGAAATGGATGTGAGGAACCACAGCTGCCACTAAAGCCGGTCGCACGATCCCTTGGTATTAGCTCACACCGCCACGAACCGATAGGCGTTCTCCTTTCGCTCCACCATCCCGCAGCCCGGCCACGGCAGGTGAAAGCCGACGAGCGCAATCCCGTCGGTGGCAAGCTGATCGAGCAGGCGCTTGCGGGTCGCTACCGCACGATCGCTGTCGTGATCGCTGCCCCAGCGCCATTGCGGGTGCGCAAACGAGACCGCGGCATGGGCAAGCGCGTCGGCGCCGATCAGCAGCCGGTCGCGCCCGCTCTCGACCATCACCGACATGTGGCCGGGAGTATGGCCGATCGTCTCGGCAAAGGTCAGGCCGGGTGCAACCTGCTCCCCGGACCGGCGGCGTTCGATCCTGCCTTTCCAGACGCCCGAGAATTCGAGCGCTCCCACGCGCCATGCCCTCGAGCCAGTCAGGAACGCGCGTCGCGGTCTCCGGATTGGTCCAGAAATCCCATTCCTCGGCTGCGATCACATAGCTCGCGTTTGGAAAGCGCTCGCTATCATCGAGGTCATCGATCGCTCCCCACAGGTGGTCGGCGTGGCCATGGGTGAACACGACTTTCGTGATCTTTGCGGCGTCGATGCCTATAGCCTCGAGGTTGTCGGCGAGCTTCCCGGCCGTGGGCTGAAAGTTGGCGCCCGAGCCTGCATCGATCAGAACCAGCTCATCGCCGGATCTGACGACGCTGACATTTGTCGCAATGGGACTGCCGCCGGCGGGCAAACCATGCGACCGCAGGAACGCCTCCGCTGTCGGCTCGCGGGACCTCCGGCAGGCTGAACGACAGCGGGGCCGTCAACGTGCCGTCGCTCACCACCGTGACTTCGATGGCTCCGACGCGTCGGCGGAACACTGGAACGCCGATTGGGATCCTGCGCCGGTTCGAAAGCAAGCGGCGCTGCAACGGCAGCGCCCAAGCCGGCCAGCACAGCCCGGCGATCGAAGCGCCTGGATTCAGGCCGCGTTTCCGCATGGTTCGACACCGCGGACATCGTGCCCTCAAGTAAAGATGTCGGCGATGATGCCGGAATACCAGCCCATGTTCTCTGCCTGGGTCTGCCGGCGCAGGTCGGCGCTTTCGCCGGTCTTGGAGACGAACGTCTCGACCGCGGCGATCTTGCCGTCCTTGGGCTCGTAGCGGCCGCCGACCTTCACGGTGTCGTCGGTCTCGATCAGGCTCCAGCAGGTGTTGGTGTAGCGGGCGGGGAAGGTCCGCGCGTTGGCCAGCTCGCCGCGGATCATCATCGCCGCCACCTTGGCCTGGCTGTTGGCCGAGAACGCCGATTTCGGCATGTCGCCGGGAATGCAGGCATCGCCGACGACGTAGATGTTCGGGTCGTTCGCCGACTTCATGCTCGCCGGATCGATCGGGCAGAAGCCGCTCTGGTTGGCGAGACCGGCGTCGCGCGCGATCTTGCCCGCCATCTGCGCCGGGATGACGTTGACCAGCGCCGCCTTGTAGCTGGCGAGATCGGTCTCGACCGTCATGGCCGAGGCATCGACGCGCTTGATGCCGCCGTGCATCTTCGGGTCCTGCCATTCGACCATGCCGGGATAGTGCTTCTCCCAGCCCTCCTGGAACAGCGGCCTGCTTGGAGAACGAGCTCCTTGGGATCGAGGACGATGATGCGCGAACGCCGGTGTCCCTTGGCCTTGAGCACATGCGCCATCATCGAGACGCGCTCATAGGGGCCGGGCGGGCAGCGATAGGGATTGGGCGGCGCGATCATCACGATCACCCCGCCGTCCTCGACCGCGTCGAGCTGCCGCTTGAGCAGCTGCGTCTGCGGGCCCGGCTTCCAGGCATGCGGCATGGTTTCGGCCGCCGCTTCGGAATAGCCCGGCACCGAATCGAATTTCAGATCGATGCCGGGCGCCACCACCAGCCGGTCGTAGGGCAGCTGCGATCCGTCGGCGAGACGGACGCTCTTCTTCTCGCGATCGATCGCCTGCGCCGCCTGATGCACGAGCTTGACGCCGTATTTGGACGCCAGCGCATCGTAGGAATGCGTGATCGATTCCCAGTTGCGGAATCCGCCGAGATAGAGGTTCGAGTGGAAGCAGGTGGTGAACTGCCGCAGCGGCTCGACCAGCGTGACCTCGACCGCGCCGTCGGAATCCTTGGCGACGTATTTCGCGACCGTCGCGCCGCCCGGACCGCCGCCGACGACCACCAGCTTCGGCTTGGCCTGCGCCAGCGCCGGCATCGGAAAGCCGCGTTGCCGCCGCGAGCGCGCCCGCATGGGCAAGGAACTGCCGGCGATTGGACGAACGTCATGCGTGTCTCCTCCCTCGTTTGATTTCGTCGGTTGCCTAATCTGGCAGGCTGCAAGCTTCCGAAATATGCCGCAAGCGCCGCGATTTCCTCCTCCGACAGCCGAACCGCGATGGTCTGCATGATCGGATTGTCACGCTTCTTGGCGCGGTATTCGCCCATGATCTCGATGAAGGTGGCGCTGCGGCCAGCCGACGATCGGCGGAATGCCTTGTACCGCCCGGTGATCTGGTGGCAGGTCACGCATTCCGACGACAGATATGCTCCGAGCGCCTTGTCGCCCTCGGCGCGCGCGAACGCGGTCACCGCCAGCAGCGCGGCCGCACCAGCGAGCGGCAAGAGGCTGACCACCCGCAGACGCGCATCGCCGTTACTCGACCTTCGGCGCCGTTCCGGTTTCCGGCGTCACGTCGAGCGCCCGCGCGCGGCCGATGATCTTGGCTTCGCCGGGGCGCAATTCGCCATGCACGGTGCCTTGCGCCAGAATTCCTTTTCCGCGACCTCGCGATCGTCATCGACGAAATTCGGCTGGTTCGGAAGCTTGATCGACGTGAAGTTCTTCTCGTTCAGCTCGAAATTCTCGTCCTTGATGATGTCGTTGAGATAGAGCACATAGGCGGTGATGGCGTACAACTCGTCATTGGTCAGCGACTGCGCGTTGCCGAACGGCATCGTGCGCCGGATGTAGTCCATGACCGTCGAAGCATAGGGCCAGTACGAGCCGACCGACTTGACCGGATCGTGGCTCGCCAAGGTGCCGGCTCCCCCCATCAGGATCGGCCAGCGCCCGCGCTTTCGCCGAACTCGCCATGGCAGGCGGCGCAACGCTCCACGTAGAGCGGCTCGCCCTGCTTGACGCGTGCCCTTGCCGGGCGGCAGCCCGTGGCCGTCCGGACGGATGTCGATGTCCCAGCCGGCGATCTCTTCCGGCGTTGCCGCGCGCCCGATGCCGAGCGGCTTCGACGCACCGGATGGCGAGGTGGGCGGCGTCGCCGGGTCGGATTTCGGAGCGGCAGCCATTTGCGCTGCGCCCAGCAGCCGAGGCCGGCGGCAACGGCGGATGCGAGCGCGAATGCGCTAAGAGACCTCGACATTCTCCACCTCGCCGTTCCTGCGCACGATGCCACGTCTGAATGCCGTTGTTGTGGTAGATCGAGTTCACGCCGCGGTGCTTGCGCAGCTCCGCCTTGGTCGGCTGCACATAGCCGGTCTCGTCCATGGCGCGCGATTGCAGCAGCAGCTCGCGGCCGTCCCAGTCGAACTCGTAGTAGAAACGCGTCAGCGCCTTGTCCCAGGCCGGACCATCGATCTGGCGGCGCGCCAGTTGCGGCCGCCGTCGAGCGAAACGTCGACCCGCGCGATCTTGCCGCGCCCCGACCATGCCAATCCCGACAACACGGTGAACCCGGACTTGTGATTGAGCGGAGCCTGCGGGCTCGGACTGGTGATGACCGACTTTGCGTCCATCACGAAGGTGAAGCGCCGGGCGGTGCCGTTCTCGAGCAGGTCGGTGTATTTCGAGGTCTCCTCGCGATGATGCCAGGGCTGGTCGCCGACCTCGATCCGGCGCAGCCATTTCACCCACATGTTGGCTTCCCAGCCCGGCAGCACGATGCGAACCGGATAGCCGTTCTCCGGATAGAGCATCTCGCCGTTCATCCGGTAGGCGACGAGCGCGTCGTCGAGCGCTTTCGCCAGCGGCAGCGAGCGGCTCATGGCGGCGGCATCGCCGCCTTCCAGCAGCAGCCACCTGGCGTTCGGCTTGAGGCCGGCTTCCTCGAGCAGGGTCTTGAGCGGAACGCCGGTATACATCACGCAATGCACCATGCCGTGCGTGAACTGCACGCCGTTGAGCTGGGCGCCGCGCCACTCCATGCCCGAATTGGCCGCGCACTCGCAGAAATACGCGCGGTTGACCCGCGGCATGCGCTTGATGTCGTCGAGCGTGAAGATCAGCGGCTTGTCGACCAGCCCGTGGAGAATGAGCCGGTAGTCGGCCGGATTCGATCTCGGCGATGCCGGAATGATGACGCTCGAAGCACAGGCCGTTCGGCGTGATGATGCCGTCGAGCTCGTGCAGCGGCGTGAAGCTGACCGAGCTTTGCGGCGTCGCCGTGAGCCACGCGACGTCGCGGCGGATCACATGCGCTTCGTGCCGACGGCTTGCCGTACTTGCCGCACGGCGACGCCCTCGCCGAGGTAGCGCGTCCAATCCGGAACGTTCGGCGGCTGGTTGCCGGTCTTGCCGGCGCCCGCCGATGCGGCGAGCGCCGGACCGGCGAGCGCGGTGGCGCCACCGGCGGCCAGGACAGTGCGCGCAGGAACTTGCGGCGGTGTCGCGCGGCGCGTCGGGAAGATCATTCGGCCATTTTTCTGTCTCCGCACATCGACCGGCGCATCGATCCGTTCACGGCACGAGCCTACGCCCGATGCGCGTGCTCCTTCGGAGCGACGACGCGCTGCTTCCGGATGTGGTTGATGACGACGTCCCAGATCGGCGGGCCTTCGGTCCCCTCGTTCACGCTCGCCCATCCGGCGACGACGTAGTCCTTCGTCGGCTCGAGCGGCCTGTCCGGTGCGCAGCACCTGGAGATCGGAGATGCGGCTGCCGATCGGCTTGTCGATATCGATCGTGTAGCCCACGCCGCCCACGCGCACCATGTCGCCGCCCTGCTGGTAATAGGGATCGGGGTTGAACAGGTTGTCGGCGACGTCCTCGAGCACCTCCTTCAGCCGCGCGCCGGTCATGGTCATGCGATAGGCGGCCGGATAGGTGATGGCGGTGGCGTTGTAGATGTCCTCGCGCGTGATGTCTGCGTCCCGGGCAGCACCGAAGCTCCCCAGCGGAAACCGGGCGACAGCGCGATCTCGGCGTCGCGCTCGGCAAGGAGCGCGTCGCAGATCACGTCGTCGAGGGTACCGTTGAAATTGCCGCGGCGGTAGAGCAGCGTCTCGGTCCGGCCGATCACCTCGCGCAGCATCGCCTCGTGCGGAGCCCGCACGCTGCGGATTTTCGCCGCCATCTCGCGGATCGGGCGCGATCGCATCGGAGAATACCGGGATGAGCTTGAAACGATAGTCCTTGATCTCGCCGTTGCGCACGTCGAGATCGAGCCGCGATACGAATTTGCCGTGGCTGCCGGAGGCAACGAGCAGCGTCTTGCCGACCTTGACGACGTCCGGCAGCGCGTCGTGGGTGTGCGCGGTCAGGATGACGTCGATGCCGCGGACGCGCGCGGCCAGCTTGCGATCGACGTCGAAGCCGTTGTGCGACAGCAGGACGACCAGCGCCGCGCCTCGCGGCGCGCCTTGTCGACATTGGCCCGAATGTCGTCCTCGCGAATGCCGAACGACCAGCTCGGCATCATCCAGCGTGGATTGGCGATCGGCGTGTAGGGAAAAGCCTGTCCGATCACCGCGATCCGCACGCCGCCGCGCTCGATCATGGCCATCGGCTCGAACACCGCCTCGTTCCACTCGGTATCGCGCATGTTCTGGGCGAGGAACGGAAACCCGAGCTGGCCGGCGAGTCTCCTTGACGCGGTCGGCGCCAAGGGTGAATTCCCAGTGTCCGACCATGGCGTCCGGCTTCAACAGCGCCATGCAATCGACCATGTCCTGGCCCTTGCTGATCAGCGAGGTATAGCTGTTCTGCCAGGTGTCGCCGCCGTCGAGGAAAACCACACGGTCGCCGCGCTCGGCGCGGATCGCTTGAGGATCGTGGCAATGCGGTCGAGCCCGCCCAGCCGGCCGTAGCTCTTGGCCAGCGCGCTGAAATCCGCCGAGGTCAACGCGTAGGCCGCTGCCGAGCCGGGCGCGATCTTGAAGAGATCGAGAAGCGCCTTACCGCTGAGATGGGGCACCAGGCCCACTGGCCTCGCCGACGCCGAGATTGACCGAGGGCTCGCGCAGCAGCACCGGCACCAGCTGAGCGTGCAGGTCGGCGATATGAACCAGGGTGACGTTGCCGACCGGATCGAAGCGCAACAGGTCTTCCTGGGTGAGACGTTGCTGAGCAAAGGCTCGGGTCCAGCCGTGCGGCAGAAGGGCCGCGGTCGCGGCGGCAACCTGAAGAAAATCGCGCCTCGAGACCATGCACTACCCCGCGCCGTGTCCCCGCGCCGTGCCAGCGAGCGGACCGCACCTGCATCGCCGGAGATGCCGCAACGTGCGCACCGAGCGCCGTCCGGATCAACGCGTCGCGCGCGTTGCGGTCAGGTGACCGTGATCGACTCCTCGCCCACGATCTTCGTTGCCGTCGTCATCGATCCAGGTGAGCACGACCGGGCCGGATTCCTGGGCGCCGAAACTTGAACTGGATATACGGATTGGCGGAGACCGCCGGCTCGAAATCGGCCGAGAAGACCTCCTTGCCGTTCACCGTGCAGGTGAACTTGTTCAGGATCTTGCGCGGGATCGATGTTTCCGCTGGCGTCCTTGCGCTGCCCGGTCTCCATGATGTGCGATACCAGGGCCTTGACCTCGACGAGGTCGCCCTTCTTCGCCTGCTTCTTGTCGAGCTTGATGCGCGGCTTGACTTCGGCCATTTGCAATCTCTCCTTCGGGCGCGTGTTGACGGGCTGCGTGCTCATGCCGCCGCAGCCGCCGATCGTAACTTTCACCGGCTTGCTGGCCTTGAAGAACGATCCGTCGTTCATCTTGGCGACGGCGATGACGTTCTGGGTCTCGGCCAGGCGAATACGGACATTGGCCTCGGCCACCCCGCTCGCCGGCGAGAAGTGAAAGGTGGCGACGCCGCCGCGCGGATTGCCGTCGGCGACGATCAGCACGTCGCTCACATGGGACTGCTCGGTCATCGGGCTCTCGACCGACACGGTCATGGGCACCGTGTTGCCGTTCTCGGCGATCTCCGGAAGGTCGAGCCTTATGCGGCCTTCGGTCGCGCGTCTTGCCGCCGGTGAATTTCCTGATCAAGTCATCGGCATCGTTTTGGGCGGCGAATGAGGGCCGACGAGCTCCACCGGCGAATGCCGCGAGGGCTCCGGCGCCGATCGCGAAGACCCTGCGGCGATTGAAGGTCAAAGGCATTTTCTCGATCTCCTGAGCTGTCGACGAAGGCGAGCGGATTGTAGCGCTCGAGCACGATAACTCAAAGGTTTGCAGCGCAAGCCATTCCATGGCTATTGCCGGCGGACCCGCCGTCGCTGCGGAGCCCTGCAAGGACGTATTCGCACGGCGCCCGCGTTCGGCCGCAGGACATATTCATATCCGTGCAAGTAACTAGGCCGGCGTCGAGTCGATTGCAAGAGCTTTCATCCGGCGGGCATTGCGCATTGCCCTATCGCAAGGCGATAGATCTCTTTTCATTCGAATAGATGCATGTACTCTGTCGGCGCAGGTTGCCGAGAGCCGACGAGATGAAAGTCCAGCGGCAGAAATGGCGGAGGGTCGACCGGTGAAGCTCAGCGGCGTGCTTCTTGCGACGGCATTGCGGCTTCATTGCCGCCGGAACCCTGGCAACGGCGCAGGACAGCGAGACCGAAAAGGCGATCGAGAAATACCGGCAGATGCTCAAGGAAGATCCTTGGAGCAATCCGGGACTGCTGGATGCCGACCGCGGCGAGGCGCTGTGGACGACGCCGCGCGGGCCCGAAGAACGTTTCGCTCGAGCAGTGCGACCTCGGCAAGGGTGCGGGCAAGGTGGACGGCGCCTTCGCCGAGTTGCCGCGCTATTTCGCCGATGCCGACCGCGTCATGGATGTCGAGACGCGCATCCTGTGGTGCATGGAAAAGCTGCAGGGCTTCAACCGCGCCGATCTCGTCAAGCGGCCGCATCCCGGCGGCGGGCAGCCGGTCAAGGAGCTGGGCGCCGATGGCGACCTACGTCGCCAGCAAGTCGAGCGGGCATGAAATTTGCCGCCAAGCTCGAACACGCCAAGGAGAAGGAGGCGAGTCGCGCTCGGCGAGACCCTGTTCTTCCGGCGCTCGGGGCCGTTCGATTTCGCCTGTGCGACCTGCCACGACGCCAAAGGCCTGCGCATCCGGCTGCAGGGACTGCCGCATCTGACCAGCCCGGAGGAGGCGCGCAAGGTGGTCGGCGAGTGGCCGGCCTATCGGGTATCGACCACCCACGTCATGACGATGCAGCACCGGCTCTACGACTGCTACTGGCAGATGCGGATGCCGGAGCTCGAGCTCGGCTCCGAAGCAAGCGTGGCGCTGATCGCTTTTCTCGCCAGCCAGGCCAAGGGCGGCGAAATCGCCGCCCCCGGGCTCAAGCGCTGATCGTCGGAGGCAGCGATGCGAACCGCCTGCGCCGCCCTGTTCACCTTCTCGCCTGAGCGTCACGCCGGTCTGGTCACAGCAGCAGTCCGGCGGTCGATCCGGCGCGGGCCGATGCCGTGATCAAGCCGGCGTTTCCGACCGCCCCGGCCGAATGGCAGCCGCGACTGATGCCCGACGAAACCATGCGGCAGTGCTCGGCGTACCGCAACAGCCCGCCGAAGGCGGTCGCCGAGGCGATCCAGCAGCGCGAAAAGGCGACGATCGCATATCCTGCCGACGGCCAATTGCTCGGCGACTGGAAGAAGGGCGAGGCGATTGCGCAATCCGGCTACGGCCTGCGCTTCACCGACTATCCGGCACGCACGGCCAACGGCGGCAATTGCTACGCCTGCCACCAGATCACCAAGCAGGAGGTGAGCTACGGCACGCTCGGCCCGCCGCTGCTCGAATACGGCAAGATCCGCAATTTCAGCCGCCGCCGACACCAAGGCCGCCTACGAGAAGATCTACAATTCGCACGCGGCTTTTCCGTGCTCCAACATGCCGCGCTTCGGCGCCAACAAGATCCTGACCATCGAGCAGATCAAGGACCTCGTGGCGCTGCTGATGAGCCCGGACAGCCCGGTCAACAAGTGAGCGGGGATCGGCAGCCGCCTCGCTCGATGACGACGCTCTTGCTCGGGAGCTGAGGACGAACGCTCGCAGGAGAAGGAGAACAGCCATGCGAAGAATCGAAGAGAGATCGTCGGCGCCATGGCCGCGTCCGGCGCCGTGCTGGCATCGACCGGCGCCGCACGCGGCAATCCGGCTCGCGCTCGATCTCGCCCAGATCAAGAAGGAGACCGATATCGCCTGCCTCTATCACTGCGATTTCGGCGATCCGCAGCGTTTCTCGCAGATGCTGCAGAACATGCTCAACCACTATTCGGCCTACGAGTTCGACACCTTCAGGCTCAAGCTGGTGGTGGTGGCGCACGCGGCGGGCATCAAGTTCTTCCTCGAGGACCGGACCGGCACGCCGTGGGAGAAGGACGATCATCGATCCGGAGATCTATCAGCGCTTCGTCGGCCTGACCAAGTACGGGGTCGAGGCTTACTTGTGTCAGATCACCTACAAGCGCCTGAAGATCGATCCGGCCAAGACGCGCAAGGACGCGTTTCTCAAGTTCGTGCCGTCGGGAGTCGCAACCGTGGCCGAGTTGCAGGCCAAGGGATTCGCCTATCTCAAGGTCGGCTGACCGGCGGACCGCTCACCGCCCGGACGCGACACTGTTCGCTTTGAGGTAGTCGCCGAGGCTGCCCTTCTCATAGGCGCGCTCGGATACGAACCTGAACATCGCGAGGAACTGGTCCGGCACCAGATATCCCTGCGCACGCGCGACCTCGCGTTCGCGCGGCTTGCGCGCTCCGAGACCTGCGGAACGCGCGCGGGAAGAATTGAAACGTGGGCGTGAAGCGGACGCCATACTTCTCCGCCAGCCGCTTCTCGGCCAGCTTCTCGCCGTCGAAATCGGTGACCTCGCGGGCACCGATGATGTTGAGCTGCAGGATGTCGAACCGTCTCCTTGACGAAGTCCGCGATCTCGGGCTTGGCGAAGTTCACGAGATGCGTGTCCTTGCAATAGGGGCATCCCCGCAGCTCCCACATGATGGCGAAGCGCTTGCCCTTTCCGGACGCGTCATCGAGGTCATCAGCAAGCTCCAGGAGGCTGTCCAGGAACCAGGGCTGACGGTAGAGGCCGTCGTCGGTCAGGATCGCCTGCCCCCAACCAGAGCGAGCGCCCGCGAGCGCTGCCGCTATCACGGGCCCCACCAGAAACGATCGCCGCGACAGCATGGCGTTCTCCTATATTCTGGACGTGATCCGCCCGCCACGGAAAAGAAACTCACCCGATCCGCCCGAGGATCGGCACATATTCGAGCAGCCAGCCTCCGATCACCGGCATGGCACCCACGAAAATAAGCACGCCGGTCGCGATCAGCATCAGCCCGGTCGCCTTCTCAACGAGGGAAAGATAGGGGCGAAAGCGCTCAGCCGTTCTCAGGAAAGGCCCGGTGAACAGCGCTGCCGCCACGAACGGACCGCCGATTCCGGCGGCATAGGTTGCCAGCAGCGCCGCACCGCGACCGACGGTAGCCTCGGCCCCGGCGAGCAAGAGAATGGATGCCAGCACGGGCCCGACGCATGGCGTCCAGCCAAAGCCGAAGGCAAGGCCGACGGTGAACGCACCGAGCGCGCTCGCCGGGCGAGCGAGCGTTTCGAACCGTGCGTGGCGGTGGAGCCAGGCGAGCCGAAATGCCCCGATCACATGCAGGCCGAGGACGACGATGATGATTCCGGCAATCCGGGACAGCAGCGTCAAGCGCTCGGACACGAGCTGGCCGACCGTCGATGCGCTGGCGCCGAGCGCCACGAACACACAGGCGAAGCCGATCACGAACCAAATTGCTCGTCCGAGCACCCGCCTGGTCGTGACCCCGGTCTTCTCCGCCGTTAGATCCTGCAAGGAAACGCCGGCGAGGAAACACAGATAAGGCGGGACCAGCGGCAGTATGCACGGCGACAGGAACGAGACGAGGCCGGCGCCGAAGCTCGCCAGAAGCCCAAAGTCAGCGTTCACCGGCGCGCCTCTGCAACATATTCAATATGTGTTATATTTAGAGCATGTCACGGCACAAGGAAATCCGGCTCGAGGAAATGCGTCGCCTACAGACAATTGTCGCACTGGTGCTGGCGAGCGTCCTGTGGGCCTCGATGGCGAATGCCTACGAGCTCGTGATGTTTCGGCGCGCGGGATGTCCCTGGTGCGGCGCGTGGGATCGGGAGATCGGCCCGATCTACGGCCGGACCGAGATCGGGCGGCAAGCACCGCTCCGGCTCGTCGATCTTGACCGCGACAGCGTCACGGAGTTCGAGCTCAGGAGCCCGGTCCGTTTCACGCCGACCTTCGTTCTGGTCGATGGCGCGCGCGAGATCGGCAGGATCGAAGGCTATCCTGGGGAGGATTTCTTCTGGGGCCGGCTGGAGAGCCTGGTTGCAAGCGAACCCGCCGGCTCCGGGAATCGGAAGTAGGCACGCATGAAATCACGGTCTGCCGCCGAGCGGCGAGGCAAGCCCGCCGCTGCCGAGCTCGATCTCGAAATGCTGGTGGCGAACGCCCGGGAGGCCAGCACTTTCCTGAAGGCGCTTTCGCACGAGGTTCGCCTGTTGATCCTCTGCCTCCTGATCGAGGGCGAGAAATCGGTCAGCGCCATCGAGCAGACGCTGAGCTTGCGGCAGCCGGCGGTATCTCAGCAGCTCGCCCGGCTGCGGGCGGATGACCTCGTGGAAGCCCGCCGGGACGGCAAGAACATCTACTATTCCCTCGCCCGGACGGAGGTGCGCGAGATCGTCGAGGCGCTGCATCGGGCCTTCTGCAAGCCGCACCGCTCGGGCTGAGGAATGCTCGACGCTCGACTGCGAATCGGAAACAATAGGCGTGCTCGCAGCGGCGGGTCGCAAGTGTCCGGCGTTGAACGCACGAAATCCGCGGCGGCAAGCCTTGGTCGTTTCGGCGCCAGCCGCCCCACTAGAATGAGGAGATCGCCATGACCCTCGGGACAATCTTGATCATCGTGTTGATATTGATCCTGATCGGCGCTCTGCCGACGTGGGGCTACAGCTCCGGCTGGGGCTACGGGCCCGGCGGGATCGTCGGGTTGATCCTGATCATCGTCATCGTTCTGGCGCTGATGGGCAGGATCTGAGCTCGCCGCCGACAAGGCGTCGCTGCTCACGGCTACGCTGACGGATCAGGTCAGGCGAACCAAAGCGCTGGAGCTGGGCGTGCCATGCTCGTGACTCGATTTCTCGCAGGAGCGCTTGTCCTGGTGTTCGCGGTCACCACCGGCGCGCCGGTGTTGCGAGCTGCCGACTGTGAGGACACGGTTGCGCGGCATATGGTCGGCCAAGCTCTGCTTGCCGCGCAATTCGTCGCCCTCGCCGAGAGGTCGGGCATGAAGCCGGGAGAAATCAACGCGGTGCTGAAAGGCATTGCCGAGAAATCTGCCATCCAGGAATTCTGGATCACGGATTCCTCGGGCCGCGCGTACCTCACCAACACCGGGATCGATTTCACATTCAGTCCGGATTCGGCAAAGGAGCCGCAGGCATCTGCATTCTGGCCGCTGATCACCGGCGGCAAGGACGTCGTGATCCAGGGTGCGCGCAAGCGCGAAATCGACGATCGCGTGTTCAAGTATGTCGGTGTCGCCGGCGTCGACAAACCTCGCATCGTCCAGGTCGGCGTCAGCGCGGAAAACCTCTGCAGATAAATCGAGCCACCGCAGTGTGCGTTCAGCGCGCCGGACACCGGCAGGAAACGGCCGAAACATCCTCCGCCGGCAGCTCATTGCGCAGGAATGCCGCTATGCTTGCATCCGCTTCGAGCGTTGCCAAATCCTCGGCCGACGGCAATTGCGGCTTGTCGCGCTTCGCGTTCACCATGCAGAGGAAGCCGAGCGGCTCGCCTCGGGTGGCGCGGAACTGGTGCCATGCCATCGGCGGCACCGTGACGAGATCGCGACTCTCGACCGGTGTGACCTCGCCGCCGACCAGGCAATGACCGCGCCCGCGCAGGATCAGCACCGCGTGCATATGCTGGTGGCGCTCCAGCGTCGAGAAGCCGCCTGGCGCCATCTCGAAATAGCGCAGCTCCGCATGCATCTCCGGATCGGAGAACAGCACCTGGCGCGTGATCGCCTTGAACAGGGCGCGGTCGTCTTCCTTGTAGGGAAGCTCGTCCACCCCCTGCCAGCGGTAATTCAATGCCTTTCGGTGCACCGTCCGATCGCGCTCGGGCATCACCTGTTCCCATGTGCGTATTCGTGGACCTTCGCCACGAAGGTGGCGGTCGCTTCAACCAGCCGACTCGCGTGCCTCGAGCAGCCCACCGCCGATCAGCAGCATCACATCGGGGCCGTAGAAGGCAAGCATTTCGGACACGCGATCCATGGACATCCCGCCGGCCGGTACCGGCACGCACGGTCGCAGCCCCTCGAACTCCGCCAAAGCAGCCTGCGCCAGGGCATGGCAGGTATCTGGGGAGTAGCCGAAGCGTCCGCCATGGTTGGGGAACACGACCGCGTCGGCGCCGAACAAGCGAAACAACTTGCCGAGGAGGAGCGCGGGCGCGATCTGCGCCGCCCCACCCATGCTCGGATGAGCGAGGAAGGCGATCTCCGAATTCTCCTTCGCCAGCCGGTGGAAGTTGGACACTCCCATGATCATGGGCGCGACCATCACGGTATCGACGCCGGCAGCGGCAGCGACGGCGATCTGGCCGCGCATGCGGTCGAGATCGCCGGACAGGCTCGGGACATAACGCGTGGCACGCCCGCCTGGGCCCCCGGCCGCGCGCAGCGCGCCGGCGACAGCTTCTACGCGCGCGGCGAAAGGAGAATAGGATTGGTCCGCCAGCCCGTGATCGTCCTTGATGTAGTCGATGCCGCCTTGGGCGAGCCGAGCGGCCAGCGTCGCGAGCTTGGCAGCCGGAAGCCCCTGCGGCTTGAGCGCCGAGCAGGTCAACGCCCGTTGCGGTGCTCCGACGCGGCGCCTCAGCCCATGCAGTCCATGGCGAGGTCCGCCGAAAGCCTGCGCAAGCTCGACCGGCAGGGCGACGTCGGCAAGCACGACGTCCTCATGCAGGGACGTGTTGCCGAACAGCATGTTGATGAGCTGGCCGGGATCCTGCCCGATGGTGTCTCCCGAAAGCGCGATCGTGACCTGGAACAGACCCTGCTCCTTCTCCTGAATTGCCTCCACCCTTCCGACGATCTCGGAGGAAACGAAATCGTCGTCGATTGCAGAGAGCGGCATCTCGACGCTTTGCTCGATCGCGATTTCTCGCGCGCGCGCTTCGATCGATTTTGCCGCGCCGCGCACGAGATAGATGGCCGACAACCGGGGAGCCACTGGGGTCATCCATTGGAAGATTGCGGGCTGGTGCTGCAAGGGCAGCACGGGTTTCAGCTGCGATCGATCCGCGACCGATCTTGCGACCACTAGAGCATTTTCCGGAAAAGTGGACACCGGTTTTCCGCAGAAAATGCGACCAACTAAAGAAGCTGGAGCGCGTTTCCGATTCAACCTAATCGAAACGCGCTCTAGCCTACCACCTGCTGGTCGAGCCCGCCGAGAGGTTTGCGCCGGAAGTGGCGGCGGATAATCTCTACGCCGCCGACTGCGACAGCGAGCAGGCCGACCACGGCGAGTCCGATCAGGAAGGCGCCCGACAGAGCGACGAGGATGACCAAGCCGGCGATCAGCAGCGCGCGCGGACCGATTCGAAGCGAAGCTGATGGCATGGTCGGATGGCGGCGGGAAGTCCTCGGCATGATCGTCACCTGTGCCAGTCGCGCGCGGAAAGGCGCGATATTGTCGTTGGCAGGCTTGCTCCCGGCGCGAGCTGATCGTTCCATCATGGCGGGAAGGCTGCTCTTGCAATCTTCACAAGGCTTGTTCACAAGGCTTGTTCACAAGGCTTGCGCCGGAACAACTATCCCCCAATGCGCGCTGACCAGGAAGCACGATAGTTGATTCGCTCACCAACAGCGACACGATGTCGCTTCCGGTCGCTGGAAAAGCGTCACCAACGCTCGCTCATCGGCGCGCCGCCGAGCACCTCGACGATACGGGCGCGGGTGCCCGCGGTGGTGTCGTTGGGCAGCCGGTCGATCGCGAAGAACCCGTGACCGACGATCTCGGCATCGGGCACCGGCGGCGCCGGCTGGCGGAAGGCGCGTACCACGAACAGGGCGACGTGGTCGCGCGGTGAGGTCCGATCGTTGAAGAAGATGCCGTGCAGTCGCGGCGGCTCGGTCAGCTCGATATTGCCCTCCTCCCGCAGCTCGCGGGCAACCGCCTGGGTCAGCGTCTCACCGGCTTCGACCCCGCCGCCGGGCAAGTGCCACCCCGCCACATAGCTGTGCTTGACCAGGAAGATGCGTCCTTGCCCGTCGATCACCAGCGCGCGCACGCCGAGCGTCATCGCGCGCGCAAAGCGCCAATAAAAGTGCAGAACGCGGCGGAAAGCCGGACCAAGGACGCGGCGCGCATCGTCGAGAGTCATGGCGTGGGTATATAGCAGGCGGAACGATGGGAGCGGGCAGACCGCGCGCCGCCCCGCTGGCGAGATGATGCGTGCGACCAGTCACGTCGCTGGAAAATAGGTGGATCACTCCGCCATCAATTGTTTAGAATACTTCTAATCCTCTCCCCCAAATTCTCCACCTATGAGGCCCATGTGAAGCGTTTCGCCGATCTCACCGAGCAGGAAATCCTGGCGCTCGCCATCACCAACGAGGAGGAGGACAGCCGCATCTATCGCGGCTTCGCCGAGGGCCTGCGCGAGCAATATCCGCGCCTCCGCCAAGGTGTTCGACGAGATGGCCGACGAGGAGGTGCGCCACCGCACCATGCTGTTCGACCTCTACCGCAGCGAAGTTCGGCGAATACCTGCCGCTGATCCGCCGCCAGGACGTCAAGGGCTTCATCACCGAAGCAAGCCGCTCTGGCTGATGCAGCCGCTCGACCTCGACGAGGTGCGCAAGTTCGCCGAGAACATGGAGTTCGAGGCCGCGCGCTTCTACCGCAGGGCGGCCGAGACCACGCGCGACGCCTCGACCCGCCAGCTGCTGATCGAGCTCGCCGAGGTCGAGGCCGAGCACGAGAGCCTCGCCCACAAGCTCGAGCAGAAGATCCTGACGCCGAGCGCGCGCGCCAAGGAGGACGAGACCGCGCGGCGGATGTTCCTGCTGCAATACGTGCAGCCGGGCCTCGCCGGGCTGATGGACGGCTCGGTCTCGACGCTGGCGCCGCTGTTCGCCGCCGCCTTCGCGACCCACAGCACCTGGGAGACGTTCCTGGTCGGCATGGCGGCCTCGGTCGGCGCCGGCATCTCCATGGGCTTTGCCGAAGCCGCCTCCGACGACGGCTCGCTCACCGGCCGCGGCACGCCGTGGCTGCGCGGCACGGTGTGCGGGGTGATGACCACGATCGGCGGCGTCGGCCACACCCTGCCCTACCTGATCCCCGATTTCTGGACCGCCACCGTGCTCGCGGTCATCGTGGTCGCAGTCGAGCTCGTCGCCATCTCCTATATCCGCTATCGCTACATGGACACGCCGTTCCTGTCGGCGGCGTTCCAGGTCGTGGTCGGCGGCACGCTGGTGTTCCTCGCCGGCATATTGATCGGCAGCTCTTGATGTCTCATGCGTTCGCTGGCGCATCTGTCGCGACCCGCATCTTGGGCCGCTGCCGCAGCCGCGGCTCTCCGAGCTCATCGGCAAGCGCGCGACCGGCTATCTCAACTGGCGGCGCAAGCGGCACGCGATCCACCGCGCCGAGGTGCTCGCGCGCATCGTCGCCGATCTCAAGGCGCAGCAGCCCGATCACATCGCGGTGACCGGCGATCTCGTCAAATCTCGCTCTGCCGGCGAATACGCGCCGGCGCGCGCCTGGCTCGATGCGCTCGGGGCGCCGCACGACGTGACGCCTGGTGCCCGGCAACCACGACGCCTATGTGCGCGCCACCGCGCGCGATCGCGCAGCTGCATTGGGGCGACTACATGCGCGGCGACGACGGCGGATGAGGTTTCGTTTCCGTTTGTGCGCCGGCGCGGCCCGCTGGCGCTGATCGGCCTGTCGACGCGGTGCCGACGGCGCCGCTGCTGGCGACCGGGCGGCTCGGCGGCGCACAGATCGCGCGGCTCGCCGAGCTGCTCGATCAATGCGCGCGCGAGGGGCGCTTTCGCGTCGTGCTGATCCATCATCCGCCGCTGAGCACCCCGGGCGACGATTTCAAGCGGCTGATCGATGGCCGCGATCTTCGCGACGTGCTCGCGCGCCATGGCGCCGAGCTTGTGATGCACGGCCACGACCACGAGCGTTCGCGGATCGATCTGGCCGGGCCGCAGCAGCGCATCGCCGTCGATCGGCGTGCCGTCGGCATCGGCATGCCGCCGGAGCAAGGCGACCCGGCCGGCTACAATCTCTATCGGATCGACGGCGAGCGCGGCGCCTGGCGCTGCGAGATGATCTCGCGCGGCTTGCGCCGACGGCGGCCGTGGTCGAGGTCGAGCCGGACGGTGCTGGCGGACGGCTAGCGCCGCGGCCGCGGAACAGCAGCGCGAGCGGCGACCAAGGCCGCGAAGCCGGCGATCACGCCGAACACGAACGCGCGTGAACGCGCGCGACGGCGGCGGCGGCGCTGGAACCTCGCCTCGCGCCGCAGGTCGCGCGATCGCGCGGCATCGGCCTCGGCGAGCGCGCGCTCGCGCTCGATCAGGCGCTGCGCGACGTAGTTGGTCACCGCCTCGACGATCTCCGGGATGTTGACGCTCTCCGCCAGCACCTTGCGGCCGTAGCGGGTGTCCTGCACGAAGCGGTAGAGGCGCTTGTCGCGGCCCATGGCGACATGGGCGATCACGTCGATCCACAGCCGCGGGCGTGTCGCCCGCGGCTGATGCCGCGGTCGAACAGGTCGACCTCCGGCCGGGATCTCGGCGAACAGCGGATCGAGCGCCTCGTTGAGCAACTCGAGCCGCGCCACCTCGGCGTCGCGCAGGTCGACGACGACGCCGGTGCGCTCGGCGGCTCGATGCGCGCCCTGCGCAACGCCTCCTTCAGCGGCTGCGGCGTCGCCGGCTCGTGCGCGCGCCTCGGCCGCCGTCCTGACGTTTACGTCCCCACATGGCGGCAACCTAGCAAGCCGCGGCCGGCGCAAGGCAAACGCAGCGAATCGACGGCCGCCGCACTCGGCCGGCTCAACGCCTGCTGCGGCACCGACGCCGTAGCGGCCGCGCCCAGCCGAGGCCGTCCTCGGTGCGCCCGCGCGGCCGGTATTCGCAGCCGACCCAGCCGCGCGTAGCCGAGCCGGTCGAGCGCCGCGAAGATCTCCGGATAGTTCACCTCGCCCTCGTCCGGCTCGTGGCGCGACGGCACCGCCGCGATCTGCACATGGCCGATGAGCGGCAGATGCTTCTCGAAGCGCCGGATGAGATCGCCGCCGACGATCTGCACGTGATAGAAGTCGAACTGGATGCTCACGTTCGGCCGCGCCGACCTTGGCGATGATGTCGGCGGCGTGCTCGGCACGGGTGAGGAAATAGTCCGGCCGGTCGCGCGGATTGATCGGCTCGATCAGCAGCGTGATGTTCTTCTCGGCCGCCAGGTCGGCGGCGCGCGTGAGATTGCGCGATGAAGGTCGTCTCCGCCGCCGGCCGCTGCTCGGGCGGCACCTTGCCGGCCAGGCAGTGGATCTGCGCAGCCGCCGATCGCCGTGACGTAGTCGAGCGCCTGCCGAAACAGCGCGGCGAATTCGCGCTCGCGCCCGGGCACCGCGGCGAAGCCCGAACTCGCCGGCCGCCGTTGCCCGGGCGCGGTGTTGAGGCCGAGCATGGTGAGGCCGTGCCGCTCGAGCTCGGCCTTCACCGCCGCGGGCGCATGGTCGTAGGGAAATTGCAGCTCGACCGCGCGTAAAGCCGGCCGCGGCCGCCGCGGCGAACCGCTCGATCAGCGGCCGCTCGGTGAACAGATAGGCGAGATTGGCGGCGAAGCGCGGCATCACGCCAGTAGAGCAAGGCATGGATGCTGGAACAAGCACGGACGCACGCGCGTGGCATTCCGAGCACCTTCAGCGTAGCAGTCCGCTTGTCGAGCCGCTGATGGCAGCGAGCGCAATCGGAGCATCGCATGCGCGCCAACGACAGCTTCCACATCGCCGTGATTGCCCGGCGACGGCATCGGGCCGGAGGTGATGGCGCCCGCGCTCGACGATGCTCGAGCAGGTCGCGGCAGCCACGCCCGGGCTCAACTTCCGCTTCACCGAGGCGCCGGCCGGCGCCGGGCACTATCGCGACGACCGGCAAGTCGATGCCGGAGACGACCGATCAAGCTGTGCGAGGAGGCCGACGCCATCCTGCTCGGCGCCTGCGGGCTGCCGCAGGTCCGCTATCCCGACGACACCGAGATCATGCCGCAGGTCGAGCTGCGCTTCATCTTCGACCTCTATGCCGGCGTGCGCCCGTGCCGGCTCATCCCCGGCGTCCCGAGCCCGATCGTCGGCGCGGCCGAGCGCGGCATCGATCTGGTGGTGATCCGCGAATCGACCGAAGGCCTGTTCGCTTCCATGGGCAAGGGCGTGGTGACCGAGACCGAGGCGCGCGAGACGCTGGTGATCACCCGCAAGACCTCGCGAGCGGCTGTTCGATTTCTCGTTCCGCCTGGCGCAGCGGCGCAAGGCGCGCGGCAGGCGCGGCCTGCTCACCTGCGTCGACAAGGCCAACGCGTTCAAGGCCTATGCCTTCTTCCGCAAGCTGTTCGACGAATGCGCCGCGCGCCATCCCGGCGGTGGCGACCGATCGGCTCTATGTCGATGCCTGCTCGGCCATGCTGGTGCGCCGGCCGTGGGACTTCGACGTGCTGGTGATGGAGAACATGTTCGGCGACATCCTCTCCGATCTCACCGCCGGGCTGATCGGCGGCATGGGCATGGCGCCGTCGGCCGACATCGGCGACACGCACGCCGTGTTCCAGCCCTGCCACGGCACCGCGCCCGACATCATGGGCAAGGGGCTCGCCAATCCGACCGCCATGATCCTCTCGGCCGCGCTGATGCTCGACTGGCTCGCCGACCGGCACGACCATGCCGGCGCCGCGCAGGCGGCGCGCGCGATCGAGCGCGCGGTCGACCGCGCCTTCGCCGGCGGCATCAGGCCGTGCGAGTTCGGCGGCCGCGACGGCACCGCCGCGATCGCTGCCGCGGTGCTGCGGCGAGTTGCGAGTTGCCCGCAAGGCTGCTGCGGCGCCGAAGGCGCCCGCCTTGCAGCAGTGCTGCAGCATCGCCGAACTGGCATTGCCCATCAGTGTCGGGGCCCTAGCCCATCATCCCACTCGTCGTGGGCTGTTTTGTGGTTGACGCTGCGACGGTGGGCTTGGTTGGCTGCAACGTATCCTGCCGCCCGCAGCTGCAAGATGGGCGCAGACCACAGAGCGCAGCACCAGTCGAGGCGTGCGATGAACGCACAGCAGATTGCTGCAGGAAATCTCCGACTATTGCCGCCAGACCGGGCTCGCCGAATCGACGTTCGGCCGCCGCGCCGTCAACGACGGCAAGCTCGCCGCGCGGCTGCGCAACGGCGGGCGCATCACGACCGAGACGCTCGACCGCATCCGCGCCTTCATGGACGACGAACACGCGGCGGCGCAGCCGCGCGCCCGGCGCGATCATCGAGCGCCCGCCGCGCCGCGCGCCGCGCGCCGGCGCCGCCGGCCGCGCCGCACGGCCGGCGAGCGCGATCCGCAGCGCAATTTCCGCTTCTTCGACAACCGGCAGAAATATCTGCTGTTCGTGAACACCTGCAGCGAGAAATGGGTGGTCGCGAACCGCGTCGGCGCTGGAGCTCGCCAACATCCATCCGCGCCCGCCGGCGCGTGCGCGTGTTCGACGCCGGCGTCGGCGACGGCACCGTGCTGCTGCGCGTGCATGCGCGCGATGCACGACCGCTTTCCGCACATGCCGTTCTACGTCGTCGGCAAGGAGATCAGCCTCGAGGACGTCCGGCTCGCGCTGCAGAAGATGTCGGACCGCTTCTTCGAGCATCCGGCGACCGTGCTGGTGCTCACCAACCTCGCCTATGCCGACGCGCCGTGGCTCGCCGTGAAGTCGCTGACGCGCGGCGTCGAGCCTGGTCTGGCACGAGGTGCCGCTCGCCGGCAATTCCGCGCATCGCTTCGAGCAGCAGATCACCGAGCTCGTGCCGTTCCTGTCGCAGAACTGGAAGGCCGGCGTGAGCGCCGAAGACCGGCAATCCGGTCTACGAGCGGCCGGTCGTGCTGGTGATCTACCGCGAGGACCACAAATTCCTGCTCGACCCGATCATCCCGCGGCCGGGCGGCACCGATCGCCGACTACGATCTGGTCATCGCCTCGCAGCCCTATCGCGCGCGCGCCTCGCTCGAGTTCAAGGCCAAGCGCGTGATCGCGCCGCTGGCCCGGGCGCTCGGGCCCGGGCGGCCGGCTGATCGCCATCCATTCGCACGGCAACGATCCCGGCATGGAGATCATCCAGCAAGGTCTGGCCGGGCGACAATCCGTTCATCCACGACCGCCACCAGATCCTCAAGGCGGTGAAGCAGGAGCTCGGCCCGGCCGGCGCGCGACCTCAACTTCAACGCCTATGCCGACAACCGCTCGCTGTTCCGCTACGACATGCACACGCTGCCGAGCGGAGATTTCCGAGCAGTCGATCGGCACCTCGACGCTGTTCGCGGCCTGGAACGCGGCGATCTATGTGGCGCAGGTCGAGGACGACCGGCTCGCCGAGGTGGTCGCCGACGGCCGCTATCTCGATGCCACCCGCGAGGTGCTGCGCGAGCACGGCGGGCTGTGGTTCTACGACGAATCCTACGTGATCTCGCGCCGGCGCGAGTGAGAGCAGCGTAAAGCGCCGGTACGATCAGGCGAGCGTCGCGAACCATCATGCCGCGGCATTGTGCTAGCATGGGCGCAAAATTTCCCTGCGGAGCCAGCCGATGCTGTTCGTGGTGCATGCCATCGACAGGAAGGATGCGATGCCGGTGCGCGCCAAGTTCTATCGCGCCCACCGCGAGCATCTCGACCAGGCCGGCAGGCATGACGTCGACGTCGTGACGGCGGGCACGCTCATCGCCGAGGACGGCGAGACCCCCGCCGGCTCCGTCTTCGTGATCGACGCCAGGGACCGCGCCGCCGCCGACGCCTTCACCAGGAGCGATCCCTACCACGCCAATGGCGTGTGGGAGACGGTGCAGACCCACGGCTACAGCAAGAAGCGCGGCACGCCGATCCTCAGCCGGCGCATGGGGTGAGCCCTCGCACCTTCGCAGGATGGACCGCAGCACGGATTCCCATGGACGAGGACGACCGGCGCGAGCAAATCGTAAAACTCGAAGTCCGGATCGAGGCGCTTGCCGAAACCATCGAGAGGTGCCGGAAGGTCGACCTGATCTCCCGCATCGGAATTGGCATGGGAGCAGCGCTGCTCCTGGCCATCACGCTGGGCGCAATCAGGTTCGATCCTACGGCGTTCATCGCATCGATCGCGCTCGTCATCGGCGGCACCGTCGTGCTCGGTTCGAACCGGAGCACATCACAGCAGGCCATTGCCCAGTTGAGAGCCGCCGAGGCAGATCGGGCCGAGCTGATCGGCCAACTCGATCTGCCGTTGGCAGGCGACAGCCGGCTCGGCTGATGTCAATACGCCGCCGCCAGCAAGCTGCGCACGTCCGCGGCGGAGACAGGACGCGGCGCGGTGATCGAGAGCTTCGCCATCTCGTCGGCAACGAAATCGGTCTTGGCGCGATCGAAGCCGACGTCGGCGAGCCTTTGCGCAATCGGCAACCCGTGCAGCATATCGGCCAGGCGATCGGCGGGGTCGCCGGAAAGAGCCCGCGCGAGCCGCGCGCGCGCCTCCGGCGCCGCCGGCAGATTGAACCGGGCCACATGCGGAAGCATGATGGCATGGGTCTCGGCATGCGGCAGGCCGAGTCCGCCGAGCACATGGGCGAGCTTGTGCTGGAGCGCCGGTCCCGGCGGCGAGCACGGTGCCGGCGAGCCACGCCGCAACGAGGCATTCGCGCGCGCGCTTCGCGGTCTTCGCCGTCGGCGATGATGCGCGGCAGATGCGCGGCGAAGCGGCGCGTTGCGTCGGTCGCAAGCGCCTCGAGGAACGGCGTGCGGTCCGGCACCCACAGCCCCTCGACGCAATGGGCGATGGCGTTCATGGCGCTGGCCGCGCTCACCGCTGCGGGCAGCGCGAGGGTGAGATCGGGATCGTAGACGATGGTGCGCGGCAGCACGCCGAGATCCTTGCCGGTGAGCTTGCGGTCGCCCTCGCTCATGCCCCAGATCGCCGTCGCCTCCGAGCCGGAATAGGTGGTCGGCACGGCGAGGATGGGCAGGCCGAGCTCGCGGGCGATGATCTTGGCGAGCCCGATCGCGGCGCCGCCGCCGGCCGCGACCAGGCCGTCGGCTTCGATCGCGCTCGCTGCCGCGAAGCCCGCCTCCGCCACCGGCTTCGGCACATGCACCACTGCCTTGGCGTGCAGGCCCGCCGCGCGCGCGCCGAGAATGCTCGATCAGCCGGCTGCCCAGCCGCGCGCCGCTGCCCGGCGTCGCGATCACCAGCGCGCGGTTGATGCCGAGACGCGCGGCCTCGTCGGCGACGCGCGCGACCGCGCCCGGCGCGAACACGACGCGCTGGGCGGAAAGTCATGAATGAAGGCGAGCATTGCCAGTCTGCACCGACGATGCCGGAGCGTCATCCGGTTCGGAGCCCGTCCGGGTCGACGCGTCGCAGCCATTAGAGCTAATGCGCCTCGTCTCCTCGCGCCAGATGCCGAGCGCTTCCTGCGACGGGCGGTCGGAGATCGAGAACAGCACCGATTCCTTGCTCGGCCTGGTGCGAGTAGGCGCTTCCACGGCGGCACCACGAACACGTCGTTCGGGCCCCATTCCAGCACCTTGCCGTCGACCGTGGTGGTGCCCTTGCCTTCGGCGCAGACGAAGATGGTGCCGTCGGTCGCGCGGTAGCTGCTCGCCCTTGAAGCCTTTCGGGAACATCGCGAGATTCGCGCCCATGGTCGGCAGCACCGGCCCGCCGTTGATCGGATTGGCGTAGCGCACGCGCGCGCCATGGCGCTTGTCGATGTCGCCCGCCTTCTTCATGCGCTCGAGGATCGGCCGCGTGCGGGCATAGGTGTAGTTGATCACGGGGCTGCTGTGGATGCGCGCCGGCGCACCGTCCGGCAGCACGCCGGAGCCGTAGAAGGCGAGCGAATCGCCGTCGCCGCGCGGTGTGGTCGACTGCGTCGCTTCGTCGAAGTGCTCGGCGAACGAGGCCTCGAAGAAGTTGACCTGCGGGAAATCGAGCACGTCGAGCCACAGCATCGGCTTGTCGGAGGTATTGCCGTGGTCGTGCGGCGCCCAGTTGGCGGTGATGACGAAGTCGCCCGGCGACATGTACGACTTCTCGCCCTCGACCGCGGTGTAGGCGCCCGTCGCCGTCGAGCACGAAACGGATCGCCGACGAGACGTGCCGGTGCGCGGGGGCGACCTCGCCCGGCAGGATCATCTGCATGCCGGCGAACAGCGTGTTGGTGGCGCGCGATTCGCCCCTCATCGCCGGGTTCTCCAGGATCAGCACGCGGCGCTCGGCCTCCTCGGCGGTGATCAGGCCGCCCGATTCCATCACCAGCCGCTTGATGTCGTCGAAGTGCCAGATGACGCGGCGCGCAGCGCGTCACCGGCTCCTTGGTGACGACGCTGTTCATCACCTTCCAGAGCGGCGTCATGTCGTGCTTGGCGATGCGCTGGTAATATTCCTCCCGCATCGCCTCGATGTTGTGCTTGGGCCCCGGGGCCTCTTTGGTCTGGGTCGCGGTCGCCATGGCGCCCTCCTTGTCGGTGCAGGCCGTGCTGCGGTCACAATAAGCCGCAACAGCCAATTAGTATATAATGCAACTATCTGCTCGTGTAAGCGCCCGGCATGTCAGGTATTCAGGCGGCGGACGAATTTCTCGAACCCGGCAAGCTGCTGCTTGATCAGGTCGATGGCGGTCTGGTCCGCTAGCTCCAGCGTCTTCTCGTCGAATTTCTGGGCGGCAAACGTGACGATGACCTCGGGCCGGCCGAACGGAATGATATCGAGCGAGGTGAGCGACTGCCGCAGGTGATACTGCATGCGCGCGCCGCCGAGGATGCCGCCGGCGGCGGACTGGAACGCCACCGGCTTGTCCTTGAACGGCTGCTCCTTCATGCGCGACACCCAGTCGATCGCATTCTTGAGCCCGCCCGGGATCGACCAGTTGTATTCCGGCGAAACGATGATCACGGCATCGACGCTGCGGATGGCATCGGCCCAGGCATTTACCGGGGCCGGAAAACCGACCGTATTCTGGACGTCGAAGTTGTAGATCGGAAAGTTCTCGAACGAAGGGGCGCTGCGCAGCGCCATGCCGGCCGGAGCGAGCCCGGTAAGCGCGCGCGCCAGCGCCGCGTTGTAGGAGCCCTTGCGCAGCGAGCCGCAGATCACGAGCACGTCGAGTTGTCGATCAGCCACGTTTCACCTTCGCAGTCCTCGATGGTTGCACTCGACGTTGTTCCGGCCGAAGGATCCCTCTGCCGGGAATCCAGTAACCATCGCACCCGGTTTTGTCGAGCGACTCTGCACCCTCGCTCCGCCGGTGATTACTGGGTGTCCGCAATGCGCGGGCACGACACTTTGCAGAGCTCGCCTTGTCGCATCAGCTTTTCGGCGCCAGGCGCGCGATGAACGGCACGAACGCGGCAAGCTGCTGCTTGATGAAGCCGCGGGTGGGCTCGTCCTTGAGCTCGCCGGTCTTCTCGTCGAACTTGGAGGCGCAATTGCTGATGAAGATTTCCGGCTTGTTCAGTACGTGGGCGTCGAGAAACGCCATTGCCTTGCGCATGTCGTATTGCACGCGCGCGCCACCGACTGGGCCGGGCGAGGCCGATTGCAGCGCCACCGGCTTGCCGGCGAGCGGTTGGTTCGGCAGCCGCGACACCCAGTCGATCGCATTCTTCAGTCCGCCCGGAATGGTGAAGTTGTATTCCGGTGTGCAAAAAATGATGCCGTCGGCGGCACGGATGGCATCGGCAAGCGCGTTCACGGGCGCCGGGAATCCGGTCGAATTCTGGATGTCCGCATTGTAGAGCGGAAAGTCGGCAAACGAGGGCGCCGCCTTTATCGTCATTCCGTCGGGAGCGAGCGACGGCAGCAGCCGCTGCACCATGGCATTGTAGGAGCCTTTGCGCAGCGAGCCGCAGATCGTGACGACATTCAAGGTGGCCATGACATTCTCCAATGCTGTTTATCGATTGAATCGAGGGGTAAGGCCCGTCGCTGGACGGGTCAGGCGCTTTTGCGCCGTGCCCCGCCGACCCGGGATGGCGGCGGATTACGCCGATCCGCCCTGCGCTCTACTTCTCATCCTCGATCGGATTGGAGAGCACGCCGACGCGCTCGATCTCGATCTCGCAGGTGTCGCCTGCCTTCATCCAGACCGGATTGGGCTTGCGGGCATGGCCGACGCCCGACGGCGTGCCGGTGAACACGATGTCGCCGGGCTCGAGCGTGATGCCCTGGGTAACATAGGCAATGGTCTCGGCGACCGGGAACATCATGTTGTCGATATTGTCGGACTGCATGACCTTTCCGTTGAGCCGGGTTTCGATCTTGAGGCCCTTGGCGCCCGGCGGCAGCTCGTCGGCGGAGACCATCCACGGGCCGAAACCTCCGGTGCGGTCGAAATTCTTGCCCATGTCCCACTGCGTGGTCTTGCGCTGGAATTCGCGCACCGAGCCTTCATTGCCGCACGCATATCCCGCGATGCAGGAATAGGCATTCTCGAGGGACAGATGCTTGGCGCGCTTGCCGATGACGAAGATCAGCTCGGCCTCGTAGTCGAGCGTCTCGGAAACCTTCGGTCGCAGGATCGGCTGCTCGTGCGCAACGAGCGAGCTGTTGCCGCGCATGAAGATGGTCGGAAATTTCGGGATGTTGTCGCGCTGCGAGCCTTCCTTCACGTGCTCGAGATAATTGAGCCCGAGACAGATGACCTTGCCGGGCCGGGCGACCGGGAGGCCGAACTTGAGCCCCCGGAGCGGCCGCCGTGCCGCCGTCGGCGCCCGCTTGGCGGCCGATTGCAGCGGGGAGAGGTCGCCATTGCCGCGACGCAAGACCTCGCCGAGATCCCCCGGGATGCTGCTGTCGACCGCCTGCAGATCGACCACCTCTTCGCCCTCGACGATGCCGAGATGCAGGCCCCCATTGGCTTCAAAACCGACGATTTTCATGATCACTCCATAACTGAACGCGGGTCCTTGTAGCGCGTTTTCGTTCCGGTTCAACGCTTCAAGCTGGCCGGCACTATTGCTCCCGGAGGGCCTCCAGCAGGAAGCGGGCCGCCTGCTTGGGCGAAGCCTTGTCCGATGCGCGATCGACCATGAAATTGGCCACGCGCATCCGCTCGATCGAGATGGCGCCGATCAACGGCGCCAGCGCTCGCCGCAGGACCGGGTCGGCGGCGCGCCCGGGAGAGATCAGCACGACGGCGTCATAGGAGGGAATCGCCTGCTCGGGATCGTCGAGGACCAGGAGATCCTGGGCGGCGATCCGCCCGTCGCTGGAAAAAGCGGAGATGACATCGACGTCGCCGTCGGCGAGAGCGCGATACATGAAGGTTGGATTGTACGAGCGCTGGGTCCGGAAACGGAGCCGATACGCCTGCTCGAGCGCAGTCCATTCCGGACGGCTCAGGAACTCCAGATCGCTGCCCAGCGCAAGCTGCGGCGCATGCCGCGCGAGGTCTGCGATGCTGCGCACGCGCAGCTCGGCCGCCCGCTGGCGCTTCATGGCGAGCACATAGGCGTTCTCGAATCCGAGCGATCCGAGCAGGAGAACGCCGTGACGTTCGCCGAGCCATCGCGTCAACTCGCGCAGCATCACGTCGCGCCGCGGCACATCGCGGCGTTCCATGACATTGGTCCAGAGCGTGCCGGAGTAATCCACATAGACGTCGATGTCGCCACTCGACAGCGCGCGAAAGGCGACGGCGGAGCCGAGCCCATCCTTGCGTTGCACGAAAGCGCCCTCGCGCTCCAGCCGCTCCGAGATCAGCTCGGCCAGGATGAACTGCTCGCTGAAATTCTTTGCTCCCACGATATAGGTTTTCTGATTTTCCGAGAACAGCGGCGTGAGCGCCGCCGCCGTCCCGAGCAACAGCCCGGAAAGCCCGAGCAGAATTCGCCGGCGATTGCGCGCCGATATGCCTGCCTCGATCAGGCCGAGAAGCTGGTCGGTGACCAGTGCCAGCGCAGCCGCCGCCACGCAGCCGAACAACACGAACACCCAATTTTCAGTCTGCAGGCCGGAGAAGATGTAGTTGCCGAGGCTGGTCTGCCCGACCGGGGTCGAAAGCGTTGCCGCACCGATGGTCCAGACCGCCGCCGTGCGGATCCCCGCCATGACGACCGGCGCCGCCAGCGGCACCTCGACGCGGAACAGGCGTTGCCGCACCGTCATTCCCACCGCATTCGCCGCTTCGATCACGTCCGCATTGACGCCGCTCAGTCCCGCCACGGCGTTGCGCAGGATCGGCAGCACGGCATACAGCGTCAGGGCCAGCACCGACGGCAGGAAGCCGAGCGCCGGGATGCCGAAGCCGAGGAAAGACCTGGTCAGCAGCGAGAGCCCGAGCAGCAGCGGATAAAACAGCGCCAGCAGCGCCAGGCCCGGTATCGTCTGCACCAGGCTGGCTGCCGCCATCAGCGGCCATCGCAGCCTTGCGTGGCGTGTGGCCAATACCGCCAGCGGCAGCCCGATCATCGCGCCCAAGGCGAGCGCCGATGCGCTCAACAGCACGTGCTGCGAAAGGTAATCGGGCAGGACCTGGAAGGCGCCTGCGATGCGTTCATCCATTGTGGCGCCCGCTGCCGTCCTCGCCCAACACCGCGCGAACGCGCTCGGCCTGACGCTGCGGCATGCCCAGCAGCGCCGCGACCGCAGGATCGGCCTGCTTCGACATCAGCATGCGCGGCGTTCCATGCGCCAGGACGCGACCGCCCTGCATCACCGCGATCCGGTCGGCCAGCAGGACGGCTTCGAGCACGTCGTGCGTCACCATGATCGTGGTCAGGCCGAGCGCATCATGCAAAGCCCGATAGGCCGACCCGATCGTATCGCGCGTGATCGGGTCGAGCGCTCCGAACGGCTCGTCCATCAGCACGATGCGCGGACCCGCAGCGATCGCGCGCGCCAGCGCGACGCGCTGGCGCTCCCCCCCGGAAAGCATGTCCGGAAAGCGGGCGGCATATCCGAGCGGCAGTCCGACGAGCTCGAGGACTTCCTGGGTGCGTGAGGCGATCTTCGCCCGCGGCCAGCCCAGAAGCTGCGGCGTGATGCCGATGTTCTCCGCGATGCTCATGTGCGGGAACAGGCCGATGCCCTGGAAGACATAGCCGATGCGACGGCGAAGCCCGGCGGCATCCTGGCTGGCAATGCCCGCGCCTTCGATTCGAATCTCGCCGCGCTCGGGCTCGATCAGGCGATTGATGGCTTTCAGTGTGGTGGTCTTGCCGGAGCCGGAAGCTCCCACCATCGCCAGGAAGCTTCCGGCCTCGACCGTCAGGCTCACGTCCTGAACGGCGAAGGTGCGTCCGCGATCGAACGACTTCCAGAGCCTGTCGATCTCGATCAGCGGCGGCGCCATGGCGAGGCAACCTCGGTCCCCTCGGCTGATAGAGGCGCCGTGTCGGCGCGATCGCTTACACTCGGGATACTGGATGCCCCGCCTGAGCCTGTCATCGGGCCGGCCTGAGGCCGGACCCGTTGGCGATGCGGCGGAGAGATCATTGAGGCATGCTAGACGAAATTCAATGCGCGACGATGGAGTTTTCGAAGCAAATCGCAAGAACAAGGTTGTCTTGACCGTATACCGGTAGTCGGTATAAGGGCGGGATGATCGATGGCGAGCCACATGAAGTCCAAATCGTGGATTACCACTGACAGGAGACGACGATGGCTGAGAACGAGTTTGCACCGGTCACTCCCGGCGAAATGCTGAAGGAGGAGTTCCTGGCCGGGTTCGGCCTGTCTCAGAACCAGCTCGCGAAGGCCGTCGGTGTCTCACCGAACCGTATCGCCGAGATCGTCAACAACCGGCGGCGCATCACGGCCGACACCGCGCTCCGGCTGGGCTTGTATTTCGGCAACAGTCCGGAGTTCTGGATGAACCTGCAAACCCGCTACGACCTGAAAATGGCGCGGCGAAACCTGAAACCCGAAGATGCAAGACGAATCAAGGCGCGGCGGGCCGCTTGAAGCTGCGTCTTGCCTTGGAAGAGTTATCCGTCGGCGGCCAGTGCCTGAACCAGGAAATTGAATTCTGAATCGGTCCAGCCGGCAACCAGATTCCAACCGAATTCGCGCGCCATCGTCTGGAAGGACAATCGGGAATACTTATAGCTGTTCTCGGTGTGGATGGTTTCGCCGGCGCGGAACTCGATGGTGTGTCCGCAGACCCTCACCTTCTGGCGCTTCGTGCTGGCGAGATGCATCTCGACGCGGCGGCGCTCGAAATCGTAGAAGGCGTGATGGCGAAAGCCGTCCAGGTCGAAGTCGCCATCGAGCTCGCGATTGATCCGCGCCAGCAGGTTGAGATTGAACGCGGCGGTGACGCCGGCGGCGTCGTTGTAGGCGGCGTCGAGGACGGCCGTGTCCTTCACCAGGTCGACCCCGATCAGCATGCGCGAGCGCGCTCCGAGCATGCGCCGCGCATGGCCCATGAACACGCCAGCCCCGCCCGGCTCGAAGTTACCGATGGTGGAGCCGGGAAAGAACCCGGTACGCGGCATGGTCGCCACCTGGGCCGGCAAGGCGAACGGCCGCGTGAAATCGGCCGCGACCGGCAGCACGTCGAGACCGGGATAATCGCGGCGCAGCTCGGCCGCCTCCTGCGTGAGCATCTCGACGGAAATATCGACCGGCACATAGGCCGCGATCGCGGGCGCGGCATCGAGCAGAATGCGGACCTTCCTGCTCGACCCGCTGCCGAATTCAATCAGCGCCGAGCCTGGTGGGAACAGGCGCGCGATCTCCGGCGAAAAGTCGCGCAGGATTTCGAGCTCGCAGCGCGTCGGATAATATTCCGGCTGCGCAGTAATCTGTTCGAACAGCTGCGCACCGGCATGGTCGTAGAAGTATTTCGGAGGAAGCCGCTTGGGTTGCGACGTCAATCCGGCGATGACATCGCGCGCGAACGGGGACAGCGCATCGGCGCGATGGTCGCGCAGCGCGGCACTGGTTGGCATCGTCACTCCGATCGTCGGGCTTGCGCGCCGGCGCGTTTCCAACTTCACACATCATAGTCCAGGAGGCGCAACCCGCTGAACTGCCAGCGCGCCGGCGGATGGAAGAAATTGCGGTAGCTCACGCGCGAGTGGCCGGCCGGCGTCACCTGCGAGCTGCCGCGCAGAACCATCTGGTTGACCATGAACTTGCCGTTGTATTCGCCGAGTGCGCCCTGCGCCGCGCGGTAGCCGGGGTAAGGCGAATAGGCACTGCGCGTCCACTGCCACGCCACGCCGAAGGCGTCGCCGATGAGACCGGCGCGCGCCGCCACCTCCCACTCCGCCTCGCTCGGCAGATGCTTGCCGGCCCAGCGCGCGAACGCGTCCGCTTCGTAATAGCTCACATGGGTCACCGCGGCTTGCGGGATCGACCGGCGCGAGCCCGGCGAGCGTGAGCGACTGCCAGGCGCCGTTCACCTCGCGCCAATAGCCCGGCGCCTTCCAGCCTTCGGCCTCGACCGCCGCCCAGCCATCGGAGAGCCAAAGCGCCGGCGTCGCATAGCCGCCGTCGGCCATGAATTCGAGCCATTGCGCGTTGCTGACGAGCGCCCGCGCAATCCGCGCCGGCGCCAGGAAGACCTGATGCGCCGGGCCTTCATTGTCGAAGCAATAGCCTTGCCCGGCAAAACCTATCTGGTGGATACCGGGCGGCAATTGCGCGAATCCAGCCGAGGTGGATCGCGGCGGCGCGCCCCGGGCGGGGTCGTAGCCGGGAGCCGCCGGATTCTGCGCGAACGCGTGCAGGATGTCGGTGAGCAGAAGCTCCTGATGCTGCTGCTCGTGATGCAGGCCGATCTCGAGGATGCGGATCACCTCCGCAAGATCGGACTCTCCTGCGGTGGCGAGCAGGCGCTCGACCGCCGCGTCGACATGGGACCGGAACGCGGTCACGTCGTCGCAATCCGGGCGCGTGATCAGTCCGCGCTGCGGGCGAGCGTGGCGCGGGCCGGCGGCGACATAATAGGAGTTGAAGAGATAAGCGAACCGCTCATCGAAGACGCGATAGCCGGGCAAGCACGGACGCAGCAGGAACTGCTCCAGGAACCAGGTGGTATGCGCGCGATGCCACTTGGTCGGACTGGCATCGGCCATCGATTGCACCACCTGGTCCTCGGCGGTGAGCGGTGCTGCGCGGCGTTCGGTTTCCGCGCGAACGACGCGGAAGGCGTCCCGCCAGCTGACGCGAGGATCGTCGGGCGCGGCGGCCGCGACCGGTGCGGCGTCATCTTCCTCGCGACGGCGACGAAGGACGAGTGACGAGGGAGTCATGCCAATTCCGGATTGGAGAAACGGGTGCCCGCAGCCGGGAAACCCCGCGAGCTTGCGAAAGTTCCACAGGATATAAGTCGTCCGCAGTGCGCCCGGTGGCCGCTCGCGCACATGTTATAAGCCACCGTGAGGTTACTTGGTTATGCCACCGTGAGGTTACTTGGCTGCGCCCGCCCCGGCGCTCGCGGCCATGCCGTTCTGCTGGCCGGTGCCACCGCTCGCGCCGATGGCGCCGACGATCTTGCCGTTGACCACGATCGGGATGCCGCCTTCCGACGCCACCGGCCGATCGGGAAACGTGGTGAATGCGGTGTTGCCGGCGGCATGTTGATCCGCGAATGCCTTGCTTGGACGGCGGTACATCACGGACGTGCGCGCCTTGCCTTGGGCGGCGTCGGGGGCGGCCATCTGGCTGCCGTCCATCTTCTCGAAATAGATCAGCTCGCCCGCCGGCCCCACCACGGCGAACGCCATCCGCCAGTTGTTCTTCTTGGCTTCGGCGAAGGCCGCCGCCGCAACCGCCTTGGCCTGCTCATTGGTGATCGGCGGGCCATAGTCGGGCGGCGGCGCGGGTGCAGCCGATGGTGCAGCCGCCGGCGCCGGCGGCGCACCTTGCTGCGCCAGCGCCGCGCCGGCGAGGATGAGCGCCGAGCCGACGCCGAGCGCAATGATGAATTGCCGTCGCATGTCCTGCCTCCGGGTGAGCGCGATCTCCTTACCGCGTCATGATGTTGTCGAAAACTCGTCGTCTTTGAAGCGCGCCGGTAACCTGTTGCAGGGCCGCGATCGACTGATGTGACGGCCCCCTCTATCAGGATAGGCGAGTTGCCATTGCGCGAGCAAGCAGCGCAAGGCGCGAGCCCGGCAGGCTGATCGGCCGCAGATGCGGTGGCGCGAAAGCGGACGGCAAGATGCGAGTGGGGATGCAAGCGAGATGCAGATGCAAGCGAGTGATGCAAGTTCCATGCGACCAGCTTGGGCGCTGTTGGCGATGCTGGCGGTCGGCGCGCCGTCGAGCGCGGCATCGGCGCAGGCGAACTGCCGCAACACCGCACCGTTCGAGCCGTGGCTGGCGAGCTTCAAGCGCGAAGCGGCCTCGCAGGGAATCTCGCAAGCCGCCATTGCGGCCGCCTCGCCCTATCTCGTGCTCGACCAGCGCATCATCAATATCGATCGCGGGCAGCGTTTCTTCGCCCAGAACTTTCTCGAAATTTCCGACAAGATGCTGGCCGGCGGCCGCATTCCCAACGGCGCCAACCAGATGAAGAAGCATCAGGCGCTGTTCGCACGCCAGGAGAAGGAATTCGGCGTGCCGGCCTCGGTGATCACCGCGTTCTGGGGGCTGGAAAGCGACTTCGGCGCCGGCCAGGGCAAGGACCATTCGATCCGCTCGCTGGCGACGCTGGCCTACGACTGCCGCCGCCCGGAGATGTTCCGCGAGCATCTGTTCGACGCGCTGCGCCTGATCGAGCGCGGCGATCTGCGCGCCGACGAGATGATCGGCTCCTGGGCGGGCGAGCTCGGGCAGACGCAGATGATGCCGTCGGAATACATGGCGCACGCGATCGACTATGACGGCGATGGCCGGCGCAACCTGATCAGGAGCGTGCCCGACGTGATCGGCTCGACCGGAAAATATCTCGTCCATCTCGGCTGGAAGCGCGGCGAGCCTTGGCTGCAGGAGGTGCGCGTTCCAGCCAATCTGCCTTGGAAGGAAGCGGACCTTTCGAGCCAGCATCCGCGCTCGCAATGGGTGGCGTGGGGCGTCACCCGCGCCGACGGCAAGCCGCTGCCCGAACGACAATCTGCCGGCATCGGTGGTGCTGCCGGTCGGACGCTTCGGACCGGCGTTCATGGCCTACGACAATTTCCAGGCCTATCTGAAATGGAACCAGTCACTGAACTATTCCTTGACCGCGGCCTATTACGCCAATCGCCTCGAAGGCGCCCCGGCGCTCAATCGCGGCAATCCGAATCTTCCGAAGATCACGTTCGAGGAAACGCGCGAGCTGCAGCAGCTCCTGCAACAGCGCGGCTATGATGTCGGCCGCGTCGACGGCGTGCTCGGCTTGAAAAGCCGCGTCGCCATCCGCGACATCCAGGTCAAGCTCGGCATGCCGGCCGATGGCTGGCCGACGGCGGACCTGCTCGGCCGGATGCGCACGGGCAGGTGACGACGGCCCAACACTGGTATCCCGCTTTTGCCGACCGCATGCTTGACCCGCGTGTCAGCGACAGAGTTCCATTGCGAGTTCCATCAGCGCGCCAAGCGATAAACGTGCGTCGCGTTCTGAACGCCTGTTAATCTGCGCGCGATTCGCGCAACAAACTCCGGCCCCAATGCGCAGGTATCGCATAGCTTTGGGGTGACCCTCCATCACGTGCGGCGGACGTTCCTGTCCGCACCCCATGCAGGGACCAAGATGAATCAGAAATCTCCGTTACGCTTTGCTGGCCGGCACGATGCTGGCGACGGTTACACTTCCGCGCGCGAGCATGGCCGACACCCGCAGCGCGCCGGACGTGACCATGCCGTCGGAAGGGATCATGCTGGCGCAGGCCGGCCCGGCTCCGACCGACCCGCGCAGCAGAAGGGCAAGCAGCCGCCGCCGAAGGGCGGCCAGCCGCTGCAGAAAGGTCCGCCGCCGAAGGCGCGCAACCCGGCGGACCGCCGCCGGGCGCGCAAGGCACACCACCAGGCGCACCGCAAGGCGCGCCGCGACAGCTCGGCCAGCCGCCGCAGGGAACGCCGCCGCAAGGCGCGCCGCGTCAGCTCGGGCAACCGAAGGGTGGCGGCGGTGCTCCCGCACAGCCGCAGCAGAACGTGCAGCCGCAGACGCCACCCGGCACGCCGGGACAAGGCGTCGGCCCCGGGCAGCGACGCCAGTTCGGCCAGCCGCCGCAAGGCAAGGGCGCGCCCGGACAACCGCAGCAGAACGTGCAGCCGCAGACGCCGCCCGGAACGCCGGGGCAAGGCGTCGTGCCGGGGCAGCGCCGCCAGTTCGGCCAGCCGCCGCAGGGGTTGCCGCCACAAGGTGGTGCCCCCGGACAGCCGCAGCAGCAGAACGTGCAGCCGCAGACGCCGCCCGGTACGCCGCAGCAAGGCTCTCCTCAGCAAGGTTTGCGGCCGGGACAGCCGCGCCAGTTCGGCCAGCCCCCGCAAGGCTTGCCGCAACAAGGACTTGCCGCAACAAGGATGCCGCCACAAGGTGGGGCCCCCGGACAGCCGCAGCAGCAGAACGTGCAGCCGCAGACGCCGCCCGGTACGCCGCAGCAAGGCTCCCCTCAGCAAGGTTTGCGGCCGGGACAGCCGCGCCAGTTCGGCCA